>JBGPHM010000023.1:0-54593 GCA_041484365.1 Terriglobia bacterium | reverse complement strand
TCAACGACTTGGCCTGTCACGGTGCGAATGTCCATGCCTTGTCTTACTTGGTTTGCCATGGCGCGAGATTCGGCTCCGCCGCGGTTTCACCGGCTTCTTGCTGCGCTCGCGGTGGCCGCGCTCTTTCATGCGCTGGAGGAAGCGCAACGGCGCGGCGGTGAAATCGAATTTCTCGCGCAGGCGATTTTCGAGGAACCGCTCGTAGCTGAAGTGCAGCCGCAGGGGCTGGTTGGTGAAGAGCACAAAAGTTGGCGGCGCGCTCGAGGCCTGCGTCATGTAGAAGATCTTCACCTTGCGCGTGGCGGGCGAAGTGCCTCGTTCGAGGTCCACAGTTGCGAGCCAGCGATTGAGCTCGCCCGTCGAGATGCGCCGGCGGCGTGCTCCGGCGGCGCGCTCAATCATCGGATAGAGACTATCGAGGCGGTCGCCGGTGAGCGCGGAAAGAAAAACGATGGGCGCGTATGCGAGGAATTTCAACTTGTCGCGCACGAGCGTTTCATATTCCTTCATCAGCAGGACGGGATCAGCGAGCGAGCGCAACATTCGCTTCTGAGGCACTTCTTCGGTTCTCTTGCCGCTTGGCGAGCGCACCGGCCGGGCCTTCACGCGCATTTGTCCACCCCTGGCGCGCTCTTCCACGATGGCGTTCTTGGCGGCTTCGAGCGAGAGGTCCCACTTGTTCATCACGATGATGACGCTGCAGCCGGACTCCTGGGCGTAGCCGGCAATCGTCGCGTCATTCGCGGTGACGCCCAGCGCGGCGTCCACGATGAGGAGCGCGATATCGGCGCGCTCAAGCGCCCTGCGCGCCATCATTACGCTCAACTTTTCCGCGGCGAGCGTTGTTTTGCCCTTGCGGCGGATGCCCGCCGTGTCCACGAAGCGATAGAGTTTGCCGTCGTGAAGGACAACCGTGTCCACGGAATCGCGCGTAGTCCCGGCCGTGGGCGAAACGATGCTGCGCTCTTCACCAGCGAGGCGATTCAGCAGCGCGGACTTGCCGACATTCGGGCGTCCGATGATGGCGATTTGCAGTTCGACGGATTTCTTCGCCTCTCCGGAATCCTTTATGTCTGCGCCGGTTTCTTCTTGCGCGTGGCCCGCTCCAATTTCAGTTTCCACGTCTTCAGTCTCATCCACGGCGGCGGGAATTTTTTCGCTCACATAGTCGAGCAGAACGTCCACGCCATAGCCATGCTCGGCGGAAAGCGGAAACACGGGCAAGCCCAGCGAATGGAGCGGCCCGGTGAGCGATTCCTGCTGCTGCGAATCCACTTTATTTGCCGCGAGGATGAGCGGCTTGCCCGTGCGGCGCAGCAGACGCGCCAGCTCCTCATCGAGCGGCGTGAGGCCGGTGCGCGCATCCACGACGAGAACGATCAGCGTGGCTGTATCGAAGGCCACCTGTGCCTGGCGCAGGATTTCGTGGGGGATCGCGGCGCGGTCGTCGGGCACGATGCCGCCCGTGTCCACGACCTCAAATCGGCGGCCCTGCCAGTTCGCGATGCCGTAGATGCGGTCGCGGGTGATGCCGGGCTGGTCATTGACGATGGCGCGGCGCGAAGCGGTGAGGCGATTGAAAAGCGTGGACTTGCCCACGTTGGGCCGCCCGGCGATGACGATGGATGGGGGATTTGTTGTCATAAGATGGCCCTGACACTGTAACTTAGCAGCGCTGCGATGCAAGTGCCGCGATCTCGACCCCCTCCACCATTTTTGTGGAAGCGCACATTCTAAAGAACTTAAGGGCGCGAACCTCGTATGTGCGGAGAATAAGGGACTTAGAGGAAACCAAGATCCTACCTTTGCAAAATTCCGAATGACATTTGCGCCTTCGATGAATATGCTCTGGCCCAGTTTTCACCTTCGATGATATTAGACTGTGGTTTATGAACGGGGAGGCCTCCAATGAATGAGAACAACTTTCTTACGCAAGTCGCGACGCTGACGGGACTCCAGTATTACCCCCGGCAAGGCCCGTGGGGGAGGAAGTCCGGTTCCGTCATCGGAGTGCGCGACGGTTTGATGACCATCATTGGATTTTTTCGAGGGAAGAATGAATCCAAGGTCGTCATCATTTTCCGCTTCAAGAAGCTCCAGCAAACGGAAATGCTGAAGACAGCCGTCGCTCAGAATGCGGCTCTTACGGGAAGGAAACAAGGAAAGCTTGCCGCTGTTGGCGAAGACTTCCTGCGATGGGAATGGAATTACTCGCTAACGAAGCCGAAAGTGGAACAGGTAGCCGGGCTTGCGGATGCCTTGCGAGAAGCGATCAAGCCGATCGTCACGGCGCTAAACGGCAAGTGCGAGAAATGCCAGTTTTCTTCCACGCCGGAGATGACGCTCCTCAACGGCCTGCCGATGTACATCTGTCCGGGCTGCCAGGAGAGGGTTCGCATGGAGCAGGACCAAGCGGCGATGAATTACGCGGCGAAGCAGGCTAACTATCCGAATGGCATCGCGCTTGGCGTGGGCGCGGCCCTTCTCGGCGGGGTCGCGTGGGGGCTGGTTGCATATGGCATTCACTTCATCTTTCTCTACGGCGCGATTGTGATTGGATATTTTATCGCGATGGCGATGATCAAGGGTACGGGAAAGGTGACGCTCCTCGTTCAGTTATTGATCCCGGTTCTCACGATTGCCAGCATTTTGTTCGGAGACGTGATTTATTTCACCCTTTCGATAATGAAGGAGACAGGGAATCCCTTCACTTGGAAATTGTTCACGGCCGTTGTCACCAATCTTTGGCAGATTGAATCGGAAAGCGGCAATGCCCTTTCGCTTGTTTTCGCACTCATTGGTGCCGGCGTTTCGCTGTATCAAGCGCGGAAGCCGAAGTTCAAGGCAGCCTTTGAGCCGCTTGGAGCGCCGGGGAAATAACGAGCCGATTCCGGGGCGGTAAGGGCGGAGGCGCAAAGACGCCGACCGGGAGGTCGGCGTTCCCGGGCAAATCTCAGGCAAATACCACCATTCCTCTGATAAAGTGCGGCTACAAGGGTCGGTTGGAAGGCCAAATACTGGGTTTCCAGGCATGAGATGACCACCTAGCGGAGGGGCATGCCGGGGTGAAAGATTCCGGGTGCGCGGGGCGTATCAAGATATGGAAGCGGGAAAGCGGCGGGAGGGCATGAACGCGGCGGACCAGCAGAAGCTGGCGGATTGCATTGCCCGCGCCCGGTCGGGAAGCCTGGATGCATGGGGCGACCTGTACCGGGAATTTGCCGGGCCGATTTTCCGTTTCTGCCGGCGGGCATTGCCTGCAAGGGAAGACGCAGAGGACGCGACGACGGAAATATTTATGAAGGTGCGCGAAAAACTCGGGCAGTACGATCCCAGCCGGCCGTTCCAGGCGTGGCTTTACAAAGTCTCGGCAAACCATTGCTGGGACCTGTTGCGCCGAAGAAAGATTCGACAGGACCTGGAAACCGAAGACGTGGATGAAACTCCATTGGAGCATCCGGACGCGAACCAGCTTGACCAACTGCTCGAGAAGCGAAGCAGCCAGGAAGTGCGCGGGGCGCTGGCGAAGCTGCCGTCGCGTTCGCGGATGGCGCTGGTGCTGAGGTATTACTCGGATATGAGCTACGACGAAATCGCCGAATCGCTCGGAGTGCGGCGCAATTTTGTGGGCGTGGTGCTGCTACGCGCGCGCCACCAGTTGCGCGAGGCGCTGGCCGGGCACGGCTCCCGCGGAATGGCCGCGGGGAGGACCCCATGAACGCAAATCCAAATCAACCGAACAACCATTTTGATGAGATGACGTGCCTGCAATATCTCGAAGGGCAGCTTGAGCGGACGCGCGCGCTGGAACTTTCGGCGCACACCGAGCGCTGCGGAGATTGCAGGGCGCTGTTGTCGGCGCTGGAGCGTGAATCGAGATTGCTGACGCGGTCCATGCGGGAAGAAGAGGAGCCGGTTCCCGCGCGGCTGCTGGCGCCGGTGCGCGAGCGGATGCCGTGGGCGTGGATTATTTCGTTTGGGATGGGTGCGGCGGGCGCGTACTGGTTGTGGACAACGATACTCGATCCGTGGCGGGCTCAATTGAATGAAGCGGGATTCGGAGGAACGAACCTGGTGACGATGCTTTTCTTCCAGGGCGCGCTGTGGAAAGGATGGGGATCCATGTGGAACCTTGTGCAGGTGTTGGCGGTAGTTTCGATGTGCGTGGTCGGCTATTTTGTACTGCGGCGCGGGCTTCGCAGAATGAACACGATTGCGTTGGTGATGAGCGCATTGGCGGCGGCGCTTTTGCTGCCGGGCGGCGCGAGCGCGGCGGAGATTCACAAGAACGAGCCGAGTTACACGCTGCCCAGCGGGCAGACGGTTAAAAATGATCTAATTGTTTTCGGCAACAACATACGGATAGACGGGGATGTGGATGGAGACCTGATCGCGTTCGGGAATAACGTGACCGTGAACGGCCACGTTTCGGGTGACGTGATTTCCGCTGGAAGCTCACTGATGATTAACGGAACAGTGGATGGAAGCGTGCGGTTTGGCGGCAGCATGTTTACGCTGCATGGAAAGATCGGCAAAAACCTGATGTTGGGTGCGGGAAACGCAACGACCGATTCCACTTCCGAAATTGGATGGAGTGTGACGGTTGGGGGTGGTGATGTGACGCTCGATGGAAAGATTGGCCGCGACATTCTGGGAGCCGTGGGACGAATGCACATGGGCGGGTCCGTTGGCGGAGACATAAAACTTCAGGCCAACGAGGGATTTGACATAGGGTCGAGCGCGCAGGTGCTTGGGAAGATCGTATACCAAGGCCCGAAGCCACCGGACATTGCGAGCGGAGCGAAACTCGCGAGCGCGCCGGAAGTGACGATCAAGACGCGGAAGCTGGATGTTTATTCCGGCTTCTCATGGTGGCATAGGGCGCTGGCGTGGGGCGCGTCGTTTGTTTTTGGGCTAGTGCTGATGCTGATTGCGCCGAAATTCTTCAGCGAGACAGTGCAAAACGCAAACCGGTATGGGGCGTCGATTGGAATCGGATTGCTGCTGATTGTCGGCATTCCGTTTGCCGCGGTTCTGGCGTGCATTACTGTTGTCGGCCTGTCGGTGGGGATTAGCACAGCGATGCTGTTTGTAATTTTTATTTACGGCGGCAAAGTTTTTGTGGCCACGTGGTTGGGCCGGATGATGCTTGGGAAAGGCGGTTACGCCGGGTTTTATGCGTCCACCGGGGAGCGGACATGGAAAACTTCGGAAGCGGTCGGCCAGCTAGCCCTCGGACTGCTAGTGATCTACGGATTGAGAGTGATCCCGTACGCGGGATTCTGGGTGACGCTCGCGGTCACGGTCTGGGCGCTGGGAGCTCTCGGGCTTACGGTATATAGCATGATGGCAAACCGCAGCAAGGTGGCAGCCGCTGCGTAAGAAAAAAGGGGCCGGGCAAGCCCGGCCTCTATGTATCTAAATGTGCCTCAAGAAGTTTTCTGAAGCGATTCCGAAATACGCCTAGATTATGCCGAGCTGTTTGCCGACGGTGGCGAGAATGTCGCAAGCTTGCGCAAGTTCGGCGCGCTTGTGAGTTGCCGTGACAATCGTGCGCAGGCGAGCTTTGCCTTCCGCGACCACGGGATAGCCCATCGCGGGCGCGAACACACCTGCTTCAAATAATTTCGCTGAAAACTCGTGAGCCTTGTTGGCGTCGCCAACGTGAATCGGGACGATGGGCGTCTCGCTCGCCCCGAATTTGAAGCCGCGCTTCTTGAGCTGGCGCTTGTAAAACTTTGTGTTGGCCCACAGTTTTTTGACGAGACGTTCGCCCTCGGGCGAATCGAGCAGCGTGAACGCCGCCATGCAGGCCGCGGCGGATGCGGGCGGATGCGAAGTGGAAAAAAGGAACGGGCGCGCACGCTGGTAGAGGAAGTCGATGAGGTCGCGCGACCCGCAAACGTAGCCGCCCATAACGCCGATAGCCTTGCTGAGCGTGCCGACCTGGATGTGCACGCGACCGTGGCAGCCGAGGTGGTCAACCGTGCCGCGCCCGCCGCGGCCGAGGACGCCGGAGGAATGCGCGTCGTCAATCATCATGATGCAATTGTATTTTTCGGCGAGGTCGCAGAGTTGCTTGAGCGGCGCGATGTCGCCGTCCATGGAGAAAACGCCGTCGGTGATGAGGAGCTTGTGGCCGGGCCAGGTTTCGGTTTCCTTGCAGATGCGCTCACAGTCGGCGATGTCGCGGTGCTTGAAGACTTTGATGGTCCCGCGCGAAAGGCGGCAACCATCAATGATGCTGGCGTGGTTGAGCTCGTCGGAGATGATGAGGTCTTCCTTGCCGAGGATGGCGGAAACGGTCCCGGCATTTGCGGTGAAGCCGGATTGGAAAACGACGCACGCTTCGGTGCCCTTAAATTTCGCGATTTGCTCTTCAAGCTCCATGTGAAGCGTCATCGTGCCGGAGATGGTGCGGACGGCGCCGGCTCCCGCGCCATACTTGCGGATAGCTTCGATGGAGGCCTTGCGAAGAGCCTTGTGCGTGGTGAGGCCGAGATAATTGTTCGAGCTGAGGTTGATGACCTGCTTGCCGTCGAAAGTGGCGAACGGACGCTGCTCGCCTTCGAGGATGCGCAATTTGCGATAAGCGCCCCTGGCTTTCATTTCCGCGAGTTGGTCATGCAGGAAGGCCAGCGGATTATGCGTTGATCCCATGGCCGCGCCCGATGTTGTGCTCATAAGTCCTCCGATGTTTCAAAATTCCTAAAACAAATTTCCGCGCGCAACAACAAGCGCTTAAATTAACGGCCGCGCGCCGTTTGGATAGAGAAGAACTTTTCCGGGCAAGCCGTCCTGCAGCAGGCGGAAGCCTTCTTCGAAACGCTCGAGCGGGAACTGCTCGCCGAAAAGCGGGTCCAAGTTTAGCTTGCGTGATTTCAATAGCGCAGTCATTTGAATCCAGGTTTCGAACATCTTGCGGCCGTAGATGCCGTAAACCGTCGCGCCCTTGAAGATGATGTCATTCACAAGGTCGAGCGTCACCAGATCGGAAGGGATGCCGAGCAGGGAAGCCCGGCCGCCGGCGCGCAACATCTGAAAGCCCTGGCGGATCCCTGCGGGATGGCCGCTCATTTCGAGAAGGACGTCCGCGCCCGCGCCGTCCGTGGCCGCGCGCACGCGGGCGACGGGATCGCCGGCACTGGGATCGAGCGCTTCGTCGGCGCCCATTTTGAGCGCCATCGCGCGGCGTTCGGAGTTCACTTCGGTTGCAAAAATTGTGGAAGCGCCGCTGGCCTTCGCGACGGCGATGGACATCAATCCGATGGGGCCGCAGCCGATGACGGCGACGGTTTGATCTTTTATGGGGCCGGAGAGGACGGTGTGCACGGCGTTACCGAGCGGATCGAGAATCGCGCCGTAATGCTGCGGGATGGCCGGGTCAATCTTCCAGATGTTTGTGGCGGGGATGCGGACGAATTCGGCGAAGCAGCCGTCGCGATCTATCCCGATGATCTGCAAATTTTGGCAAACGTGCGGCTGGCCCATTTTGCACTGGCGGCAGCGGCCGCAATTGACGTGCATTTCCGCGCTGACGAATTCGCCGGGCTTTACCGCGGTGACGCGCTCGCCCACTCTTTCGACTGTCCCGCAGAATTCATGGCCGAAGGTCATGGGTGGGCGGATGCGAGAGGCGGACCAGCGGTCCCAGCCGTAAATGTGGAGGTCGGTGCCGCAGATCGAGGCGGCTCGGACGCGGACGAGCACGTCGGTGGGGCCGATTGTGGGGATGGGGACTTTCTCCAGCGCGGCGCCCCGCTCGGGGCGCGGCTTGCGAAGAGCTTGCATTGTTGCTGTGGTCATGCGCGGATTCGTGCCCTGTGTGGCAAGTTCGCAATGCTAGCACAGGCGCAAGGCGCGCCCAAATATCGTGGTCTCATGGCGCGCGGCGGAGGATGCCGATGGATTCGAGGGCCTTCAAGTATTCGAGGACGAGGTTGAAGGAAACTGGGCCATATTCAGCGCTTACGGCTTGTCGGATTTGTTCGGCGTTACGTTTGCCGTCCACGAAGTTCAACGTTTCGTAGGTGTACTCCTCACCCGAACCCCACAGACCTTGATAATCGAGCAGCTTCGGGCGCGGGAGATTCTTTGCGGCGAGGTGGTCGGTGAGGTAGTCGTACCCAAAAACCGCCGTCGGCCCCTTTGGGTTTTCATTCCTGTAGAAAACCATACCTTCTGTAGCAATGCGCTCGTCAGATGTGAAAAAGCCTTCACCTTCTCCGACGGTAGCAAATGGAGCAAGAATCAGATCGCGTCCCGACTTAAGTTGTGCCAATGCATCTAGATCCCATCCAGATAGTGATGAAAATCCAGAAATTGAGTTCGCAACTGCGTCTTCGTATTTGCGAATCCCATCCAAATAAAGATGTGGTTCCTCATGTTTGATTTCTCGCCGGAACGCGATCGCCGAGCGGCGTAGACTCGCTGATTTCATGACAAAGATCAAATTAGGAACATCTGCTTCCTTCATTTTCGCGAGGAAATATCCGCTGGCGGCGCCGATGAAAGCGGCGCGCTTGAGTTTGGTGGGGTCAATGTTTGCGGCAACATCTCCATTGGTGTGGATGTAGCGGTCGGGCCAATCGTTCAGATAGATCGCGGGGATGCGGAAAGAGCCTTCCTGATATACATCGTGGTCGCTGCCCATGCTGTAGTCGGCGAAGTCGGCCTGCAACGCTTCTTTGCCGCCTTCGGGCGAGACAAACGGATAGAGCGCGTTGCCGGTGCTGGCGTACTGGTCGCTTTCGCGGTTCACGAAATCGCCGAAGGCTTCGGCGACGTCATAGACGAACGAGGGCAGGCTCATAGGGCCGCGCGTGACGTGGAAGATGGCTTTCGTGGCAGGCCCGCCGCCGACCATGTCCATGTGGATCGCGGCCTTGATGCGCTTGGCGAATTCAGGCTTGGCATTGAGAAGCGTCGTTGTGCCTTCGACTTCGGGCGGCCAGATGAATCGCAGCGTGCGCGCGGGGCGGGCGAGCTTGCCTTCGTTAATCAGGTTCTGAATTGTGCGCGCGACTTCGAGAATGGTGACGCAGCCGCTGGCGTTGTCATTGGCGCCGGGGCGCTGGTGGTCGAGGTGGCAACTGAAGGCGATCTCTTCGTCGCGCAATTTGGGGTCCGCGCCGGGAATCACTGCCGTGACGATGTTCAATTCGCCGGGATGTTGTCCGGCCTTTACGACGGCGTGCAGGCGAATTTGCTCGCCACGCGCAAGCCGCTCGCGCAGTGCGCGTGCCGTCTTGGGTGAAACCATAAATCCGAAAGTTTTTACACTGCTGAATGATTCGAGGTGACCCCAGCGGATGAGGTTTTCGTCCTCGCCCCACCACGCCTGCTTCTGGTTTTGCGCATAACTAACGATGCCCACCGCGCCATGCTTCCCGACGGCAATTTCCTGCACGGCTCCGGGTTGCGTTGAGACGAGGACAATCTTTCCGCGGACGTCCTTGCCTGCGTAATCGGATTCATTTGTGCCCGCGCCGACGTCAATCAGGTCGGCAGTCACATCGCCACTTTCGCTGTCTTCGGCAAGCGTGATGGGCATGGCGTCCCAGCTTGCCATTCGCACGGCAGGCGTCCACTTGGCGTTTTCTTCACGCATCTCCCACAATTCGGCGAAGTCGGCGTCCCAGGCGAGGCGCGATTTCTGCGTGCCGTAAAAAGTCTTGCCGTCCGCGGGGAAAGCGAGAATGGTCACGTCGCTCAAGCCGTAGGCGCGCGCACGTTCGGCGACGAATTCAGCCGCGGCGCGGAATCCGCGCGAGGCTCTCATGCGGTGCTCGCGCGTGATGAATTCGAGGTTGCGTTTCGCCGTTTCGCCGGAAAGCTCCTGATCAAAGGCGGCAACTTCCGCGCTTGTGAGCAGCGGAGGCGTCTGCGCCGCGGCATTGGATGGCGGCTTCTGGCCGAGGCCAGTGAGCGGAACTAGAATCCCCAGCGCAACACAGAACGAAACGAGCATCACTTTTCTTTTCATCGAAGCCTCTTCACGAGCCCTTCACGCAGTTTCATGCAATGACCGGCGCGAGCAGCGCCCATTTTACGCCTGTCCGCGTGACTTCCGGGCATTCACATGGAAAACAACGCGCAGCCAGGACTGGCTGCGGCACTATCAACCTGATTCAAGACCCTCCCCCAGATTTGAGCGGCGCAAGCGCACAGCATTCGATACAATCCCCGCCGGGCGCAGTGCAGCGGCTTGCGCGATTGCTTCTTAGCTGCACATTTCATTTAGGAAACGGGTTTCGGCAGGAAAAGGGAGTGCAACTTGAGCGTGGCTGAGCGCTGGCAAGAAATCCGCACCGGGTTCGAACGACCCTTCTGGGTCGCAAACTTCACGGAACTTTTCGAACGCCTCTCGTACTACGGCGTGCAGGCGGTGTTGGCGGTTTACCTCTACAAGTCTCTCGGCTTCTCACAGGCGCAGGCCGGAGATTTGATCGGGTATTTCGGAGCGGTGGTGTGGTTCCTGCCGATTTTTGGCGGCGCGCTGGCAGACCTGCTCGGATTCAAGCGTTCACTCGCCTTTGCATACTTGATTCTTTCCATCGGGTATTTCCTGCTGGGGTCGCTCTCGGCCCCGTTCATGGCGCCCTTGCAGCATGTCATGACGAAGCCGCATCTGCTTCTCTTGATCCTGCTTGTGCCGGCGCTGGGCCCCGCAATCGTGAAGCCGTGCGTGGTCGGAACGACGGCTCGCGCTTCGAAAGAAAATGTACGCAGCATCGGGTATTCGATTTACTACACGCTGGTAAACGTGGGCGGCGCGCTCGGGCCGCTGCTGGCGTCGTTCATCGGCCCGCGCTACGGCGAGGCAAATGTATTCCGCGTATCTTCCATTTTCGTTTTTCTGATGTTTCTCGTGGTTTTATTTTTCTTCAAGGAGCCGGGGCAGGCAAGCGGCGCTAAGACTTCATCGCTTCCGGATGTGGCGCGAAACTTTCTGACCGTCATCACAAACCTGCGGTTCATGACGTTTCTCGTGATCTTTTCCGGCTTCTACATTGTCTTCTGGCAGATTTACATTGCGCTGCCGCTCTACTTCTCGACCTTTGTGCCTGGAAACGTAAACGTTGCACGGGTTCTTAGCGTTGAAGGATTCTCGGTGATCGCGTTGCAGGTGATTGTGGCGTACCTGACGCGCAAGATCCCTACGTTTCCAGCCATGACTCTGGGGATTTTTATCACCGGAGCGTCATGGTTTATCCTGGCATTCCGTACCACAGCATGGACGGCAGTCGCGATGCTGGTGGTTCTTGCGCTTGGGGAAATGATTCAGGCTTCGCGCTACTACGAATACATTTCGCGACTTGCACCGGAAGGACAGCAAGGAACGTATATGGGATTCGCCTTTCTGCCCATCGCAATCGGTTTCTTGGTGGGCGGAGTGATCGGCGGCCGAATGGTCCACTATTTTGGGGAGACGATGCAGACGCCGCGCATCGTATGGCTGGTTATCGCAGGGATTGGAATCGCCACTTCCGCACTGATGATCATCTTCAATGCCACGGTAAAGCCACTGGAGAAGACTGTGCCACGCAGCTCCTAGCAGTTATTTGAGGGATGGGACTGAGTCAAACGAAAAAGCCCTCAAGCTTCCGACAGAAGAGCCGCAGAACCAGCGATTGCAGCACTCCCATAAGAAGCCTGAGGGCTTCCAAAACCATTAACAAAACCGCAACGCGGATTCAAATGCGGGCATATCCGCGCGCAAAGCCCTACAAAATTCTACTTGTGGAGCGCCATGCACGGAATTGTGCGCTGGACGCCCCTTCAAATTTACGCCAACGCCGCGTCCTTGAACGCCTTGGCAGCGCGCAGGCGCACGACGGTCTTCGCCTTGATCTTGATTGCTTCGCCGGTCTGCGGGTTGCGGCCCATGCGCGCCTTGCGGTGCGCCTTTACTGCGCGGCCGATGTTTGGAATTACGAATTTGCCCGCGCCGCTCTTGCATTCCTTTACGGCGAGGTTGAACAGTTCATCAAAAAACGACGCGATCTGCTTCTTCGACACCGGCTTTTCCTTCGTGCTGCACTTCTCCGCCAGGGTGGCGATGATCTTCGACTTGCTCAGTGGTTTTGCCATCTAGCTAAACTCTCCTTGTTTTGTGATTGAGTTATTCCGGCTCGGCAGGACGCCGCCCTGGAGCCGCACGAACTATAGCTGCACTTTCCAAGCAAGGCAAGCGGAAAGCGCAAAAAAACCGCGAAAAATGCGGTATTCCACAGTCCCACTCCGGAACGACCCGCGCTACGGCGCTATTTCAATTGCGCCAGCCCCTGGTAAAACTGCGCCATCGCGCGAATGCCGCCGAAATAGTTCTCGAGCGAAAGATGCTCGTCCGGCGCGTGCGCGTTTTCGTCCGGCAAGCCAAAGCCGATCAATATGCACGGGACCTTGAAGGTATCGTGCATTTGCGTCACGAATGGAATGGATCCGCCCTCGCGGATGAACACAGCGCGCTTGCCGAATCCCTTTTCGAGGGCCTTGTGCGCCACTTCGAAGTAGCGATGAGAGAACGGCGCGACCCAGGGTTTGCCGGTGCTCAACACTTCAAATTTGCACGTGACCGTTTTCGGCAACAGCTTGCGGATGTACTTCTCAACCTGGCGCGTGATCTTGTCCGGGTCCTGATTCGGCACCAGTCGGCAGGAGAATTTCGCGTAAGCCTTGGCCGGAATTACGGTCTTTGATCCCTCACCCGTGTACCCGCCCCAAATGCCATTCAATTCGAGTGTAGGCCGGCACCACAACTGTTCGGCGACGGAAAAGCCTTTTTCGCCGGCCAGCCCCGGCGAGCCGACCGTCTTCTGAAAATCCTTGACCTTGAACGGCAGCTTCGCGAGAGACTTCCGCTCCGCGGCGCTGAGCTTCGCCACATTGTCGTAGAATCCGGGCGCGGTGACGCGGAAGTTCTTGTCGTGCATTCTTGCAAAAAGCTCACAGAGAATCGTTATGGGGTTTGGCGCCGCACCACCGAATACGCCCGAGTGCAAATCCTGCGCCGCACCGGTGATCTCCACCTGGTAGTACACGAGCCCGCGCAAACCGTAGGTCACCGAAGGGACACCCTGCTTCAGCATGGCAGTGTCCGAGACGATGAGGGCATCTGCCGCGAGCCGCGCCTTGTTCTGCTGCACATATTCCCATAGGTTTACGCTGCCGACCTCTTCCTCGCCCTCAATCAGCACCTTGATATTGATTGGAAGCTTTCCAGTGGCCCGCATCAGCGATTCGAATGCCGCCAGGTGAATGTGCACCTGCCCTTTGTCGTCGGCTGTGCCGCGGCCAAAAAGATTGCCGTTTCGCACGGTTGGCTCGAAGGCAGGCGTGGTCCATAAATTGAGAGGCTCGGCGGGCTGCACGTCGTAGTGACCGTAGAAAAGCACGGTTGGCTTTCCCGGCGCGGCGAGCGATTCCGCGTAGACAAGCGGATGCATTTTCGTGGGGATGATTTCGACCCTGTTCATTCCCACGCTACGCAGTTTGTTCGCCACCCAATTGGCGGCTTTTTCGATGTCGCCCTTGTGCTCGGATTTTGTGCTTACGCTCGGGATGCGCAGCAGTTCGCAGAGTTCCTGCAAATGCGCGTCGCGATGGGATTCGATGTATTTCGATAGGGCGTGCTGTGCGGGGTTCATGTGCGCCTCCTTGAAATTGAGTGATTTAAGACTCAGCCAAGTATCCGGGGCTGAACCCGGGGATGGCGCGCAGACGGTGGCCGTGGCATCCGGAAACCCATGCATTCTAAGGAGTTAGGGGAGGGAACCGCAAGCAGGAATAATGGCCGCCGACGGGTGTCGCCGCGTTCAAACGCCACCCGTACCTTTCAGAAACACCTGTACGTAAGTTCCGTTGACCGGGACAATCGACTATCCGACCATATTGATGTCATGGCGGAAGTCATCCAAGAATGCCCCCGGCGCAGTTCCCGCGTATTCATGCGCATCCGCGTGATCGTGGAAGGGAAGAACATCCACGGCCGCAAGTTCCGCGAGTCGTGCCACACGATTGTCGTGAATGCGCACGGCGGGCTGCTCTATCTGAATCAGGAGCTGGATTCCGGCGCGATGGTCGCGCTCGCGAACCCATTTACACAGGATGAGCTGGAATGCAGGGTGGTTTTTCTCGGCGAGCTCGGCGAAAAAGGACAGCGCGTCGGCGTCGAATTCCTCACGCCCGCGCCGCGTTTCTGGGGCGTTGAACTGACCCCGGCGGACTGGAATTCGCCCTCACCGCCATCGGCTCCATCACCCTCCAACGCTGCATAGCTCCTTTTTAGATGTCCTCCTTCTGAAACATCATTTTAAGAGTGGTGAGCTTCCGCGGACGCGCCTGAATTCCAAGTTCCGGGTTAAAATCAAATGCGGAGGGGTGGGTGAGTGGTTGAAACCGGCGGTCTTGAAAACCGTTGGGCCCGAAAGGGTCCCGGGGGTTCGAATCCCCCCCCCTCCGCCAGATAAGACCGAAGTAGAACCCGCGTCCAGCAATTCACGCAGGAAACGGTGCGAACCCATCCGTGCTGCAGGGTAATCCTTTTCCGCAGGAGTCAAGTAACAACGCGCTAGTACTAACGACTCATAATGCTTACGCCACTTTTGGAATGCCTCCGTTTCAAGCTACGGCGCCACAGCATCTTACAATCTAGATAGGGCATCCATCGTGAGTATATTGCGCAAAAATGCGCGTCTTGTATTCGGCTGGCTGGTATTCACCGGCGGCTATGCGGCCGTCTCGCTGATTCTGCGGCCGGGCGCACATCTGACGGCCTTTGCGGACTTGGCGCTTTGCGCGGCAGTGCTCATTACGAATGCCTGCCTGCTGCGGAACGCCGCCTCGCCCGACTGGCGGCGCAATTCATTCTGGATGTTGCTCGGGCTTGGATTCGGACTATGGCTTGCCGGACATCTAGTGTGGACTTACTTTGAAGTGATCCGGCGACAGCATGTGCCGGCGCCGTTCCCCGGTGACGTGATCTTTTTCGTGCACACGGTGCCTCTCCTGGGGGCACTTGCGTTGAGGCCGCACGTTGCGCACGCGGACCGCAATCTCCGCTTCGCGCATTTGGATTTTTTGCTGTTGTTATCCTGGTGGGTTTACCTCTACCTTTTCGTGGTGATCCCGTGGCAATACGTCGTTCCGAATATCAATGAGTACCGGGTCAGCTTCAGCTGGCTTTACGTTGTCGAGAATCTTTCGTTCGCGGCCCTTTTGTTCTATCTGGTGTTTCGCTCCAAAGGGCCTTGGAGAAAAGTGTACGCTCACCTTGCCGGCGCATCGCTTCTTTACATCCTCAGCTCTCAATTGATTTATGAAGCAGTGACCCGCGGACTTTATTACCGAGGGAGCGCATACGACCTGCCGTTCATCGCGTCATTTCTATGGTTCGGCACAGCGGGCATAATCGCGCACCGGGTCGTGCCACCATTAAGAGCCTCGGCCGCGCCGGAAATTGACATGCAGGTGATACCCACGGAGAACGTGTGGCCCGCGCGTATGGCGATGTCCGCGGCGCTCTCCCTTCCGGCGCTTGCGATTTGGTCGGAACTCGCGAGCGATGCTCCGGAAGCTGTGCGAAGATTCCGGCTGCTGACGACGCTCACCGCCATGGCGTTTCTGACGGCACTCGTGTTTCTGCGCCTGCGCCTAGTGGATGAAGACCGGCTGCGCCTTCTGCAGGCATCCAAAGACTCGCTGACGCGCGTACAGCGCATCCAGCGTCAGTTTGTGCAGGCGGAGAAGCTGGCCTCGCTCGGACAATTAGCGGCGGGCGCGGCGCACGAAATCAACAACCCGCTGGCGGCGATCCTGGGCTATTCCGAATTGCTGGCGGATGACGCAAAGGCGACAGACCGGAGCAAGAATATCGCCGAGAAAATCAGGGAACAAGCCCGGCGCACCAAAGCAATTGTCGGAAACCTGCTGAGCTTCGCGCAGCCCCTGCCTACCGAGCGGACACTGCTGGACATCGGGTCCATTGTTTCGAGCGCGCTGGAACTTCGCCGGCTGGATCTGCTGGAAAAGAACATCCGCATCGAACTACGAAAAGAAGGGCACATCCCGGGAGTCCGGGGTGATGCCAGCCAGCTTCTGCAGGTGTTTTTCAACATCATCAGCAACGCCGTGGACGCAATGGAAGAGACCGGCGGGGTATTGACGGTGCATGCCAGTTCCGATCGGGCAAACGTCATCATCGAGTTTTTAGACAGCGGCCCGGGCATCCGCGAGCCGCATCTCGTATTCGATCCGTTCTATACGACCAAGCCTGTTGGTAAAGGGGCCGGGCTGGGGTTGAGCATTTGCTACGGAATCGTAAAGGAGCACAAGGGACAGATCACATGCGCCAACAGACCGGGCGGCGGGGCGCAATTCCGAATTGAGTTACCCGCAATGATGGCCCCGCTTCCTCTGCGCGAAAGTGATGAGTCAGACTCCGTGCTCCCCAACCGGCAGATTTAGTGGAATCTTCTTCCGAGAATTAGAAACAACGTGTTTCCATTGATTTCAATAAGGAATCGCAGTGGAGATAAACTCAACTGACGGCTTTTTTGTGGAATTGCCGGAGACCTACGACAAATAGAAACACGTTGAATCCCAACAGTGCAGGCAGAACCGCTTTGAGAGACAGATGCGGAAACTGCGGCACAAGCACCCCGCGCAGACCCTCGCTGGCGTAAACGAGGGGATTGATCAGAATGGCTTTTTGCATGACCGGGAATTTGCTTAATCCACTCCAGGGGTAGTAGGTGCATCCGAAGAAAATCATCGGCGCTACAACCAGAGCGAACATCAGGCCGATATGCGTCTGATTCACGCTGCACCCAAGCGCAAGGCCACCGGCGGCGGAAAAAAGCGCCACGAGCAGCGCCACGACGACGAAGGTCAGCGGATGTGGCAGGCTCAATTCAATCCCTGGGCGAAGCATCAACCAGCCGATGGGAATTACCACTAGCCCGGCCGCCAGTGCCTGTAGCGTTCCGGCGACGACTTTCTCCACTGCCAACCAGGAAATATCCATCGGGGCCAGCAGCCTGTCTTCAATCTCCCGCGTGAACTGAAACTCTCCAATCAGCGGCATCGCCACGGCCCAGATGCCCGTGCCGACCATGGTGATGGCCATGATGCCCGGGAGAAGTAGGCTCTTGTAAGCAGGGGGCATGAAACCGCTGCCGACCATCACGCGGCCGAAAATGAAAACGAACATCAGCGGTTGGACAAAAGTTTGCAGCAAGAGGGGCACGATGTTGCGGCGCGCGACATGAGCATCGCGCGCCAGCATGGCCAGGAACGCTTTGCGGTTCATTCGCGCAAGCTCCTTCCGGTATGGTGCAAGAAAAGGTTTTCCAGGCTGGGTTCCGAGATATGGACGTCGCACAACTCCACGCCTGCCGCAAGCGCGAGGTTGGCGATCTCCGAAACGAGCGAGCCGCCCCGGTCGGCGTACAAATCGGCGCCATGCTGCTCGTTGGCGCGCACCTCCCGAACGCCGGAGAGAGCTTGTAGCCGTTTCAACAGTTCCGGCGACGTCTGGCCGAAACGGAGACGTAGCAGGTATCCTCCCGGCACCGAAGCCTTCAACTCGCGTGGCGAGCCCAGGGCGATTACGCGTCCGTGATCAATGATGGCCAGGCGCTGGCACAATGCGTCAGCCTCTTCCATATTATGCGTTGTCAACAGGATCGTCTTCCCGGCCTGGTTGTATTCGCGAATGATTTCCCACAGGAGAAGGCGCGTCTGCGGGTCAAGGCCGGCGCTCGGCTCGTCCAGAAAAAGGACCTGGGGATCGTGCATCATGGCGCGAGCGATGGACATCCGTTGCATCATTCCGCCCGAAAACCCGCGAACCAATTGGTCGGCGCGGTCGAGGAGCTTGAATCTATCCAGCAGGGCGTCCGCGCGTTTTGTTCGCTCGTGCGCGCCAAGGCCGAAGTAGGCTCCGTGGAATAACAGGATTTCCCGTGCAGTAAGCGAGAAATCCAGGTTCGGACGCTGCGCCACCACGCCGATCAACCGTTTGACCGCGACCTGCTCCTTCCACACATCATGATCAGCAATCCACGCTTGGCCGCCGGTCGGCCGCACACGGGTGGTCAGGATGCCAACGGTTGTGGACTTGCCCGCACCGTTGGGCCCTAACAAGCCGAAAATCTCGCCCGGAACTACTTCGAGCGAGACTCCGTCGAGGGCAGTAATCTCAGCTTTCGGTTGCTTGCGCTTGCCTCGTGGCGGAGCGAAGGAAAAGCCTCCGGCTCCCGCCGCAAGCGGCGGCGCCGACAGATAGACCTTTCTCAAATCCTGTGTGCGAATGCCGACGGCCATTCCGTGATTCCCCTTAGGGCAGAATCCTTAGAGCGATTTGATCCGGGCTCGCGAAGCCATCGCCGAAATCCAATGAACGGATTCGGGTGATGATTCCAGAGTCGCTGTTGAGAGTCAAATTCAGAGGAAGTGCAACGATACTCCAGGCATAGCTAGCTGCCGTGAAGGGGAAATTCAGAAAAGCTTGTTGAATGGAATCAGTCTTGGCATAGGATGCTTATTCTCAAAGCCGAAATGTAACGGCCGGAAAGCACGGAGGAATTCATCAAACTTCTCGGAATAGATGTTGGGACCGGCGGAACGCGCGCTTTGATCGTGGATGGCGATGGAAAAGTGTTGGCCTCCGGAGTCGAAGAACATCGCCCATTTGCTTCGCCCGAATCCGGATGGGCGGAACAGGACCCACAGGATTGGTGGCGCGCATGTGGCGTTGCAGTCCAGCGAGCGCTGAGAGCATGCGGCGCTTCGGCGGATGAGATTGCGTGTGTCGGATTCTCGGGCCAAATGCACGGCGCGGTTCTCCTCGATGTGAATGGAGAAGTCGTCCGCCCCGCCTTGATCTGGTGTGACCAACGCACGGAGGAGCAAGCACGGGCACTGGAAGAATTGTTTGGCAGGGACGAATTGATTCGGCTCACATGCAACCCTCCCCTCACCAATTTCACGCTGACCAAATTGCTGTGGGTTCGCGAAATGGAGCCAGAGAACTGGAGGCGCGTGCGGCACGTCCTGTTGCCGAAGGACTACGTGCGGTTCCGGATGACGGGGGAATTCGTCACCGATGTTGCGGATGCGTCGGGCACGCTGCTCTTCGATGTGGCTGGGCGCAAGTGGTCCGCGGAAGTAATGCGCAGAACCGGAATCGATGAGCGGATCCTTCCGACGGTGCGCGAGTCACCCGAAATCTGCGGACGCATCTCGGCCAACGGGGCTGAGGCCACAGGCCTAAAGACTGGTACGCCGGTTGTAGCGGGAGCGGGAGATCAAGCTGCGGGCGCGGTTGGGATGGGAGTTGTCCGCGCCGGAGTTGTCAGCGCGACCATCGGAACTTCGGGAGTGGTATTTGCGGCGACCGACCGTCCTTCGCTCGATCCCCTTGGCCGGCTGCACACCTTTTGTCATGCGATCCCGGGCCGCTGGCATGTGATGGGAGTTACACAAGCAGCGGGACTTTCGCTGCGCTGGTTTCGCGACCGCTTCGGCGCAGGGGAGGATGACGGCAGGGATCCCTACGACCGGTTGGTTTCGGAAGCGAGCGATTCGCCGGCATGCGCCGAAGGCGTGTTCTGGGTTCCATACCTAATGGGAGAACGGACTCCACACTGCGATCCGAACGTACGCGCCGCGTTGTTGGGTCTCTCCGCATCCCACACTCGCGCACACGTGATACGAGCGATTCTTGAAGGAGTCGTTTTCAGCTTGCGCGATTCGCTGACAATTTTTCGGGAAATCCAGGTTCCCGTTAAGGAGATTCGCCTTGGTGGGGGTGGTGCGCGATCTGCTTTGTGGAGGCAGATCCAAGCAGAAATCTACAATCACGAAGTGCAACTACTGGGAGCCGAGGAGGGCGCCGCATATGGCGCGGCGATTTTGGCGGGAGTGGGCGCGGCCGTCTGGAAATCCGTGGATGAGGCCAGCGATGCGGTGGTGCATGTGACGCAGCGAATCAAACCGAACGAAAACCGCGCGGCAGTAATGGAAAAAGGCTATCAAGTCTATCGGCGCATTTATCCGGCTCTGCGCGATATCTATGAAGCTTGAAGCGCAATCGTAGCGACTGAAAGCCTGGGGAGATCGAAGCGGAGTCTGCCTCCATCGATTTGCACAATGAGCGGGCGCGGAATGATGCGGTCAGGATTCTCGAATGAGTTGCAGGCGTTCCAGTCCGCGTCATGAAGGATCTGGCCTGTCACGCTTTTGGCAGAGACACCCTTCAAATCGCAGTCGATAGACCAATCTGCATCCGTGCGCGGGTTTACAAAACTGGCGATCAATTTGTCATCCCCCTTTGACGCCGACGCGGAAACGCCCAAAGGTGCGGAATCATCGGATTCTACGCGGATTGCAGTCTTTGCCCGGTGCGGCTTAAAAAGGGAAAAGGCGTGATAGGTCGCGGTGCGAATGCAATGCTCGCCTTGCGGACCATCCGTAAGAAGGAGAGATTGGAGCACGTTCACGATTTGCGCGATGTTGCACATGGACAGTTTCTCGGCATGACGGTTGAAGAGATTCAGACCGAGTCCTGCGGCCACCGCGCTGCGCATCGTGATTTGCTCCCAGAGACGGCCAAGACGATTCTGCTCGTCGCGATCGAGATTGTCCCACACGCCCCATTCATCCAGCAGCAACGCGACCCGGCTGCCGCCTCGATAACCATCGAGCAATGCGCGCTGTTGGATTACGGCCTGTTCTACCCTTGCAAAGCTTGAGAGCTGGTCATCCACATGGGCGGCGGTAAAGCGCGTCGGATAGTCGGCTCCGCCGGAATAGAAATGCATCGCAAACCCATCCGGCATGTGTCCATTCAAATTGCCGAGCAGACCGTGCGACCAGTTGGCGTCATTGCCATTCGGCCCGCTGGCAATCAAAAATGGTTTAGTTCCACCAAACGTACGCAGATAGACTGCAAATCTCCTGAATTCTGCGGCGTATTCTTCTGGCCGCATGTCGCCGCCGCAACCCCAGCTTTCGTTTCCCACCCCCCAGTAGCGCACGGCAAAGGGATCGGGTGAGCCATTCGCGGCGCGCTCATCGGCAAGCGTGCTGCCTGAAGGGAGATTGCAGTATTCAATCCAGTCGCGTAACTCAGAGGGTGTGCCGCTTCCGACGTTGCCAGCCAAATATGGCTGTGCGCCAATCAACCGGCACAACCCTATGAATTCATGCGTACCGAAGCTGTTGTCCTCGACATATCCACCCCAATGAATGTTGACGCGTTTCGGACGCCGTTCCGCGGGGCCGATGCCGTCGCGCCAGTGGTAGTCATCCGCAAAGCATCCGCCCGGCCAGCGCAGCACAGGAATATTCAAATCATGCAGGTATTCGATCGCTTGCTTACGATACCCATTGATGTTCGGGATAGAAGATTTCTTGCCGACCCACAATCCACCGTAAACGCATGAGCCGAGATGTTCCGCGAACTGCCCATGCAATTCCGGGTGAATAATGCCAATTTCAACGTCGGCGCGAATTGCGAATCGCTTTGTGGCGGCCTGGCCCTGTAAAAGGCTTCTGGGGATCAATGCCGTCAGCGCTATGGTTGCGGCATTCTGGGCGAATTGGCGACGCGAAATCGCGCTGGTCATTCCCTTTTTCTCCTTCACCCTTTCTCTTTCGGAGATTGCCCGTAAGACGCGGCGGGCCCATGCTTCCGGAGAAAATGCTTGTCGCGTAATTCATCGGAGAGCGGATGCGCCGCTGGATTGATCGCCAGGCTCATAAAGGCCATCTGCGCCACTTCTTCGAGCATCCATGCCAAGTGTGCGGCTTCGAGCGGCGAGCTTCCCCAGCAAAATGGCGCGTGCCCGGCAACCAGCACCGCGCGCATAGACATCGGGTCCATTCCGTAGAATCGCTTCACGATGGCCTGCCCCGTGTTCCACTCGTATTCGGAGGCAATCTCTTTGTGTTGGAGCGATTCGGTCACCGGGATCGCCCCTCGAAAATAATCAGCGTGAGTTGTTCCCATGCAGGGAATTTCGCGCATCGCTTGCGCCCATGCGGTGGCATGACGTGAATGCGTGTGTGCCACTCCGCCGACCTGTTCGAATGCACGATAGAGAGCAATGTGCGTAGGCAGATCTGACGATGGTCTGAGCTTGCCCTCGACGACGCGGCCATCCAGGCCTGCGATGACGAGATCCCTCGGTTTCATTGTTTCGTACGGGACGCCGCTCGGCTTGATTACAACCAATCCTTTTTTTCTGTCGATTCCACTGGCATTGCCGAACGTGTCCACGACGAGGCCATGGCGGACGAGTTCGAGGTTTGCTTCTAAAACCTGCTCGCGGAGAGACGCCAACATTATCAGGATGCCCTCACCTCTGCGGCAATCTTGCGAATTGCGGGCAATACATCGCCGACTTCTGCCGCGGCAGATTCTCTTTGACCGAGTGCAAAGTAAAGTTTCTTATACAACGGAAACAGTTCCTGATACACGGAAACGCTTGCTGGTTCCGGCTCGAAAACCCTGTACTTAGGGCAAAGCGCGTCTTGCGCTTCTTCAATCGTTCGAAATGCGCCCGCCGCGAGAAACGCAAAGATGGCCGACCCGAGGCTTGTGACGTCCCCCTGCGGCACGAGCACGGGTTTGTTCAGGATGTCGGCATAAACTTGATTGAGTTTTGAATTTTTCTGCGGAATGCCCCCGGCGTGAATCACGCGCTGGATGCGCACGCCACTCTCCTCCATACGCTCAAAAATCACTCGCGTATGGAAGCCCGTGCCTTCGATTGCGGCGAAAAGCTCATCCTGCGCAGTGTGCAGCAGCTTCCAGCCGAAAGTTACGCCGCCAAGCTCGGGGTTTACCAACACCGTTCGATCTCCGTTGTCCCAGGTCAAACGCAATAGGCCGGTTTCGCCGGCTCGATAATTTTCGATATTATGCGACATTCCCACGAGCGGAACGCCCGCACGCTTGGCGATGGCGTCGAAGATGTCTCCTGTCGCAGAAAGCCCAGCCTCAATTCCCGTATATAAGGGATGCACGGCCCCGGGGACGACTCCGCAGACTCCGGGCACCAACTTTGTGCTGTCCGTGATGCCGACAATGCAAGTGGAGGTGCCGATGACATTGACCATGTCGTGCAACCGGGCGCCTGCGCCGATTGTGTCCCAGTGAGCGTCGAACGCTCCCACGGGAATCGGAATCCCAGTTTTGAGGCCCAGCCTCTCAGCCCATTGAGGACACAATGTTCCGGCGATTTTGTCCGACGTGGCAAATTTGCCGGCCATTTTATCCGTGATGCCGGAAAGAAGAGGGTCCACTTCAATGAAAAAGTCATCGGTTGGAAATCCGCCCAGCGCGCGATTCCATAGCCACTTGTGACCTGCGGCACAGATGCTGCGGGAAGCGTTTCGAAGTTCGGTGACGCCGCAAAGCACAGCCGCAACCATGTCGCAGTGTTCGAAGGCAGTTACAAATTCCCCGCGCTTGTCAGGATTTTGGCGCAACCAGTGGAGCAATTTCGCAAAGCCCCATTCGGAAGAATAGACGCCGCCGCACCATTGAATTGCCTCAAGTTTCCGCTGGCGCGCGACCGCAGTGATCCGCGCCGCTTCTTTCCATGCACGGTGATCACACCAGAGGTAATAGTCGTCGAGCGGAGATAGATCTTTCCCCACGGGGATTACGCTCGAACCGGTCGTGTCCAGCGCGATTGCGGCAACCTGACGGCCGTCCACGCGCGCGGATTCAAGAGCCTTGCGCATGGCTAGAGCCAATGCATTCATGTGATCTGTGTGGCTCTGCGTGGCGTAATCGGGATCTTCTCTCTTGCGGTGAAGGGGATATTCAGCCGTGGCAAACCCGAGGCGGCCTCTTTCGCTGTCAAACAAGGAAACGCGAACACTGAGCGTGCCGAAATCAACTCCCGCGACCACCGTGCTCATAACTTATGCCAGTAAACATTCCAACCAAGGTAGCGCGTGGCCGCTTCATGAACCGCCGCCGCAGTGGAAGAGAAATTCGCCGCGACGTGATGCTCGAACCCGTTCTCGCAGATGTAACGCAAAAGAGTCTGCAGACCGTGAATGCGGACGACGCCGGCGCCGCCGAAAGTTTGAATCGGGTCGCTCGTGAATTCGCCCTCACCCACATAGCCGCGGATGGAACCGTCACTGTCATTGGTCGAGAACCGCGCAAAGCTCATGGCGCCCGGCTTTACCTGGCCGACACAGGTGCCGAACGTGTTTTCCTTGCCGACGGTTCCAGCAATGATTTCCTGGAAGTCCATGCGGACATCCTGAAAAAAATGCTTCGGTAAATTGCTGCAGTGGAAGCAAACGGCCTTGTCCGGGTCGTCGGCATAGTTATTGTTCCAGTCGAGCAGTGCGCTCGGCGTTTCCGAAGCCAATTGCAGCGCGTGCATCCCCACAACCCCGCAGACGTCAACCTCGCACGCGCTGGACATACCAATGTTGCTCATCATGCTCATCACTGTGCAGGGAACAACGCCGAAGAATTCCTCGAGCGAGGTCCAGCACTGGATGGCTGAGATGGTGACTTCGGTCTGCCGCATCCAATCGTCAATCACCGCGCCGAGCTTGGCCATTTTGAGCAGCGCAGCCTCGGGAATACCCTGAGTGGCAACATACCCGCAGATTGCCCGGAGTTTTCCCTGCGCGCTTGCGTCCTCATCTTTCATTCGTCCAACGCGCCCCAGCACTTCGGAAAGGTCCAGCGTCTCAACTGAAATCCCGCTGGCCTCGAGGATCTTCTCGCTGTAACGAACGGTGTTGAAAGCAGCGGGCCGCGCTCCAATCGCGCCGATGCGCAGCCGCCGCAAACCCTTCACCACGCGGCACACTGCCAGGAACCAATCCAAATCCTTGCGGAAGATTTCGGATTTCGGATCTTCCGTGTGAACCGACGTCAGCGAGTAGGGAATCTTGTACTGCGCGAGGTTGTTGCATGCGGACATTTTTCCGCAAAAACTGTCCCGCCGGTCGCTGATGGACATTTTGGAAGGGGTGTCCGGCGTCGCCTGCACCAGGACCGGCACGCGCAGGTCTGCCATGCGCAGAGTGTCCGCAATGGCGCGTTCATCGCCAAAGTTTGGCAGTGTGACAATAATTCCATCCATCGCGCTGCCATGCTTGCGAAACAGTTCCGCACACCGCGCCGCCTCCTGACGCGTTTCCACAGCGCCATGTTTGGAATCATTTTCGCCGAGGCAGATTACATCGACTCCCGCGGATTCGAGCGTGGCTTTCATTTCCTGGCGGCCGCTGCGCGCGAGGTGGTCGGGAAAGAACCCCCGATTGCCCACAATGAGTCCCAGCGTCATCTTTCGGGGAGAGGCCACCGTGGTCACTCCTTCGCCCGTGGGAAGGACTTAAAGAACGGAATCGCTCCGAGGACAATCATCAGTGCGCCCCACCAGATGCCCGCATGGAGTTCACTCAACACAACCGTTGTCGGCGATGGAGAAAACAATTCGTAGATACCCGCGCCGAGGACAAGCACTCCATACACCAATACAAGTGCGCCGATGAAGAACCAAATGGAAATTCGTCCACTTTCAGGATTCATTAAAAGCTCCTACCAGAACACGATGTTCAGGATGAAGAAAACTACAATAACGATGCACGCCCAGGAAATCGGCCTCTTGTAGAGCGGCAGATGCCCTTCCGACGGAATATCCGTCACTCCGTAAACAAGGCCCGCGAGCTCGGAGACGGGTTTTGGCTGCGTGAAATAGCTGACCATCACCGTCACGCCGACGCAAATGAGCCAAGACCACAACCCGCGGTACATATTTTCCGCCATGTCTTTCGCGTTGGGTGACAGCGCGATGTAGGCAAGGGCGCGGTGGTCCAATTGGACCCAGGCCCACATTCCAATCGAAGAAAGCGTCCCGGCCAGAAGTCCCCAAAAACCTGCCGCGGGCGTGGCGCGCTTCCACAACATTCCAAGCAAAACGGTGCCAAAGAGCGGCGCGATAAAGAAACTGAAGAGCGCCTGCACGTAGTCCATGATGCTCGCGAATTGCATCACGAGATACGCGGTACCGATACTGAGGAGCACGCCGAGGATCGTGCACCAGCGCCCCATGGAAACGTAGTGCGAGTCTTCGGCATCTTTTCGAATTAACGCCCGGTAGATGTCGTAGGTCCATACGGTGGCGAAGGCGCTCACATTACCCGCCATTCCAGACATGAATCCCGCCATCAGTGCTGTAATGCCAAGGCCAAGCAACCCGGGGCCAAAGTAACGGGCAAGCATCAGTGGCAAGACTTCGTTGTAACTATGTGCGCCCGTGGCAAGGGCTTGCGTTTCCCCCACCAGGTGCTGCGGAAGAACGGCGAGCCCCAGCAATCCCGGAAGGATCACAATAAATGGCACAAGCATCTTGAACGATGCGCCGATGATGGGAGCGGTCTTAGCGGCGCGGAGGTCCTTCGCGGTCAAAACGCGCTGCACGACCAGAAAATCCGTGGTCCAGTATCCGAAGGAGACAACAAACCCGAGGCCAAGCACAATTCCGGTCCAGTGAATGCCCATGGGATTGTCTTTGAAACTCCCAAGGGTGTTCCAAAGATGCGTGTAGTGCTGGTCGGGAAATCTTTGGGCAATCCGGGCGGTCATGCCGCTCCACCCGCCCGCTTCGATCAGGCCGATGATCGGGATCAGCATTCCTCCCAACCAGATCAACACAAACTGCAAGACTTCATTGAAGATGGCGGAAAGTAAACCGCCTAGCGCGACATAAATTCCAACCGTGATGGATGAAACCCAAATACTGAAATTGATGTTCCATCCGAGGACGACCTTCATCACCAGCGCCATCGAAAAGATGTTGATACCGCTCATCAACACGGTCATCACCGCAAAAGTAATTGCAGAAAGCGCACGCGCGTGTTCGCCGTAGCGCAGTTTCAGATAGCCGGGGACGGAGTGCGTCTTGGAAATGTAATAAAAGGGCATCATCACGATGCCGAGGAAAAGCATTGCGGGGATGGCGCCAATCCAATACCAGTGAGTCGCCAGAATCCCGTACTGATAGGCAGCCGCCGCCCAGCCCATCAATTCCAACGATCCGAGATTTGCCGCCAGAAAACTGAGCCCCGCCACCCAGGCCGTCATCTGGCGGCCCGCCATGAAGAAGTCGTCGCCCGTCTTGGTGAAGCGCTTCAGGTAAAAGCCGATACCGAGGATCATCGCGAAATACAGAAGGATGATTACTGCGTCAACAAAATGCAGGTAGATCAGCCGTGATGGCTGCTGCACCAGTATTATCGCGGAATAAAGCGCGTGTAAGTTCATTGGCCGGTGGCGAACCTGATGAGCCGCGGGGCTTACCGCCGCGAGCAAGCGCAAGTTACGACGCTAGCGAAGTCCTGTCAATCACTTCGTGCGTGCCAAGCCAAATCGATTTCTTGAAGCTAATGTTGCTGAAGCGGCTCGGACCTAAACTTAAATATGGTCGTTGAGTGAAACCGGCCGCCCGGCTTTAATAGTGTTGAAGGAAATTCTGGGTGATTCGGTGAATCCGGGTAATGCTGAGTTTCAAGGCAAAACCCGGAGCGTTGACCATAAACGACGCCACCGTTGCCATGGATCGTCCCATCAAGAAAATTCCCGCTATAAAACTGAATGCCCGGCTGGTCCGTCCATACCTCCAATACGCGTCCGGTTCTCGGCTCAGAAACCCGTGCTGCGAGCGAAACATCCCCAACCTTGGCATGGGTCACAATCCAATTGTGATCATAGCCGCGGCCGAGTTTGAGCTGCCCGTCGTCCTGGGTGATACGGTCGCCAATCGCAGTGGATTTCCTGAAGTCAAAGGGTGTTCCTTGCACGCTTCGTGATTCTCCGGTTGGGATCAACCCGGAATCCACTGGAGTGAATTTGTCAGAATGAATCGTCAGTATATGGCCGAGGATATTTGCACTGCCTTTCCCCGCAAGATTGAAATAGGAATGGTTTGTAAGATTAAGGACCGTATTCTTGTCCGTGGTTGCTGAATACTCAATTTTCAATTCGTTCTGCGCGGTGAGTGTGTAGACCACGCGGACGGAGAGGTTTCCTGGATATCCCTCTTCGCCGTCATTGCTGACGTAATTCAATTCAAGAGACGGAGCTTTCGGGGTGGAGATATCGCGGCCAGTCCACACTTTCTTGTTGAAGCCTATCGTTCCACCATGCAACGAATTCTCACCGTTGTTTTGCGCGAGCGTGTAAGTTTTCCCGTCGAGCGTGAACTTTCCGCGCGCGATGCGATTTGCGTACCGTCCTATGATTGCGCCGAAATAAGATGGGTTCGTGAGATAGCCTTCGAGCGAATCGTATCCGAGGACTACGTCGGCAAAATTCCCCGAGCGGTCCGGAACCTTTATTGAAACCACGATCCCGCCGAAATTCGTGATGGCGACCTCCATGCCATTCTTGTTTGTCAGAGTGTAGAGGCTGATATCATTTCCGTCCGGCGTCTTTCCAAACGGCTGCTTTTTCAAGCCTGCCGTCGCTGCCCCAAGATCGCCGCTCCAAGCCAGAGCGAGCGCAAGACTAAAAACCAGCAGAATAATTTCAGCGTGAGTCTTCATTGCCATTCTCCTCGAAGGGTGCGCTTCCGCTGCAATCGTTCGGAATTCTATCCGCTAAGCAATCCCAGCTCGCTGCTTAGCCTGGACGATGATTTGCGCCATGACGTCGCGGTACTTTTCAAACGTATCGTCCACCACTGTGATCGTGGGGATCTGATTAGGGGAGAGCGAAAGTGTTTGCGGGTTGAACCGCCCAAACCCTGATTCATGGACGCCGCTGCTTCCGCGACCGGGCGCGGGAAGGCTCAGATGCTGGAAAGCGCGCGCGTATTTCGTGAACGCCGCCGGATATCCAGCAGCGGGAAATACGTGATACACGGGAAGAACGCCGAGCAGGGCGTCATAGGACATTTCGCCCACGGCGAGTGCTTCGGGGAATTTCACGCGCAAATCGTGAACCATGCGCCGAGTTCCCTCGTGCATGTCCGCCTTCGTGTTGTTCTCCCAGCCGCCGGCAATATCCAGGAAATATCCATCGACGTGATATCGCTCGATTACGTCCGCGATACGGTCAGAGAGCCATCGCCGCCAGGAATCCACGCCGACGTTCATGTAGGGGCCCCAACCTTCGTTGTGACGGTCGTTGTCCCAATCCACCCAGTTCAGGTTAAATGCGTCGCCGTCAATCTGGTCGGTGACAGCGTCAGCAATTTTGGAAAATTCAGGATGGCGCCGGTTTGCGGAATTGAGTCCGAACATCGGCAGGAAGTGGAATTTTAGTTTGTGTCCTTTTTCAATCAGGGCGCGGAAACCGTTTTCACCGCCCAGTCGCGGGTCCGGTTTGTAAAGCGGATAGTTCCAGTAATAGCGGCCGTCCCAGGCGGGCAGAAAAACAGTTACTTTTTGTCCGGGGATTTGAGTGGCGACCCAGTCGAGAATTTTCGACATCTTCTCAAAATCATTGAAGACGTAACCGGTCCAATGCACTCCGTGCAGCGCCACGACCAGCGCAGTATCACGGAACCATGCAGGTACGTCCGGCCGTTTCTCCCATGCAGGCAATTGGAATGCTTCCTCAAGATGTTCGAGGTGCGGCCGGCTCGCCTCCTCCAGACTGTGCGCCCGCCCCACGCGCCACGTTGGACTCTGCAGGCGATTGCTTTTTTCCCAACCCGCGGCTTCGTGGATCAGTTCAACGCGATAACCCTTCTCTCCCGGCTGGAAATAGAAACGAGTGGCACGCACGCGGTCGAGGAGGGTTGAGATGAAAAAGAAATCCTGGTCGCTGCTTTGAACGATTACCAGCGGCGTGTCCATGGTTCTTGCCGTGAAGAGTGAGCCACCCCCAAAGGGATATCCGAAAAGGACTTCGTCATCACGTGGATCGAAGAAATTCTGGCCACCTGCAGCAATTTTTCCTCGGGGCACGTCGCGGACGACGGCTGCGATGGATTTGATTGGCTGATCCATCTCCGCGGAGGCATCCCACTCGATCGAAGAGCCCCTTCGGCGGAATCTCGCGCTGAGCTTGCCCGGTGCTTTCTCCTGTCCGCCTGCCCATACAAATCCTGCGCTTTGGATTTCGAGGCTGTCTGATCCTGCGCTCACGGTTGTCAGGGCTGCATCAAACGTGTACGCATTCTCAAATGTAAAAATGCGGAAGGAAAACCGCAGTCCCGCAAACTCAACCGAAGGTTCAGGAAAGTCAAAGCTGAATTTGACGAAGCTCCGTCCTTTTGGCGGGACAAAAATATCGCTTGTCGAAACCAGAGGGAGGACTTGATTTGCGGATTGTGGCGCCGCCTCGGAGGGAACCGCCGAAGCAGCTTGGTCTTCATTGAAAGCAAGGTAGGAGGTGCCTGCCGCCGCGGCAGTTTTCAATAGGTCTCGACGGGAAATTCCGTCTTTCACGTTCCCCTCATCCATGTGTCCGTGTGCAACAGCGCTTGCTTCAAGATGCGCTGATTCAACTGGACACGCGGAATCTCTTATGTTCTGTTTCAGCCTAGTAGGGCATTCCAGGCAAAGGCGCCAGCACTGGCGTGATTTTGCCCCAGCCTTGCGCCTGCGCGGCCTTCATGTCTGTGATTAATTGATCCGGCAGTTTGGCGTTCAATGCCGGACGCCCCACCTGGTTTGCAAGCACCCAGCCGACTCCCGCCACGGTCTTCGATATTTTCTGTAACTCCTCGTAGTCAATCTTTTCAGGGGTGTCCGTCGGGCGGTGATAGTCCACATGCAACCCAATCGTGAAAAATGCGATGGGAACGCCCATCTTCGCAAAGTTGTAATGATCGCTGCGGTAGAAGATGCGCTGGCCCTGTGGGCCGGGGCCGAGGTTGTCGTGAGTGGCGTCGGGCGCCGTGGCATCGTAAAAGTGATTCAGCTTCAGCTTTTGATAGCCGCTGTTGACGGTTTCAATGGTCTTTTCCAGATCGTCGCTGCTGATGTTCGGCCCCACGACGAGGACTTCACCTGAGTCCACGAGTAGATGAGTGGGATCCGCGTCCACGGAATTGGGGTTCTTCGTTCGGCCGATCATGTCCATATTCAAATCCGCGACGACCTTTGTAAGGTCAACCGGAGGGAACATGGCGAAATACTGCGAGCCCCACAGACCTCGCTCCTCACCGCCATTCCATAGAAAAATGATGCTGCGTTTGGACCTCATGCCTTTGGCCGCGCCCGCCGCGTAAGCATGGGCAACGCCAAGTAGTCCTGTAGAACCGGAGCCGTCATCGTCCGCGCCGTTGTTGACGTTGTGGCCATCGGGTAGTGGATTCGCAGTTAGCCCGATGTGATCGAGGTGGGCGCTAAATATTACGTACTCGTTTTTCAAAACCGGGTCGCTGCCTTCGAGCATGGCCACTACGTTTTCACCGTGCCCGCCTTCGCTGTGTACGGAGACATGGAAGCTGATCTTTTTCTCCGCACCCAGTTCAAACGAATCCATCTTTGTGTTGCTTCCAGCTCTGTAAAAAACGTCGGCCGCGGGTATTTTCTCGCCCTGAAAAATTGAATTGGTAAGTCCAATCCCGGAAACCACGATGGGAACACTTGGACAGGGAGTCGCGGCTTGAAATTTGGTCACCTGATAGGGAGGCCCATTCACCGGAGTGCCGCGTCCGGCGCCTGTGGCATTGGCGTTTGCCATCGCGGTCAATTGCGCGTAGTTCCCAATCTGTATTACTCCGATTGCTCCGTTCTTGGCCGCTGCTTCATCCGGGGTGAGGTAATCAGTGCAGTTCTGCCCCAATGGGTTTTGCGGTGCAGCCCCTCCACCGCGTCCTCCGCGCCCTGCTGCCAATAGTGCTGCCTGAAACGCGGCGAGATCCGGCGGAATGCCAGCAACGACAACAATCTTGCCGCTTACATTGAGGCCTTCATATGGATTTGTATTGGATTTGTTAATCACAAATCCATGGCCTACAAAAACCAGATTCCCCGCGATATTAAGGGTCGCTGCCGGAGCGCCACCACGGCCGCCTCCACCGCCAGCGGCGTATGTCCAGTCTTTGGCGTATTCGAAATCCGTCGTGCGGAGCTGTCCCTGTGCTGGTGCTGCGCCACGGGCTCCACCGCCTCCACGCCCAGCCGGAGCCGGTGCCGTAACTGAAGCCTTCGACTCCTCGAAGACGATTTGGTGACTTACCATTTCAATTGGCATCAGGTAGGGCTGCAGCGGACCATTCGTTCCTGAGGAGCTTCCGAGCGGTCTTAGGCCCCACTCGGCAAGGTGACTCGCAACGTAGAGAGCCGCGGTGTCATATCCGCGTGACGGGAAATACCGCCCTTCCAGTTGATCCGAGGCAAGAAAATAGTCATAGACCCTTAGCTCTTCCTGCGTAATCGCATCCGCGTTGCCAAAGCTCATTGCCATGCTTGTCTTCGACGACTTGGACTTGGATTGCTGCGGAGACCCAGAGGCCCGCACACTGGATAGCGATGTAACCAAAGCTACCGTCGCGGCCAAGAGGGTGAAGCTGATGATGATTCGGCGCATAGTTCCTCGGAGAAGGTGATTTTGAAAGCGACGTATCTTACCGCGAAACAGCCGATTCCGAACGCTTTTTGCTACGTGAATCTAATTTGCAAACCATTCAACTTGAGAGCAGAGAGATAAAGGCGCTTTTGGCTAGATACTTAATCAAACAGTTCATTCGACGCGGTGGAAGTCATTGACGGGGCATTCCAGAGGGAGTATGTTCCGCTTCGGGAGTCACATTCTCTTAAGGAGGAATATATGCGCCGATATGTCGCGGGCATCCTATTAATTCTTGGAATCGTGGCGGCAACCGCATGGGCGGATGATTTCTGGGTAAAGAAGAATTGGAAGGAATGGACGAAAGGCGAGTGCAATAAAATCCTCGAGGATTCGCCCTGGGCAAAAAGGTTCATTGTGGAGAACGCCAGCACCGTTGGGGCCATGCCCTCTGCTTCACATGACCCGATGAGCACAAGCGGACCCTCCGTTATTGGCGCCGGAGAGATTGAGTATCACATCCAAGTTCGCTCGGCCGAACCAATCCGCCAAGCCCTGATCCGTCAGGAACAGCTTGAGAAGAACTACGACAAGATGAGCGACGAAGACAAAAAGTCCTTCGATGCCAAGGTAAATCAGGGAATGAGTAAGTCCCAAGGTGACTTCATCATCTTTCACGTAGTTTATGAGGGTCGCTCGGCAAGTCTGAAGTCCTCGCTCTCCGCTTACTGGCAGAGCTTTGTGGGAAGCGCTATTCCTCGTGACGTTTTTATTATCACTGATTCCGGCGCTCATTTGCCGCCGATGCAATATGTCAGCAAGCAGGGCCCAGATATGGAATTTGACCTGTTTTTCCCTCGAACATCCAATGGCCAGCCTGTTGTTGCCCCAGGGGCCAAGTCCGTAAAGCTTCAAATCAAGAACCCAAAGATCGGGGACTATAACGGAAAGGTCGTGAACGCGGAATTCAAGCTGGACAAGATGACGTTCGGCGGTAAAGTTGAATACTAACGAGCGCAATCGGATCGCGGGTTAGGTGTTAGCATATTTGGAATATGGTGCGCGGGGACTAGCCGCGGGACGAAGAAACTGCATCATACGCAACCAAAGGAGAAGCAGGCCTGATCCTCAAGACAGAAAACATTGGTCTGCCTTATACTGGCTTCCATGAAAAAAACTATCCTGTGTGGTGTGATTCTGGCGTTGATGATTCTCTCAGTCCCCGCTTTGGAATGGGCCACTTGTGGCGGCGGCGGAGGTGGCGGCACTGGCGGCATGGGTACCGGCCCAATGGGCACTGGCCCCTCTGCGGACACGCAGGTCTACATGGTGCCGTGGAAGGCCTTAAGGCCGCAGGATCCACCCGTGACAGCTGGTTTGATCCTTTATTGGTTTCCATCTTCACAGAATGAACTGAGCAAGTCGAGCCTGCGGACGTCTCGCACTCTTTTCCTCTACGCCTCTCAATGCGTCTCCATGCAAGTCTCCACTTTGCAGTCGTCCCTTGGACAAAAGCTCGGCGCTGAAACGAAATTGCCGATAGCTGTACTGGCGACTCCCGATGGCGCGATTGTCAGCAAAGCGGAGAACAAGGACGGGTTCCTCAAGGTCGACCAAGTGGAGAAGATGGTCGAATCGGAATTGAAGCATCGGGATGACGCTCTCAAACAACAGTTGGATGATGCGAAGAACAAGGCCAAAGGTGGCGATAGCGATGGCGCGATCAAGCTGTACCGCGCGATCGTCGATCAGAAATGTCTCTTCCCCAAGAGGGCCAAGGATGCGGTGGACGCGCTGAAGAAGTTGGGCGTCAGCGTGGCCGTCGAAATACCCAATCCGCCGATTTTCGATCGCGCGAAGGGTATGCAAATTGAGAAGGTGATGCGCCAGGGCCTGCGAGCCGAAATGGCCGGCAAGTACCCTCAAGCGGAAAAACTTTACGCGCAGGCACATGACATGGATCCCGCGGATCCCGCGCCATTGCGCTACCTCGGAGAGCTTTACCGCCATCAAATCGGAGACTGGGCCAAAGCACAAGTTGTTTTCCAGCAGATTTTGGACATGCCATCCGATCCGATGTCACGCGCCGTCGCTCTTCATGGCATAGGGAAAATGACAATTCATGGTGGGGAGTTTAAGAAGGGACTCGCGATGATGGAAGAGTCCGTCCGAACTTATCCACTCGTTTTGGCTTACCGCAACCTGGCCGTTTATTGGAATTCCGAAGGAGACGCGACAAAGGCGAATGAATACGTCCAGCAGGCGCTCGCTCTTGACCCAACCGATCCTTATAACATTGTTTTTGCCGCGACATTTATGGCCGCCGACGGCCATAGCGATGAAGCGTTGAAGATCGCGAAAGAAAACGAAGCGCTTCTTCCCGCTTCCTACAATCTTGCAGCTATCTATGCGCAAGCCGGACAAAAGGAGAAGGCTCTTGCGTTGCTCAAGCGCCACTTCTTTGAATACGAACGATTCCAGGCCGTCCGCAGCAAAGAGATGATGGAGGCGCGGGTGGATGCCGTATTTCTCTCTTTGCGGCAGGACGCGGCCTTCGTGGCGTTGACCAATGACGCGGATGGCAAACTCGATCCTTCAAAAGCGATGACCGGTACGCCACCGGGCTCCATGAAGTGAACAAGAGCTGATCCCGCCGCCGGCAGGCGAGTGGGCTTTAGAAAACAAGCGTAATGCAAGGGACTTCTTCCCGCGTCCATTCCGTGTTTCCCCTCAAAGGGCAAGCATAGTAGGGTATCGTCCGACCATGTCGTGGGAGGGGTGCGCCGAAAGATGACGAGTCAATCCTCAATTTCAACGGCAAACTTTAACGCTTCGCGATTCCTTCCCATTCTGCTGCTTTTGTTCGCGGGCAGCGGTTGCTCGGCGCTGATCTACGAAATTGTCTGGTACCACCTGCTTCAACTTGCCATTGGTTCTACGGCTGTTTCGCTGGGAGTGCTGCTCGCAACATTTATGGGTGGCCTGTGCATTGGGAGCATCGGACTGCCGAGATTGAAGTTTGCGCGGCAGCACCCTTTGAAAATTTACGCCTTTCTTGAACTGGGAATCGCCTTGTGCGGTCTTCTCGTCCTTTTTGGAATCCCTTTCATTGATAGGGTCTACGTCGCAGGTGCCGAACACGGTCTGCCCGGAATGATGCTTCGCGGCTTCATCGCAGCAGTTTGCCTCTTGCCCCCAACGATCTTGATGGGTGCATCTCTGCCTGCCATCGTCCGATGGATTGAGTCCACGCCTCGGGGTGTCTCGTGGTGGGGACTGCTGTATGGCGGAAACACGATGGGAGCTGTTTTCGGCTGCCTGCTCGCGGGCTTTTATCTTCTGCGAATGTACAACACGGTCGTGGCGACATACGTTGCCGCCGCGATAAATGTCGCAGTTGCATTGTTCAGCTTTGCTCTGGCCAGGTGGACTCCCGCACACACCGCCCCACAGGACGCTGATGTCGCGACCCAAAGCGAAAGCGCTCAAGAGATAGAGCAGGGCGGTGCAAGCCGGTGGCCTGTGTACGTCACGATCGCAATCTCCGGCGCATGTGCCTTGGGCGCCGAAGTTATCTGGACGCGCCTGATGGGCATGATGCTGGGCGCGACGGTCTATGTTTTCTCGATCATCCTTGCGGTTTTCCTGGCGGGATTGGCAATCGGGAGCCTTGGTGGGGCCTGGATGGTACGCGCGGTTCGTCCGCGGCTGGCCCTTGGCTGGTGTCAAATTCTGCTTGCAGCCGCGATTGCCTGGACAGCGTACATGATTGCGGATTCATTGCCCTATTGGCCCGTTGATCCGTTGCGCACAATCAGCCCTTGGCACATGTTCCAACTCGATTTGGTGCGGTGCCTCTGGGCAATTCTGCCGCCCACAATTTTGTGGGGCGCAAGCTTTCCACTCGCTTTGGCGGCGGTCGCTTCTCGAGGAGAGGATTCCGGCAAGGTTGTCGGCGGAGTTTATGCGGCAAACACACTGGGCGCGATAGTTGGTGCGCTTGTGACGAGCCTCGCGCTAATTCCCTGGATCGGCACGCAGGATTCACAGCGCATAATTCTCGTCCTTTCCGCACTGAGTGCATTATTCGTCCTTGTGCCATTCATCGTGAAACATAAATCGCTGATTGGGGCGGCATGTCTCACGGCTTCGCTAATTCTCGCCGGACTTCTTGCGTTCTGGGTGGATAAGATTCCCGGCGAATTGATTGCCTATGGGCGGCGCATGGCCATCAACACAGGCAAATCGCACGTCCTCTACACAAGAGAAGGTCGAAACTCATCAGTTGCCATCACGCAGTGGAACGACGGCGAGATCGAAATTGACGTCAACGGACACGTCGAGGCGACAACGGAACTCTTTGACATGAAGCTGCAGCGGATGGTCGGCCATCTCCCCGCGCTCCTTCATCCCAATCCGCAGTCAGTCCTTGGCATCGGCTTCGGCGCGGGAGTATCCGCGGGAACCTTCACCCGATACCCCGGCATTCAGCACATTACGGTTTGCGAAATCGAGCCCGTAATTCCGCCGATCTCCACGCGCTATTTCTTCCAGCAGGATTACGACGTCATGGACAATCCGCGCACGCGAATCGTTTACGATGACGCGCGCCATTACGTCCTTACAACCACGGAGAAATTCGACATCATCGCCTCCGATCCACTGGATGTTTTTGTGAAGGGCACCGCCGCACTATATTCGAAGGAGTATTTCGAATCGGTGAAACAGCACTTGAATCCCGGTGGGATGTTCTCCCTTTATGTTCCGCTTTATGAAAGTGACGTTCGAACAGTGAAGAGCGAACTCGCAACCTTTTTCGAGGTTTTTCCCTACGGAACCGTTTGGGCAAACACATACAATGGCCTGGGCTATGACATGGTGTTCCTCGGGCAAGCGGAACCTCTTATGATCAATGTTGATGAAATCGACCAGCGTCTGGCGCGGCCCGATTACGCACCCGTTGCGGAATCTCTGCGCGAGGTCGGAATTGGGTCCGTACTTGAACTCTTCTCGACATTTGCAGGTCAAAATCCTGATTTCGCCACATGGCTTCAGGGGGCCGACATCAATCACGATAGTGATCTACGATTGCAATACATTGCCGGGTGGGGAATCAACTCAAAATTGGAGGACGTGATCTACCGCCAGATGATTGCCTATCGCCGCCGGCCAGAGAATATTTTCACCGGCTCGCCCCAGCGAGTTCAAGCTCTGATGATGGCAATTGCATCCGGGCTCAGCAGCGCCCAGCCCTAACGCATTTTTCCGAAAATCTGGACAACCACCAACTGCGGAGTGATGCTGTGTATATGTTGACCGTGCTCTATGACGGCTCCTGCGCTCTCTGTCGCGCGAGCGTTGCGCGCCTGCAGCGAATGGACAGGGGTGGCCGAATCGCGTTATTGGATTTGCACGACCCCCAAGCCACGTTGCGGTTTCCACACCTTGACCGTGAAAAGGCGATGCGCTTAATGCAGGCGGTGGATTCCACCGGCCGGGTCTATAGCGGCGTTGACGCCTGGGCGCGCATCGGACTCACACTGCCCGGCTGGAAGCTTGTGGCGTGGCTCTTACTGGTCCCTGGGATTCATTTTCTGGCGAGCGCCATCTATGCGTGGGTTGCAAGGAATCGGTATCGCTGGAATCAGGAGCTTTGCGCCGACGGCTCCTGTGCGTTACACGTGGATGACGCTCGCCACCATACACATCCGCCTGCACCGCGCCACTGAGTAGGACTCGCCTTATAATGACGGCCGCGAATGAAGTGGAATCCCTCCTCCGCACTCCGCTGGCTGCTCGATTCTGAGCGCGGCCCATCCGACCGTTTGCTGCCCCGATGGTTTTTCCTGCGCGCGCTTGGCCTGATTTATTTCTCAGCTTTCTTTTCGCTGGTATTCCAAATCCGTGGATTGATTGGACCCAACGGAATTCTTCCGGCGGCGGAGTATTTGCAAGCCGTAGCTCGTGTGATGGGCCAATCGCGCTACTGGTTTGCGCCCACAGTGCTCTGGTTTTCGAGCAGCTCCCACATGCTAGTCGCCATTTGTTGGATTGGGATGGCGGCGTCCCTGCTAGTAGTGCTCAATTTGTGGCCCCGCGCAACACTTGGGATTTGTTTCATCTGTTTTCTTTCTTTCGTCAGCGTCGCGCGCGACTTCTCAGGGTATCAGTCCGACGGGATGCTGCTCGAAGCAGGGTTCATCGCCCTCTTTTTCGCGCCGCCCGGGCTTCGACCCCGCCTGGGATCGGCAAGACCGCCGTCGCGCATCAGTTTGTTTCTTCTGCAATGGGAGTGGTTTCGCATCTATTTTGAATCCGGGGTCGCAAAGATCGCCAGCGGAGATCCGCAGTGGCGTCACCTGACCGCGATGGATGAGTATTACCAGAATGGCCCCCTGCCCACGTGGATCGGCTGGTACGCGCAACATCTGCCGCACTGGTTCCATGCCGCATCCGCAGGCGCTACTCTGGGGATCGAACTCGGCTTGGTGTGGCTGATGTTCCTGCCCCGGCGCTGGAGGATCATTTGCTTTTTCATTGTTACCCCCTTCGAGTTAAGCATCATCCTCACGGCAAATTATACGTTTCTAAATTACTTAGTCCTGGTGCTGGGTTTCCTTTTGCTGGATGACAGGTTTTTATCGTGGTTGGTTCCGAAGCGGTGGCCGATTCTCAATTCCCTGCAACCAAGCAGTGCGCAGCAATTGGAAAATCGCAAGCTGTCAGGCTGGCGAGAAACTCTTCGTCCCCACTGGAAAGCCATACGCCTCGCCATCACAGGGGTTCTGCTCGGTTGCGTTTTCTACTCGACTACAGCTCAACTTCTGTGGATGTTCTCGCCCAGCCTAATGATACCCGTATCACCGTTTGAAGTGCTCGAGCCTTTTAGAATTGCGAATCGTTATGGTCTTTTCGCCTATATGACGCGAGGAAGATACGAAATTGAATTCCAGGGATCCAATGACGGGCAAACGTGGGTGGCGTATCCGTTCCAATTCAAACCGCAGGATGTAGCAAAGCCACCGGGCATTTATGCGCCATACCAACCCCGGTTCGACTGGAATCTTTGGTTTGCATCACTCGGCACATGGAGAGCGTCCTCGATAGTCCCTCGAACCGAAGAGCTCTTGCTCACGGGCGACACCGACGTGCTCGCGCTCTTCGCGGGGAATCCGTTTCCTTCCGCTCCGCCGCGTCAGATCCGCGCTGTGCTTTGGCAATACCACTTCTCCACAGTTGAGGAGAAGCGCCAGAAACGGATTTGGTGGCGCCGCGAACTGCTTGGTCTGTATGCCCCGGTCATCGAACGTACGCCAGACGGCAGCATAAACGTGCTTGAGTGGCCCACGCCTTTGGCCAATCAAGAATAATCCGGCAAGTCCCCCGACATCCCAGCTCCCAATGCGCCTCCACGGCCTTGATGGATGAAGCCGGTATGTAGCGTGCCGCGCAACTGTCGAATGACTAAACTAAATAGATATCTATTGAAATGTATTACTGTATATGTATATTCTATCCCGCCCTCGCACGTTGAAATAATTTGACTCACAAGGACAAAGCGAATGTACGAACAACTATCGCATGTCAGCTCCTACGTTGCTTTCTTTCTGATCCTGTCGGCAGGTGGATTTGTCAGCCTGTTTGTAATCGCGTTTTACCGCGATGAAGTACGGAACTCCCGGTCAGCGCAACAACCGCGGTGGACAGCGAGATGGGACTTCACCCTCCATTCATTGGGAGGGTATTCCTATCTTCGGTTGATCCTGGTGAGCGCCCTGGGATTGTTTCTTGAGCTGCTCATGATCCGGTGGATTTCTTCTGAGATCAGGGTCTTTGCCTACTTGAAGAACTATGTCCTGGTGTCGTGTTTTCTCGGTTTTGGGCTGGGTTGCTATTTGTGCCGCAGGAAGATCAACTTGATTGCGTTTCTTGTGCCCTTGGTGACCCTCGTTTTTCTCCTCAAATTTCCGTGGGAGCCCCTTCGCAATCTGATGAGCGCGTTGCCCTCATATCTCGGAACCGCTTCGGAGGTGAATTATTTCGGGATTCCGACGATCCCGCTCACCTGGATTTCGTTGATGGGGCTTTTTGCCGCGATCGCAGTGACCGTTCCATTGTTCATTCTGAACGCCATGGTGTTTGTGCCAATCGGACAAATTGTCGGTGGATTCCTGGAGGGCGCCCCGCGTGGGATCGTGGGCTATTCGTTCAATATCGTGGGCGGGCTTGCGGGCATTTTGTTGTTTACCCTGCTCAGTTTTCGATCTCAGCCGCCTATTATCTGGTTCGGCGTGGCGGGCGCATTGCTATTCCTCCTTCTTTATCGGGATTCCGCGCTGCGCTGGACTTCCGCTCTTGCATTTGTGATCTGCATGATCATCGTTGGAGGGAGTCTGCGGGGGAGCCAAAAGCAGTTTTGGTCACCCTATCAAATGCTGACGTTGATTCCGCGCGTCGAGGCGGGGGAGACCGTTTCTTTTCAACTCGACACGAACCACACGTGGTTCCAACAAGTTGTAAACCTTTCGCCTGAATTCACCGCAACTCATCCTCAATTTTTCTCGCAAGTTCCAAGCGAATGGGACGCATACAACATTCCCTATCACTTCTATCGCCGGCCTTCCTCTGTTTTGGTTCTTGGTTCGGGGATGGGCAATGATGTGGCGGCGGCGGTGCGCAACGGCGCGGAACGCGTTGTAGCGGTTGAAATCGATCCGCTCATAATTCAATTGGGCCGCGAGCTTCATTTTGAGCATCCGTATTCATCGCCGCGCGTCTCTGTTGTGACAGATGACGCCAGGAGTTATGTTCAAAACAGCGGTGAACATTTTGACCTTATTGTTTATTCTCTTCTCGATTCGCACACCAATCTCTCTCACTACTCTGCGGTCAGGATCGACAATTACGTTTACACCATCGAAGCTTTGCAGGCTGCTCGCCGCCTCCTGAAAGACGATGGAATTCTGATTTTGAAGTTTCAGACTAATACGCCGTGGATCGCCGGCCGGCTTTCGAACTCCCTGGAAAGAGTCTTCGGACGGCCGCCTCTGGATTTTTGGGCCCCCGCGTCTTCTTACAGCACGGGTGGAAGATTTTTTGTCGCCGGTTCTGCTGCGCGGATGGATGGCGCGCTCCAAACGCCGGAGATCGCGGCCTATATCAGAGTGCACGGAGATATTTCAAAACAGTATGCGCGCCCCACCACCGATGACTGGCCCTACTTCTACCAACATGAGCCGGGTTTGCCGCTCGTTATCATCATCGTATCGCTGCTGATCGTAGGGTTGTCGCGCATGTTGATCCGCCACACGGGAATGGCAGGACGTCTAATTCACCGGCATTTCTTCTTTCTTGGAGCGGGGTTTCTTCTGCTCGAATCACAAATTATCAGCCGAATGGCGTTGCTGTTTGGAACCACATGGCTGGTCAACGCGGTCGTAATCGCGGTTCTTTTTCTGCTGATTCTCGCTGCGAATTCGCTCGTGGGAATCTGGCCTGGGATTTCCGTTCGCTTTGCCTATCTCGGAATCGGAGCGAGCGTACTGGTGTCCTATTTCTTGCCGACAAGCGCCCTCATGTTCAATTCCTTCTGGACGAGAGCGCTTGCGGGGACGCTTGTCTTATGTCTGCCGGCGGCGTTTGCCTCCATCGTCTTCATTCGAAGTTTCGCGAGCGCTGGTTTCAACGCAGAGGCCCTGGGCTCCAATCTTTTCGGAGCGGTCGTCGGAGGAATGCTGGAAGCTGTTTCCATGTGGACAGGGATCCGATCCCTTGTGATTCTGGCAGGGATTCTCTATCTGGCCTCCTATGTTTATCTGCCCGGTGAACAGCGGCAGCTTGCCTTCAATTTCCCTTCAAAATTGTCCTTGTCAAAGATTTGGAAATGGCAGGGTGCCCATCTGACTCCAGCGCGAAAGAGATAGTTGCAGGAAGGCCCTTTCCCAAGGACCACCTGCGCCATCACTTCTGGTTAGTAATCAAAAGCGTCTAATTACTGCCGGCTTCCTCAGGCTTTGGTGTAGTCTACGGTACTACGTCCAATTTTGTTTGTTCTCCTGAGTCCAAGTCCATGCAAGAAAAGAAGTCTCGGCAATTGACTCAAGTCATGCGGAGCAAAATAACCGGATGAAAGTACTCGTTCTTGCGCCACCGTTGGGAGCCACGGGTGGCGTGCAGATTTACACGAAGACGCTTGTTCGCGCTCTCGAGCAGATTCTGGGGAAGGCGAACGTCCATCTGCTCGCGGTGCCGGTGGAACCCAGACTCAGCCCCAATGGAGATCTTTCGCTTTCACCAGGAGTAAAGATCAAGTTTCTTGCCGCATCACTATCGAAGGCGATCTCTTGGCGTCCGCAACTGGTGATTTGCGCGCATGTCGGCGTCAGTCCGGTGGCGCGAATCATCCAGCGAGTTACGGGAATACGCTACTGGGTTGTCATGCATGGCATCGAAGTCTGGGGTGACATCGGACGCGCCAAATTTCTCGCGCTTCGCGGTGCAAGTAGGCTCATTAGTGTGAGCGGATTCACGTTCGGCGTTGCCAGCTCTCGTCATGGTCTCTCCAAGATAAGTCATTCAATCCTTCCCCCGTCTGTCCAAGTCGATAGCGAGCAAAACTCTCGCGTGTCAAACCCTTCAAAACCCGAACCCAGCGCTCCAATTGTTTTGACCGTCGGGCGACTCGCCGCCTCCGAGAAATATAAAGGGCATGATGTAATGCTGGATGCATGGCCCACCGTCCTCAAACGTGTTCCCGGCGCGATTTATTGCATTGTGGGAGATGGCGATGACCGGCAGAGACTTGAAGATCGGGCAAAGGAATTTAAGGTTACTGATTCCATCCGATTCGCAGGGGCTGCTTTCAGCGGGGACCTGAGGGACTGGTATCATCGGTGCCGGGTTTTTGCCATGCCCGCTCGCACAGACCTCAATCCGCACGCACCCCGCGGAGAGGGATTCGGAATCGTTTTTCTGGAAGCGATGGCGCATGGAAAACCGGTTGTCGGGCCACGTGAGGGCGCCCCGAGCGAATTCATTCGCTCAGGTGAACACGGGCTGCTGGTGAACCCGACCGATTCCGCTGAAGTCGCGAACGCGCTGGTGGAGCTTTTGCAAAACAAAGAACGCGCGGACGCCATGGGACGCGCTGCGCGGGCCTGGGTGATTCAGGAATATAGTGAGGATAGATTTCGCCAGCGGCTTTCGGACATTTTAGGAAACGACGCAGATACCAAAGCCAGTTAGCCCGTAAAGATCGGTCGAGAAACCGCTTCGAATGATGAAAAACGCCCGAATGCGCCCAGTGGATGGCCTCTTTCTGCTCTGGGTGATCGCCGTCAACGTCCTTTACTACCATCAATTCTGGACGCAATTTGCGCCGCGCATACGTGCGTTCTTTCATCTATGGCATTCCTGAGCGCACTCGGCTGGCTGGCCATCGTGGCATTGTTGGGAATTGTGGCTGTCGTCTTTGGCGCGCGTGTTCTTGATTTACTCGGCTTGAACACCTCATGTGTTCTCGAAAGAGTCCTCTATTCAGCAGGAATTTCTTTCGCGGCAATCCAGGTTGCCGTACATGGCCTGATTGCAGCCGGATGGCTGAGTCGCGGAACGCTCTTGGTTCTGTTTGCTCTCATGGCGCTTATTGCCGGGAAGAGTTGGAAAGTCCTGGGTGAATTCGCAGCGGCTGGAGTTTCTTTTTGCACTCAGGTGAAGCAATCGCGCGTTGCTACTGTGCTTGCCATGCTGATTGTGGCTCTCCTGATTTCGGATGCATTTATGGCGATGGCCCCTCTTAGCGGATCCGACGCCTCGCACTATCACTTCACCGCGCCCGCCCTTTGGCTCCAGCACGGCTTTCACCCGCTGTATGACATCACACTCTCATTTGCCGTGGGTCAGTCACACATGCTGATCCTGTTGGGGCTCGCGCTCGGCTCCGACCACATCTCACTCGGCTTGATTTTCCTTGGAGGCGTGCTTTCCGCCGCGACGCTCTACCGGCTGGCGCGAGAGTGGATGTCGTTGGAGGGAAGCTTGACCGTTACCCTTGCTTTTCTTCTCACTCCGATGATTTTTTGGCAAATGACGGTTGCCGGAGCGCCCGACATCTGGATGGTATTTTATTGCACGCTTGCAATTCTTGCAGCGGCACGCGGCATTTCGACGCGCTCTGTAAGATGGGCGCTGGTCAGTGGATTTCTTGCTGGCGCCGCGGCCGGCTCAAAGTATCCAGCTTGGGCGATTCCTGTCGTGTTGTGCTTGCTATTGCTTGTGGAGACTCGTTCGCTCCGATTCGCCTCCGCTAGCGCACTTGCCGCACTTCTCGGAGGCATCTGGCCGCTCCTCCGCAATGCCTGGTGGACTGGCGACCCCGTTTTTCCATTTCTGTCCCACTGGCTTGCGCCAAACAATTTCAATCCGTACACATTTGCATCCATACTCGCGGACACCCACCCTTCTGCAAATCACAGCGGATTTATTTCTTTGATTGAATACCCATTCCGATTGGTACTTGAAGGTCAAAGATTCGGAGTTGGCCACTACTATGGCCCATTAGTATTGGCCTTTGCCCCGCTACTAATTTTTGCATACAGGCCCACGCCTTTGTTCCGTATCAGTGCGGGAGTATGGGCGGCGGTTTTCTTCACCAATGTTTTCTCCTCTCAAATGGCCCGGTTTCTCTTGCCTGTATTCGCCATCGCTCTTGTACTCGTTTTCTCCGGGGCTGAAACGATTTCGAAAAAAGGCCGTCCGCTTCTCCGAATTGCCTGCGCCGCCACAATTTTGGTTTTTTTCGCTTTTGGCGCTGCCTCTTACGCGCTCTATGCCCGCGACTTCTTGCCTGCTGGACTCGGCATCGAGTCGCGAGAGCATTTTCTGCAACGGCTCGCGCCGAACTATCAGGAGGTTTCCTTCATCAATTCCGCCTTGCAAGGGAAGCCAGGCGCCGCTATGGTTTTCTTTCGCCATGTGTACTATCTCCGTGTAAACATGATGGACGGCGACCCGCAGTCGAGTTGGTCGGTAGATCCTGAGAAATTGCTCGCACCAGATTCCATGCTGGCATTCCTGCGGAAGTCGGACGTGCGCTGGGTCATAAGAACTGGCGACTATCCCGACGCCCTTCGCGAACCCTTGCGCGCACTGGAATCTTCGGGCGATCTGCGGCCCACTGCCTCTGCGGTTGCAAACGATTTCTCTGGTTGGCGCGTCGAAGGAGAGAGGGTAAGTGTTCCCGTGCAAATCCTGGAAGTAAGGCCGCAGGGACCCTGACGTTAATGCGAATACTCCATGTCACGCAGACCTATCATCCCTTCCTTGATCGGGGCGGGCCGACGGTCAAAGTCCGCGCCATCGCTGAAGGCCTTGCGCAACGCGGCGATCGCGTAACTGTTTTGACTTCCTGGTACGGCCGGCCCTTTACGGCGCGGCACGTACATCATAACGGCGTTGAAGTGGTTTACCTGCGGCCCCGCGCTACCTATCGCGCCACCACTTTGAATTCCGGCCTCATTCCATTTTGCCGGAAGCGCCTCCGGGATTTTGACGTGGTCCACATTTACGGGCTGTACGATCTCCTCGGCCCGGTCGTAGCTCACTATTGCGCCAAGGCCGGCATTCCCTATGTGGTCGAACCTCTCGGCATGGTGCGCCCGATTGACCGAAGTTTTCGCATGAAGCGGATCTGGCACGCATTCATGGGCAAGCCGCTGCTCCGCCATGCCGCTCTCTTGATTGCAACGTCCCAGCAGGAAGAGCAGGAATTGCTTGCGGATGGATTCCCTCGTCGCCGTGTGGTCATCCGGTACAATGGCGTGGATCTGAAGGAATTCCTAAGTCTTCCTCCCAAGGGAACATTTCGAACTGAATGGGCCCTGCCCCAGGACGAGCCAATTGTGCTCTTCCTCGGCCGTCTGATTCCACGAAAGGGTGTGGACCTGTTGATCGATGCCTTTTCGATGGCTTGCCCCGAACGTGGCCGTCTTGTGGTTGCAGGTCCTGAGGGCGAAATCGGCTATGTTGCAAAATTGCGGGAAATGGCCCGGGCGAAAAACGTGGAAGCGCGTACGGTTTTCACGGGGCCGCTTTACGGCGACCAAAAAAAAGCGGTGCTCGCGGATAGCCAAATCTTTGCTTTACCATCCCGCTATGAGAATTTCGCGAACGGCGTGGCCGAGGCAATCGCGTGCGGAATGCCGGCGATCGTCACCGACAGTTGCGGAGTCAGCGAATTTGTCCTGGATCGCGTGGGATTGGTCATCCCTCGTGAAACAGCCGCATTGACGAATGCCCTTCGGAAACTCCTCGGCGATCCCGCGTTATACGCGAGATTCCGCGAAGAGTGTCCGAAGGTGGCGTCGGAATTGAGTTGGCAGGAACTGCTCGGAAAACAGCAAGAGCTTTACGCGCGCGTGTACCAGGACAAGAATGAGCCTCGTTAAACAGACCACGTTTTACGATGAGCACCCCTTTGACTGGGTCGAGAATCTGCGCGGCGAAGAGCTGAGAACAGTCATTTCCCCTCTCTTGCTCGAATTCATTGATTCCTTGGCGGCGAATTCATTGGTACTCGATGTCGGATGTGGTCCCGGGCGCGTTTTGGCATACCTGAAATATAAGGGCTTGCGCTGCGTGGGACTGGATCGCAGCGCCAGTTCGATTGCGATCATTGCGAGCCGTCACAACTTGCCCGGAGCCGTTGCGGATAATTGCCGCCTGCCTGTTCAGGACGCCGTAGCAGATGTCGTCATCACCGATGGTGTGCTACACCACACTGGCGACCCGCCTCGCGCACTCGCCGAAGATTGCCGTATCTTGAAGGCGGGCGGACAACTCTACCTCGCCGTGTACAAGCCCGGAGGCCGCTACGAGTTCTTTTATCGCTACCCGGGCTGGTTCATCCGCATGCTGGTCAAGTCTCGTGGTACCCGGTGGCTCGCGCATGCGACAGCCTTACCGCTCTATTACCTCGTTCACAAGGTGAAATCCAAGGGACAAGTTAGCTGGCGAGGGGCGAAGAATCTGTTCTACGATTACTTTGCTTCCCCCCAGGTTGCATTCCTTTCCAGGAAAGTGATCGAGGAATGGGCTTCGTCGAATGGGATGAACTTGTTGCGGTATGACGCGAATCCGCAGCAGAACGTGCATTGTTTCTTGTTTCGCAAGGGAGAACTGTAATCGATGTGTGGAATTTGCGGAATCGCCGGACTGGAGAGCACGGAAGAATCCGGGCGCGTTGTCAGGCGGATGACAGCCGCACTGTTCCACCGGGGGCCTGACGAAGAAGGCATCTTGGTTTCCCCGTCCGCCGCGCCAAGCGTTTCTCTCGGAATGCGCCGCCTCAGCATCATTGACTTGCCGGGCGGGCATCAACCAGTTTTCAATGAAACGAATGATGTCGCTGTCGTTTACAACGGAGAGATCTACAATTTTCGCGACCTCCGCACGGAACTTGAACGCGCTGGCCACTCGTTTCGCACTCATTCGGACACGGAAGTCATCGTCCATGCATTTGAGCAGTGGGGCGAAGCCTGTGTCGGTCATCTACGCGGGATGTTCGCTTTCGCGGTGCTGGATATGCGGCGCACTGGCGGCACCGCCCCGCGCCTTTTTCTCGCCCGTGACCGCTTGGGCATTAAGCCTCTCTATTACACGTTTCATGGCAACAAACTAATTTTTGCTTCAGAAGTCCGCGCCCTCCTGGCAAGTGGGCACGTCCCCCGGCGGCTTTCCACTTCAGCGCTGGATTCCTATTTGCTCTTTGGGTCTGTGTGCGAGCCGGCCACTTTGATTGAGGACGTTTTCTCCATTCCGCCCGGCCATTGCATGAGTGTGTCGGCTGCGGCACCACAGCGTGCATGTGCACCGGCACCGTATTGGACGTTCGGCCGGGCCGCTTCGCGCGGATTTCCTAAGCGGGAGAAAAAGATCACACTCAATTCCGCCGCGAGCAATCTTTTGCCTTTGCTTGAAGATGCAATCAGCCGCCATTTGATCGCCGATGTTCCCCTGGGCGTTTTTCTGAGTAGTGGGCTGGATTCGACCGCAATCGTCGCATTGGCCAGCCGCGCGCAAAAAGATCTGCGGACTTTCACGGTTGTCTTTCCCGAACAAGAATTCAGCGAGGCGAAGCTTGCCCGCGCCACTGCCAAACACTTTGGTACACATCATGAAGAGCTAATGCTTAGCGGCGAGGAAATGCTCGCTCACCTTGACGATGCCGTGGCCGCTTTGGATCAGCCGACCATGGATGGAATTAACACTTACTTCGTTTCGTGGGCCGCACATCGAGCGGGATTGAAAGTTGCGCTGTCCGGCACAGGAGGCGACGAAGTTTTCGGCGGCTATTCAACCTTTCGTTCCGCGCCACGCGCCGCGCGCCTGGCCAGCATTGGGCGCCGGCTGCCGCGCGCCCTGCGTTCCGCCACTGCGCAGGCGGTCGGACGCGCGGGCGGCGGCCGCGGTGATGCCGCGCGAAAAATTGCATCGCTGTGGACGAATGCGGATGATTTGCCGCACCCCTATTTTTTTACTCGTTCTCTGTTTACGCCAAGTCACGTTGCAGCCTTGCGAGGAAATTCAAAAATATCCGTTCAGCAGTCGCCCTGGTGGGCTTGGCTGGCTGAATCTGCCCGGCAGGCCGCGACTCTTGATTCATTCGCAGCGGTTTCGTGCCTCGAATCCCGGTCTTATTTGGTGAATACGCTTTTGCGTGACACTGACTCCGTAAGCATGGCCCATTCCCTCGAGGTGCGTGTGCCTTTGCTCGATCATGTTCTTGTGGAGTTTGTCGCGCAGATTCCAGCCGCGGCAAAATCGAGGCGGGGAGAGAACAAAGCTTTGCTGGTAGAGGCGTTGCGCGCCATTCTGCCTAAGGAAATCATTCACCAGCGCAAGCGCACGTTCACTTTCCCGTGGGAGCACTGGTTTCGAGGCGCCCTTGGACCGCGCATTCGTGCGGGCCTTGCGGAACTTACGCCGGCGCTCGCAGGACATCTCGATGCTGCAACCGTCCGTGCTGTTTGGCTGGCATTTGAAGCGGCCCGCACGAACTGGTCGCGCCCCTGGAGCCTCTATGTCCTCAATGAATGGTGCCGCCGAAATCTAGATGTACGGTCAGCGGATGATGTTCAGGCCGCAGCCGGCGTTTCGGATCTGGCAGCACACTCACAAGCCTCCGCGTGACAATCCCGTTGGAGCAGTTAGAATCTCATCCGTGAACATTCTTGGGATTAACGCCTATCACGGAAACGCTTCCGCTGCGATTGTTTGCGATGGCAATCTCGTAGCCGCGGTTGAGGAAGAGCGTTTCAATCGCGTCAAATATGCCGCGGGGTTTCCGGCTGCAGCTATCCGTTATTGTCTTGAAGCTGCGGGCATTACGCTTGCGCAGGTAGATCACGTCGCAATTCCGCGCAATCCCTGGGCGCGCCTGGGCACAAAATTATTTTATGCCATGCGAATGCCTTCCTTCGCACGGGAACGCGCCAAGGTTCTCGCGAAATTCACAGGGATACCGGAAGCGCTTGGCCAGGCCTTTGATCTGGACCCGAAAAGTCTTCGCGCGAAATTTCACCGCGTGGAGCACCATCAAGCGCATATCGCCAGCGCGTTTTTCGTCTCGCCATTTGAAAATGCCGCCGCGCTCTCCGCGGACGGACTTGGTGATTTTGCGAGCACGATGTGGGCCTCCGGAAAAGGGAATCGTCTCCGCGTCTTGGGATCGATCGCATTCCCGCACTCGCTCGGAATGTATTACACCGCACTCACTCAGTACCTGGGGTTTTGGAAATTTGGCGACGAGTATAAAGTGATGGGTCTCGCCGCCTACGGGCAGCCGGAATTTCTCTCTGAATTCCGCAGTATTGTGCAAACCAATGGCGGCGAAGGATTCCGTCTCGGCCTGGATTACTTCACACACCATCGCACCGGCCCGGAGATGAGCTGGCGCGAATCCGACAAGACCCCCGTTCTCGGACGCATGTTTTCCGAACATCTCGAACGCCGTCTCGGTCCTACCCGTCCAGCCGAGGAGCCACTCTCCAACCGGCATTACAATCTTGCCTCTACGATGCAGGCGCGGCTCGAAGAGGTCTACTTTGAGATGTTGCGCGCACTTCATAGGCGCACAGGCCAAAAATCTTTGTGTCTTGCGGGGGGAGTCGCTTTCAATTGCGTCGCCAACGGCAAAATCTTTGAGGAAACTCCATTCGAGCGTATCTACGTTCAACCCGCCGCTGGTGACGCAGGACTCGCCGTCGGCGCCGCCTTTTATGTTCATCACCAGATCCTCGGGCAGCCGCGCAAGTTTGTGATGGAGCACGCCTATTGGGGGCCCGGTTTCTCCGATGCCCAGGTAAGCGCGGCCATTGAATCAAGCTCGCTGCAAACGCCTGGATATCAAGTCCGCAAACTGTCTGAAGATGATTTGGCCAAAGAAACCGCGAAGCTTATCTCGGCGGGAAATATCGTCGGGTGGTTCCAGGGACGTGCGGAGTGGGGGCCTCGGGCGCTCGGCAATCGCAGCATCCTTGTGGACCCTCGCCGCGCCGAGATGAAAGAAATCCTTAACGCGCGTATAAAGCACCGCGAAATGTTCCGTCCATTTGCTCCGTCAATTCTCGAAGAGGCTGTCGGCGAGTACTTCGACCGCAGCGACCCATCGCCCTTCATGACCTTTGCCTACGCGGTTCGTCCCGAAAAGCGCGCGGCGATTCCCGCGCCCACCCACGTGGACGGGACTGGCCGCTTGCAAACTGTCAGCCGCGCGGCGAACCCCCGTTACTGGCGGCTCATTCATGAATTTGGAAATTTGACTGGAGTGCCCGTTGTCTTAAACACTTCCTTTAATGACAACGAACCGATCGTTTGCAGACCGGAAGAGGCGATCAACTGTTTTCTGCGGACGCGTATGGATGTGCTTGCGCTTGGGGACATTTTGATTACGAAGCTGGGTGGGGAACAACCCGTCCCTCGATAATTCCTGTACGGGCGATTATGGATTTGGAACCGTCGCGGAAACTTCACCTGAAAAAACGCTTTCGACCATTCCTCGATTCACCGCAGTAATTACATAGAAGTAGGTTTGACCAGACTGTACCGTTGAATCGACAAACTGAGTTGTAGTGATTGGCGATGGATTCAGCAACACATAGGGCCCGCCGCTCACGGAAGCTCGATACACGTTGTAGAAAAACACTGGCGTAGAATCACCCGGTGACCAGGACAGGGCCACGGAATGTCCCCCGGTACCCTGCAGAGACACGGATATATTGGGGTTCACGGCGTCGCTCGTCACCGTAACCGTTCCCGCGGAGTTTCCGAGAGCTACGGGGGTGAAGACCACGATGAGGGTGGCTGTTTGCCCCGGGTCAATCGTGAGACCTGCTGTTACCCCATTTGTCGTGAAACCGCTTCCCGTCACGCTGATGCCTGTAATGTGAACTGGTTGATTTCCAGTATTTGAAAGCGTAACGCTCATCGGATGTATGTCGGCCACTCCTACAATCCCGAAGTTCAAAGCGTTCGTGTTCAATGTCAGCTGTCCTGCACCTGCGCTGACAGTGAGAACCGCCTGGCTGCTGGACACGCTCCCAACCGAATTACTAACGACAACTCCAAAATGAGAACCGTTATCCACATTAACCGTAGCCGATGTCGTATAACTCGAGCTGTTTGCCCCGGCGATTGCCGTTCCATTTCGAGTCCACTGGTAGGTCAGCGGTGCCGTTCCAGCAGCAATCACATTGAATGTAGCTGGTTGGCCCAGTTCAACAGTCTGGCTTGCGGGCTGCGATGTAATGGAAGGCGGAAGGTTGACGATGCCCGACACCTGGAATTCGTAGGCGCCTGCGTTCCACGCGGCTGTGCCACTCGCACGAGCGACACCAATCCTATCGTTGCACAAAGCTGATCCCACCGTGATGCAACTTGTAACTAGATTTAGCCCTGCGCCAACAGTCGCATTAGAAGAATCTGTTGGTTGGAAACTGTCTTGAATTGTGTAGCCTTGAGACTGCGCAGTTTGCGCGGACATTAAGACATTATTAAAGAATGTGAGTGATGGCACAGTGCCGCACTTCGGATTGGTCCCCACTCCGTTCCAGCACCATGCAGGAGCGCTGGATTGATCGGAAACGCAGTGGTTGTTCTCAACTGTCAAACCCAGCGTGACGAGAGGTGCAGGTGCCACACTAACGCAACTTCCCAGACCACTGATGAGAGTATTGTTGTAGATAAGGTAGTTCGCGGTTGTCCCAAAGCCCGCACCTATGGAGATAACGGGAGACGGCCCCACGTTCCACGCCAAATTGTCATACAAGAATTCTGTTGTCCCGCTTAGATCCCAGGGGGGTTGCAAATTGATTGCGGTTGCTCCGGATGCCAAGTCGTGGATAACATTGTTGTATACACTCCCGCTGGAAGATAAGAACATCGCATTCGCTGACTTTGTGGGATCAATGGAGCTTGTCATTGCGAAGAGTTGATTCCCATTGATAACAAGATTTATGGCAGGATCCTCGATCCAGATTCCATTCGGCACGTTTTCAATGAGATTTCGTTGGAGAGTCGCTCCACCGTAGATCGCGGTCCCCGAATTGCTCGCGGGGCCGCCATCAATCACACAGTCCTGGACAACACCACCCTTGGCGTTGTTGTAGAAAGCGACACCCCCGAATGGGTTCGCGTCACTTCCGGCAGCGGGCTGTTTTATGCCCCAGCCGTGGATATAGCAGTTCTGAATGGTTACGCTCGTTCCCCCCTCCACCGTTATGCCGCCTCGCGGCGGCCAGACGTTGGCGCTATCCACTCGTTCGTTCTCTATTTCAATGTTGTCGAATGTGATGAAGCTTTCGAAGCTCGTCAAAATGGGGGCCGTAAAGGATACAGCACCGCTGAGATCAAAGACTGGGCGGGTCCAGGTGGTTCCGGCAAACCATGTGGAATCCACTCCATAGTAGATGGGACTTGCGCTTGTCCCTGACCAACTCACCGTCATCGGGAATGCAGAAGAATCCCAAGTCGTCCCGCCTTTGAAAATGACGCGATCTCCAGGTTGAGGATTGATCGAATCACAATTCACGGAGCAACCCGACATGCCAGGTGCGTACCGCCACGGCGAATCCTTCGACACGCCGCTGTTCGAATCAGCTCCGAAGTCGAAATCAACGAAATAGGTAGCAGGAGATTGAGCGGCTATGACGGTCATAACTGCGGCACCGCTAGTTTGGCTTCCGAGAGGATCACTCACGATCACACTGAACTGCGCGCCACTATCAGCCAACACGGTAGGTGGCGTGGTATAGCTCGAATGCATTGCTCCTGCGATGTTCGCGCCATTCTTGAGCCATTGGTAGTTCAGATTGGGTGAGCCTATCGCACCTACCGAGAACGTTGCCGTCTCGCCGACCACCACCGTTTGATTCGAAGGTTGCGTCTGAATTTGGGGTGGAAACACTACGTTAAGCGTCCCGCTGTTGCTTTCGATGCTGCCCAGTGCGTTGGTAACCACGACATCAAATGTTGCGCCATCATCGCCGACCACCGTTGCCGGTGTTGTATAGGTTGAGGATGTCGCTCCATCGATGTTCCCCCCATTCTTGAGCCACTGATAAAGCAGCGGGTCAGCTCCAGTTGCGACAACACTAAAAGTGGCGGTTTGGCCCACGTTGGTGGTCGTGTTCGATGGTTGGGTAAGGATAATAGGCGCACCTGGTAAAACACTAATTGACGTATTCGCCTGACTCACTCCATATGTAGCCGTAATGATGACTTGCGTCGTCGTTCCCACAGAGAGTGTTGTGATCGGGAAGGTCGCAGAAGTAGCATCAGCCGCCACGGTCACGCTTACTGGAACAGTGGCCGCTGCAGTATTGCTGCTCGTGAGTGTCACCACCGCGCCGCCTGTCGGCGCTGCCGATCCAAGTGTCACTGTTCCGGTCGATCCCGTTCCACCGGTCACGCTGGTGGGGTTCACCGAGACCGAGGAGATCACCGGGGGGTTGACGGTGAGCGAGGTGCTCTGACTGCCGTTGTAGGTCCCCGTCAGCGAGACCTGCGTCGAAGTGCTTACTGC
>JBGPHM010000022.1:0-55329 GCA_041484365.1 Terriglobia bacterium | reverse complement strand
GAACCCACAGCCGCGCCGTTGTCGTATTCGGCGATCACCTTGGTCCCTGAAAAGATGTAAACAGTCGTCGTTGTTGGTGAAGTGCTCGGGACGGACTTCTTTACGCGCAACCCGTTTCCATCGTAAGTGTAGGCGCCGGATGAGGAGCCACCGACCGCACTGATTAGGTGACTCGCCGCGTCATAGGTCAGCGTGTTCCAGCCGTCGCTAGTCATGTTTCCGCTGGCGTCGTAGCTGTGGCCGTCCGTTCGGTTGGTGTAGGCCCCGTTATTGGGAGCGGTAGTCCCATAGGTTTCTGTGTCTAGGAACGCGCTGCCGGCGGTGATGGTTTGGGCGGTGCGGTTGCCATACCGGTCGTAGCTCCATGACAGTCCCCACGCCGGGTAGCCTGTTGAGCCTGTTGTGTTGGCCGTGCTGATACGGCCAAGGCCATCGTAACTGTAAGTTGCACTCCGGCCATTGTCCACATTATCCGTGATGCCGGTTATCTGCCCGTTGTTGCTTCCCGAGGAGCCATAGCCGTAATTTAGACTGAACATTTTGTGAATGTACGGAGGGGTTCTCGGAAGTGGAAAAGGGGGCAAGCTGCGCCTTTCTTCCGACCTGCCTGCCGGCAGGCAGGGCCTCGGTCGTCTCGTAGCAATCAATTCTACTCGGGAAAAGCAGCCGACAACGTCATCGAATTAACCGGGGCTTTTGTTTCTTAACTGTTACTTAGGTGTTACAGGTGCACCAATGGGGGCCATCTTTACGAGATTCGTAACCTCGATCATCCATTGGGCGAGAGGGCTAAGTTTCACGCCGGGGGCGGTCGCTCGGTCGGAGGTCTGAATATGAATTGACCCCTGCGCTGAGTCTTCCCACAACTCGTAGATGGTCGCGTCGAGCCAAGGGCCCTTGCCAAGATCGGTTGAAATTCTAGTTTTAAGGAATCTCTGAATTGCGATCTGGAGTTGTGGTGGGGGGGAGTCAATGGTGGTGACCCTTATGTGGAGGCCCCGCACGATGGTGTCAGCATCCGCGTTTTTGTTCTTCTCGAGGACGAGTCCCATGAAGTGATAAATACTGCCCTCTTGCGCTGGCTCAAAGTACGTAACCCTGAACTTACCGCCTGTCATTTCGCGAATTACGACCTGCCATTCCGGCCCAAATGAAGGCATAACTCGAAATGTAATAAGACGGTCTGCGCCTCCCCCAAAATACTTCGGTAATGGAAAAACGCGGTTAAGCACGGCCTCATATAAACAACTGCCGGAGCAATCAGTGGCTTGTTGGATAGAAGATTGGCTATGTGCCTGGACAAGAGAGAAAACCATTGTGACGGCAGCCACCGACATCAAAAGTATGAGTAAAATGAAGATCCTGCCTATTATTTGATTCAGAAGGTGCAGTTGGTTTTTAGTAACCTTCATTTGCATAGCGGACTCTTTCCCTTCAGATAGTCCTGCAGGCCACTTCCAGTGATCAACTGCTGGGAACCGGTACCTGTAGGGCTCGTTACCGAAATACCGTATGGGGAAATCACGTAATTGGGGACCCATCCATATGCTCTATTCGAGGCCTTCTTGTCCGGCTGTGACGGATCCCCCGACGAACCATAAGGGTGAGAATGGATTATTGCGATCGTGGAGGGGTAGATTGGAAACGATAAGTTGTCGCGGATGGTGCCGGTTTCCGTCCTGGAGCCTTCTACAATAGTTATGGTTCCAGTCGCGACGGTGTCGGCGGGCAGCCTGCCGCCCATCGCGGCAAAAGCTTGCCGGAGCGCCGCGACTGCTTGCGGGTCGCGAACGGGCGCGGCGGACGGTGATTGCGCGGCCTGTTGCGACGCGGGTAAAGACTGCGCTTTGCCAACTGAGACAAGACCCGCTAGGAAAATCAAGGACAGAACGAAACGGAAAAGTCGCAGCACGGGGAACCTCCACGAGATCACGTGCTGCTTGTATTCTCACGTTCTATCAGTGTCAACTAGTTTATGAGTAAGGGTGATGGGAACTAAATAGCGATGTGACACACGTCACGACGGAAACTAAGGGCGGGTGGAGCAGAGAATCTGTTCCGATGGTTATCTTGACCATGCTGCACCGGCAAAGTATATCATCCGCGCACTACCTCATATAGATAGGAGCGGCACCCGCCGCCCGACCCACCCGTCAAGGCCCATCTAGATTTCGGGGTCCGCACCGCGTGAAGAGTAACCAGAGCACTGGATGACCGGCAGGGGCGGGTACTTGAGGAACGCGGGGCCGGATTCGGAGAGGGCGCAGAGGTAGAAATTCGAGCCGCGGTCGGACTCCACTTTACGGGCATGGCGGCAATCGAGGCAGAGGCCTACGCGGGCCTTCTCGGCGGCGTTCTTGTCACCCGGTGCCATGGCCTGAGACTACCCCACACCTGCGCGTAATTGTAGCCTCCTGACGCAAGCACGTGGCTCATGCAGATAGCCCAGGAATATTGGGTAGGCATAAAGTCCAGGCGCTTTGCTCATGCAAATGACTGGGGGCCGGGGAGTGCGAAAATAGCCCACCTGTCCGCGAGGCCATATTGCACCGGAATAGTGCAGGTGCTACTGTGAATTGCTCTGTCTTGAATTTCACAGGGCGGCTTCAGGGAGTAAACCTGTAGCGAGAACTGAGCAAGCGTGTCTCTCTGGTTCGGCAGCGATACCAAAATTCCGCAGACGCGGCTGGCCGTCATTTCCTACGCAATTGTGGGCATGACGTTGCTGCTCCTCACCGGCTTCTGGAAAATCCAAATCAATGATTCCACGCGGTACCAGGAATTAGCCGACCGCAACCGCATCCGCACGGTTCCGCTGATCGCTCCGCGCGGCAAGATGCTCGACCGCGAAGGCCGCTTGATCGTGGACAACTACCCTTCGTTCAGCGTGCTGCTGCTGCGCGACGACATGGCGCAAGTGACGCGCGCGCTGCCACAAATTTCCGAGGGGCTGGGCCTCGCGAAAGATGACATCCAACAACAGCTCGACGGCGCGAAGTGGCTCGCAAAGTACGAACCCATCATCATCAAGCCGGAAGCGACGCAGGGCGATATCGCGTTCATCGAATCGCACCGGCCCGATTTGCCCATGCTTGAAATGGTGATGGTGCACCGCCGCCGTTACCCGGCGAATGGATTTCTTTCGGCTGCGATTGGGTACGTAGGTGAAGTCAGCCAGGCCGACATCGAACGGAGCCAGGACATTTACCGTCCGGGTGACATGGTGGGTAAGTCAGGCCTCGAGCGCCAGTACAACGAGATTCTAAGGGGCACGGATGGACAGCGGCGCGTCCAGGTGAACAGTGTGGGCAGAGAGACGGGCCGGCTAGATCAGGTGGAACCGATTCCCGGCAAAAACATCCAGCTCACGATTGACATTGACATACAAGCTGCGGCCGAAGAGGCGCTCGGCACAAGGAAAGGAGCAATTGTAGCGTTGGACCCGCGATCGGGTGAAGTTCTGGCGTACGTAAGTCATCCGACGCCCGATCCGAATGCTTTCGCGGTGCGCGTGTCGAAGGAAGAATGGCAACGGCTGAATTCGGACCCGGATCTGCCGCTTTTCAACCGCGTGATTCAAGCTCAACTCGCGCCGGGTTCCGTGTTCAAGGTCATCATGGCGACGGCGATACTTGAGTCGAAAGCAGTCCCTGAAAGTACGACCATATTCTGTCCGGGCCAGGTAGAGCTTATGGGAAAAGTGCGGCATTGCTGGGACCCCAAGGGGCATGGAACCGTGGATTTGGAAAGGGCGATCGTTAGATCGTGCGACGTCTTTTTTTACAATATGGGCATCCGGCTGGGAATTGACCGGATGTCATATTACGGGACGCAGATGGGCCTTGGGCGGCGTACGGGAATTGACCTTCCCGGTGAAGAGCCCGGACTGATGCCCTCAGCGGAGTGGAAGGAGCGCGTGTTCCATCAGCCGTGGTATGCGGGAGAAAACATTTCGGTCGGTGTAGGCCAGGGGGCAATCACAACCACGCCGATTCAGCTCGCGCGAACAATGGGCGGGTTGGCGATGGGAGGCGTGTTCAAGCAGCCGCACTTGCTGAAAACATCCGACCCGGTACCCGAAACGCGGTTCGCAATTTCGCCGGAAACAATTGAGAAGTTGACGGGTTATTTGGAAGAAGTCGTAAATCCCGGGGGGACGGCAAACGCGGCGTACGTGCCGGGCGCGGACCTTGCCGGCAAGACCGGCACTGCGCAAACAATCAGCGAGGAGGGTCTCCGGCGTGCAGCCAACCGAAACGAGCATAAATACACCGCGTGGTTCGTTGGCTTCGCCCCGCGCAAGAATCCTGAAATCGTGATTGCGATCCTCGTACAAGACACCTGGGAACATTCCAGCGAGGCAGCCGCTCCACTTGCGAAAAATGTAGTGAAGACCTATTTCGACAAAAAGGCCGGACGGCTTCCCGCGCAATTGACCGCTGCCGCGGGAAACGCTCCATCCTTGGTGAATCCGGTTCAGAGCAATTCTACAAATCTCCCGGGCGCACCTCGTTCCCCGCAGCCTGCGGGACTGCCCGAGCCGCGGCAGCAGGCGCCGGCTCCGCTAAAGCGATCCAATCCGACAACCCGATAGAGATGAGAGAGCGCGCAGGAATCCGCGAATACGACTGGTGGCTGCTGGGAATCGCCGGCACCATCTGCGCGCTGGGTATCCTGGAAATTTATTCCACCACGCACAACATACACGCACAGGGCATGCCGATGTACATCAAGCAATTCTGTTGGCTGGGGTTGGGCGTGATCTGCATGCTGGTGGTTTCGAGGATTGACTATCACCGTATTCTTGAACAAGCCCCCATACTCTATTTGATTGGCCTCGTCGCACTGGTGGCTGTCGCGGCGGTGGGCGCCACTCGGCTGGGCGCCAAACGGTGGCTTCACATCGGAGAATCATCTTTTCAGGTGTCAGAGTTAGTGAAGTTGATTATAATCATTGTGCTGGCACGGTTTTACAGTGAAGTAAGAACCGAACGGCTAACCCTGGGTGACCTGGCAAAGGTAGGAGTCCTGACAGGCATTCCGCTGATTCTGATTTTGAAACAGCCGGACCTTGGCACGGCATTGGTGCTGGTTCCGGTGGCGGTTCTCGGGGCGTTCCTGGCGGGCGTCCAGTGGAAACACGCCGCGGCGATTTTGTTGCTCGGCGCGATGATGCTCCCGGTCGGTTGGCATTTCATGAGTCCGTACCAGAAGCAGCGTGTAAATACATTTTTGCGGCCGGAGGATGATCCCAAGAAATCCGGCTACCAGGTCCAGCAATCGAAAATTGCCGTTGGGGCTGGCGGGTTCTGGGGAAAAGGCTTGGGACGCGGAAGTCAGAATCAGGGGGAATTTGTTCCCATCCGTTACGCGGATTTTATTCTGGCGGCATTCGCGGAAGAAACGGGTTTTATCGGCGTCCTTTTGACGCTAACGCTCTACATGGCTTTGCTGCTGCGCCTGGTTCATAATGCGACGCGCGCGATGGACCGCTCCGGGATGTATCTGGTGATGGGTGTGGCGGCCGTTTTAGGGTTTCACGTTTTGGTCAACGCGGCCATGGTGATCGGCTATATGCCGGTGACCGGAATTCCGCTGCCGCTCATGAGCTACGGCGGATCGGCCACGTTGTTCATATTTCTGGCGTTGGGCCTGGTGATGAATGTTCGAATCCGGCGCTTCGTCAATTAAATCTATGGGGATGAATTTTCCGGCCCGCAGCTTGGCCCCGTCGGCGACTGAGGCCGGCCAGCTTTGCCGGGATACATCCCTTCTGCTTGAGCCGCACCGCATGGCGAGCACACAAAAAATGCCATACGACCGCAACGCTGAACTCCCGCAAAGCGGGACTGCCGCGGGCTCCGTGCGCGCGGGCGCTGTACGCCCCGCCCTGCCGGTGCGCTCCGAGGAGTATTCATGTCGAAAGAACTGGTTATATCAGCGACCTCCCACGAAACGCGGGTCGCCATTTTGGAAGATGGGCACCTCTGCGAAATCTACATTGAACGCGAAAAAGAATTTGCACTCGTAGGAAGCATCTACAAAGGCCGCGTCACACGCGTGCTGCCCGGCATGCAGTCGGCCTTCGTGGATATCGGGCGTGATACCGACGCCTTCCTCTACGTCAGCGACTTCCTGGAGAATCTCGAGGAGTACGACCACGTCCCGACCGAGGAGGAGCGCGGGCTAAAGCACGCGCCGGCGGGAAATGGGCACACGCACGTCCCCGCCGCTCCGAGCCACGCACCGGCAATGCCGATGAACGAGCATGAGGCCTCGGTGCAATCACACGAGCCTTCCCACGAAGCTCCGATGCAAGGCGCTTATGCGGCTGAAGGCGCCACACCGGGCGCTGATGCTTCGCACGGCGGGCACGCTGAAGGCGGGAACGCCGCTCCGGCGGAGGCTCCCGCCCAACCAAGCGATATCCTGCCCGGCGAAACGCGAGTTGCGCGTGACGCTTCCGACGCGCTGCCATTCCGGGCCCCGATTTCAAGCCATCATGACCGCCCGCGCGGAGATCGCGGTGGGTTCGGTCGAGGACGCGACCGCGATCGCGGCGGCCGCCGCGGTGCCAGCGGTGGCAGTGGTGGCGGCGGGCGATTCCGGAGCAGCGGTCCGGGTGGCAGTGGCGGCGGAAGAGGTCCGCGCGGGGATCGAGATCGGCGTCCGGGGCCGCGGGATCTGCCTCCTTCAAAGTACGCTTCGCCGCACTCTTCTTTTTCACAGCACGGACCCGAAGGCAGGCATACGGAGCCGCCCGCGCCACTAGCGGAAGGCTTCGAGCCGATCGTTCTTCCCGGCGAATCGCTCGCGAAATATAAGGAGCGTCCCGCTGGTTCAGGTTTCAGCACGACTGTCCGCGAGACCCCTGCGGAAAACACTGCAATCCATTCGCAGCAGTCGGGCGATTTCAGTTCCCGTGAAGAGGCCGTCCCCGAATTTCCCGGCTCCATTTACGCGCATCCTGAATCTCATGAAGAGAGTGGCCACGAGCCTGGTGAATCCTCTTCCTCGGGTGAACACTTTGAAACCGCTGGGCATTTCATTGAAGACAAGCCTATCGAGGATCGGACGAGCGCCGAACAAGAACAAACTCATCCGGCAGAGCGCGCCGCAGAATCCGGCGACGATGAGTGGATCGAGTTCGGTGCACCCAGCCCCGCTGCGGCACGTGAGCCCGAACACCATCCCGACCTGACCGATGAGCAGGCGCGGTCGCTCACGGAAACTTTCGCGGATGCCAAGCAGGAAGAGACCCACGAGGAGGCCGACGACGAGATAGCGAATGAGATCAGCGGCGCGGAGTTTGTCGAAGAAAACGGCGCGGGCGTCGAGACTGAAGAGGACGCCGAGGAGATGCATGAGCACGCCGCGGAGCCTCACGATGAAGTGGCTGAGATCCAAGCCGCGGCCGAGTCTCAGCCGATAGAAGCCTCGGATCCTCAGCAGCCATCGCGGCCGGTTGAAAGTGGGCCGCGAAGCGGCGCTCGAATGGACGACAACCGTCGCGCGCGTTTCCAGCGCCCGATGCGCCGCGGCGGCAGCGGACGCCGCAGTGGCGGACGCCCGATACGCCAAAGTCACGGCCGCCCACAGGAGCGCCATGCGACGCCGCATCGGCGCCCGCAGCTCATTTCGGAAATGCTCAAGGCGGGCGAGGAAATCATCGTTCAGATCGCCAAGGAGCCGCTTGGCAAAAAGGGTGCGCGCATCACGAGCCACGTTGCGCTGCCCGGCCGCTTCCTGGTGTATATGCCGACAGTAAACCACATTGGCGTCTCGCGGAAGATCAGTTCAGCGGAGATGCGCTCGAAACTCCGCAGCGTCGTCGGCGAATACAAGAGCACGTTCCCCGGCGGATTCATCGTGCGCACCGCCGCGGGAAATGTGACCGAACAGGACCTCCGCACGGACATTGAGTTCCTCGGAAAAATGTGGCAGGACATCTGCGCGCGCTCCGAGCAGCGCAAAGCGCCATCGCTGCTGCACCGCGACCTTAATCTCGTCGAGCGCATTCTGCGCGACTACGTCAATTCCGATTACACCTCGATCTGGATTGACAACGAGGAAGAGTTCAGCAAGGTGGTCGAATTCGTCAGCCGCTTCCAGCCGGAGCTTGCGAATCGAGTGAAGCTCTATACCAAGGAAGCGCCGATCTTCGAGGAATTCGGCATTCAGCAGGAACTCGATAAGGCGCTGCGGCCAAAGGTGTGGCTAAAATCGGGCGGCTACATCGTCATCAATCACACGGAAGCCCTCGTGGCGATTGACGTCAACACGGGCAAGTTCGTTGGTCGCGGCTCGACGCGGCTTGAAGACACCATCGTCAAGACGAACCTCGAAGCCGTAAAGGAAATCGTGAGGCAGATCCGGCTGCGCGACCTCGGTGGCATCATCATCGTGGACTTCATTGATATGGAGGAGCGCCGCAACCGCGACAAAGTCATGCACGCAGTTGACGACGCGCTGCGCGCGGACAAGGCGCCTTCAAAGGTGCTCTCGTTCAACGAGTTCGGTCTCGTGGCCATCACGCGCAAGCGCACCAAGCAGGCGCTCGAAAAAGTGCTTTGCCAGCCATGCCCGTATTGCACGGGCTCGGGCATGGTGAAATCCATCCCTACGATTTGCTTCGAGCTTCAGCAGGAGGCGAAAAAAATGGCGGGTGACCTCGATTCCGCGAGCGTCACGCTGCGCGTGAACCCGGAAATCGCCAAGGCGCTCAAAACGCGCGAGGCTCCTCTCATCGAAGAGCTGGAAGCTACGACGCGCAAGAGCGTGATCATTCAGTCCGACCCGACGCTGCACTGGGAGCAGTACGATATTTTCTAGGTGTAGCGGTTCGAGAGCTTAAACTGAAAAAGCGCCCGGGCTAATGCCTGGGCGCTTTTGTTTTAATCCAAAGACATATTTCACGAATCCGTGTCGAATCTCTGGTCTTTGAACGGGTCGCCATACATGTGGTAGCCGTTCTGCTCCCAGAAGCCGGGCTGGTCTGAGGCGAGCAACTCGATCCCGCGCACCCACTTCACGCTTTTCCACGCATAGAGATGCGGCACAATGAGCCGCACGGGGTAGCCGTGCTCTGCGGTAAGCGGCTCTCCGTCATGGCGGAAAGCGAAGAGCGATTCGGGCCGCGCGAAATCGGCGAGCGGCAGATTCGCGCTGAAGCCAGCCTCCGCGTGAACCAGAACAAATCGCGCCTCCGGGCTTACCTTCACAAGCTTCAGCACTTCGGAAACGGCCACGCCCTGCCAGCGGTTGTCGAAGCGGCTCCAGCGCGTGACGCAGTGAAAATCCGCGACCTCCTCCGTCTGCGGCAGTTTATTGAATTCTTCCCAGCTCAACCGCGCTGGTTTTTCCACGAGCCCTGAAATCTGAAAATCCCAACGCGCGGGGTCGAAGCGCGGGATGGCGCCATAATGCAGCACGGGCCACTTGAGCGTGAGCGATTGCCCGGGTGGAAGCCGCCCGGCATCGCGCATCTGCCGCTCGAGTTTCTTGCGATCGCTGTCTTCGCCGAAAAGCATTGTCTTTCGCGCTCCGCTGCCGCTTCGATAAGGCCGTTCCCGCGTATGATATGATGCCATTTGACGCAAATTGTTTCATCCCTTCGACAAGGAAGCTCATGCCCGCAAGAATTCTGAACGGCAATTTAATCAGGGATGAAATTTACGCCGAGCTGCGCGGCGAAATCGAGCGCTTGCGCGCTGCGGGCATCCAGCCGGGGCTTGCGACGGTGCTCGCCGGCGAGAATCCCGCGTCCAAGTTGTACGTCAGCAGCAAGATTGCCTCGTGCGAGCAGCTTGGTCTCGTCAGCTTTCGTTACACTCCGCCAGCCTCTGTCACGACAGATGAATTGCTCGCGCTCGTCAATGATCTGAATGCAAATGACGACGTGGATGGCATCCTCGTCCAGCTTCCTCTGCCGGCACAGGTGGACTCAAAGCGCGTGCTCGAAGCTGTGCACCCATCGAAAGACGTTGACGGCTTCCATCCCGTAAGTCTCGGCAACCTCGTCACCGGGCGGCCGGGGCTTGTCGCCTGCACACCGACCGGCGTAATGGAAATCCTGCGCCGCAGTGGAATCCCCATCGAGGGCGCGAATGCCGTGGTCGCAGGCCGGAGTGACATCGTCGGAAAACCGATGGCGCTCCTGCTGATGCACGCAAACGCCACCGTAACTATTTGCCATTCCAAAACGCGCGACCTCGCCGGCGTCATCCGCGGCGCGGACATCGTCGTTGCCGCCATGGGTCGCGCGGGCATGATTGCCGCGGACTGGATCCGCCCCGGCGCCACTGTGATTGACGTCGGCACGAATTCCATAACAGACGCCGCGCTTGCGGAGCGGCTCTTCGCGCATTTCCCGGAACGCCTTGCGAAATTCCGCGAGAAGGGCAAGACGCTCGTCGGCGATGTCCATCCCGATGCCGTGAATGTGGCGGGCGCGATCACGCCCGTGCCCGGCGGCGTCGGCCCGCTGACAATCGCCATGTTGATGAGCAACACGGTCAAAGCAGCCCGCCTGCGCCGCGGAGACAATTCACGCATAGCCTCAGGCAATCCCGCAGGCAATGCGCTCACAGGCCGCGCCGCGGCCTCCCCTGCAAACTGCTAATGCTGCGCGCCGGACTGACGGGCGGAATCGGCTGCGGCAAGTCCACCGTTGCCACGATGATGCGCGAGCTTGGTTGCCATGTTCTTGACGCCGACGCGCTCGCGCGCGACCTCGCCGAGCCCGGCCGGCCCGCCTTCCAGGAAATCGTGCAGGGCTTCGGCAAAGAAATCCTCGCGGCCGATGGTCGATTGGACCGCTCGCGGATGGCTCACCTCGTGTTCGGCGATGCGTCCAAACTGGCGACACTGAATGCGATCCTGCATCCGCGCGTAATCGCCGAACAGCAGCGCCAGCTTGCCGAAATTGCGCGCACGGATCCGAAGGCCGTGACCGTGGTGGAAGCCGCGCTCCTTGTCGAGGCGGGATACCACAAGTCTCTGGACCGGCTCATCGTGGTCTGGTGCCGCCCCGAGCAGCAAATCGAGCGGCTCACAAAGCCGGGCGGCCGCGCGATGTCGCGTGATGACGCACAACGGCGCATCGCCGCGCAAATGCCAGCGGAAGAAAAGCGCCGGCTGGCCACCGACGAAATTGACAACTCCGGCTCGCTGGACGAAACGCGCGCGCAGGTCGCCGCCTTGGTCGCGCGATTAAAGCAGTTGGCCGCCGGGTCAAACTTACCCGCAACAGGAGGAAGGAAGCCATGAATACAAATTCGAGGGCAGCGAATATCGTCCGCTTGCTAAGCGTCGCTGCGCTGATTGCACTTGCCGCTTACTGGGCGGGAGCGCGCTGGGGTGCGCATGGGCCAGCGATCGTCGAAGCCCTGCAAACGCAGAGCGCCGCCAGCCACGCCGCGCCCGGCGCCGCCGGCCTGACGGATGATGAATCGCGGACCGTGAATATTTACCGCCAGACGACGCCCGGCGTCGCCAACATCAACACGCGGACCGTGGAGAATGACATGTTCATGCGGCCCGTCGCGATGGAGGGCGCGGGATCCGGATTTGTGATTGATGCGCGCGGCTACCTGCTTACCAACTATCACGTTGTGGAAGGAGCTGACACGATCGAAGTGACGCTTGGCGACAAATCCCAATTCTCGGCAACCATCGTCGGTTCCGATCCGATCAATGATGTGGCGCTCCTCAAGGTTGATCCGAAGGGCAAACCGCTCACGGCGCTCCCGCTGGGCGACTCCGCAAATCTGCTGGTGGGGCAATCCGTTCTCGCCATTGGCAATCCATTCCGCTTCTCATCCACACTCACAACCGGCGTAATCAGTGCGCTTGGCCGGCAAGTGCAGACCGATGAACGCACACTGATTGACGAAGCCATTCAGACCGACGCCGCAATCAATCAGGGAAACTCCGGCGGGCCGCTGCTCAATTCGCGTGGCGAAGTAATTGGAATCAATTCGGCAATCTATACGCCCTCGGGCACGACGGCGGGCATCGGCTTTGCCATTCCCATCAACACTGCCAAATCAATCGCGCATGACTTGATGACCGACGGAGTCGTCCATCGCGCCTACATGGGAGTTACTTCCCTGGAATTGTGGCCGGACCTCGCGGAAGCGCTCGAACTCCCCGTGAATGCAGGACTGTTAATAGAAACTGTCGATCCCAACGGCCCAGCCGCGAAGGCTGGTTTGCATGGAGGCAATCGACAGGTGGTGGCCCGCATGCAACGGATGATCATCGGCGGCGACGTTATTGTCGCCATCGATGGAAAAGAAGTCGCGAACAAGCTCGACTTAAACGTTGCGATGAACCACAAGCGCCCCGGAGAAACTGTGCGGGTGACGATTTATCGCGCCGGAAAGAAAATGGATGTCACGGTTACGCTTGGAGAACAACTGCAAAATACGGGCGGGGGCCTTAAGCGCTAGTTCTCTTGTTTGAGGTGAAAATGCAGTTTTCTTGGGAGTGAGCGCATCACGCGTTCCACTTCTCACGTTCTCGGTCTTGCTCTGAAGAAGAAAGCTTGAACCATCCCTCGCCGAATTCGCGCGCTCGATCCAGCGCCGATTGCAATTCCGATTGCTTCGCCTCCACGGTCGCGCGGTCCGCATCCGGTGGCACCACAACCGGCGGAGTGAACGCCATCAAAACGCGCGTGAATGGCCGGGGCACGCGAAAATGGTCCCAGCTCTTCTCAAACGTTTTCGCGCGTTCGTAGGCGACATGGAACGGAAAAATGGTCTGGCCGCTCTGTCGAGCCAGCATCACCGGCCCCTGCTTGGCCACGAACCGCGGCCCTCGCGGCCCGTCAATCGTGAACCCGACGTCGCGCCCTTCGCCCAATCTCTCCGCCAGTTCGTTGAGCCCGCGAAGACCGCCGCGCGTCGAACTTCCGTGCGCGGTCCCGTACCCGAAGCGCTTGATCACGCGCCCGGCCCATTGCCCGTCAAAATTCGTGCTGTGCAGGATAACGACCCCGCGTCCGCGCCCCCACCACAGCACGCCGAAGATCGCCTGGTGCCAGAAAACCCAGATGCACTGGCGTCCGGCCGCGTAGGCGCGCTCGGCATGCTGCCAGCCAAGCACCTCATACCGCAACGTCGGGCCAATCGTTCGCACCAGCCCAACGAACGCGCCCGTAATGGCGCTCATCTGCGTACGGCGCCAAAGCGAATACTTTGGCAGGCGCGCGTCAAAGTGCCGCGACGCGGACTCTGTTTCCGGCGCGGATTTCGACTCTTCTTCCATCGGCGTATAGTATAGGGGAAGAGCGCGGGAGTCGCAGCGTCACGGCTTTCCAGCCACCAATCATGAGCCACGCCCCACGTACCACAGAGCGGCATATGCACCAAAACCGCTCTCGTCTTGCGCACTGGCTGCTATTTGGCGCATTCCTCGCGTTGGAGTTTGTCGCGCCCCTCCACTCAATTGCCGCACGATCTTCACCGGAAATTATCGGCCGCGTCGAGGGCCTCGATTTCACCGTCGAGGCGCCGCCGGGCGCGCCGCCGCTCGCGGGCGATGTGGCAAATCAATTGACCAGCGGCAGCCGGATCGTCGTGCGTAGTGGACAGGCGCGGATTGTTCTGCAAGATGGCGGCGAAATTCTCATTTGTGGAGCCGCGCGCCTTCAATTGTTGAAGGCGCATGATGCGCTAACGATTGCGTTGGACTACGGCACGCTGCGCGCGCATGTGGAAGGTGCGTCGCCCCTCGCCGTTTTCACGCCGCAAGTGATTGTGACCACCGTCGCGGTCGGTGCGGCGCGCGACGCAACCATTGGCCTCGACAAGGATGGCCGGATGTGCATCCGCGCGGCGCTGGGAGCCGTGCGCGTCCAGCAACAGTTCGGCGACCAAACGCTTCTTGTCCCGCAATTCGGAGCGCTCTCGCTTTCCGGCTCTCAGATTACGCCCGTCTCGGCGTTCGCCTCGGGCTGCACGTGCAACCTCGACGCGGCGAAACTTTATCCGCCGCGCCTTGATGTCGCCGTTGGCGCGGTTGGCCGGCCCGGCTCTAACACCGCTTTACAATCGTCATCCACGACAAGCGCGCGGAATTCGCCAGTACCATCCCCAAACGCTCCCTCGGCACGCAGCGGAAGCGGTGCAAGCACCCCGGTTCCACCCGTTGTGAGCGAGCCGGTTTACAAAGTGCTGATGCCCCCACTGAGATTTGACGCTTCGTTGCCCGAGCCGCCCTCGAACCCGAGCGCGGAAACGATTCTTTTGGTTAGGACCGCGGTCGTGCACGGCGAGGCTGTCTATCGCGGATCTGTCGCCCCCGGAAAGAATCGCGATACGAAGATGGTCGCGGCTCAATCAAATACGGGAACCTCTCTTCCGCCAAGTCAACCGGGAGTGTTTGCGAGAATTGGTGGTTTTTTCCGAAGATTGTTTGGCGGAAAAACTTCAAGTGAATAAAAATAATCTGATGCCGGTTCCAGGCGTTCACATCCCTTCATAGTTCGGTCCGCCCCCGCCTTCCGGCGGCACCCAGTTGATGATCTGGTAGGGATCCGCAATGTCGCACGTCTTGCAGTGGACGCAGTTGGAAGCGTTGATCTTCAGTCGCGGCCCATCTTTCTCTCGCACCATTTCGTAAACCGCCGCGGGACAAAAATACTGGCAGGGATTTCCGTATTCGCGAACACAGCGGTTTCCGCACACGTCCGGTTCCAACACGACAAGATGGCACGGCTGATCTTCCTCATGCCGCGTGCCGGAATGAAAAACGTCCGTCAGGCGGTCAAACGTCTGTTTCCCATCACCCTTGAAGCGCGCTGATTGATCCACAAGCTCCGCGCCGTGATTCAGCTTCCTGTACTCCTCGAATCCCGCGCGCGTGTGCATCGGATCCACAAGACCGCGCCCACCCGTAATCATCTGCAAGCCGGTATGAAAAACTCCGCGGAAAAATCCGTTCTCATATCCCTGATGAAAGTTACGAACGGCCCACAGTTCATCCCGCACCCAGCTCGATTCAAGCTTCTTCGTATATGCCGACAACCTCTCAGCGGAGGTATCCCCCGCGCAAAGTGAATCAAAAATTGTTTCCGCGGCAAGCATCCCGCTCTTGATTGCCGTGTGGATTCCCTTCAGCCGCTGCGAATTCAGCAGGCTCCCGGAATCGCCGATAATCAGCGCGCCGCCGGTGTGGCTCTGCGGGCGCGAATACCACCCGCCGTACGGCACCGTCTTCGCGCCGAAGCGCACCATCTTCCCGCCCTCCAGGATGCGCCGCAAGAATGGATGCGTCTTGTACTTCTGGAACGCCTCGTGGGGATCGAAGAGCGGGTCGCGATATTCCAACGCAACCACTATGCCGAGCGAAACGCGGTTCTCGCGCAGTCCATAAATCCAGCCGCCGCCATACTTGTCGAATTCGACCGGCCATCCGAGCGTGTGCGCCACGAATCCCGGCTCGATGCGCCCCGCAGGTACTTCCCACAATTCCTTGATTCCGATTCCGTACGTTTGCGGATTCACGCCGTCAAGTTTGTATTGTGAGACGAGCTGTTTCGTGAGCGACCCGCGCGGCCCTTCGGCGAGCACCGTCACCTTCGCGCGCAGCTCGTACCCCGGCGTGTAGTTGTCCTTCGGCTTTCCTTCCTTGTCGAGGCCCTTATCCTCTGTGATGACGCCGGCGACGCCGCCATTCTCGTAAATCAAATTCGCGCCCGCGAATTGCGTGAACAGGTTCACGCCCGTCTTCTCCACCAATCCGCCCAGCCACTTCGCAAGCTTGTTCAACGAAACGATGTAGTTGCCGTGATTGTGAAACATCGGCGGCGTGATGGGTGACTTCCAAGCGCGGCCCTTCGTGAAAAAGTAAAAGGCATCGCTTGTTACGGGCGTGTCGAACGGCGGCGCTTTCTCGAAGTCCGGCACAAGTTCGCGCATCGCGCGCGGGTCCATGATTGCGCCGGAAAGCTGGTGCGCGCCGATTTCGCGCGCTTTCTCCAGCACATAAATGTTCTCGGAGGAAAGCTCCGGTTTCGCGCCCGTTTCGTTGTGTTTGCGAATCAGGGTGGAAAGGTGCAGCGCGCAGGCCAGCCCCGCCGGCCCCGCGCCAACAATCAAGACATCCGCGTCCAGCCGCTCTCGTTCGACCGTCACGCTTGCATTCTAGCAAAATGTGTTTCAGGACAGTGATTTCATAAAGTGCCTAGGAAACCCTACCGCAGTCTCTGGAATTCATCGAGAGAAATGCCTAGTTGGCGAAGTATCTTGAAGAAAAGGGGTGGTCCTATTTCACGTCCACCGTGGACCGGAATCGTAACGGCGCGGCCATCGGCGTGATTCCATCGCTCATGACTTCCTGTTTTACGGGAAAACTTGAAACCTAATTTAAGGGCGGCAACCCGAAAATCGCGCGCGGTCGCGCTAGGCATGCATGATTTCCGTGGAATCTCTAGGCAACAAAACCCCTCGTTCCTTGTATTCCTCGGCAATCATCTCAAAGACGGCCGTCAATTCACGTAGCGCTTCCTCGCGGGAAGACATCAAAGCATAACAACCAGAGATGGCGGGCACTTCGGCAACCCAGGACCCGTCCTCCTGGCGATAAATCACTATTTTGTAGTCATCAAGCTTCATTGCATAACCAATTTTAACTATAGCACACGGGAAGTAAATTCACCTTTCATCGGCCACCGCGGGTCACTATCTTGGGCGGGAGAATTTGCAACGGATTCACTCTCGCCTCGTTCACTTCAAGCCCCCAATGGAGATGCGGCCCGGTTACGCGTCCCGTCGCCCCGACGCGCCCGATCAAGGCTCCGGCGTCAACGGTGTCGCCGGCCTTCACATCAATCTCCGAAAGATGTCCGTAAAACGTGTACACGCCCATACCGTGGTCCAGCACGATTGTGTTCCCCGCAAAGTAAAGCTCTTCCGCCAGCGCCACCCGTCCCCGCTGTGCCGCGTGCACCGGTGTGCCCGTTGTGGCGTGAATGTCGAGCCCGGTGTGCGGCGACCTTGCCTCGCCATTCAAAATGCGACGGCTGCCGAAATTGCTACCGCGCCGCGGGCCGTCCAGTGGAAATCGAAACGCTCCGCTCCACAGTTTTCCCGACGTGCGCCCGGCATAAATTTCGCGAAGCCGCTGACTCTCTTTTTCGGCGCGCGCCTGGTCTTCCGCGCTCGGTTCAACAAATTTCTGTTCCACAGTGAGCTTCTCAACCACAAAGTGCCCAGCCTTGATCGTGACGTCTGCGCTGCAAGTCACGCTATCGCCATTTTCCAATTTTCCAGAGACCACAAACTTGCCGGGGCCCGGCTGCTGCTCCAAATCAATGCCCAGGAAGGCTCTGCGTACGTTCGCGTCAGCATCGTCCTGCCAAAAGGAAACCTCGTGCCCCGCCCAGTCGCCCTTCACTTCCTTGAAAGAAGATGAGTTGAGGAGTTCAATGCGCAGCAAACTCCCCTGCGAAGATTGTGGCGCGCTGATCTTCAGCTCGAGACCATTTGGGCAGCTTTGCGGCGTCTGCGCGTGAGTAGCAATGGAAAAACAACTCAGGAAAACAAACGCGGAGAAAATGACTAGCGCGCAAGTTTTTACTTTCACGTGCGTGGCAGGCATACGTCTATCTTAGCAGGGGCACCACAATGGATTGCGGAAAGTGAGGCGGGAAATCATTCGTCCGCTGCGAGAGGATTAACTCATTTTAATGTTTGCGAAGCCGGCCTACCCGGCCTTCAATTTTTCGAGTTCTTCGATTAGCGCGGGAATAATCTCAAAAATGTCGCCGACAATCCCGTAATCCGCGACTTCAAAGATCGGCGCATTCTGGTCTTTGTTGACAGCGGCAATCGTGCGCGAGCCCTTCATCCCGACCACGTGTTGGATCGCGCCGCTGATTCCCAGCGCGAGATAGAGCTTTGGAGCGACGGTCTGCCCGGAGCTGCCAATCTGCCGCTCCATTGGCAGCCAGCCCTCATCGCAAATGGGACGCGACGCCGCAATCTCGCCACCGATTACCTTTGCAAGCTTTTCCGCCATCGGAATATTTTCCGGCGCCTTGATGCCGCGGCCAATCGCCACAATAATCGGCGCCTGCGTCAGGTCCACCGCCTGCTTCGCTTCGCGGAACATCTCTCCCGGTTTTGTGCGGATCTGCTCGGCCTTCAATTCGATTGCCGCCTTGCGCACGGGAGCCTTGCCGCCCGGATGCACGGCCACCAGGTCCGCGCGAAACGCGCCCGTCTGAAACGTTGCGAACCACGGCCCCGCTCCCGCAAAACTCACATCCGCGGCGACCTTGCCCTGAAACATTTGACGCACGAATATCAATCGGCCACTCTCGTTGCGGCAAGCGATGCAGTCACCAATCATCCCCTTCCCCATGGAGGCCGCAAGCTTCGGCGCGAAATCGCGCACCTGGTAAGTATGCGGAAGCAGCACAAGATCGGGAGCCGCTTGTGAAATCACCTGTTTCAACGCCAGCGAAAAGCCATCCGGCGTGTAGGCGCCAAGCAGTTCGTGCTCGACCAGCAGCACTTCGGAGACATTCTTCCCGGCAAGCTCATCCGCAAGCGCGGCGACTCCATTGCCAATAACCACGGCCGAAAGTGTCCCGCCTGTGTCTTTCGCAATTTGTTGCGCCGCGGCGAGCGTCTCAAAGCTCGTCTTGTTCCACTTCGCGTCGCGCTGCTCGGTGATGGCCAGGATCTTCATCTCTGTTCTTTCCTACAACACCCGCGCTTCATGCTTCAGCTTCTCCACCAATTTCGCCGCCGCTTCCTTCGGCGTTCCCGTGATGAACTCCGTCTTCTTCGTCTTCTGCGGCACGTAAATACGTTCGAGTTTCTGCGTAAGCTCTGCGCTCACGCCCAGCGACGCGCGGTCAATCATCGTAATCTCTTTTTTCTTCGCCGCCATAATTCCCTTCAGCGTCGCGTACCTCACCTTGTTGATACCCGATTGAATTGAAAGCACCGCGGGCATCGGCAGCTCGACCCATTGAAACCACCCGGCTTCGAGTTCCCTCTTCAGTTTCAGGTGGCCTTCCATTGCTTCAATCTGCATGATGATCGTCGCGTGCGGCAGGCCGAGCAGTTCCGCGAGCAGCACACCCGTTTGCCCGAAACCGTGGTCGTCGCTTTGCAGCCCGGTCAAGATGAGGTCAACTTTTTCGTTCTTCAATGCGGCTGCCAGCGACCGCGCCGCACCCAGCGGATCGAGCGCAAAAAATTTGTCGTCCACAACGTGAATCCCGCGGTCCGCGCCCTTCGCCAGCGCCTCTTTGATGGTCTGCTTCACGCGTTCCGGCCCCATCGAAAGCGCTACCACTTCTCCGCCGTGCTTTTCCTTCAGCCGCAGAGCCTCTTCCAACGCGAAGCTGTCCGGCTCGTTCATCTCAAAGCCGATGTCGGCCTCGCGGATCCACGTCCCGTCCGGCGCAACCGCCAGCGGCGCGTCTTTTGCCGGAATCTGTTTCACGCAAACGACAATATTCAAGTCTCAGCTCCCGCGAATCCTATTTACCGTTCCAATGCCTGAACACCAGCGCGGCATTCGTTCCGCCAAATCCGAATGAATTTGACAATGCATATTCGATCCGCGCCTTCCGCGCGTGGTTCGGCACATAATCCAAATCGCAGGCCGGGTCCGGCTTCTCGTAGTTTATCGTCGGCGGCATCATCTGATCGCGCAACGCCAGCACGCTGATGCCCGCCTCAAGCCCGCCCGCGCCGCCCAGCAGGTGTCCGGTCATGGATTTCGTTGAGCTGACCGCGACGCGAGACGCGTGCTCTCCAAATGTCCGTTTCATCGCCACTGTCTCGATGGCGTCGCCGATCTGCGTCGAAGTCCCGTGCGCGTTGACGTAACCCACTTGCTTCGGATCAATCTTCGCGTCGCCCATCGCCTTCCGCATAACGCGGAACGCGCCGTCGCCGCCCTCGCTCGGCTGCGTGATGTGATATGCGTCGCCGGACATCCCGTAGCCCGCGACCTCCGCCAGAATCCGGGCTCCACGCTTCTGCGCGCGGTCGAGCGTCTCCAATATCAAAATGCCCGACCCTTCACCGACAACAAACCCGTCGCGGTCCGCGTCAAACGGACGGCTCGCGCGCGCGGGCTCGTCGTTGCGCTTTGAAAGCGCTTTCATCGCCGCGAACCCGCCGATCCCCATCGGCGTGATGGACGCCTCCGCGCCGCCGCAAATCATGATGTCCGCGTCGCCGCGCTGAATAATCTTGAACGAATCGCCGATGGCATGCGCCGAAGCCGAGCACGCCGTCGCCGTTGCCGAATTCGGCCCGCGCGCCCCGTAGCGAATCGAAAGTTGCCCCGAAGCCAGGTTGATAATCGCGGATGGAATGAAAAAAGGTGAGATGCGGCTCGGGCCGCCGGTCAGAAGTTTCTGGTGTTCCCGCTCGATTACGTCGAATCCGCCGATTCCGCTGCTCACGTACACGCCCGTGTTATCCGCTTCTTCGGGCGCAATCTTGAGCTCCGCCATCCGCGTGGCGAAATCGGCCGCTGCCAGGGCCAGTTGGATGAACCGGCCCATTTTCTTCAACTCTTTTTTCTCGACCCAGTTTAATGGATCAAATTTCTTTACCTCGCCGGCAAACCTGCAATCGAACGCCGCCGCGTCAAAATGCGTAATGGACGCAATTCCACTCTTTCCTGCGACGATGTTTGCCCAGGACTCTTCGGTCCCGATGCCGCAAGCGCATACAAGTCCGACACCGGTAACGACGACGCGTCGGTTCAAAAAGGATTCTCCTGCGGATTTCGGATGCGCAAGGACCTACTTCTTGCCATGCTTCTCGATGTAAGCGATGGCGTCTTTCACCGTCGCGATCTTTTCGGCGTCTTCATCGGGAATTTCAAGCCCGAATGCCTCTTCAAACGCCATCACCAGCTCGACCACGTCCAGTGAATCGGCGCCCAGATCGTCCACGAATGAGGCGGTCGGCGTCACTTCACCTTCGTCCACCCCGAGCTGCTCCACAATGATCTGCTTCACTCGTTCTTCAATACTCGGCATTTTTCCCCCTGCCTGCTGGTAGGCAGGCCCGCTGCATTTTTCCCTGCCGCCATATTCGCCGAAGCTGCATCCCCCGGCGTCTTCCCGATTGGATATTTGGCCTGTTCATTCTATGCAGGCCCCATAGTCTAGGTCAACCGCTGTGCCGCACGTCCCTCAAACTTGCTGGCTGCATACGCCTCACCCTGGGTCGGTCTGGTCTGATGCCCGAAACAGCCAGGCCTCGGCTTCCGGACGGTTACGGAATCCACGAAACGGAATTCCTTGCTCCTCACAATGCAATTCAATCATTCGTGAAATCCCAAACGCCAGGTCGCTTTCCGCGATCACCGCGCATCGTGCGCTTTTGCCAAATGGCCGTGTCCGCACCAAGCGGTCGGTTGAAAGCGAAGTCAGCCGAACGGTCTTCAGCTTCGTGGCGTCAACCAATTCTGAATACTCTGGATTGAATTGGGGATCTTGCAGGAGCCTCTCTTGATGATCCCGAATATCTTGTTCGGTCAGATTGTCGAAAACAGACGTGAAAACTACCTTCCGGCCCGGGTCGATTGTGAAAATCATCGGCATATGGATCCCCCCGATGCAAACAATTCTTGCTGCGCCCCACTCAACCCCTCTTAAGCCATGTACAACCCGCCGTTCACATTCAACACGTGTCCGGTAATGTACCCCGCTTCTTCGCTCGAAAGGAAAACAATCGCCGCCGCAATCTCCGCGTCCGTTCCCATCCGTCCGAGCGGCACACGCGCCAGCATGGCGTCCTTCACTTGCTGCGGCAGAGGGTCCGTCATTGGCGTAGTAATGAAGCCCGGCGCCACAGCATTCACGGTGATATTTCGAGAGGCGTACTCCATCGCAATCGCCTTCGTCAATCCGATCAACCCGGCCTTCGCCGCCACGTAATTCGCCTGACCCTGATTCCCCATCTGCGCGACCACGGAGCTCACGTTGATGATGCGCCCGTACCGCGCTCGCATCATCACGCCGAGAGCCTGCTGAATGCACAGGTGCGCTCCTGTTAGGTTCGCCCGCAAAACTGCTTCCCAATCCTCCGCCTTCATCCGCAGCGCCAGGTTGTCGCGCGTGATCGCCGCGTTGTTCACCAGAATGTCGAGCTTCCCGAATCGGTCAATCGTCTGCTTGAATCCAGCTTTAATTTGCTCGCCGTCAGCCACATCCATCTGGACCGCAATCGCCTCACCGCCCGCGGCTGCGATCTCTTTTGCGACCTCTGCCAGTTTCCCCGCATTTCGCGCGGCGCACGCGACCCTCGCGCCTGCGGAAGCAAGCGCAATCGCCGTCGCCCGCCCGATCCCTTGCGAGGCTCCGGTCACCAGCGCCACTCTGTCTTTCAAGCTGAACATTCTCTTCCTTCCATTAGCACAATGAAGAGCCCCCAGGCTCCCGCCTGGGGCGGACGTCATTGCCTTCTAGCTTTCGCCCGCTTCCGCGCGGATCTGCGAAAGCTTCGCTTGCGCCGCGCGCAGGCTCGCCTCGTCTTCCACGTTCAGGCTGTGCACCGAGCGGTCGATCTGCCGTAAGAGTCCGCTCAATACGCGCCCCGGCCCAACCTCCACAAACGTTTTCACGCCTTGCTCAACCAATTCACGAATGGAATCTTCCCAGCGCACGGGAAGCGTTAGCTGCCGGATCAGAGCCTCGCGCGCTTCCGCCCCGCTCGACGTAACTTCCGCGTCCGCGTTCGTCACCACCGGCACGCGCAAATCACGGAACGCAGCCCCGCGAAGCGCTGGCTCCATCCTCGTCTGCATTGGCTGCATCAAGGCGCAATGGAATGGCGCGGACACCGCAAGCATCACCGCGCGCTTCGCACCGTTCTGTGAAGCAAGTTCCACCGCGCGCTTGACTGCCGCTGCGTTCCCCGAAATCACGGTCTGCTCAGGTGAATTCAAGTTCGCAGGCGAAACAATTTCTCCGTCCGCGGCGTGCTTGCAAATATCCGCCACCGTCGCCGGAGAAAGCCCGAGAATCGCCGCCATCGCCCCTTCGCCGGCGGGCACTGCCTCCTGCATGAACGTCCCGCGCATCCTCACCAGCTTTACCGCCTCCGCGAATTCCAGCGCTCCGCCGGCCACCAGCGCGGAGTATTCGCCCAGGCTGTGGCCCGCGACAAAATCAGGCGCAATTCCCTGGTCAGCCTCTAACACCCGATACGCCGCGATGGAAACAGTCAGGATCGCGGGCTGCGTATTCGCGGTCCGCTTCAGCTCGTCTTCCGAACCTTCAAAGCATATCCGCGAAATCGGGAATCCCAGCGCGCGGTCCGCTTCGTCGAACACGGCCCGGGCCGCAGGAAATTTTTCCGCCAGGTCCTTGCCCATGCCGGGGTACTGCGAAGCCTGCCCCGGAAATATGAATGCTATTTTCCCCATCGAGTTCGTTGCCTTCCTGTTTCGCTGCCTTACCTGGAAGACCGTGCGGTTAAACCGTTGCGCCTGACTGCGCGAGTTGGCGCACCGCCGGAATGCTCAGCTCTTCCTCGATTTTTTCTGTCAGCTTGGCTCGGGCCAGCTCGTTCGCCACGCGGATGGCGTTCTTGATTGCGTTCGCGTTTGACCGCCCGTGCCCGATCACCGTCACTCCGCGCACACCCAGCAATGGCGCGCCACCGTATTCCGAATAATCAATTTTCTTTTTCAATTCCTGAAACGCGCTGCGCGCCAGCATCGAGCCGAGTTGCGCCGCAATTGTGCTCTTCAACGCCTGCTTGAGCATCGCCCCGATCTGCTGCGCCGCGCCCTCGCTGATTTTCAGCGCGATGTTCCCGATGAAGCCGTCACATACGATTACGTCAACGTCCCCGGCGAACACGTCTTTCCCCTCAACATTTCCCACGAAATTCAGCGGCGTTTTCTTCAAGCGGTCATGCGTTTCGCGCACCAGCTCATTCCCTTTGCTTTCTTCTTCGCCGATGCTCAGCAGCCCCACGCGCGGACGCCGCGTTCCGAAAATCACGCGGTAATAAATCTCCCCCATCACCGCAAATTGCACCAGATGCTCCGGCCGCGAATCCACATTTGCGCCCACATCGAGCAGCACGGTCGTCCCGCCGCGCGCTGTCGGAAATGGCGCCGCCAGCGCCAGCCGATCCACGGAAGGCAGCGCTCCGAGCACAAACCGCGCAGCCATCATCGCCGCGCCCGTGTTTCCCGCGGTAACCAGAGCCTGCGCCACGCCGTCGTGCACGAGTCGCACCGCCACATGGATCGAGCTGTCTTTCTTCTTGCGAAACGCCTCCATCGGCGCGTCCCGCATCGCAATCACTTCACTCGCTGGCGCAATCTCCACGATTGCACCGCGCCGCGCGTGTCGCGCAAGTTCCGCTTTCAGCGCCGCCGGCTGTCCCACCAGCAATACCTTCACGCCATATTCACGCGAAGCCTGTAACGCCCCTTCGATTTCCGGGCGTGGAGCGAGGTCGCTTCCCATCGCGTCCAGGGCAATCGTGTTCATTTGCGCTCCAGCGGGGCAGGATTACTTCCAGGCGTGGGGACGTCAGGCCTTTGTTTCTATCACTTCGCGGCCCTTATAGTGGCCGCAATGTGGACACACATGGTGCGGCGGCTTTGCCTCATGGCAATTCGGGCATTTCGCGATTGCGGGCGCCGTTAGAAAATCGTGCGCCCGGCGTTTGCTGGTACGAGCTTTTGAATGACGCCGCTTCGGATTTGGCATAATTGCTCCTCAGGTTGACCCTTGGAAGGATCATTCTACTTGATTCTTACTGTTTCTTGAACGATTGCTGCTTCAGTCGGGCCAGCGGCGCCATCCGCGGGTCGGATGATCTCGTCTCGCAACGGCAGTCTTCGCTGTTCTGATTTGCTCCGCATTGCGGGCACAACCCGCGGCAATCGCTGCGGCAAATGACTTTGACAGGGATGGCCAGCAGCACCTGCTCTGCAAGGATGTCCGTCAGGAAAATTCCCTCGCCCTCAAAAAAACCGATCTCGGTGTCGTCATCTTTCAGGCGCATCTCTTCCGCGCGCGGCTCGTCTTTGCAATGCCGGTAATACAAGTCAAACTCGCGCGACACTTCCTCAGTCACCTCTTCCAGGCAGCGCGCGCAGACCAGCTCCAACCGCGTATGCAGCGTGCCCGATACACGGATCTGTCCCTCGATCAGTTCCGCAGTGGCCCGCACCTCGATCGGCTCGAGCTGCCGGAAGTCCTTGGTTTGGAAATCGATAGTCCCCGGCGCGAAGCCCTTGCTGATGCGGACTTTGTGGACTGCGAGTTCGTTGACGTCTAGAAACATAAAAAATGCCGGAAAACCGGCGAATTTCCATGATAAGGCCCGCTCCCACCCAAGTCAAGAAAGCCTCAAAAGTGCGGTTTATTTAACTATTTGGGGACTTTCTTGGGCGGGGGTGTAGCGAGGAAATGGACCTCTTCGCAGGTCAACGCGGCGAGCTTCACGGTTTGCGCGGTCTTCAGATAATCGCCCGGAAGAGTGGGGCTTACGCGATAGCTCCCGGGATCGAGTCCCCAAATCTGAAAATGGCCGTCCTTGCGCGTGACCACCGTCTTGCGCACCGCCACGCCTGAAATGACCACGGTGATTCCCGCCAGCGGCCCGGTCACCGTTGTGACGTTCTTCGCGTCGCGGGCAAGCGCATAAATGTCGCCTTCGATTCCCGCGCCGCGCGCCGGGTCGTCCTTCTTGGTGAGATATTCAATGTCGTCCTTCGCTTCAGAGAGTGGGCGCGTGCGCGTACAGATTGTCGCGAAGAGCTTGCCTGCTTCTCCCATAGTTGGTGTGCCGTTGAGGGCATAGACCAGATAGCTGACACCCTGTTTGAATTCATAGCCGCAATCGCCGCCGCCCATTCCCGTCAGCACATCTACGATCTTCTCGTTCATATTCAAACCGCGATAGTCCTGGGTCACATAAAATGTCACCTGGTGATAGCCGCTGGAGGTTGCGGTGATCTTTGCCACCCGCCCGGCAAAGATTGCGGGAGTATTCCCAAACGCTTTGCATGGCAGGCCGGCGTTCACGCAATCGCATGCGCGGGCCGCCTGCGGCGCCACCATCCACGCCATCAGCACGAACAGCGTCGCGCGAAAAATGTTCTTCGTCATGCCCACGCGTTCCTCCGAATGCTTCCGAGCCTTCGCGTTGCGCCCCACCCCAAAAAGTTGTCATCCTGAGCGGAGTCCCGGTGCCTTTCATCGGGACGCAGCGAAGGATCCGTCTGCTACAACCCCAAATGTATCCATTTTCGCACGGCGCCGCTCTAAGTTTTTTTCACTTGCTCCGGCCCCTTCAGCACCCCACCCTTCAGCTTCCACACAATCTGATGCATGATGCCCAGCCAAACATCGGCGTCGCGCGCGGGCAAATTCAGGCGCCGGACGAGACGCCGGATCCGCTCCTTCACATCCGGCACGATTCGGAGGTTGAAATAGCCGCTCGCTTCCAGCGCCTCAAACAGGAAGTCCGTCATCCGCTCGACAATCGCCGACTGCGCTAGTTCCAACTTCTCTGATTGCTTCGCCGCCTTCGGGTCACGCGCCAATTCGTAAAGACACACCGCCACGGCCTGCCCGAGATTCATCGAGATATTTTCTTCGTGCGTCGGGATGCGCATCAGCCAGTGGCAATGGCTCATGTCCGCGTTCGATAGCCCGCGCTTCTCCGACCCGAAGAGTATGGCCACGCAGTTTCTTTTCTTCCTCGCCTCCTTCCGTGAATCCTCCTTGGACAATTTGCTGCGTAGGAGATTTTGTTTGTCATTCAGAACCCGCGCCTGCGGGTGAAGAATCTGCTTTCCGTCTTTTCCAGCGCCTGCCGCCAGCCGCTTGCGGATTAGCCGCGCCCCCTCTTCCAAGCGCTTAAGCTGGTGCTGCAATTCCCTGTGACGAACGGCCGTCGTGCCCACGACGAGCGTGCAATCGGCCACCGCGTCCGCGACGCTCGCGAACACCTCCGCGTGCTTCAGAACGTGCGAAGCGCCGACGGCCGACTTCGCCTCGCGGAACGCGGGATCATACGGATTCACGACGCGCAACCGCCGCACGCCGAAATTGCTCATCGCGCGCGCCGCCGCTCCGAGGTTGAGCGGGTTCCGCGTCGCCACCAGGACCACGCGCAAATTCTCAAACGGATGCTGGGTTACGCGCATGGTCTAAGTGCCGTCATTCCACCCCGCCCCGCCGTCATTCCGAAACCGCGTAGCGGGTGAGGAATCTCTCCTTCTCTGGTAAGCCTTTGTTGTCATTCTGAGTCCGCCGCGGCGGACGAAGAATCTCTCTTTTTCTTGGCTCTCCGCAAGGCCAGATTCCTCGCTTCGCTCGGAATGACGGAATTGGGGCCGTTCTTGCGATAAGCCGCAAAGTTCCTCCTCACGGCTGCTTCTTCGCTACCACATCAATTTCACTGTAAAACGTGTTGCCGTAATCGTCTTCGGTCTCATCTTCAAAACAATCGAAGAGTAGGTACCGGAATCTTCCGATGCTGCCGCTCGCATGAGTGATGCTCACGCCATACTGCCCGCCCAACTCATAGCCTTCCTTAATCACCTCGCCGTCGCGCATCGGACGCGTATCCACGCGCGCAATCCGCTGCCAGCCGACCGTCGTCGGGTCAACGTCCGTCTTCGGCGCGGGATTGAAATTCGGCGCAGTGCCGTCGCTCACATAGAGCACGTACACCTGCGGCCCGCGGTCGCCGTAATGCCACGAATAGGAATTCACCTGCGCGACTTCGATCGCGCTGCCGAGGTCCATGCGGAAGCGTCCGCCCCACGTGCCCACGTCGAAGAAGAGGTTTGATTCAGGCTCGTCCTCCTGCGTTGGCAGTCGTCCATCCGTCAGGCAGGCAAGCCCGCCGCTTTCCGGATCCACTCTGCCGTTGATCAGGAGCAACTCTGCCCGCGCGGCGGCGTCATTCGCAACCGGCGAGGGCACATGCGCAAACTTGAATTCGTAAGTGGCCGCGTTGCCCGTGTTGCGGTCCACGGTGACCTTGATGCCCTCGGCATTCGCTAGCGCCGGGCCTTGCGCCGCGACCTGTCCCACGGTTTTCGCGGGAAGACCGGCTAGAGCGCTGATCGCAACCAGGGCCATTGCGGCGGCGATCCCTGTTGGCAACATTCGTCTCGATTTCAATTCGCCCCTCCTAGCCTAATTGTTCGGCCAGTAGTGTAGCGCCAACCCTTTAGGGTGGCACGGATTCTAGTTGGTTCCATGTGGCAATCGAGAGATGAAAATGCCACCCTGAAGGGTGGCGCTACATACCCCGTCCCCCACTTTTTGTAAGTGTTGGAGATAAAGGACTTACAGACGCGATTTCTGTAAGTGTTGCAAACAAAGGACTTAGGTTGTATACTCATAAGGTAACAGTCCCCAGTGTTTTCAATGACTTACGGAAACCGGCTTTCGATGGTCTGTAAGTGCTGATTCTAAAGGACTTAAAGTCCAATGTTTTCTATCACTTACGAGGGGCCATCTAATTAGGCGATTTTCACTCCTGGCAGGGGCGACATTTCCCGTTTTGGAACTCAATTCGAAACGGGCGTCGCAATCTGCAAGAGAGATTACCATAGAGTTATAGTAAATGTCAATGGAAATTACGGAGAATTATATACTTTAGTCCCTAGCGGAAATTGCGGCCAAAGCAAACCTATCAGTCAGGTTTTTTAGAATAGCCTCGACAATCTCGGCGGTGGGACTCAAGATCGCCGCATAAACATCCCTAACAAAATTTAGAAGTCCGTGTGCTGACAAAGCAGGGCGAGCATTTTATTGCGCTTTCCGGCTGACCCAATACTGGCCTTTAGGACAGTAGCTTCGGACAGTGTTCTGGGGTACTACGTAAAGGAAGCGAAGGGCGGCCCTATGGACAGGTAAGAGGGGTTCGTACCCCTCAGATTAGGGTTCAAATCCCTAGCCGCCCTCTTCAAGAACTTAAAGCTAGCACACGCAATAAAGGCTGTCTATGAAACCAAAGTCTCAATTTCGGGTAGTGTTCACAACCTGTCCATTTCAGTAACTCATCCCGCGACCTCCCACGATTTCCCGCAAACTGGGCGAGGAGGGACTAAAGTATATAACTCCAAAATTATGGGTTAAGGATTACCCATGGACGAAAGGCGAAGAGCCGCACTCCTCGCTCCGCGAAGTAGGGGCAACACGGAAAGACGCAAAGGCTGTGCCGCCCGCCGTGAAACAGTTTCTCTGCCAACTTAGATATAGATTAGATATAAAATAGTTCATCAAGATAGTATATATTCATATTCTGTTCTATTGCCTATTAGTAGATCGAAGTTACGGTGAGTGGTGATGACTCAAATGATCACTTTCTTAGACATTCCAGACCGAGGGGACGTCAGAGGCAGGAGTTTCAGTATTCCTGAGTCTGTGTTTTCCTTCTTAGGAAAATTACTGGACATCCACATAGCGTCAATCATGCCCGGTGCAGTTCGCGGGAATCATTTTCATCTGCGGCACAAAGAAGTACTCATCGTAACTTACGTCGAGGATTGGGTCGCTCGTTGGGATGAAGGCGAGGGCACAAATGTCCAAAAGCTTAAATTTAGTGGGTCTGGGACAAAGGCAATTTTGATCGAGCCGCTATGTTCACACGCAATTCAAAACATAGGCGCGCGTGACATGTTTCTAATAGCTCTTTCATCGGAGCTCTATGATCCCGAGGAGAATGTGCGACGACAATTAATTTAAGGAATTGGGTTAGGTATTCTCACTTCGAGGTGTGAAGCAACTCAAACTATGGGGGTGGCCATTGAAGCAATCGCTGGAGCGTATTTTCCCCACTTTTTGTCATATAAGCGAATACCGCCGATCCGGATTCGAAAACCTTCATCGGATGGTCGCGTCTAGCTATCCACTAGTTCTTTGGTCGCCTTCAACGATTCTGATGAAGCGGTACTACGAATCTGGTCGTTGCAGAATCAGCCCGAAACAGTTCATCGATTGGGTTGATGCTGGATACATCCGGATTATTGGCCGCGGACGGTGGATTTACGACAGACATGCCCGCGAAGAGCACCCTTGGGACGGGGGAAAATGGATTCCAGCAATTGATGATGCAATTAGGGCGATATGCATCAATGACGAGTCCGAAAAAGATAAAGGAAAGCGTAGGGTCCGAGTGGTGGAGGACGAGGATGGGTACAAGACAGCGGACAGAATCCTTCAAGAAGAGCCGAGCCGAGTACCTGCTGTATGGGAGCTTGTCTGGAGTCGGAATCTACCTCTTGGTTCCATCGATAAGGTTAGGCAAAAACTAGGCCCGCTCAGCACCAAGAAGCAGTATTCGAGGAAGGAGAGGTTTCTTGCCGCACGCGAAGTCTTGCGGGATGCAAGGAATCACGCTAGAGCGATTGAATTGGCGGATGTACAGGCGCCGTTTCTATCGGAGCGCGACGGTAGATTTTTTAGCCTTCTTGAAGGAAATGATGATTTTCTGCAGAGGAGCGATTCTTCAAGCTCAAGCGGTGCAAGCCACGTGGCGAGTGCAACCCATGATCTGCTTCGCCATCTAGAGGGATTGCAAAAAACGCATTCCTTACAAGGATTTGTCGGGAGTGACGGACACAGAGAACTTGGCAAGTGGATGGCTAAAATGGCGAACGCCGCCACAAAGGAGTCCCCCAAGGATATTGATTCTTATGTCTTGCGTAGCCTGCTAAATGAGGTAGAAAGCGACAAAGGTGATTTGACGCGCATCTTTCCAAAGAACCGACTTGAACGGATGGGAGAGGCAGGCGATTTTCTCATCAATTTGGCAGAGGTTTTGATGGAGCCGGCGCGCGCCTTCGGCATTGCGGGCTTGTCATTGAAAGTAGTTAGAATTGTAACGGGCATATCGCGCAAGCTCGGTGTGGTCAAACCCGACTATAGGGGTCCTCAATGGCCTTTCCTCTATGCGTTCGGCAGAACACCATGGCTTGGAGACATTAAAGCGATCAGGCGGCTCCTGACTACCATCAGCCGAAAAAAATGAGAATTCTATTGAGTCTCGGCTGAATTCTCCCGCAAGTAGTGAATGCATTTTTCGACGAACTCGATCTGCTCCCGGATAAATGGCTTTGGTAGCCGTTCAAAGTATCCCCTGTCTGCAGCTCTTCGCAACCTCCCTTTTGGTCGGCATACGCAGACATGGGAGATAGGCCGCCCGTATGGGTGCGTTTTCCATTTATGGGTCATGACTTCTTTGATATTTGTCACGCGCGTTCCTAATTCGCGCGAGGCGATTGACTGACAGGCCATGGTTTGCGATTTGGTCGTTCGCCAAATTCCCCCCGGAAGGTGCCACATGGAAGGCCAATATGAATCGTCATGGGGGCGCCGGGTCAAAAATACCTCCCACTTACCGTTAGCCCAGCGCGGTATTACGAGCTCAATGTAAGGCAATGAGAAGGTTTGGTGCACTTCCAACCAAGCCTCCTCTGGAATGTAATCGCCATTTTGTTTCCGCATTTCGCGCAATAACGTAGCGAGGAGACTTGCCCGTTCGGGATTCATTGCCATAGCTTGTCTTCTTTATGCATTGTACTCCTTGCGGTGCCGAAAGTTTCAGTTCACTGCGCAGGCATGATAGGAAAATAGCACAGAGTCAGCCGCGAGACGCAAAGAGCGCGTCAGGATGACAACAAACGATGGATGGGGTAACACAGGCTTCAGCCTGTGTGCAGTTAGAAGAACAAAAGGCCACAGGCTAAAACCTGTGCCTGCCTACCCTGTCTGGCCGACAGGCAGGCGGCAGGCAGGCCATGCGTAGCCGGCAGGTAAACTACTGAGCGGTGGCCGGGCCGAGGAGTTCATGGTGGAGACGGAGGAGGAAGTTGTCGGTCATGCCCGCGATGTAGTCGCAGACGACGCGGGCGCGGCCATCGGCGGGTTCGCGGTCGAGGAAAAACTTCGGCAGCGATTGGGGCTTCTCCATGTAGTAGTGGAAAAGTTCACTGAGCGCGGCGACGGAGCGGTCGCGATCCTCGATCATGGCCGGATGGTTGTAAAGATAGGCGGACAAATACTTCTTCAGATGTTGAGTGATTATTTCGGATACTTCTTCGCTGAAGCCGGCCAACTTCGCGCGGAAGCCGCGCACGGCCGCAACTGATTTGATTTTATTTTTTTCCACGCGCTCATGCGTGGACTCAATGAGGTCGGTTGCAAGGAAATCGAGCAAGCGCCGATTGGCTTCGCTGAACACAACTTTTGCGAGGGCGCTGGGATTCTTGCGGCGGATTTCTTCGTAGAATCCGCCGAGCACGGGAATGTGTTTGCAGGCGTCGTCAATCGTGATGAGCCCGCCTTCGATGCCGTCGTCCATATCCGCCGTGTTGTAAGCGATCTCGTCCACGAAATCTATGAGCTGGCCTTCGAGCGGCGTGCGAAGGTCGAGCAGATATTCCGCGAGTTCAGGATGTTCGGCGGCGCGATATTCGCGCGAGTGCTTGACGATTCCCTCGCGCACCTCGAACGTGAGATTCAGGCCGGGAAAGGTGACGTAGCGCTGCTCGAGCAGCTCGACGATGCGGAGCGCGTGCAGGTTGTGGTCAAAGTGCGCGCCGAATGGCCGCAGGAGTTCATCGAGCTTGTGCTCGCCGGCGTGGCCGAAGGGTGGATGGCCGATGTCATGGACGAGCGCGAGGGCTTCAGCAAGGTCGGTGTTGAGGCCGAGCGCGCCGGCTACGGTGCGGGCGATCTGCGCGACCTCAAGCGTGTGCGTGAGGCGGTTGCGGAAGTGGTCGGAATAGCGCGTGGTGAAGACCTGCGTCTTGGCCTCGAGACGGCGGAACGCGCGCGCGTGAATGATGCGGTCGCGGTCGCGGGCGTAGGCGTTGCGGTAGGGATGCTCCGGCTCGGGATACTTGCGCCCGCGGGATTGCGCGACGTCCATTGCGTAAGGCGCGAGGTGGGGCGGGGGCATAAAGCAATTCTATTCTATGCGGAGGCAGGGCGGCAAAATTGAAAGGGAGCGATAAAGCGCCGAACACAAGAGATAACGCAGAGGCACAGAGTTAACAGAGGAACGCAGAGAAACAATTCACAGAATTAGAAACCGGACTTCAGGAATGGCCGGCGAACTCGGCGGCGGCTTCGAGGCGCTTGTCGGCTTCCTGGGCGGCGGGCGATTCAGGGAACTCCGCCTTCACCTGATTGAGGAGCTTGACGGTCTCAGCCGGATTGGTCTTGGTGTAGAAATCCGCGAGCGCGAGCATGACGAGCGGCTTGGAAACGAGGACGGTCGGGTTGGCCATGAGGTCTTTGTAAGTTTGCACGGCCAGATCGCTTTTGCCGAGTTTGGCGTAAACGACCGCAAGCTGGAATTTCGCAAACGCCGCCATGTCGGCGTTGCTGTTCTTGGCGATGGCCTCGAATTCGGAGGCGGCGCGGTCATTGCGGCCGAGTTTCGCGTCGCAGAGCGCGGCAAAGTAGCGCGCCCTCTGGCCGGGGAGCGTACGGCTGTAGCGGTCGGCGACAACGGTGAATTCCTTGGCGGCTGAGTCAAACTTAATTTTCTCGTCGAAGAAACTGGGTTCGTTGGGATCGGTCGGCTCGCCCGCGGCGTGAATGCGCGCGTCGTAGGTTTTCATGGCGTTGGCAAGCTCGATGGAGGCTTTGCCGGACTGCCACTGCGTGTACCACCGCCAGCCGAGAACGGCGACGACGATAACGAGCACGATTGTGGCGATCTGGATGACGAGTTTCTTGTGAGAAGCGACAGCTTCGCCGCCGTGGACAAAGGCCTCGCGGACATCGTCCTTCTTCAGATCCTTGCGGGAGATATGCTGCGACACGGTTTCGTTCCCTGCCCTCTGGCGAAACAGCAATCTTATCACAAACGGAAAAGGCCCCGCCCGGGAACGCCGTGCAGGGCCCTTTGAGATTGGGCGGCAGCCTTTTAGGAGGAAGGCGCCGTTACTTTGTCCGCCTGAAGGCCCTTGGGGCCCTGCTTCACCTCGAATTCGACGGTCTGGCCTTCATTGAGGGACTTGTAGCCTTCCATTTCGATCGCCGAGAAATGCACGAAAACGTCCTCGCCTGACTGGCGTGAGATGAATCCGTAACCCTTTGCTGCGTTGAACCATTTTACTGTGCCTTGTTCCCTGCTCATTGGCGTTCTCCTGTATCAAGATATTGCGAATTCTGGGCGTAACGCCAATCGGTGCCACAAAAAACCAGCTTGCTTCCGCCGAGCGGCAGGCAGGCGAGCTCCCGTTCACCTACGGAATTACAAGACCCACAAACGCGCCGACATGCTGGCATAAGTTTTGGGCGGGTGTAAAGAGGATTTGTGGCGGAAGCTGGAGAAAGATAATCAGCGGAAGCCGGCGACGGCTTCGCCCTCGTCAGTGTAAATGTCAAAGATCGTGTACAGCTTGGTGGCGAGGAGCGCGTTGTCCACGGCGCGGCTGAGCTTGAGGAGTTTTACCTCGCCGCCCAAGCGCTTCGCGGTGGAATACGCGCTGACGAGTTCGCCGATGCCGCTGCTATCGAGGTGTTCGACGGAGGCGAGGTTGAGCAGAATGCGGCGCTGGCCCTCGTCGAGATATTTGCGGATGGCGTTACGGAACTCGGCGCTGCCTTCGCCAAGTTTGAGAGTACCGCTCAGGTCCAAGATAAGGACGCTGCTGGAAACGCGAGGTGTAACCCGAAACTTCACCGGGGACACTCCTTTTGCTGAAACAGCTAACTGGCGCGCGGCTCGGACTGGGCTCCGTGGTGGAGCCGCTTGGCCATGACGATTTCCGCGCCGCCCTCGCGGGGAAGATGGACGTCGAATTCGTCCATGAATGAGCGCATCAGGAAAATGCCGCGGCCGGAACTCTTTAAGAGATTTTCGTCGGCGAGCGGGTCGGGGACTTCGTTGAGACGGAAGCCTTGGCCCTGATCGCGAACGTAAATGACAAGCTTATCGGGAGTCAATTCAAACGTGAGGAAGATCTTTTTGTCGCGCTGCTTCTGGCTGCCGTAATTGTAGGCGTTGATGACGCCTTCGCGGACGGACATCCCAATTTTGAAACAATCGTCGTCATCGAAACCAGCGGCGCCCGCGATGCGAGTGCACATCTCTTCGGCCAAGCTAACGCTATCGAGCAGTGACTCGAGAGTGACTTCGATACGCTGAGTGCCCTCAGTGGGGCGACCGTTTGGAGGATGGCTCAAAGCGTAGCTATGGGTAGCACAGGGTTCCGGGGGAAGTCAATTGGGGCGATCGCTTTGCAAGGGAGTAGAGATGCACTGCACCGAATTGAACCGGATAGGGGGAGGGTAGTTTATAAATTTGCGTCATGAAACTTCTGTACTCTGTGAAAATGCGAAAAAAAATGAAACGATTGAGAAAGAAATTCACCGGCAAGACGAGGTGTGGCCGGAGATGGGAATTGGACTCTTGAGCGATATCGCGAACAGGATTCGGAGGCCGTTGTGGGTGCGGCGGCTGGAGAAATCCCTTGATCGGGATGACTCCAAACTTGTGAGACTTGGAACAGAGCGCTGCGGATGGACGGTTCCTGCCTCGGCAGTCAAGTCCGGGGGAACTGCGGTGTGCGTCGGCGCAGGTGAGGACATCAGTTTTGATGTGGCGCTCAACAAGAAGGGATTCAACGTCATTACTCTGGACCCGACGCCACGCGCGAAAGAACACGTCACGCGCGTGCTTGAAGCTGCTGAAGGCGGTCCGCCGGTGGGCATAAACAACTCCCCGAATGATCTCTATGACTTAAAAGGATTCGATAAAAGCCGATTCAAGTTTATTGACATTGGACTTTGGGATGAAAACACAACGAAACGGTTTTTTGCCCCGAAAGACAAACATCATGTGAGCCATTCCATCGTCAACCTTCAAAAGACAAACGAATGGTTCGAGGCAAAGTGCGAGACACTTAAAACTCTTTGTTCTGAAATCGGAATTCGCCATATCGACGTCTTGAAAATGGATGTTGAGGGATCCGAATATGTCGTCCTCCGAAATATCATCGAGAGCGGGATGCTGCCGGGCGTGCTTTGTTTCGAGTTCGACGAAATCCGGAGCCCGATCGACGCCAATTTGATGGAGAGAATCTACAGTACAATTGATCTGCTTACGAAGGCAGGTTATAAATTCCGGCATCTTGAGACGGCGAACGCATTGTTTGTGCAGGATAAGTAGAGAGATTTGCGATTTGTTGATGCTAGTCTGAACGCCCCTGCCCGATAATATGTGTTTGTGGGCAAGCCAGCGCCTGTTGAAATCCATGGATTCCTATCGATTCTAAGTGTTTGATGTTGAAGCGTTTGCGGCCTGCTTGTTGAACCATGTTGAACTTCGGGAAGTTTGACGCTTTCGCGGCCACAAAATCGTCTACATCCGGAAAACAGCAAGCCCGCAGCCGTTTCGAATTTTGGCGACCGACACCTTGCCGGACAGAATTCTTGCGGAGCCCAGCTGGAAAAGTCGGCATACTGCCGCCGGATGTCACACACTGACTGGGAAGGCAAATCCTTGGTTTTCATCGCGATCCGGGCATGGATTGCTTGCCGTACGGAACTTTTGCGGAGCACAACAGTAGGTTCGGTGGCTGTCCCAAAGCTGGTCGTTGGGACAGTAGGCCGCACACCATCTTGCCCGGTAATCTGAGCATTGCACAGGGGAGTGCACATGCGAAGATCGATTCTTGCAGTGGTTCTTGTACCTTTGTTTCTGGGACTTCTGGCAACTAGCGCTTACCCAACGACACGCTACGTCTCGCAGGGCGGCGGGGTATTGTCAGCAGGTACCGCCTGCAACGGCCAGACGGCCATATCCGTTGCCACGTTTAACGGAACGTCGTTGAGCGCCGGAGATACCGTTTTTCTCTGCGGCACCATCACATCACAGGTTGCGCCGCGCAATGGCGGCTCCTCTGGAAATCCTGTAGTTCTCCAATGGGACACGGGCGCAAGCGTACGAGTATGCAACGCATCCAACGGAGCCGTTTTCATCAACACACTTTCCTTCCTTACGCTAGACCTCGGAGGGAACACAACTGCGGTGGTGTGCCCGAACAATGGCACAACGCTCGGTTCGCAGTTGGATGCTATCGGTATTGGTTCCAATGGCGCTGGCTGGAACAATGTCGAAATCCGCAATGGAACGGTCGGCCCGATGTACGTTTACAGCGGCACGGCCAACAACGGGTTCGGCTCCATCTGCATCAGTGGCGCGAACGGAACAAACAACACCTTCATTCATAATGTGAATCTGCTCGGCTGCGCGGAAGGGATGGAGATTGACCCCACATCGAACTCAACGGATGAGTTTGCGGCTATTACGGCAGACGGAAGTGTGGGGCGTGTCCTGAACTACGCCAGCGGCTCCGGCTCGAACATTCTCTTGAACATGAAATTCCACGACAGCAACATAAATTACTCAAGCGTGTGGTCAGTGCCGGGCGGCTTCGAGCATTATGAAATGATCCACCAGTACAACACCGGAAACGGTGGATCGCAGGACAACGTTTCTAGCCTTATCTACAACAACCTTTTCACGGGGATTTCCCCGACGAATTCCGGTTCGACCGCGCTGATGTTCATCGGTGAAGGCGGAAGCTCCTGCAGCGCGAGCAGCACGAACAAGGCTCTCTTCTTCAACAATGTGATCGTGGACACGGGGAACAGCAACAGCGGCTTCTCATCCGGCACGGGGAGTTACTTCTATTCCCAGGATTGCGAGCACACGCTGACTATCTACAACAACACGGTCGTCGTGACGAATGGAGCGAGTAACGCATGTTTCCGCGCGGCCAATGGCTTGCTCACGAACAACAACTGGATAGTGAAGAACAACATCTGCGTCGGGGCGAACTGGGCATATTTTGACGACGGCAAGGAACCGAAGACTTCTGACTTCAATGACTTTTTCAATATCGGAAACGGTGGTTGGCAGTGGGGCTCCAGTAGCTTCTCGAGTCTCGCGGCGTGGAGCGCAGGCACTGGAAACGATTCCCACTCGATCTCAGCGAATCCTAACCTGAACGGGAACTTCATTCCGAACTTAGGTTCTCCGGTGAGTGGGGCTGGAGCGAACCTCACGTCGCTCGGCATTGCGCAATTGAACGTGGATAAGGCCGGGAATGCGCGACTAGCCACGGGCAATTGGGATATGGGAGCTTTCATTGTTCCGCGAACACTAGTGAACCCAGCTTCGAACTTGACGGCGGTGGCCCATTAGCAATTGATTTGACTCTCAATCCGTTGCATGCAATTTGACCTGGCATTACAAGCGGCCCCCGTAGCGGGGGAAGCCGCCTCGTGGTCTCAGGTTGATCCGCGGGGCCGTCCTAGACGCCGAGAATCCCGTTGTGCCTCGCCCAGAACAATGTGGGACAGGATGTACGTGAACCCATCATTTACCTACCCTACCGCCAGCAACCGATGCGAGGAATAAACGTAATTGCGCGGACGACCGTGCCTCCGGGAACTCTTGGAGATTCATTTCGCCGCAGTGTGCAGGATTTGGATCAGGATTTGCCGGTGTTCAATTTGAACACTCTGGACGCATTCCTCGCCCAGCGCAACTGGCCGCGGCGCGTTTTTGGCACCATGTTCGGAATCTTCGCTGCGATTGCAAGGAACGCATCATTTTTGTTTGGAACTGATGAAAATGTGAGCTTTCAACGCTGGGAAGAAGACGGACAATCAGATCCAAGAGTCTTTCTTCTTCCGTCTTATATGGACGTTCCTGTGAACCAAGAAAATCATTGGCCATTAGTAGAACGACTCCGAATCCACCCCAGTGGGGGAGTCTAGGATCTCGCCCCACCTCGGGACAGAACTGCGTAGCCTCCTTCATTACGAACATTATCTGTTGGCGATGGAAGATAGGGCGATTCAGAGAAAGGAGCATTTCTGCCAACGTTGGCGTAAATGCGTCGCGCACAAGTTCTTCGTGCAAATTCTTGTTGTAGTTCTGTTTCCAACTCTCAAGAAGGCTATTTAGTACACTGCATGTACGAAGGGTGGGCCCACGAGCGAACATCCGCAGACGAATTCTAAGATCTTCGAGGGTGCATTTCTTCTTAGTTAAGTCGGCATAGCTTATATATGTGATCGGCTGCGGCGGCATTGCTTCCTCTTGTGGGGCTCCTCGTCGGTCAATTCCTCGGATCTGGTGCGTGTGAAATCGCGTCCGCTTCTCCTGTGACGTTAGCATGTTGTCGCGCTCGACAGGGGGGTCGAGAGTGCAACCTTGTATCGTCACGATCAAAGGGCGTCGGTCCCGATACAGAACATTGGAGTGCAATTGGCTCAGAGGCAATAATCTCCCCTCGTCGAAAGCTAGATTATGCCCAATAGCTTCGGTCAAGGGTGCGGTACTGGATTGCCTCGCCCAAGTGCTTGGGCTCAATGTTGGCGGAGGGATCGAGATCGGCGATGGTGCGGGCGACCTTGAGGATGCGGTCGTGGGCGCGAGCGGAAAGTCCGAGTCGGGAGATGGCGCTTTCAAGAAGCTTTTCCCCGTCGGCGGAGATACCGCAGTGCTTGCGAATGAGACGCGAAGACATCTGCGCGTTGCCGTAAATCTTGTCCGAGGCGAAGCGCGTGAGCTGGCGGTTGCGAGCGGCGACAACGCGGGAGCGCACAGCGGCGGAGTCTTCGAGGTCCGTGTCGCTGCGCAGCTCTTTGTATTTCACGGCGGGGACTTCGATGTGGATGTCAATGCGGTCGAGGAGCGGGCCGGAGATCTTGCTGACGTAACGCTGGATTTGCGGAGGCGTGCAGCGGCACTCGCGCGTTGGGTCGCCGAAAAAACCGCAGGGGCACGGGTTCATCGCGGCGGCGAGCATGAAGCGCGATGGGAATGTGATGGAAAGCGCGGCCCGCGCGATGGTGACATTCCCCTCTTCGAGCGGTTGCCGAAGGACTTCGAGGACGTTGCGCTCGAATTCGGGCAACTCGTCGAGGAAGAGCACACCGTGGTGCGCGAGCGAGACTTCGCCGGGGCGTGGGATTGCGCCGCCGCCGATGAGGCCGGCGTCGGAAATAGTGTGGTGCGGCGAGCGGTAGGGTCGCGTGCCGACGAGACCGCAGGAGGCGTCGAGGACTCCCGCGACGCTGTGAATGCGCGTCGTCTCGATGGCTTCTTCAAGCGACATCGGCGGAAGAATCGTGGGGATGCGCTTGGCGAGCATCGTCTTCCCCGCTCCGGGCGGGCCGAGGAGAAGGATGTTGTGCCCGCCGGCACAGGCGATTTCGAGCGCGCGCTTGGCGGCCATCTGGCCGCGGACGTCGCGGAGATCCACGGGATATTGCGCGGCCTGGCTGAGCATGGCGCGGACGTCACAGCGCACGGGCGTGAAGGATTCGGGCGCATTGATGAGGTCCACGGTCTGCGGGAGCGAGCGGACGGCGAACACGTCGATGCCTTCGACAACGGCTGCTTCGCGCGCGTTTATCTCGGGGACGACGACGCGCTTGATGCCGCGCTCACGGGCAGCGAGCGCGGCGGATAGAGCGCCACGTACGGGGCGCACGCCGCCATCGAGAGAAAGCTCACCGAGAAAGACATGGTTATCGAGCGCCTTGCCGAAAAATGTGCCCTGGCAACCGAGAATGCCGAGCGACATGGGAAGGTCAAACGCCGAGCCTTCCTTGCGGATGTCGGCGGGGGCGAGGTTGACGGTGACGCTCTGGGGCGAGGGAAAATCGAATCCGCAATTCTTGAGAGCGGCCTTGATGCGCTCGCGGCTTTCCTTAACGGCGATGTCAGGCAGGCCGACGACGTTGAAGTCGCCCATGCGAGTCGAGCCGACGTCTACCTCAACTTCGACGAGGTACGCGTCAATGCCATAGACGGCGGCGCTAAAACTCTTGAAGAGCATGAAATGGGCGCGCGACGCGAGAATTGGCGCGAAAGGCGCGGGGCAGAAAGATAACTCAATTGTCAATAAATAGCCAAAGATAGTTCTGGCGTTAGCGCGTTCGACAACGGTGCCGCAGGACGCCCGCACATGGACGGCAGCCTTGGCTAAAATCAGACCGAGCCGAGAACAGGGCTCACTACATTTTTGCCTGACCAGGAAACTTTGCGACGCCATTTGGCGTAATAACCAGCGATGACAACCCCAGCCATCGAAACACAAGACCTGCACAAGAAATACGTCACACTTCGCCGCAAGGAAATTCCGGCGCTGAATGGGGTGTCACTGAGCGTCGAGCGCGGAACTGTGTTTGGACTGCTGGGGCCGAATGGCGCGGGCAAAACAACTCTCGTCAAGATTCTGCTGGGGTTGGCCGCACCGACAAATGGAACTGCACGCCTGCTCGACAGCCACCCGGGCGACACAAGGGCGCGGCGGCGAATCGGCTACCTGCCGGAACAGATGCGCCTGCCGGATTACATCAAGGCGCCTGCATTCCTGCGATACATGGGGCGGCTGAATGGTGTGCCTTCCGCGACGCTGAAGAAACGCATTCCGCAATTGCTCGATCAAGTTGGGCTGGGGGGAGTAAGAAAACCCGCGAAGGCATATTCCAAGGGGATGTTGCAGAGGCTTGGATTGGCGCAGGCGCTGCTAAACGATCCGGAGCTGTTGATCCTTGACGAACCAACCGACGGACTCGACCCGCTTGGGCGCAAACAGGTGCGCGACATGCTGCTTTCGCTGCGCGCGGCGGGCAAGACGATATTCCTCAATTCGCACATGCTTTCGGAAGTTGAGCAGGTGTGCGACCGCGTGGTGATCCTGCATCAAGGGCTGGTGGCACGAGCGGCGACGCCGGAAGAATTCACGCGCGGCACGGGCGAATACATTGTGCGAGTTGCGGCTGTGAATGACGCCGTCCGCGCGGCGGCCGCGGCAGTGGCGAATGCGGGCACGTGGCAGGATGCAACGCTGCGGTTTGCACCGCGTGACCGCGCGCAGTTGAACGCACTCGTGGACAAGTTGCGCGCTGTGCCGGTGGAGATTGAAGCGATTGAGCCGGTGAAGAATTCGCTTGAGCAATTCTTCCTGAAGGTTGTCACCGGAGAAGATGCGTAATGCTCGCGGCATACATATTTGCTCTTCGTGACTCGTTCAATCGTAGGATGGCGTTGGTCCTAACAGGACTCTCGGTTGTGCTCGCTATCGTATTTATCTGGATCGTCAAAGTAAAGTTCTTACGCGGCCCGGTTGTTTTTCTGGGACCACGAATGTTTTGGGCGGCGGACCGTGGTGTGCCCAGTGTCTTAACAATTGTGATGGAGTTTACTAGCGGAGTTTTATGGATTTTACTGGCTATTCTGGCAGCCGCACCAGTTCTGTCGTCGACACTTGAAAAGGGATGGGTCGAGTTGACCCTATCAAAAGGCACAAGTCGGTGGCAAATTCTTCTTGGGAGCTACTTCGCTGGGGTGACGATGTACTTCACTGCGGTGGTAGTTGCGATAACTCCTATAGCTTTTTACCTTTGGTGGCAAACGAAGGTATCTTCGTGGCCTCTATCTGTTTCTATCCTCTTGCAGACACTCAGCTTTGCCGCCCTCCTTGCCATTGCGGCATTTGCCACCCTGCCTCGACTTGGAGCAGTACTCCCAATCCTATTCGCGATGGCTGTGTACATCGTCTCCGCAATTCTTGCTCAACGCGAGCGCATGCTCTATCAATTCCTGACGTCGAGATGGTCGCATGTGATACTGGACGGGCTCTATCGCATCCTCCCCAAGACTTCAGAACTAAGCGGAACGGCGGCCAGGTATATCCAAGGTGAGGGAATCACTTCGTGGTGGCCGTTGTGGTCCACTGGCATATTCATTGTCGGAACGCTTTCGTTGACGGCGTGGCTGCTGCATCGCAAGTCGCTGTAGCAAGCGTAAGCGTCCGCGGAGCGCAAACGAGTCCCCTGCTCCCGTTCCCTTTACAGAGCAAACACCACAGTATAAAGTGAATGAAGAATTGCGGGTGCGCTGGGAATTCGCGCGGAAAGAGGGGCCCTCATGTCCATTGCCTGGGTTCTCCTGATTGCGGTTGGACTGGTGGTAGTGATTGTCATCGGGCTTTACAACGGGCTGATACGGCTGCGGGTGCAGGCCGACAACGCCTGGTCGGATATTGACGTGCAGCTCAAGCGGCGCTATGACCTGGTGCCAAACGTGGTGGAAACGGTGAAGGGTTACGCCGGACACGAAAAGGGCACGCTGGAAGCGGTGATCCAGGCGCGGAATTCGGCGATGGCCGCGCAAGGCCCCGCGGCGAAAGCCGACGCGGAAAACATGTTGAGCGGCGCGCTGCGGCAGTTGTTCGCGCTTTCCGAGTCATACCCGCAATTGCGCGCGGTGGAAAGCTTTACGCAACTGCAGAACACACTTTCCCAACTGGAAGATTCCATCCAGAACGCGCGGCGGTATTACAACGCCGTGGTACGCGACTTGAATACGAAGATTCAGGTCTTCCCTTCCAACATCATCGCGGGGATGTTCAACTTCAAGCCACGAGAATTCTTCGAGGTTTCAGCGCCGGCCGAGCGCGAGGCTCCGAAGGTGAGCTTCAGCACGCCCACTAAATAACTCGAATGGGCACCGAACTTAAGCTGCCCCCAGGCGGGAGCCTGGGGGCTCGACGTAGAAAAGTAGGGTGCACCAAGCGCGCGCTGCTGGCGCTGATCTTCCTCGCGCTTGCGGCGAATGCGGCGCTTGCGCGCACGCTGACCATCCAGAAGTTCCACACGGAAGTGACCATCACGCCGGACGGCATGGTGGACGTTGTCGAAACCATTCAGGCGCATTTTGCGGGAACTTGGAACGGCCTGTACCGCACGATTCCCATCGAATACGAAACGCCGCAAGGGCTGAATTACTCGCTCTTTGTGGATGTTGTGAGCGTAACCGACGATTCAAGCACCAGCCTGCGCTACGACACGAGCCGCAAGGGCGGCTACCTGAAACTCAAAATATACGAAACCGATGCCACGGACGTGACCCGGACGATCGTGGTGCACTACAAGGTGAGCGATGCGCTGCGGTTTTTCGAGGACCACGATGAACTCTACTGGAATGTGACCGGCAACGATTGGGACATGCCGATTGAGGCCGCGTCCGCGGATGTTATTTTGCCGACGGGAGTGACCGGGCTGCGCGCGCTGGCGTTCACGGGATCGTACGGGTCGAAATCGCAAGACGCGCGGATTGAAAAGAACGCAAACCGCGTGGATATCGAGATGATGCGGACGCTCGAATTCCGCGAAGGCCTTACCGTTGTGATCGGTTGGGACAAGGGCTTCGTGCACGAGCCGACCGCCGGCGAAAAGTTCGTTCGATTCGTGCGCAGCAACTGGCCGCTGGTGATTCCCTTTGTCGCATTCTTCATCATGTTCTGGATTTGGTGGACGCACGGGCGCGACCCGAGACGCAACCCAATTGCGGTGCGGTATGACCCGCCGGATGACCTCACGCCCGGTGAAGTCGGCACACTCGTGGACGCATCGGCGGAAATGCGGGACATCACGGCGACGCTCGTGGACATGGGCGTGCGCGGCTACATCACCATCGAGCAAAAAGAAAACAAGCACATGATGGGGCTTTACTCCGATAAGACCTATACATTCCATCTGAAAAAACCGCTGAGCGATTGGAAAGGGTTGAAGTCGCACGAACTGAGCCTGCTCGCGGCGCTGTTTACGAACGGGGCGATCGATACGGTGAACCTGTCGGATTTGCAAAACCACTTCTATAAAGACCTGCCTGCGATTAAGGATGGCCTGCTGGATTCAATGCTCGAGCACGGCTATTACCTGCACCGCCCGGACAATGTGCGGGGCGGATGGATGGCGGGGGGGATCGTCGTGGGAGTGATGCTCGCGCTCATTGGGAATTGGATCGCGGCGGGTCTGGGGATGCCGCCGCTGGCGTTCATTATTTCCGGCATCGCCACGGGGATTGTGATGCTGGTGTTCGGCTTCTTCATGCCCGCACGGACAAACAAGGGCGAACGAGCGCTCGAAGGGGCGCTGGGATTCGAGGATTTCCTGCAGCACGTGGAATCGGACCGCATGGAGCGCCTGGTGAAAACGCCGGAGATGTTCGAGAAATTCCTGCCATTTGCGATGGCGCTGGGTGTGGAGAAGAAGTGGGTCTCGGCATTCGGAGACATCTGCAAGCAGCCGCCTTCGTGGTATCAGGGCGGGATGTACGGACCCAACTTCTATCCGATGATGCTTATCGCCGATATGCACATGATGTCGATGCAGACGAGCGCGGCAATGGTGTCAGCGCCGAGGAGCGCAAGCGGCGGAAGCGGGTTTGGAGGCGGCGGGGGCGGAGGGTTTTCCGGAGGCGGATTCGGTGGAGGTGGAGGCGGCGGTTTTTAGGGCCGCATTCCGGCGATTATTTTGATGGCAGTGGATGGGCGGAAAAAAACTTCCAGATAACTTCATTTGCGTCAAATTCCCGGCTTGTTTTTCCAATGGTGCGTTCAGGCAGATATTGAAAGCCGCCAGGCCATGTGTGGCCTCCACCTTCGATCGCGTGGAGCTCCACGTCAGCCCCTGATTTGCATCCGGAGTACCGAAGAATTCTTGTGGGGAGTCCTCCGCTTGTTTTCGGCGGCACGGTCGTGGTCGCCGAGGCATTCGGGCACTCGTTCATTTGCGCCCATTTCTGGGCCGAAATCTCGGCAGAAAAAATCTCACCGCCTTTGGCGTTGACTTCCCCGCCTTGATACGGCACCAGCGGGTCGGCCGTGCCGTTGATCATCAGCGTGGGGACGGGCCGCGCGGGATGGCACGTTTTCGCAAGGTCCATGGAGAGCGCAGCGGCGACCGGCGCAATGGCCGCGATGCGCGCGGCGAGTTCGCAACCGAGGCGGAAGGACATGAACCCGCCGTTCGAGATACCGGCGGCATAGACGCGCGCGGAGTCAATCGAGTATTCCGATTCGAGCTTGTCGAGCAGAGCGGAAATGAACGCCACGTCATCGGCGGTATGCACAGCGAGACGGGGCGCGACCCGGCCGTCATTCCAACCGCTCGTAATGCCGTCGGGAAAGACGGCGATGACGCCGTTGCGGTCGGCAAAATCATCGAAGTGCGTGAGAACGTCAATGCCCTGACCGCGGCCGCCGCCACCGTGCAACACAAAGACAACGGGCCAGTGTTGGGCGTGATCGTAATCCTTCGGAAGGTGGACAAGGTACGTGCGCGTCTGGCCGCCGGATTCAACCTGCTCGCCTCTATCTTGCGCGCGCAAGCGGCGCAGAACAAAGAGGAGAATCAGCCCCACGATTAGACAAACGAGGACGAATTGCGAGCGCGCATTTCTGCGAAGCATAACTGCATCTTGCATGTTGAGCGGGCGATGAGCAAGGGCTAGAGACGGAAATCTACTTTTGTGGTGGCATGGGATGCGTAGCGAAGAACCGCCAAATTACTTCCCCCGCATCGAGGTCGTTGCTCGTCGCGCCGGTGCGGCGCTCGGGCATATATGGATCCCCGCCCGGCCAGGTGTGGCCGCCTTTGACGACGCTATAAAGAATTGCGGCGCCTCCTTCCCGGCAATCGCTGTAGGTGTCCACTTTCGTCTCCATACCGCCTGATGTGCGCGCCGGAAGAGTAGTTCGTACAGGCTTGGCGCCGCACCCATTCATTTTTGACCAGACCTTCAGAGTTTCTTTGGCCGAGAGGAGTGGATAGCGAACGTCCAGGCCCGGGCGACCTCCGTAAGAAACGATGGGGTCGGAAGTGCCGTTGATCATCAGCAGCGGAACCGAGCGCCAGGCCCAATCCGTGCAGGTTCCCGAGAGCCCCAACGGCAAAGTGGCGGCGACGGTGGCGATTGCCGCGATGCGATGCGCCATATCGCATCCGAGGCGGAAGGCCATAAACCCCCCGTCGGAAAGGCCAGTGGCGTAAATCCGCGACGCGTCAACACGATAGTCCGATTCGATTTTATCGAGCATGGCGTCGAAATAAAGCATGTCGTTGATTGGCTCGCCGCCAATATCGCGGTTGTCTCTTCCGCGGTGATCCCCGGGGAAATCAAAGATGCCGGGCCGACGCCCTGCACGCCCAAACCCACCTTCGCTGCGCGGATCAGGGATGGTCCAGCGGCCTTCGCTGGCATTTGGATAAATGACGATGAAACCGAAACGGTCGGCGGTTTCGTCAAGGTGCGAGACGCGTGCCATGACCATGCCGTCGCCACCGATTCCATGCAGAGCGAGGACGACGGGATAGCGCTTTTTCGCATCGTAGCCCTCGGGGAGATGAACCAGAAATGTGCGGGGATGCGTGTTGATGCGGACGGTCACTTCGGGATCTTGGGCTGACGCGAGCTGCGCGCAAAACAAAAAGATGGATGCGGCGGCGAAGAGTCCGATGCGATGAAATGAGCGCAGCGACATACTCCTAATTTGGCATGAGCCTCGTGCAGAGACAAGCCGCGACCGGAGGTTTGCGAGTCCCGCCTACAGTTGCTTTCGCGATTTCAAGTCTTTGCGAAAGGCTTTCTGCGTCTTGAAATGTTCGTAGCCGAGACCTTCATAAAAAGCGTGTGCAGCGGCGCGCGAAATCTTGGAGCGCAGGTGGAGAACCCGACAGTCGCGCTCAAGAGCCCATTCTTCAGCGCGAGCCAGGAGAGCGCGTCCAATCCCCAAGCCGCGGCACTCCTCATCCACCACCAGAGCGGCGATCTCCGCGCGCGGATCGTATTCAATCAAGTGCTGATGCATTACGTGGATGAACCCTACCGCATTGCCTGATTCCATCTCCGCGACAAATAACACAGCCATGGGGTCACGGATAATTCCTTCCAGGCGTGGAATGACCTGTTCCGGCGTAGCCGGATAGCCGAGTTGGGTGGAAAGCCGCGCCAAGGAAGCGGCATCTTCGATCCGCGGCGTGCGAATCCGAATCTCTACACGTTTTTTTGATGCATCCATGAGTGTTTGTTAAAACAGTTTTTCCGAATCGAGCAGGATCGTCACCGGCCCGTCGTTCGTTAGTTCAACTTCCATGTGCGTCTGGAAAACGCCGGTTTCGACGCGCACACCGAGGCCGCGCAATACTCGGACGAATTCTTCATAGAGGCGATTCGCATCTTCCGGTGGGGCGGCGCGAGTGAAACCGGGGCGGCGTTGGCCGCGCGCGTCGCCATAGAGAGTGAATTGAGAGACGACAAGTGCGGCGCCGCTGCAATCCACAAGCGAGCGATTCATCTTTCCTTCCTCGTCGGCGAAAATCCGCAGATGAGCCGTCTTCTCAGCCATGTAGGCGGCGGCTTCGGGCGAATCATCCTTGCCAACTCCGAGCAACACCACGAGCCCCGTCCCGATTTCTCCCGTTGCGCGGCCTTCGGTCGAGACGCGCGCGCGGCTCACACGCTGGATCACGGCTCTCACTTTTCCACTGCCTCCCGCGGTGCGGCCATTCTACCTGTTTTCTCCGACGGCATTCTGTGTTAGAACTGCGCCGTGCCTCATTCGAGGGTCCGCCCATTGAAGCTCGCACTCATCGGTACGCACGGCGTCGGCAAGACCACTCTCGCTTATGAGGTCTGCTCGCTTCTGAAAAAAGCGGACTACAACGTTGAGCTGGTTACGGAAGTCGCGCGGCGCTCGCCTTTTCCGGTGAATGAGGGCACCACGCTTGAAGGACAGCTCTGGATTCTCCACGCGCAGATTGCCGCTGAGCTGGAAGCCGCCGCACGCGCGCCGCACGTGATCTGCGACCGCGCGGTGCTCGACAATTACGGTTATCTCGTCAACAAGTTTGGCCGGCAGCAGCAGCTCGAAGCATGGCTCTCCTGGTGGATGGAAAGCTATTCGCTGCTCGTCGCGGTACCGCCGATGGCGGACGGAATTCCGCCGGATGGTTTCCGCTCCGAGAATGTTGAATTCCAGCAGCGCATCCACGACCAGATTGAGGAGCTTTTGGAAGAACCTCCGTTTCAAAAACTGCAAGACCGGGTCCTGTGGCTTGATCGCCGCGACCGCCGCGTGTGGGGCGAATTGATTTTTGCAGCAGCCGCGCCGCGAATTCGACCGAACGAAAAAGCGCACGGCGCCGCAGCGGATTGACGCGCGATTCCTTTTTCAGAATTACAAAATCAGATTAGCGATGGTTGCGGGAGCGCGGTGCGGGCTGACAGCTCGGACAAAAATAGCTGCTGCGACCAGCGACGATAATGCGGCGAATTGCCGCGTGGCAGCGAGGACACGGCTTGCCCTTGCGTCCGTAGACTTGGTGGCGGCTCTGATAGTTGCCGGGAAGCCCCTCGGCATCTAGATAATCTGAAATGGAAGACCCGCGAAGGCGAATCGCGGCGGACAAGACTTTTTGCATCGCGCGGTGGAGCGCTGAAAGTTGCGGCGGTTGAAGATGAGCCCCGAGCCGCGCCGGATGAATTCGCGCGCGCCACAGACTCTCGTCCGTATAGATATTTCCCATTCCACGCAGGACGCTCTGATCGAGTAGCAACGCCTTGATGCGCGCGCGGCGGCCGTGGATCTGCTCGATGAATTTCTTCACCGTGATTTCGAGCGGGTCGGATCCAAGGTTTTGCTGAAAGCCGCCGATGCCGGCTTCCGACACGAGCCTGATTTGACCGAAGCGGCGAATGTCCGTGTAGCGCAGCTCAAAGCCGTCGTCCAATTCGACGAACGCGTGGGTGTGTGCCGCGACCGGTTCGTATGGCTTGCGAGGCATAAGCTGGCCGGTCATGCCGAGGTGGATGAAAAGATGAAATGGCGCGCGTGTATCGCTGAGCGGTTCGAGCGCCATGGTGACGAACTTGCCGTAGCGCTCGACGCGGGCGATGCGGCTGCCGGGAAGCTGCTCGCCGAGGGCGACCGGGTCTTCGATGAAATCGGTCTTCCCGAAGCGGACACCGACAATGCGGCGGCCCACGAGCGAGCCTCGTAGTCCCCGGACGACGGTTTCGACTTCAGGCAATTCGGGCAACGCTTGATCTCCTCACAAACACTATACGCTAGACGGCCGCAGGCAGTTGGAGGATGCGATACAATCCCGGAATGACGGCAAATCGAAAATCTCTCATTTTTGCAGTGGCACTGACGTTACTCACATTCGCCCCGGCAGGTAATGCTCAGGGCCCGGGACGCCAGCAACAACCACCGGCTGCTCCGGGCGCGGCTGCGGGCGTTACTGAGGGAATCACGATAGGCACGGCCGCGAGCGACGCGGACATTGAGCGCTCCGTTCCAATGTTCTGCCCGCCGCGCGAAATCCTTCGCGGCAAAGATGGAAAAATCAGCGGATGCAGCAAGTGTCCCACAGGCACGGATTTTTATGGGACGGGGGACCGCAGCCAATGGGAGTTGCGTGACGGAACGATGTGGGGGCACTTCACTTCCGCCAGCGCTGAAAACCTGATCGTGAGCGGATTCGGATGCGATTCCCATGCGCATAACTTTGGCGGAAGTTATGTGTTCACGCGCAGAGCAGGCAAGCTTCGACTGTTGAAATATGACCCGGCACTCTTCGTAGGAGACTGCCATGCATTCCCTTTTCCGGACAGACGGGACTTTTTGGTGTGCAAGGGAGGATGGGTTGGACAGGGGGACGCGTCAGGGTACATTGTCCTGACGGTGTTCGATGCCACTGGCGAAAGCAAGGATTCGAAGGTGATGACGGTGATGGACACCACCGGAACATGCGGCGAAGGCTCTTCAGCCGTTGTGCAATCTTCAGAAGTCAAAGACATTAAGTTCTCCACGAAAGAAAACGGTGAGTTGACAGGAATCAAAGTGACGGCGACGCTCGGAAATATCCCGTGCAACCAGATAAGCGCTTCGCGAAAGAGTGGAGCGACGCCAGCGTCGGTGAAAACATATGACATTGAGTTCGCGTTTGACGGAAAGCAATTCCACGTCGCGCCACAGAGCAAGTCAATCCAAGCACTGTTTGAAAAAGACTAACCTTTCGCAATCTCTCGTGCGCGTGCCATCCTACTCACGTCAATCCGGCAAAACCGCAAAGACGCGGCATGGCCCACCGGACCCGCCTTCGAGCTTGATCGGCGCGACAATCAGCCACGCGCCTGCTTCCGGCACCGCGCTCAAGTCCGCGAGGTTTTCAATCTGAAATAAATCCGAGCCCAGGGCGAGGTGATGAACCTCGTAGCCTTTCGAGTTTCCGGCATCAACACTCATCACATCCGCTCCGATGCCGCTCACGCGCAATGAAATCAAATACTCTACCGCTTCAACGGAGAAGCCGGGAAAGTGCATGGTACCCGCAGAGTCCAGCCCGCGGTAACGATTGGCATCCTGCCAGTGCGCTGCCCTTCCGGTGCGCAGCAGTACAATCGCTCCCGCGGGCACTGCGCCGTGTGTTCTCTCCCATTCCTTGACGCGCGCAACTGGCAATCTGTAATCGGCGTCGCGCTCACCGTCACTGCGCACATCGAGCAACACAGCATGCCCGATCAGCCGTTCCGGCGGGATTCGGTCCACGGTTGTCTTGCCGGGCGGGAAATGAATCGGCGCGTCCAGGTGAGTGCCGTAATGCTCCAGCATCCAGAAACTCCGCGTGAAGTAACCGTTTTTCTCAATACTCGCGTTGGGAATGGCCTCGAATGATTTCGTGTCGCCCGGCCACGGAGGCAGGTGTTCATTGATGGCGTGGGTAAGGTCGATGATGCGCGCTCGGCCAAGCGCAATGCGCGCAAGCGATTCGGCGAGGGCGTTGTTCTGCGCTTTGTTTGATTGCGGTGACATGAGTGAGGCACTAGTATCGCGCAAGATTGGGCCGCGGGGCGAATGAACTCCTCATTATGAAGTACCGCGGAGGCGCTATGGCAGGGGCATTCCGGGAGAGGCCACAATTCCCGCCATGCGCAGGAGCTCCTGATACTCTTCTTCCGTCAGCGCGGAGATAATCAGTCTCACGTTTTTCAAGAATTTCATCCTGCGGACGATCGGATTCTCGCGCATCTCATCGAGCTTTACCTGGCGTGGCAGGCGTTCGAGCGCGCGCAGGTCCGCGACGAGATTCTTCCCCGTGGGATCGCCGGGATCGGGATAGGGCGTGCGTGTAACTTCCGCGAGCGCATAGAGCGACCGTTCCGGAGCGAGGTGATAACAGAGCACGCGGTCGCCGCGATTGATTTGCTTGAGCAGGCGCTGTGCATCGGGCTTTGCCTTTGCCCCACGCCACATTTCCTTGCCCTTCACGAAAAGGGTGTCCCAATGATAGTGGTGCGGGTCGGCGCTAAAGAGCCAGAAACGCCGCTTGGTAGGGGGCGCCGCCGGCTTATGCTCTTTTACGGGTTTCGGCTTGTGCCTGTCTCGTTTGCTGGACACTTTCGGGGCAGATATTACACAAGTGGCGAAGGCTTGTCGAAACTTTTCACAAGAAAAATTGAGTGCTTGTCTCTTCCTGCGAAACGAATGTGAAGGGTTCCGGCGCACCCAAACAAATGCCTTAACGCGTCATAACTGCTTTATATTCAATAAGATATGGGGTGAAACTAGGACAAATCAACGTAGATGTCATCGCCCCTGACATCAACCGCATAGCACTGCACTCCGGCTGCAGGATTCATGGTGAGCTTCCCTGTCGAAACGTCGTACTGCCAACCGTGCCAGGGGCAGGTGACCACTTTGCCGTTCAACTCGCCCGAGCCAAGCGGGCCTCCGCGATGCAGACAAGTATTGTTGATGGCATAGAACTCGCCGCCCACATTCGCAAGCGCGATGGCCTTGCCTTCGACGGCAAATTCGCGGATGACACCAGTGGGGATTTCGTCTTTGCGGGCGGCTCGCAGAAATGGCATGCATTCTCTCCTTGGCTTGGGATTGGCGCGAGAATCAGCGCGGCGCAGGCGTCTGCGCGACCATTACGCCGCGCTTGAAATCATCCACCATGCCGGGTTGCAGGCGGACTTCGGTGGGCCGTTTGGCCAGCGTCATCTGATCAATCCTGTCCTGCAGTTTTAACAGCGCAAAGAAAAGTCCCTCGGGCCGCGGCGGGCAACCAACCACATAAACATCTACCGGCACGACCTTGTCCACGCCCTGCAGCACAGAATATGAGTTAAATGGGCCGCCGACACTCGAGCAAGCGCCCATCGAAATGCACCACTTCGGGTCGGGCATCTGCTCCCACACGCGCTTTAGCACCGGTGCCATCTTCAGCGTGACTGTTCCGGCGACAATCATAAGGTCGGCCTGGCGGGGCGACGGACGGAAGACCTCCGCGCCGAAGCGGGCCATGTCAAAGCGGGAGGTCGTCGAAGCGATCATCTCGATGGCGCAGCAGGCCAAGCCGAATGTCAGCGGCCAGATGGCGCTTTTGCGCGCCCAGTTAAAAACATAGTCCACCGAAGTAATCAGGAAGTTTTTTTCAAAGCGCTGATCGAGTACGCCCATGGGCCGAACGAGCCTCCAAGATGGAAAAGCGGAGTATATCTGCGCGGGCGAGGGCAGTCAAAGGCAACGGTCGCGCACGGCACCTTTGATGGACGTGGCGCAAAAAGTTGCTAGAATGCCCGGCGTGCGAAAACTGCTGCTGATATTGATGAGCGGACCGCTCGTATGTGGCGCTGCCGCACAAGCTCAAGAGTGGACTGTACTAACGACCGGAGTCGCCACCAACTTGCGTAGTGTTAGCGCGGTACGAGTGCCTGCCCCGAGCCGCGGCGCAATGAACACAATAATTTTGGACAACAAACAGGTCATAGTTTGGGCCTCGGGATCAAATGGTGTGATTCTTCGATCCGAAGAATCCGGAAACAAATCGAAACAATTGCACGTAGATGGGGGAGAAGGGCTGGATTTTCGGGGCATTCGCGCGTTTGACTCTAAGACTGCATATGTGATGTCGAGCGGTGAAGGCGAAAAATCGAGGATTTACAAGACCACGGATGGCGGCAACAAGTGGAAATTGCAGTACACAGACAAACGGCCCGCGTTTTTTCTTGACGACCTCGTTTGTTTCACGCCAACACATTGCCTTGCGTTAGGCGATCCCATCGATGGCAAATTCTTGATTCTTTCCACAGAGGATGGAGAAAGCTGGCATGAATTGCCGAGGGACAGCATGCCGGCGATTATTCCGGGCGAAGGCGCGTTCGCCGCAAGCGGGACCTCACTCGCGATCTACGGAGACTCCGATATTTACTTCGGTACCGGCGGAGGCGCAACGGCGCGCGTGTTTCATTCTGCAGATCTTGGGCGAACCTGGACCGTGTCCGATACTCCATTAGCGGCGGGAAATGCTTCCTCTGGAGTTTTCTCGATCGTCCGGGTGAAAAACAATGTCATCGCAGTTGGAGGGGACTATAAGAATCCTAGCCAGACATCTGGCGTTGCCGCTTATTCAACTGACGGGGGCGCTACGTGGCATCTCGCTTCAGCTCCGCCGGCGGGATATCGCTCGGGTGTAGCAGCCGCCTTCGGCTTGGTGACGTTTTTCTATGCGGTCGGTCCAACTGGTGTAGATGTTAGTTCAGATGGCGGCGTCAGGTGGCGTCACTTCAACAGCCTCAACCTCAACGCTGTCGCAATTTTGGATATGTCCGATATGTGGGGCGTCGGCGCCCATGGCACGATCGTCGGGCGCTATGACAACAACCCCGACTGAATTGGGTAGCCCAACTACTTTTACCCCCGGAAATTCCGGAAACAGTCGATTTCCGATTGTTTGGTTTGCTATTTAGCCGTGGACTTCGTCCCACGAATAAGGAGCGCGCCCTCTCGGCGGAACGCGGCGAGTTCAGCGGCGTCCTTGAACCAGCGGCCGGTGTAAACCTCCGGCGCGGGTGTGGGATCAATGATGCGCTCGTGAGTTACGTCAACGAATCCGGCATCGCGGAACAGCGCGGCCCATTCTTCGGCGGAAAGCAGCTTCGCTGGGATGGCCAGCAGCGAGCCCCACGGGTGGCAATACACATTGTCGCGATAATAGTTGATCAGGATCCGCGCTTCCCCGCCTTCGCAGAGCACGCGGAATATCTCACGCAATCCTCGCGCGGGATCCGGCCAATAGTAGGATGACTCCACACTTACCGCGCGCGTGAAAAAATTTGGCTCCCAGGGGATTTCCTCGGATGCGCCCACGATAAACAGCGCGTTCTCCACGTCGGCGCAAACGCGGCGCGCGTGGCGAACCATTTCGTCAGAGATGTCCATTCCGACGATGCGGCCTTCCGTAACTTCGCGCGCAACGAGGCGCACGAGCCAGCCCGCACCGCAACCAACGTCAAGAACGTTCTCATCCGCGCACAGGGCCATCTTCGCGAGCATGGGCAGCGCGATGGGAAGATGGTCTTCCTCCATCGCCTCGCCCTTGCCGGATTCGGCCCAGCGGTTGAATTCGGCGCGAAGATTTTCTGCAGCGGTCTGGTCAGTCATGCG
>JBGPHM010000021.1:0-55357 GCA_041484365.1 Terriglobia bacterium | reverse complement strand
GGCGCGTCCAAAAGGTAGAGAGGCAAGCCGAGAAGCGCGCCATCGAGGTCGCCCGTTACGTTTTGCCAGTGGCGGCGGCCACCACGATGGTGCACACCCTTTCGGGCATCGTGCTCCACCGTCTGTGGCGGATGCAGATTGCATCGGACACGCCGGCGGAGTCGCGCGAAGTTGTGGGCGAAATGGTCGCGCGCGTCCGCGAACTCGATCCGCAATTTTTCGACCGCTTTGACAATGAACCGCTCGAATCGCTTCCGGAGTGGGAACAGATTGGCGGGACGCAAAAGACCGTCTCAGGAAATGATGGCGAAGCCTTTGCGCGCGAATTTGATAAAGAGCTGGCGGGCCGCGTGTCGCGGCTCATTGATTGGTCCCACCGCGCGAAGTACGTGCTGGCCGATGCGTACCGCGCCGTTGTCGGGCTCACAACCGCCGAATGTTCCGACGAAGAAGCGATTGCTCGTTTGCTCGACCCGGCGCGGAACCCGTATCGCCTGGAGACGCTCGACATTGGAGTCCACGCGCCCATGATGCGCGCACTGCAACACGCGAGCTTTACGTTTGCAAAGAAACTCAGCCATACGGCCGATAGTCAGGACCAGCGGCACCGCATGGTGCCCGGCTCGCGTCCGCTGCTCACGCTTGCCGACACGCGTTCGCCGGATTACGTCACGCCCATGCTGATCGCGGGGAATGCGCGCGCAATGGAAGTGTTTGCTCGCGCGATGACGGACGCATGGAATGCAAAGAACGAACTGCTCGACCGCGGCTCGCCGCGCGAAGCGGCGCTCTATCTGCTGCCGAATGCGAAGGCCATCCGGCTGATCGAAACCGGCTCGCTGCTGCACCTGCTGCATAAGTGGACGATGCGCACCTGTTTCAACGCGCAGGAAGAGATTTACAACGCTTCGATGGATGAGTTGCAACAAGTGGATGCCGCCGCGCCTGAATTGGCGAAATACATCGGCCCGCCGTGCCATCTTCGCTCCGGAATCGCGACGCCCATCTGCACGGAAGGCTCGCATTTCTGCGGCGTGAAGGTCTGGGAAAAATTCCCGGGCATCGTGCGGAGGATTTGAGGCGGCGATGACGCGGAAGGGAAGCATCGCCTATTACCTGGCCGCGGTCGTGTGCGGCAGTTTTTTCTTCACGCTCGCGCATTTCATCCTTACTCGCGCGAATCATGGTGGCATCGGGGAGCTCGCGCGCAACTTTCTATTCGCATTTTTCCTGGAAACGATCTTTGGGTGCGTGCTTCAGCTTCTCGCGGCGTTTGCGGTGCGCCGGCTCGCCTCGCCGCTTCGATGGACCGAGGCGTGGCACTGGGCCATCGGGGGAGCAGGAGTCTTCTTGCTTGTGCTGTACGCGCTGAGTTTGCTTGGCGCTGGATTCAACACCGTGTGTGTGAGGTACGGGTGGACGCGCATTGCCCCTTTTGGTCAATATTTATTCAGGCAGGCCGCGGATTCGCTTCAAGGAGGAATCTGGGAGGGATTGGCCGCGGGCGCTCTTACGGCGCTGGTGCTTTTTGCGGTAAACCGCGCGTTCACGCGCGAAGATTTCCCGCAGCAGAAGTCAGATTGACTTGAATGGAGTACGGGACTATTCTGGATTCAGGCATGAAGCAAATGTTTGCACCATTCTATTAGGCAGTTCCTTTCCGGCGCCCCTTACGAAGGGCGCTCAGTCCTCTACCTGAGTGTTTCTTCTTTCTGTTGTTTTATGAACTGTTTCGATTCCGCGGGAGAACCGAGCCATGGCTCCACTGACGCTATTTGAAAAATTGAATCAGGTCGAATCGCGGTATGAAGAGATGACCGCGCAGCTCTCCTCGCCGGAAGTGCTCGCCGATTCCGCGCGCATCCAGAAGCTCGCCAAAATGCATTCGGAGATGAGCGAAATCGTAAAGAAATACCGTGAGTGGAAGAAATTTGACCAGGCGCTTCGCGAAGCCAAGCAAATGGCGAATGATTCCGAGGACGCGGAAATGCGGCAGATGGCGCACGACGAGGAAAAACAGCTTGCGCCACGCATGGAAGCGGTTGAGAACGATCTGAAGATGCTGCTGCTGCCCAAAGACCCGAACGACGAGAAGAACGTCATCGTCGAAATCCGCGCGGGCACGGGCGGGGAGGAGGCGGCGCTATTCGCTGGCGAACTTTTCCGGATGTATTCACGCTACGCGGAGGCGCAGAGATGGAAGGTTGAAGTGCTTGAAAGCTCGCCCACGTCGCTTGGCGGCCTGAAGGAAATCACCGCGGCGATTTCGGGGCAGAAAGTCTACTCGAAACTGAAATACGAAAGCGGAGTGCACCGCGTGCAGCGCGTTCCGGCAACCGAGCAGCAGGGACGCATCCACACATCGGCGGCAACCGTGGCCGTGCTGCCCGAAGCCGACGACATTGACATCAAGATTGAAGCGAAGGACATTCGCGTGGACACATTCTGCTCGTCGGGCCCCGGCGGGCAGTCGGTGAACACCACTTACTCTGCGGTGCGGATTACGCATCTGCCGTCTGGCTTGGTCGTTTCGCAACAGGATGAAAAGTCCCAAATCAAGAACCGCGCGAAGGCGATGCGCGTGCTTCGCACCAGACTCTTCGAGCTTGAACAATCCAAGCAGCACGAACAGATTGCCGCGGAGCGCCGCGGCCAAATCGGCTCCGGGGACCGCTCGGAAAAAATCCGCACGTACAATTTTCCGCAGAACCGCGTGACGGATCACCGCATTGGCATGACGCTGCACCAGCTCACTGAAGTGATGGATGGCAAGCTTGGCGCTCTCGTTGATGCGCTCGTTACGCATTATCAGTCGGAAAAATTGAAGCAGGAACTGGTGGAAGCTTAAAGGAATTCGCATGACGCCGCACGCCACGCCGGGAGTGAAAGCGTTGCAATTGCGCGACGCACTGCGCGAAGGCGCTGCTCATCTCACCGCAGCCGCAGTGCCTTCGGCGCAATTCGCAACCGAGCTACTTGTGATGCACACAGCCAAGTGCGATCGCGCCTGGCTCTACGCGCATCCCGAGCAAGCGCTTTCCGCGGACCAGTGCGCGCAATTTTTCGCGCTCATCGAACGCCGCGCTGCGGGCGCGCCCACGCAATATCTGACCGGCAAGCAGGAATTCTGGGGTCTCGATTTCGAGGTAAAGCCCGGCGTTCTGATTCCGCGGCCCGAAACGGAGCACGTCGTCGAAGTCGCGCTTGAACGATTAGGCGCAGCGCGGCATGGCAAACCACTGCGCGTCGCCGACATCGGTACCGGCTCCGGCTGCATCGCCGTCGCGCTAGCGAAGGAGCTCCCCGCCGCAAAGTTTTACGCGACCGACATTTCCGGCGCGGCGCTTGAAGTTGCGCGACGCAACGCCGCGCGCCTTGGAGTCGCAAATCGTATTGTCATTGTTGAGTGCAATCTGCTCGACGGTATTGCCGAACCGTCGCAATTTGATCTAATCGTCAGCAATCCGCCTTACGTCGGCACACATGAACGCGAAACATTGCCCCGGGAAGTTCGCGATCACGAACCGCAGGAAGCCCTTTTCGCGGGGGAAGATGGCTTGGCGCTATATCCACCGCTCATCGCTCAAGCCGCCGCGAGACTCGCGCCCGGCGGATTGCTGGTTCTCGAGCTGGGCATCCATCAGTTTGAAGCCGTCGGCGACCTGCTCGATGCCGCGCGCGGCTGGACCCGCGTCAGTGCAAAGCAAGACCTCGCCGGAATCGTCCGCGTCATTTCCGCCGTCAAAGAGTGAAAAATCATGCCAAAGCTGGCCAGTTTTCGCGCAAAGCACACTGACCCACAAAATGAATCTGTGGTGTCCGCGCCAACCTCCACGCCCATCCTGCACATCGATATGGACGCATTCTTCGTCTCGGTCGAGTTGCTCGAGCGTCCCGAGCTACTCGGACAGCCCGTCATCGTCGGCGGGCGGCCCGACCAGCGCGGCGTCGTTTCCGCGGCGAGCTATGAAGCGAGACACTTCGGCGTGCACTCGGCAATGCCGCTACGCACCGCCGCGAAGCTCTGCCCTCACGCGGTTTTTCTTGATTGCCGACACGCGCTTTATGAGCAGTGGTCGGATAAAGTTGCCGCGATTCTCGGCAAGTATTCTCCCATCGTTGAAATGGCTTCGATTGATGAGGCCTATCTCGATTTGAGCGGCACCGAACGCCTCCATGGTCCCCCGCTTGCGGCCGCACACACATTGCTTCGCGATATCACGCAAACCACTGGCCTGCCTTGCTCTGGCGGGCTTGCCGCCACCCGTCTCGTCGCCAAAGTTGCCAGCGATCAGGCCAAGCCGCGCGGCTTGCTCTGGGTTCCCGCGGGAGCCGAGGAAAATTTCCTTGCGCCGCTCGGTGTGCGCCGCATTCCAGGCATTGGAAAAGTGACCGAGGCAGCACTGCGCGGCCTTGGGATCGAAACCGTGGGCCAGCTGGCGGCAGTGCCCCTCTACAAATTGAAAACCTCATTCGGGCTGTGGGGATCCGCGCTCTATCGCAAAGCGCGCGGAGAGGACGCATTCGAGTTTTTTCTCGACGCCGAGCCGAAGTCCATTTCACACAATCATACCTTCAGCGATGACGTCGCGGACCCGGAACCGCTTCGTACCATGCTGAGTCATCTTTGTCAGAAGGCCGCGAAGCGTCTCCGCGATGCCGGGCTTTCCGCCCGGACGGTTACGCTCACCATTCGATACCAGAGTTTCCGCACTACAACCCACGCGCGGACGTTTTCCGAGCCGACCGACCTCGACACTGTCATTCTCGCTGCGATTCGTGAATTGTTTGAAGCGCGCAGAGACGGCCGCCAAAAGGTGCGGCTAGTGGGCGTCGCGCTTACTGGCTTTTCTCATGGTTCAGTGCAATTGGATCTGCTCGAAGGCGAGCGGCGCCAAAAGCTCGAGAAGCTCGCCCGCGCCGCTGACCGGCTGCGCGACCGGTTCGGCTTCGAGAAAATCCAGTACGGTGGCTCGCTCGGCCAAAAGGGCCGCGGCTCAGATGGTCGCGAAGTCTGAAATACCCACACAGGCACATCGGCAGTTCATGACTCTTGGCGCACTGCCTTGCCGCGCGGATAATCACCCCATGAATTCAGGCGCCAATTCGCGCGCTTTGGCGGAGGATATCTGCCGCACCCTCGTGGCGAACGGTCACCAGGCCTTCCTCGTGGGCGGATGCGTGCGCGATCTATTGCTCGGCCGCGAGCCCGCCGACTATGATGTCTCGACCGACGCCACTCCCGATCGAATTGCGGAACTGTTTCCGGGCAGCCTGACCGTTGGTGCACAATTTGGAGTCGTGATCGTTCCGCGCGACGGCGCGCAGGTCGAAGTCGCAACGTTTCGCTCCGACATCGGCTATTCCGACGGGCGCCATCCTGACCGCGTGGTTTTCTCGAAGACTCCGCAAGAGGACGTGAAGCGCCGCGATTTCACCATCAACGGTCTGCTCATGGATCCTGCAACCGGTGAAGTCCACGATTTCGTCGGCGGGCGCAACGATCTGAAGAATGGCGTCATTCGCACAATTGGCGAACCATTCCTGCGCTTTACCGAAGATAAGTTGCGGCTTGCACGCGCCGTTCGCTTCGCCGCGCGATTCAATTACAAATTAGAGCCGCTGACCTTCACCGCGATTCAAAACCTCGCGGCTCAAATCCTTCAGGTTTCCGCCGAGCGGCTCCGCGACGAATTAACAAAGATTCTCACCGAGGGCGCGGCGCGGCATGGTTTTGAGTTGCTCGACGAAACGGGACTCCTCGCCGTCACCCTTCCTGAAGTCGCGCGAATGAAGGGTGTCCAGCAGCCGCCGGAATTCCATCCCGAAGGCGATGTGTGGATTCACACCCGGATGCTTCTGGAGAAACTGCCTGCTGGCTGCTCTCCAACTCTCGCTTGGGGAGCATTGCTTCACGACATCGGCAAGCCGCCAACTTTCCGCGCCGCCAGTCAGATCGGCGACCGAATTCGTTTTGACGGTCACGATGAGATCGGCTCGAAGATGGCCGTTGAGGTCTGCCAACGTCTCCGCTTCTCCAATGAAGACACTGGGCAAATCGCAAGTCTGGTCGCAAGTCATATGAAGTTCAAAGACGTCCCGCAAATGAGGCCTTCGACTCTCAAGCGCTTTGTGCGGCTCCCTCTGTTCGAGGAACACCTCGAGCTTCACCGCATTGATTGCCTCTCATGCCATGGAATGCTCGACAACTGGGAATATGTGCGGCGATTTCTTGCCGAAACTCCTCCGGAGCAGGTAAGGCCGGCTCGTCTCTTAACTGGGGAAGACCTCCAGTTGATGGGGTTCCAGCCTGGACCCGCATTTAAGGCGGTCTTAAATGCCCTTGAGGACGCCCAACTTGATGGCCGGATTAGGAGCAGGGAAGAAGCAACGGAGTTTGCAAAGGATGAGTTCAACAAGCTGCTGTCCGCCCGGTCTGAGCGGGCGTAATGCGGAGCAAATGTACGCTTGGTGCAGCGTCGTAAATGATTGCGAATGAAGGAGTTAACTTAGGGAGTCCCCGCGTCCTGAGAGTTGATTTGCACGCAATCCAGAATCGGGTGTATAGTGTTTAGCGTGATGCGCTCATATTAGATGAGTTTGTAAGAGTAAGTTTAGCGAAACGCTTTCTTGCTGACTGCATCTAACAAGGTGGTAGGCAAAGTGCTCCCTTAATCCCGAGCGCTTTCCAGGGATCCAATGACGGAAAAACAAACCACGATACCAAGTGAATTAGCAATTCTGCCCGTGCGGGACATTGTGCTTTTCCCGGGCGGCGTCACGCCGCTCCCCATTGGCCGTGAAACGTCTATCGCACTTGTGAACTCGCTTCAGGGCGATGAAAAGATCATCGGTGTCGTGGCACAACTCGATCCGCGCGTGGACGACCCCAGCGGCGCGGATTTGCACTCGGTTGGCACGGCCGCAAAACTCCATAAGACTGTGAAGATGCCGAACGGCAACATGGTCATTTTCCTTGAAGGCTTGCAGCGGATTCGCTTCGTGGAGCTGGTAAGCCTGCGTCCCTACATTAAGGCTCGCGTGGAAGCTCAGCCGGATATCACTGGCCCGCTCGATGCGGAGTTGACCGCGCTTGAACGAAACGCGCAATCGTTGTTCAAAGACGTAGTCGCGCGCTCGCCGCAGCTCTCTGACGATCTCCAGACAGTCGTGACAAATATCGAAGATCCGGGCCGTCTGGCGGATTTCATCGCCGGGATGTTGCCTTCCTTGAACACGCTCATCAAGCAGGAATTGCTGGAGACGGCTTCCGTACGCAAACGGCTCGAAACTCTGATCCGCGAACTCAGCAAGGAACTCGAAGTCCTCGAGCTGAAAAACAAGATTCAAGAGCAGGTGCAAGAGCAGGTCAGCCAGAGTCAGCGCGAATACCTGCTGCGTGAGCAGATGAAAGCCATCCAGAAGGAACTTGGCGAAAGCGACGATGGCCAGACCGAGCTCGAAGAGTTGCGCAAGAAAATCAATGAGTCCGGCATGACCGCCGAAGCGAAGAAGGAATCCGAGCGCGAGTTGAAGCGCCTCGAACGCATGACCCCTTCTTCCGCGGAATACATGGTCGCGCGGACCTATCTCGAATGGATGACCACGCTGCCATGGGCAAAGTCTTCGGGCGTGGAAGAAATTGACATCCCGAAGGCGCAGACCATTCTGGACGAAGATCACTACGACCTGGAAAAGGTCAAACAGCGCATTCTTGATTATTTGGCTGTAAAAAAGATTCAGCCCGGAATGAAAGGGCCGATCCTTTGCTTTATTGGGCCTCCCGGCGTGGGCAAGACATCCCTCGGCAAATCGATTGCCCGCGCGATGGGCCGGAAGTTTGCCCGCATATCCCTCGGCGGCATGCATGACGAAGCTGAAATCCGTGGCCATCGGCGCACTTACATCGGCTCGCTCCCCGGCCAGATTCTCCAGGGATTGCGCCGCGCCGAAGTGAATGATCCCGTCTTCATGCTCGACGAGGTGGACAAGCTTGGGCGCGACTTCCGGGGCGACCCTTCCGCCGCGCTGATGGAGGTCCTTGACCCGGAGCAGAACGCAACCTTCCGCGATCACTATCTTGACGTTCCGTTCGATCTCTCAAAGGTTATTTTCATCTGCACGGCAAACTGGATTGATCCGATTCCGGAGCCGTTGCGTGACCGCATGGAGATCATCGAGCTTGCGGGCTACACCGAAGAGGAGAAGGTCCACATTGCCCGGCGCTACCTGATTCCGAAGCAGGCCGCCGAGCACGGCATCAAGGTCGGCGAACAAATTGAGTTCACCGAGGAAGGCCTTCGCGAGCTCATCACCAGCTTTACGCGCGAAGCGGGCGTCCGCAACCTCGAACGCGAGATCGCCACGCTCGTGCGCAAGCAGGCGCGGCGCATCGCCGAAGGTAATACTGAAAAGCACGAAGTGACGCCCGAGGTTGTGCGGGAAGTTCTCGGCGTGCCGAAATTCCGCTCCGAAAAGGAAGCCGAGGAGCGCGTCAAGCGCCCCGGCGTTTCCGTAGGATTGGTCTGGACGCCTGTCGGCGGCGACATCGTGTTCATCGAAGCCACCGGAATGCGCGGCGGCAAGCAATTCACCATGACCGGCCACCTCGGAGAAGTGATGCAGGAGTCCATGACTGCGGCGCTTTCCTGGGTGCGCGCCAACGCGGATCGCTATGGCGTGGACCCGGATTTCTTCCGCAAGCAGGATATCCACATCCACGTACCCTCGGGCGCGGTGCCGAAAGACGGTCCTTCCGCGGGGGTCGCAATGGTTACGGCGCTTGTGAGCTTGCTTACCGGCAGGCCGGTTCGGCCGCTGGTGGCGATGACAGGCGAGATTTCGCTTCTCGGCGTCGTACTGCCCATCGGTGGCGTCAAGGAAAAAATCCTCGGCGCTCGCCGCGCGGGCATCCGCGAGGTGATTCTGCCGGCAGAGAATGAAGCTAACGTAAAGGAAGACTTGCAGCCGCATATGCTCGAGGGAATTACGATTCACTACATTCGCACCGTGGATCAGGCGCTCGACTTGGCGCTCGAAAAGCAGCCGGTGGCCACGCCGATATCAGCAAAGAAGGCGGCAGTGGATCGCCCCGCGCCAACGAGCGTGCCGCCTCTACACTGAGCTGCGCTGAGCCATGGGTCGCGCACCCTCTATTCTACAAACGGCGGAGGCTGCCTGTGGGCAGCCTCCGCCGTTTTCTTTTCAGCACATCGTCGCAACGCAGTCTCTCTCTCACTATTGCGCTCCAGCCTGACATCGCGTAGACCTTTTTCCTTTACACTAAACGTGAACAAATGCCTTCGCGAACAAAACATGACTCACCACCGCGCGACCTGGCGCGCCGAATCGTAGCGGAGATGTCTCGCGCAAAATTCGCATCCGCTCTTCTTGATAGTTACGCACGGGAGTTCAACCGCGCGGATGTAATCGCTCATTCGGAAAGGCGTGGCGAGCTCGAAGTAATCCTCAGCCGTGAAATCCTTCTCGCGATAGCGGCTCGCATCGCGCTCACGATTGAGGAGCGCAACGCCCCGTCCCGCGGCCACAGTCGAGGGCGGCGCGCCCGGCCTTTCATACAATGGAATGCAGGCACATTTATTCGTGAACTCGCCGCCGCCATCTCTCGTGAGTCCGGCTGGACGCTTGGCGATTCTGTGGAGTTTCAGAGTGACCTGCAGATTTACCGCACATTGTCGAGGGCGCCATCTTCGAGTCGTTCCGCGTCCACCCGCATTCAAGTTGCACGCCATCGCAGCCCGTTCGTGGACCGGTGCGCGATTGTCCTCGATCCATCCATGCTCGAGAACGCAAGCCGCGCCGCCGCGAAATTGCTCCTGCGCATCAATTCACTCGCGGACCATTTATTAGAAGAAGAATTGAAGCCGCGCTGCTAAGAGGGTTCGAGGATATATTCGGGGCGCCCTTCCTAGTCTTCGCCTGCGTTTTTTTCGCTACACCTGTTTATTGTTTCGGCTCAACAATTACAGCCGTTCCGTAAGCCAGCACTTCGGTCACCCCATTCATCACTTCGGTTGCGTCGTACCGCATCCCAATGATGGCGTTTGCGCCGCGCGTCGCTGCGTGGTCGGTCATCAGCTCGAACGCATCCTCGCGTGTCTTCTCGCACAGCTCGGTAAAAATCGTAATGTTGCCCCCGACGATCGTTTGCAGCGCCGCGCCGATATTTCCAATCACGCTGCGCGACCGCACCACGATCCCGCGCACGATTCCAATCGTCTTCACGACTCTGAATCCGTCCAGTTCAAACGCGGTGGTCACCTTCGTGGGATCAATTCTCAGTGGCATCTTCCCCCCTTTGCTTTACCGATACGTTTGTTTTACCGAAACGTGCGCACGATTCTAACCGCAAACCCTACGCCGCGCATGTCAGAATCGTTCCAGCGGGGTCGCCCTTCTCAATGGAACAGGTGTTTTATGTCGTTGTTGGTGTAAATCTACTGCTGGCCCTATGGTCGCTTTGGGGCGGCATTCAATGGCTCGCATTGGCTCGGCGAAGCAGTGCGCGCCCTCCGGGTTTTTACGCTCCACGCGTCGCGCTGATTTGCCCTTGCAAGGGTTCCGAGCCTGGTCTCGACCAGAACCTCTCCGCGCTCACCGAGCAGGATTACACGAGCTTTGAGATTTTCTTCGTCCTCGCCCGCTCTGACGATCCCGCGCGCTCAGCCGTCAAATTTGCCGCAGATGCGAGTCCCGTCCCCGCTCACATCGTCATCGCGGGCAAGCCCGTTGATTGCGGTGAGAAGGTCAACAATCTTCGCGTAGTTGTCGATCAGCTCCACCCCAGCTTTGAAGTATTCGTTTTTGCCGATTCCGATGGCCGCCCCGATAAACACTGGCTCGAGCACCTCGTCGCCCCTCTTCACAACCCGCAACTCGGCGCCGCCACATCCTTTCGCTGGTGGCTTCCCGACCGCGGCGGTTTCTGGAGCGCATTCGGCGCGGCCTGGGACGCGGGCATCGCCACGATGCAGGGCGCGCACAATCGCAATTTCTGCTGGGGCGGAGCAACGGCGATCCGCCGCAGCGTCTTCGAACAGGCCGCGGTTCGCACGCACTGGACCGGCGCGGTGAGCGACGACTGGGCAATGACGCGTGCGCTTCGCATGGCGGGCCGTCACATCGAGTTCGTGCCCGAATGTCTCGTCCCTACTGTGCGTGACGCGACGTTTCCAGGCCTTCTCGAATTCACCAACCGCCAAATCACCATCACGCGCGTTTACGCGCCCAAGATTTGGTTCGGTGGTTTGTTGGTTCACCTGCTCTACGGTGCAAGTTTCGTGATGGGGATTACATTGATCGGCCAAGCGTGGATTGTGGGACAGCTTTGGCTCAGCACCGCGTTGGTCCTGGCCCTTTTGATGTTACTCGTGGCGTTGAAGGGTTTGCTCCGGTGGCAATCAGTCAACGAGTTGCTTCCCGCGTGGCGGCAAAAGCTCCAATCCTACGCGTGGGCCTGGACAATCCTCGCGCCGCTCGTCCCGTTTCTTTACATCCTGAATTTTCTAGTCTCAATGTTCCGCCGGCGAATCACCTGGCGCGGCGTCCGCTACCTTCTCATATCCGCCGGCCAGACAAAAATCCTTTCGCGCTAAACCGCGCGCGCTTCATCATCCCGCACGCAAAGCGGTTGGCATAATCCTCTTCAAGTATGCGTCCATCTCTTTTACGCCCAGCAACTTGCACAGCAGTACCGTAAGCAACAATCCCGCAAGGGTCGCCACGCACAAATCGAGAAACGCGCCTGATATTCGCAGCCACGAAAAATGCTCACCGAGCAGCGAAACAATCTTCCAACTCGCCGCACCCGCCGCCACGGATGCGAGCAACACCTTGCCGAAAAATCCGATGAGCCCGCGCGCTCCGGCTCCGTGCGTTCTCCGCAGCAGCAGGACAAACAGCACAATCGTAAAAGCCGTAATCCCAATCGAGCTGGCCATCGCCAACCCGATGTGTTGCGCGCGCCGCACAAGCAGCCAGTAAATCGGAATGTTTAGAAACGTAAGCGCCGTGCCGACCACCGCAGGCGTAATCGTGTCTCGCATCGCATAAAACGCGCGCGCCAGAATATTTTGCGCGCCCCATGCAAACATTCCCACCGAAAACCACACCAGCGTCCCCGCCGTCGCCAGCAAATCCGCTTCGGTCAATCGCGTGTGCGAAAAAACCAAATGGACGAGCGGCACACTCTGCGCCACGGTCAGCGCCGTAATCGGCACCAGTAGCAGGATCAGCCCTTTCATCGTCCCGCTCAGGATTCTGTCCAACTCTTCGTAGCGCTTCTCGGAATAGAGCTTCGCCAGCACGGGGAATGACGCCACGCCAATCGCCTGTCCCACCACTCCGAGCGGTACTCGCATCAGCGTTTTCGCGTAGCTCAGCCATGTGATCGACGCCGCCTGCAAGTACGACCCGAACCAGCGGATGATCCAGTCGTCCGTAAACGATAGCGAGAGCGCCAGCATGATCGGTATCGCCAGCTTCACAAACATTTTGAATCCGGGATGTCCGATCCGCAGGGAAGGGAAGAATTTCGCGCCCGCGCGCTTTGCTCCATATATTTGCAGCAGAAAATTTCCGGCAATCGAACCGGCCAGCACGCCCACCGCGAATCCCGTAATCCCGATGCGCGGTGAAAGTGCCGCGCCGCACGCGATAATCCCGATGTTGTAGATCAGCGGCGCGAGCGACGGCACGATGAACCGGTTCTTCGCGTACTGCACCGCGCTCAGGATGCCGCCCATATAAAAACAGAATTGCGCGGGCAGCATCAGCCGCGTCAGCGAAACGACGCGCAGTTTTTCCGCCGCCCCGAATCCCGGTGCAATCGCCGTCACCACCTGCGGCGCGAAGATCTCCGCGAGGACCACCACCGCGATCAGCACCATCCCCATGAACGTCACGACAATCGAGAATACCCGCCAGCCCTCCTCCTCATTTTTTTCGGCGAGATATTTCGAGAAGACCGGGATGAACGTCACGCTCAGTGATCCCGCCGCGACGAGGTAGTTCAAAAAATCAGGCAGCGTGAACGCAGCGTAATACGCATCGGTCGTCGCGTTCGAGCCCACCTGGTGCGCCACGGTCCAGTCGCGGCAGAACCCCAGCAGACGGCTCAGCAGCACGCTGGCCATCACGATGCCGGTGGACTGCGCGATCTGCCGCCCGAGCGACGCTTGCGGCTTGCTTGTCATGGTTTGGAAATTGTCGCGGATTGCGCGCCGCGCCGCCAATGCGCGTTTCGCGCGCGTTGCGCATTCGCCACGCCGCGCGCCTTACTTGCCCGAAAGAAACGGGAAATGGCTTGCCGCCTCCATGAAGAACAGCAGCGGAATTGTGAGCCAGCACCCAATGATCACCATCTCGCCGAGCATTCGCTGCACCTGCACAGCCTCGGCAGGCAATGGAGTTCCTTGCTCGATTGCCGCGCGCGTCCACCGGATTAGTTTTTTCTGGCAGCGCCATACGATTCCCCACGCCGCCAGGAACATCATCGTCCCGATTCCGCCGCCCACGCTGATGCACAGGGTTCGGTTGCTCGTCGCCGGCCCCGCCACCAGCGCCAGGTTCGCCCATGCCGCCGCAACCACCACAATCGCCGCCACCACGAGGAGCGCTAGCCCGTGCAGTTTCCCCGATTGCAGCGCGCCCATGAAAATCCCAAACGCTACCACCCAGCACGCAAACCAGATCCCGATCCACCGCCACGCCAGTCCCGGGTCCCCGGCGTCCGCAGCGTCGGTTTGCGCGTAGATCATGAAATAGCGGAACCCCACGAGCCAGGTGACCAGCGATGCAAACCGCGCCACCCAGGCCGCGCGCGGCATCAGGCCAAGCATTGCCTTCCCGCGCGTAGCGGGATCGAGTTTCATGATCGCGGGCACGACCACCGCCGCCGTGTAATAGAGCGCTCCCACCCACGCAGTCCCCGCAAAGATGTGTATCCATCGGAGCACGATCTGCTCCCACGCCGCCCCACCAGCGGGGAACGTGACGTCCAACTTCCACAAGATTGCCGCGGCACCATACATAAGCGTCGTCATGTTGATTCTCCTTGTTTGAGAGACCTCATCCCTTGGGTTTCAGGGATTCTATGCGACACGAAGCCCGGCCGTGAAGGGAAAATTTTCACGCACAGTGAAATCACTGCACGCCTCGCGCCTGATCGTCATCGCAAGATTCTTCTAAGTCGCTCATTTGCAACGCGAAAACTAATTTCACGAATGGCACCCGTCTTGCTCATCACTGCATTGGCCCAGTGTTGCTTGTCGGGGGACTTTCGCTCTGAATGCGCGCGCTAAATCTCGCGTCACACGCAGCTCCATCTCTCACACTCCTCCGCGCCCCCTATTGTCCAGCCAAATTGTTTCAGATTTCAAACATCGCCGCTCCATTCGTCCGTCCTGCGGCTGACAGGAAGGAGAATTCGGTGTGAAAAACCTGCAAGACCCGCTGCAAGTTTCTCGAAATGGCGGGAAATCGAAGAAGAACTCCGATCTGCGCCCCCTCTCCTACATTTTCTGTGACAAGAAAACCGGCGCCGCCCGCTTCCGCATTGATGCCGACTCTGCCGGTGCAATGCCCGTGGATCGCGCCGCCAGTCTGCTGGCGATTCATTGCCTCGCCCATCATCGCTCACCGGACGACTTCCGCCTTCTCTTTGCCACCGGCGAAGACCTGATTGAGCGCGTCATCGCCCGCGCCGGAAATCTATTGGCTGCTGCGGGGCTGGATGTTTCCCCCGTCACGCTGAGTCGCCGCGAACGCGAGGTCCTTGCAGCCGTTTCCCGCAATCTGGCCAACAAGGAAATCGCGGCGATGCTTTGCCTCAGTGAGCGGACAGTGAAGTTTCACGTCTCGTCGCTGCTCGCAAAATTTGGTGTCAGCCGCAGAGGGGAACTTGTCCGTTTCGCTGGGCAGGAGACCATCGCTCCAGGCTGGCAGTCGATGCTCGGCCCGGGCGCGGATGATTCTTCAGAGTCTGCTGGAAATGGATTTCTGGGGGAGCCGCGCAAAATCTCTGATCCGCTGGCCGGGTCGCGTATTTTGCGTCTTCCCGCCAAGGCTGGCTAACGTTTTTTGTAGGGGCGGGCCCCCTGAGCGAAAGCGAAGGGTTCGATAAATTAGACGACCCGTCCCTGTTTTTTGCTTAGTCCTAAATATCTATAGATAGCCCCCAGGCTCCCGCCTGGGGGTGTCGTGAATCATGCGGTATGCGGGCCCCAAACGCCGTCTTTGCGTCTGATTTTTTTCGTTTTCTACTTGCGGAATCGCCGCTTACTTCTTCGCCGCCGCATAGCGGTCCGCGATTGCGTTCCAATCCACCACGCTCCACCACGCCTCGATGTAATCCGCGCGCCGGTTCTGATACTTCAAATAATAGGCGTGCTCCCACACATCGAGTCCGAACACCGGCTTGCCGCCGCTCATCAGCGGATTATCCTGGTTTGGCGTGGACTCAATCGCCAGCTTGCCGTCCTTCACCACCACCCACGCCCAGCCCGAGCCGAACCGGCCCATGCCCGCCGCGGCGAATTTCGTTTTGAATTCCGCGAACGTGCCGAATGCCGCTGTCATCGCCGCTGCCAGATCGCCCTTCGGCTCTCCGCCGGCGCCCTTCTTCATGATTTTCCAGAACATGCTGTGGTTGGCATGCCCGCCGCCGTTGTTCCGCACGGCGGTGCGGATGTTTTCGGGCACCGTGTCGAGCTTGGCCAGCAGCGCTTCGATGGAAAGCGACTGCAGCGCGCTCTGCCCATCGAGCGCCTTGTTCAGGTTCGTGACGTATGCACCATGATGTTTGTCGTGATGGATCTCCATCGTCTTCGCGTCAATGTACGGCTCGAGTGCGTCAAATGAGTAAGGTAGCGCGGGAAGTTCAAAAGCCACGGGACTCTCCTTCGGTGAAGTTGCCTGCTGTGTCATAAAAGCCTCCTGAGTATAATGGATTCTATGGCGTCCGCGTTGGATTCATCGAGCTTTGCTGCAGCGAGCTTCGCTTCGTGGGATTGGCGACCAATGGCGGGAAGGTGTATGGAGCGAGTTTTTCCATGAGAACGACTTCAACTCGGATTCTCCTCTTGGTCCTTTATTCTCTTGCCGGATCTCCTATTGGGTTTTCTCAGTGTAAGGAAGAACCTGCTAATGAAAAGAAACTTTATTCCTTGGCATTATTTGCCAGCATCGAAAAAATGGACAAGGATTTTGGTTACCTACACCAAACGAATTACCACCACCTAACCGTTCAAAAAGATCCAGCCATCACCGATGCATTGCCCACGAAACAGGGTGACTACAACGTTGAGTATCTTGACGACCGTGAAATCCTCGTTAAACGAAAGAACATGCGAAGGAATTTCGCTACTCTTAAGATTTTTCCGATGTGGATTGACAAAAGTAGTCTAAGAATCAGCATAAGAGTTGAGTGGGCCGAGTTAGAAAAGGGCAAACTCATGCTTGCAATCTCAGATTGGAGCGATGTCACGTTTCGTTTTGATTGCGAGAAGAAGGAATTCGTAATCTCAGACATAAAACTCGGTGGCATCTAAATCGAATCATCGCTTTGCAAAAACAGAACTTGTAGGGGCGGGGCAGGCCCCACCTGTTTCGCGTGCTTGCAAACAACATGGGAATACCATAGACTAGTCCTAGGAGAACCCAATGGCGACTCTATACGTCGAAAACGTGCCTGAAGAACTCTACGAGGCTCTTCGTGTCAGGGCCCGCTCCCGCCATCGTTCGATTGCCGCGGAAATCCTGTCATTGCTCGAAGAAACGATCCCCACCGCGCGTGAGTTGAAAGCACGGCATGAATTCGTCCGGCGCTTGGAACGGATGCGTGCAAGGCCCGCGCGGAATCGCGGCCAGTTTCCATCCACCGAGGAAATGCAGCGCGAGGATCGCGCCAGGTGAATGTCCTCGTCGTGGATGCTAGCGTCGCCGCCAAGTGGTTCTTGCCGCCGCAGAGTGAACCCCTTACGGAAGAGGCTTTTTCTCTCCTCCGGCGTCATGCGAGCGGTGAAATCCGGTTGATTGTTCCGGATCTATTCTGGGCGGAGCTTGGCAACATTCTTTGGAAAGCCGTCCGCCAGAAACGGCGAACTCTCAGCGAGGCAAATTCAGATATCTCCATGCTCTCTGAGCGCGGATTCCTGACCGTCTCTTCGCTCCAGGTGCTTCATCTCGCATTAGGTATTGCGGCGGCTTACGAGCGCACCGTGTATGACTCTCTCTACGTGGCCCTAGCCGTCGAATCCAAGGCGCAATTCATCACGGCGGACGAGCGCCTGGCCAACGCGCTTGCCGCACATCTTCCTGTAAAATGGCTCGGCGCTTTATAGACCATGAACGAGGATCACCACCATGCCCGACATTCGCCACTCAATCCAAATTGACGCGCCCGTCGACCGCGTCTTTGCTCTCGTTTCAAACGGCCCCGGTTTCGCAAAATGGTGGGCCGAAGACGCGGCCGAAGACGCCTCCGACAAGTCGGTCGAACTAGCTTTCTTTAAGCGCGCGGGTCTTGCTTACTGAATCCATTCGAATGCTCCTTCGAACAAGTTTTGTGTAATTTTCTCCCATAATTCCTAACTAATTCTCTTGACACTAGTTTACTCTTGTGGTAACATGCCGTATGAATTCCTCGCAGGGCATGGCTGAATCTCCCAATTCAACTAACTCCCTGCGTTTTCTATCACTTACGAGTTTCGAGTCCGAATGCCTCAATGAGGCGCCATTGTTTTCTATCACTTACGAACCCCCGTCGCCTGTAACTACTTGTGTTTTCTATCTCTTACGAAAAAAGGGTAGGGGGAGGGGCGGTATCCGCGCCGGCGGTACAGGGTACAGACCGGCCGCACGCGCGCAGGCCGCACAAGGAAGGAGTCTAGCCCATTTACCCTCCTGCCCTAGGTGACATTTTGCGACGCTGGGCGTCTCTATCTTCAGTGCGGCAGCGCTCAATCCCGCAATCTGTGAGCGACCCGCTGGGAGGCATTTGAAATGCGGAATCACAGACTCAGAGTCATGGTGGCATTAATCCTCGCGGCCGTCCTAATCCAGGTCGCACCGGCGCAGGATGCGCCCAAGGGCGAATGGCGCGCCCAGTTCCAGACCGGCGCCGAGCAGGTCTGGTTGCAATTGCACTGGACAAACGGCGACGGCGTCAGCACTTGGGGTTTCGATCGCCCGGTTGCCGAAATCTGGGGGCTCGAGCCCGGCTTCTCCATGGGCACTCACCCCGGCGTGAAATTTGAGCTCCGCCGAGACGCTGGGACCATCGCGTTCACCGGCGACTTCGATAAGGGCGTCGGCATCGGCCAATTTCAATTCGCGCCCAATCCCGAATTCATTTCAGCCGTGAAGGGCATGGGATACGGCGATCTCTCGATGCTCCAGCTTTTCCAAATGACGGAGTTCGATATCTCCCGCACTTACATCCAGAAGATGAAGTCGCTCGGCTATCGCGACCTCACTATTGACGAATGTATCCGCATGGCCACCCACGGTGTCTCGCTCGATTACATCACCGGATTGCGTGACCTGGGATACAAGGATCTCAGCACGGAAGAATTGATTCGCCTGCGCAATCATGGCGTAACGCTTGAATTCATCAAGGGCATGATGGGCGCCGGGCTCGGCACTCTTTCCACGGACCAACTCGTGATGCTCCGCAATCACGGCGTCTCGCCTGAATATGTGAAGGATATGACCTCGCTTGGTTTCAAGGACCTCGGTGTGGAGCAGCTCGTGAACCTGCGCAACCATGGCATTTCGCCGGAGTACATCCGCGAAATGAAAGATCTCGGATTCACATCATCGGATCTGAATCAAATCGTCTCGATGCGCAATCACGGCGTCAGCGCGGAATATGTAAAAGAGATGCGCGATCTCGGCTTCAAGACTTCCAGCTTGGACGAACTCGTCCGGCTCCGGGACCGCGGCATCAGTCCCGACTACATCCGTGAAATGCGCGCAGCAGGCTATGGGACAACCAGCTCGGAGGATCTGATCACGTTGCAGAGCCATGGCATCAGGCCCGACTTCATCAAAGGACTCAACAGTGCTGGGATGTCTCATCTCACCGTAGAGCAGCTTGTGAATCTCCGCAATCGTGGCGTAACTGCCGAATTCATTCATGACATCCGCGACGCTGGTTACACTTCACTTGGCATGGACGATTACGTGACCCTGCGCAGCCGCGGCGTCAATGCGGATTACATCCGCGACCTCAAAGTGCAGGGCATGGACCACCTCTCCGTGGACCAACTCGTTTCGCTGCGCAATCACGGCGTCAGCGCGGAATACGTCCGCGACCTGAAGGATCTCGGATACAAGGGCGTCCCGGTGGATAAGCTCATCGAGTTGCGATCGCACGGCGTCACCACCGATTTCATCCGCGAGGTCCAGTCGCGCGGCTACAAGAACGCAACGGTGGATGAATTGATCGAGATGCGCCGTCACGGTCTTCCGCCCAAGACGGTCATCTGACCTCGATTGCAGAAACTCTTCTGGCCTCGGTGACGGCGCCAGCCGTCACCGAGGCCAGAGTTTTTGCTCTCAGGCTAGCCGCCAGCTTTTTCCACAATTCAATCTCCAATTTTCCGGAATTCGGATTAGAATGTCGCGCGATTCACTATCTCAGGAGGACTCATGGCCAGATTGCGTGCAACCGCTCTTATTCTCTGCCTGCTCGCGGCGCTTCCATCCGCGGCGCAAGCGCCAAGCCTCACCAGCGTCTATGACCAGATCCGCGCGGAAGAGACCAACAACTCCAAGATCATGTGGATCATCCACGAGGTCGCCGACGTTTACGGCCCGCGCGTAACCGGCACGCCGAATCTCCGCCACGCGCAGGACTGGGCCGTCCAGACAATGACGAGCTGGGGTCTCGCCAACGCGCACCTCGAACCATGGACCTTCCAGCCGCCAAGCGCGGCGCGACCCGCGCCCGGCTGGGCGAACGTCACTCTCACAGCAGACGCAGTCTCTCCATTCTCCGGGCAGCTCATGGTGAAGCCGCTCGCATGGACGCCGAGCACGAACGGTCCTGTCACCGCATCAGTCGTCTTACTAACTCCCCCTGGATTGGGCGGAGGCGGAGCGGGCCGCGGTGGCCGTGGTGCCGACCAGGCTGCTCCTCCTCCGGCGCCTGCGATGCCGCCTCCGATGACGAAGGCACAACCTCCAGCGCAGCAGCAGCCGACGCAAGCCGAGCTTGATGCGTACCTGAACTCGATGAGAGCGAAGGTGCGCGGGCACATCGTGCTTGTGGGCAGGCACGTGGAAGTGGACAACGACCCGGCGAAATCTGTGGCGCCCTCCCAAAGACGGACCGATGAATCCTGGGCCGCCGCGTATGACCCGAATAACCCGAACGCGGGCGGGCGGCGCGGCGGTGGTGGTGGGCGCGGAGCGAATCCGCTTCCGCCCGGACAGTTGACGGCGCAGGAAGTCGCGCGCGCGGTGGACAATTTCCTGGTAGCAAACGGCGCGCTGGTGCGGATCAACGATGCCGGGCGTGCGTATGGGATTATCGTCGCGCAGCAGAGCAACTACTACGATCTGACGCGCGTGGTCCCAACGCTGATCATGCGCAACGAAGATTACGGCCGCATCACGCGCATCCTCGAAATCGACAAGAAGCCCGTGACGCTGCACATCAACATCCAAAATATGGTCCATCCGGAAGGAAAGAAGGTTTACAACGTGGTGGGAGAAATTCCCGGCACCGACAAAGCGGATGAAGTGGTGATGCTCGGCGGGCATTACGACTCATGGCACGACGCGACGGGTGCGACGGACAACGGCATTGGTTCGTCCATGATGCTCGAAGCGATCCGGCTTCTCTCGGCACTGCACATCAAGCCGCGGCGCACGATCCGCGTTGCTCTGTGGAGCGGTGAGGAAGAAGGATTGCTCGGGTCGATCGCTTATGTGCAAGAACATTTTGGCACCGCGGAAAACCCCAAGCCGGAATTTGCCAAACTGGACGCTTACTTCAACATCGATTCCGGCACGGGTAAGCCGCGCGGCGCGAACGTCTTTGGACCTCCGGCGGCGGCGGCGATGCTGCGTGAATTCTTCCTGCCTTATTACAAGGAATGGGGATTTAACGGGGTGAGCGCGGGCGTAAGCCGTGGCCTGGGTGGAACGGACAGCACAACATTCAACAACGCGGGTTTGCCGGGCATCGGGCTGTCGCAGGATGGATTTGACTACAACTCCTACACGCACCACACGAACTTCGACACTTACGAACGCATTTACGAGGAAGACGTGCGCGAAGGCGCGGTGGAAATTGCTTCCGCAGTTTATGCGGTTGCGATGGCGGACCAGATGGTGCCGCGATTCGCGGCTTCGGAAATGCCGGCGCCTGTTGCTTTACAAGCTCCGGGATCGACGGCTGTTCCAGCACCAGGGCGCGGGGCTGCTCCCGCTGGCCGTGGGACGGGACGTGGAGCGGCTCCAGCATCCAGAGGCGGTACGACTCCTCCTGCGGGCGGCCGAGGGCAGTAGTCTGAATTCGTCAAGCGCTGCGCGCGCACAGAAAGAAGCTAGGTTTGGCGAGGCCTAAAGATTTCCTGGGCGTGGCGCATGATCACGGAGAAATGGCCCTCACCGGGGTAAAACGTCGCCCGGCAACGGGGCAGTCTTTCAGCAAGTAACCGGGCTGCAGCAACGGAAACAACACGGTCTTCCTCGCCGTGCCACAGGAACAGTCTCTCGACGGCGATTTGTCCGAGCGGAAGATTCCAGGGGCGGATGAGCCGCTCAATCTCCGCGCGATTGGCGGCGCCTCCCTGGCGATTGCTCTCGGCGGTGGCGCGAGCGAAGGTCGCCCGGAGTTCTGAGTTGCGAATGAGTTCCCGATCCGCCTTGGAAACCCACACAGCCATGCGCAATAGGCGCCTATCCTCGTCCGCAGGTGTAGGGGTCCCTTCAGTTCGTGCAATGCGCAAGCCCACTCGAAAAACATTAGGGCTGCGAATACCCAGCCACCAGGCAAACCGCATCCAAATCGAGCCAGCCTTCAGAATCAACTCTGGAGGCGCCAGCGCGCTAATTAAGCCGCAGGCTTTCAGCCTTTCCGGAATCTTGCAAGCGCATGAGAGCGCGTAGGAACCGCCCGCGGACATTCCCGCGACGGCGAATTTCTTGATGCCGAGACAATCGGCAGCTTCGGCGACATCGTCAGGCCAACTTAATAACAAATCACCCGATTTCGGATCCGAGCGCCCGATGCCCGGCCGGTCGAGTGCAATCAGGCGCACGCGGGCGAGGGAGGCTAGATCAGCCAGCAGGAGCACCTCGAGACGGGACGAACCGTATCCGTGAAAGTAAAAGATGGGTGGCCCGTTAGGTTCGCCGACCTCTATATAGGAAAGGGCACGTCCATCACGGAGAGAAATGATTGAGAACGGTTCCGCGAGGAGGGGATTGGGCATTAGTTTTCAGTTTCGATGCGAACCGGAAACCCAGAGTACACGAGGACCAGATTGTTCGCCATCCTGACGAAATACGTCTCACCGAAACACGCGGAGAAGATCCAGGCGAGAGGACAAAGTGCAGGCCTGGCTTACTTGCAAACATCCCCCGTTGAGACACAGTTGCTTCTAGTTTTCGGTCAATTAGAGGTTTAGTGGTAACATCGGAATCTCCGGGGGGATGATTATTTGGCCGGCAGCCTGAAGGGCTGCTTTGCGATTCATTCCTGTACTGCTCATAAGATTTCGATAGCCGGGGTCGTAGTCTAGGATCATGAGGAACTAAATGCCTCAAGTCATACTGGTGAATCCGGCGAATTCATCGATGGGTTACAGCGTCATCACGCCTCGCTGGCTTTTTGTTTTGGCGATGGCCACTCCCACAGATCTGGTGGGAGACCCCATGATTATTGACGAGTCGCTTTCGCGATTCGATGCGAACAATGTCCGCCCGGGAGATATCGTCGGAATAGGGATCAGCACGGGGAATTGCCAGGCCGGATACCGGGTGTTGAGGGAGGCGAAGGCAAAGGGCGCAACGGTAGTTGTGGGCGGGATCCACGCGACAATTTTCCCGGACGAGCCACTGGAGATGGGGGCGGACGCCGTTGTCACAGGCGGCGGGGACATCGTGTGGAGCCAGGTTATCAAGGATGCTTTGGACTACAAGCTGCAAAAGAAATACGTGGGCGGACGGGTGCCGGGTGAAGGATTGTTGAAAGCCCGATGGGACATTGTGGACCCGAGGCAATACATGTTCGCCACCATCCAAACGGTGGCTGGGTGTCCCGAGAACTGCAGCTTCTGTTCAGTGTGGGTGACGGAGGGACGCCAACCGCGCCAGCGGCTGACCGACAAGATCATCGAGGAAGTGAATGAACTGTATGGATTAGGTTTCCGCTACGTCATCTTTGCCGACGATAATTTCAATCCGTCCACGCTGGGGCGCATCGCCCGCGAAACGAGCCCGGGAATCCGTAAGGAGCTGGAGCGAATTCGCGAAGAGCGCCTTCAATTTTTCGATGAGTACGACCGATCCGTACCGAAGGATATGTACGCCTTCACGCAGATGACCGTCGAGGTTACCAGCGACGATGAGTACCTCTCGGCGATGTACAACAAGATGAGAATCCGGGCGGCCCTCGTTGGCGTGGAATCCTTTTCGGAAGAAGGACTGAAAACAGCGAATAAGCAATGGAATCCCATCGGGCAGAAGATGGTGGAGACCATCCAAACAATTCAGGATGCGGGGATTCTGGTCTTAAGTTCCATTATTTGCGGTCTCGAATCCGACACCGTGGATACTCTCCGGACGATGCGGAATTTCGCGATGGAGTCCGGCACCGCTCTGGCGCAATTCCCCATCTACCACCCCTATCCGGGGACCAAGGATTTCCACGAATTCGCCAGTGACATCAAGAATCTGACGAAGCCAAATTTTATTCCCAAACACAAAGGCCGCATGCGAGACGAGCGATTCTGGCTTCTGCCTGTCAATGAGGCCGATGCCATCGTTCATCCGAATATGAGCAAGCCGGAACTACTCGCGGAGAATCGGAAATGCTGGAATGAGTTTTATTCGATCCGAGAGTCAATCAAACGGACCCGGCGGGGGCGGATGGGGACATGGAAGCTTAAATCGAAATTTACATATGTATTGTTTTGCATGGCCTTCCGGCGAATCTACGGCGGACAGGGGATGGCAGCCGATGGCGTCAAGACGAGAAAGCTTGGGTTCACTACTCGAGCGATCATGAGAATCGGGGTCGCAGCCTACAATTTCCTTTTCCGCAAGGAGAAAGGCACGGTCAGCATGCCGATGGCTCGCCCGAAAACGAAGAGTGATGAGAATCGAGCCCGGAACCTCTCCCGACCTCCTACGCCTGATGAAGCTGCGTAATCGCCCAGCCAGCATGCTTCGCAATAAGTTCGTCTTGCGAAGCGGCGAGACCCGAGAGTAATTTTGTAACGCGAGCGTGGGCGGGCGTGCAGGGTTCCACCCCTGAATTGCCCAGCGCGACGCAGGCGTTGCGGATGAGTCCGCGCCACTTCGCGCGTTTCACCGGGCTTTGATGAAACACCTTCCTGAATTCTTCCTCAGTTAGCGAAGCCAGCCACTCAAGATCCGGCGCCAGCAATCCATCCCTGGGGCCAAATAATGGCTCATTGCTTGATGGCGCGCGACGATTCCATGGGCAGACGTCCTGGCAAATGTCGCAGCCAAAGACGTGGCGTCCCATGGGCGCGCGCAGGTCTTCTGGGATTTCTCCGCGTAGCTCGATGGTGAGATAGGAGATGCAGCGGCGCGCGTCGAGCACGTATGGCTCGGTGATTGCGCCGGTCGGGCAAGCGTCAATGCAGAGAGTGCACTGGCCGCAGAGGTCGGGTGGGGGCGATTCGGCGGGCGCGAGGGACGGCGAGAGATCGAGTGTAGTGAGTATCACGCCGAGAAAAATCCACGAGCCGATTTCGGAGTTAATCAGGATGGTGTTCTTGCCAAGCCAGCCGAGCCCGGCGTGATACGCGGCGGCGCGTTCGTGAATGGGGCCGGTGTCCACATACCACTTTGCGTCGAAGGGCTCGGTGAATTGGGCGCGCATGACCGTGACGAGTGATTCAAGCTTTGCGCCAACAACTCCATGGTAATCCGCACCCCAAGCGTACCGGGCGATCCAACCGCGGGGTGATTCTTCTCCGGAATTGATTTCGGGCACCTCGGTTGAATGGGGCTGCCTGGTGTTGTAGTTAAGGGCGCAGACGATGACGCTCTTTACGCCGGGCATTGCGCTTTGCGGCGATTGGCGGCGCGGATCGTGCAGGTAACGCATCTCGCCGGCGTGACCGCTGGCGAGCCATTCGGGCAACCGCCCCAGCTCCGGCCAATTTGCCGCGGGGGCGACTCCGCAGAGATCAAATTCCAATGCTCGAGCTTGCCGAACGATCCAATCAGTGCGCGCGGCGGGGCTCACGAGGAGGGTCACAAGTAGATTTTGACATATTGATTGATGCGATAGAGAAGGGTTTATAGTCACGCGCAAAGTTGAGGGTTCAAAGCGGAAATTCCGGTATCATGGTCAATGCATGTCAACGACCCCGGCCGCACGAATATCGGACTCTTCGAGCGCAACTCTGGAGCACACCTTCCAGATAAAGACTGCGCGCCCATCGGGATTGCTATTCCTTCATGGTCTATTCGGTAAGCCTGCCGACTGGGAACCATCCGTGGAGCATTTCTCAGGCCGATGGCGAGTGTTGGCGCCTGAGCTTCCAGTGTTCGACCTTCCGGCTGATCAAATAGACGTCAATGGGCTCGCCGCGTATGCACTGGGTCTGATGGACCAGAATCGAATTGAAACCGCAGTGCTGAGCGGCAATTCGCTCGGCGGGCACGTTGCGCTCGCGCTGGCATTGACGCATCCGGAACGCGTCTCCGGTCTTGTGCTGGCAGGGAGCTCGGGATTGTTCGAGCGCGGCCACGGGCCGGTTCCGCGGAGGCCGTCGCGCGAATACCTCTACGATAGAATTCGAGAGGTTTTCTATGACGAGGCGCACGTTACGAACTCACTGATGGATGAGGTGTGCCAGACAATTTACGACCGGCAAAGAATGAGGCGAGTCTATCGCGTTGCAGCATCAACAAAGCGCAACAACCTGCGCGAGTCGCTCGCGAAGATTCAATGTCCTGTCCTGGTGGTGTGGGGAAACAACGATTTGATTACGCCACCCGGCATGGCGCAGGAATTCGCGGACCGCTTGCCCGACGCGGAACTCCAGTTCATTGATCGCTGCGGGCACGCGGTACCGATCGAGCGGCCAGCGGAATTCAATCATCTTCTCGAAAGTTTTCTCCACCGGCGTTTCGGATTTACACCTGCGTTGTGCCATGACTGAGTCCGGAGTGGGCCGCCAGACCGCGGGCGTTCTTGTGGAAGCGCGGGACCTGCGGCGAACGTTTGATGAAGGGCGCGTCGAGGCGCTCCGCGGAATCAACTTTACAATTAATGAAGGCGAGTTCGTCGCGATTCAGGGGCCGAGCGGCAGCGGGAAATCCACACTGTTGCAATTGCTCGGTGCGCTCGATGCACCGACCGCCGGCGTGCTGCATTTTCGCGGCAACTCTTTCGACCTGCTTGGTGATATGGCGGCGTTTCGCGCGCGCACGGTCGGTTTCATTTTTCAATCATTTCACCTTCTGCCGACGCTTTCGGCGATCGAAAACGTGCAAATCCCGATGTTTGAGATGCCCTGGCCGGCGCAGGAGCGGCGGCGGCGCGCGAAGTCTCTCTTGGAGGCGGTCGGCCTCGGCGATCGCCTTGACCACCTGCCGCCGAAACTCTCGGGCGGCGAGCGCCAGCGCGTGGCGATCGCCCGCAGCCTTGCGAACGAGCCTGCGCTGCTGCTGGCTGACGAACCGACGGGCAACCTCGATAGCGTCAGCGCCACGCGGATCATGGACTTGCTGGAGAAGATTCAATCCGAACGGGGCATGACGCTTGTAGTCGTGACGCATGATGCGGCGGTGGCGCGCTATGCGCGGCGAGTGTTGCAAATGTTGGACGGCAAGATTGTGGCAGACGGCAGCCCCGCGCGGCCGCCGATGTGAGAATGACGGATGACATTCTTCACCATCATCTGTAAGAACTTGCTGCGCCGCCGGACGCGGAGCCTGCTGACCATCGCAGGAATTGCGATCGGCATTGGCGCAGTGGTGGCGCTGGCGAGCCTCGCCTGGGGATTCGAGACAAGCTGGGTCCGCACATATACAGCGCGTGGCACGGACATGATCGTCACGAAAGTGACGAGCCAGAGCCCGATCCCTGCGCCATTCGCGCAGGAGCGCGTGCGCGATTTGAAGGCGCTTCCGCATGTCGTGCAGGCGAGCGGTCTGCTGACCGATTTAATAAGCATTGAAGACGCGCCCACCGTTTTAGTCTTCGGCTGGGAGGCAAATACATTTCTCTGGGAGCATCTGAAGCTCGTGAATGGGCGCTGGCCCGCGAATGATGAAGAACCGGTAGTCGTGCTCGGCAGCGTGGCCGCCGACATGATGAACAAGACCGTCGGATCCTCGGTGCAAATCGAGACAGGTACGTTCAAAATTTGCGGGATATTTGAAAGCTCGGCTCTTGCGGAAAACGGCGCAGTGATCATGCGGCTTCCGCAAATGCAGCGGGTGACGGAACAGGATGGGAAAGTGAACTTCATCAACTTGAAGCTCGCCCCCGGCACAACACAGCAGCAGATCGAGGAGCTTCGCCAAGCCATCAAGATGCAATTGACCGGGTTTAAGGCGTTCACCGCCAGTGAGGTGGCGCAGAACAATTCCGCCATTCAGGTGGCCAAGGCGATGAGCTGGGCGACTTCGGGAATCGCGCTGTTTGTTGGCGCAATCGGTGTGATGAATACGGTGCTGATGAGCGTGTTCGAGCGGTTGCACGAAATCGGCATTCTTCTTGCTATCGGATGGCGCCGGAGCCGAATCCTCCGGATGGTTCTGTACGAGTCCATCATGCTGGGCGTGGCGGGCGGAATCTTGGGAAGCGTGCTCGGAACGGTGACCGTAAAACTGCTTGAGAGGACCCCGCTACTTCACGGAAAAATCGAAGGTGAGTTCAGCGTGTTTCTGTTTGCCCTGGCGCTAATTATCTCGATTGGGCTCGGCGCGCTCGGCGGACTGTATCCCGCAATTCGCGGCTCGCGCATGCATCCAAGCGAGGCGCTGAGGTACGAATGATCGGTAAGGTGAGCCGCGTGAGCGCCGCAGTTTTGCTCGCAGTGGCATTACTGGCCGCGGAACCCCGTTCTACCACCCCGCAGTCCGGCGCGCTCGCGCTAACGGCCGACCAAGTAGTGGCAAGGGTGATCGCGGCGCGAAGAACCACCGGATTCCGCGTTCGCGCGAAGCTGATCCGCAGCACGCCCGGATCGGACGCCGCCAAAGACACGCGCCAATTGCTGATCAAGGGCCGCCGCGAGGGCGAGGCGACCAAGACGCTCTATCAAGTGCTGTGGCCCGCGCGATTTGCCGGTGAGGCGATTCTCGTTGAGGATTCGGGCGACCATCACGTGAAGGGATATCTCTACCAAAAAGGGACGGCCACTCCCCTCACGAACCAGGCGATGGAGAGTGAGTTTTTCGGCTCGGACCTCCGCATTGAAGATGTAATAGAAGATTTCTGGTATTGGCCTTCGCGCAAGTCCGCGGGCGAGGAAACGATTAATAAGCGCCACTGCATGATCGTTGAGTTGCGCCCCGGCCCGGATACAGTGACCGAATACTCGATGGTGAAGGCTTGGGTCGCTCCGGACATTTCGCTCGGGATGAAGATTCAGTTCTATGGACGGGACGGAAAACTCATAAAAACTGCGACGACGGATCGTGTGGTGAAAGAAGGAAAAACATGGCTGGCGGCGACGCTGAAGATTCAGCCGTCGGGGAGCCGTAGCCAGACGGTGCTCGAAGGGACGAAGTCCGAGAGAGATCTGCAGCTTCCCGCGACGGATTTCACGGTCGATGCGATTAAGAGTTTTGGGAAGCAACCGCGTTAGATATGTACCGGTAACAATCCATCCTTAACATTAGCGGCTGACTCTTCCTTTTGCATATTGACTAGTACAACCTGTAAACTATCGCCACATGAGGAGGTCGAATGAAAAAACTCATGACTTGGCTTCTTCTTTTATGTTTGATTTTGACTTTATTTATCTTCGTAACTCCGCTTCGTCTTAGATCTGAGGATGTGCATGCCCCCCAAGGCGGCAAATGGAAGGAATACTCTTTCTCGAACGATGGATTTGCGATTTCGTCCCCCTCAAAGCCGCCGATGGGAGTATCGAAGTTTGCAAATGGGCTGGAGACGCACACTTACTACGTTTTGGTGGCAGACGGATGCGGCATCCTAGTCGTTTATAGCCCATTGTCTCCGGATAACATGAAGTCGCCCGAGCAGATTCTTAGTGATGGGCGAGATGGAGTGGCAAAAAGACACAACGGGAAGATTGTGTCGGAAACTTCGAAATCATTGGGGGGTTATCCAGGGCTGGAGTACGAGGTATTGGAAGAAAAGGAGCACTATCACTGGCTGTCTTACGTCGCGAACAGGAAACTTTATGAGCTTCTCTCCTATGCGCCTCCTGAACATGCATTCCTGCCTGAAACAGGTCGTGTATTTGAATCTTTTAGATTTATTCCGGGCGGGAAATAAGTAGTACTGCACACCCTCGTATATCCCATGGTTTGTTGAAATCACATCATCGTTGACGGCTGTCCGCGCGCGAATTACTCTTTGCGGACAGGCTGCACCGGGGGGATGCGCTCTCTTATCTCTCCGGACAATCGAAGCAATCCGGCAGCGCTCCGAGATGCGTACATTGGAGTGAGCCGGCCGAGGAAGCGTGAGTTCAGGGACTGGCACAGAATTGCGGGCAACGGACGTGTCGCTCATCGAAAAAGTGGTGGCGCGCGATGAGGCAGCGCTTTCGGCGCTGTACGACCGGTATTCGGGCATGGTTTTTTCCGTGGTGATGCGCATCGTGAGGGATTCCCAGGCTGCTGAAGAGATTCTGCAAGACGTGTTCCACCAACTCTGGCGGAACGCGTCGCGGTTCGATGCGGAGCGCGGGTCGTTGCCGGGATTCCTGATGGTGAGCGCGAGGAACCGCGCGATCTCCCGGATGCGCCGAAAAAGCGTGGGCCTTTCGGACGAGCTAAACGAGAACACCGTTGTTCTCCCGTACAACCTCGAGAGTTCCATCGCGCAGAAACAGTTGCTTGGCAAAGTTACGAGTGCGATGGAGAGCTTGCCCGCGCCACAGAAACAGGCTGTCGAGCTTGCTTATTTCGAAGGGCTGACGCACAGCGAAATCGCGGAACGCACGGGCGAGCCGCTGGGAACAATCAAGACGCGGTTGCGCACGGCGATGGAGACTCTGAAAAACACTTTGAACCCATGAACGGGCATCCACAACACGAAGAAGATTTCGACCTCTACGCGCTGGGCGCATTGGAAGGCGAAGGGCGGAAGTCGCTCGAAGCGCACGTAGCCGGATGCGCCGCGTGCGCGGGCAGGCTTGCCGAGGCGCGCGGGCGTGTGTCGCTGCTGGCGCTGGCTGCGAAGCCAATCGCGCCTCCGGCTGGGGTGAAGAGCCGTCTGATGAAGCAGGTACGCGAGGAAAATAGTCCGTCGCGTTCGCGGGCGGAAACGCAAAGTGAGGAGCGCTCGGGCGGTTTGTTTGGGCGATGGACACTCGCGTGGGGTGCGGCTGCGGCGGTGCTCGTGGTTGCGACGGGATTACTGTGGTATCAAAACGGGGTGCTAGACGGGAAAATACAAAAGGCGCTCGAAGAGGCCAAGGCAGCTCAGGCGAAGATTCAGAACGCACAAGAGATGATCGAAATTCTGCAGGCGCCGGACTCGATGATGGTTTCGCTGGCATCTTTGGATGTGCCTCGGGCTAGCGGGAAGGTCTGTTACAACGCGCGACTGGGAAAGTTGGCCTGCTCAACGCATTTGCCCCCGCCTCCATCGGACAAGGCCTACCAGTTGTGGCTCGTGCCGATTACGGGGAATCCGGTGAGCGCGGGGCTGATCGCGCCGAATATGGTCTCGACGGACGACATGTGGATTGCCGACGTAAAAGCGGGAACGACCGCGAAGGTTTTTGCCGTGACGCTGGAACCTGCGGGAGGAATGCCTCAACCGACAGGCCCCAAGGTTTTGGTTGGAGTCATGCCACAAATGGTTACTTTTTCTAATCCGACCGGGGCGATTCGGGCGTACTATACACATGCAACGGCTTGGAAGGTGACCTGGGTATTGTCGCGGGGCGGGCCGGTGCAAAGTGGGGAATCTTTCAACGACATGAGGTGATTGCTATGAGGAAATGGGTCGGGGTAGTTGCAGTGTTTGCGATGGTCGCGATGCTTGGTTTTGCGGTGGCACAAGCGCGTGTGCCGGACATGACGTGGACCGGGTGGATCAGCGACAGTACCTGCAGCGCTGAAAAGGGGATGACCGCGGACCACAAGGGTTGCGCTTTGAGTTGTGTCAAGAATAGAGGCGCGTCGTATGTGTTCGTGAACTCGGCGGACAAGAAGGTCATTAAGATCAGCAACCAGGACGCTGTGAAAGATGGAGATGTCGGCGTGGAATTGAAAGTCACTGGTTCCATCGCAGAGGACGGGTCGCTGAAGATCTCCAAGATCGAAGCAACCAAGTAGTATTTCTCCGCTACTCCGTACGAAGGCTGGCCTGATTTGATTGAAATGCTGGCCGCGCGTGTTCGCGCGGCCAGTTTTTTTTTGCGGCGGTGTAATTCGAGGAACCACTCGGCCAATTGCTACAAACCACGGTGTTTGCTGGCTCGCCGTGCCTGTCACTGATAGAATGTCCGCCATGCCTGATTGGCGACACATCCAGGGAAGAATCCGCAAAGCAAGGACAAGCAAGGATCCGGCGGCGGAGCTTGCGGCTCTTTACCAAACCACGAACGACGCGATGGTTGCGTTCGAGCTCGCGCAGTTCCATGAGAAAGCCGGGAGCCACGCCGACGCGGCGCAGTGGTATCTGGCGGCCGCGCAGCGATTCCGTCGCGCACAATGGAAGCTGAAGGCCGAGCAGGCGCTTGCGCGTCTCGGAGTCGAGGTACCCTTGGCCGCAGCGGAAGCCGAGGCGCAGGCTCCCTTGCACAGGATGTCTGACGCGAGAGGTGTAATCGGCGGAGAAGCCGAGCCTCCAAATGAGTTTTCCGAAGCTGCCGCGGCTCCCGATCAAGAGGAGCCCGCCGACCAACAAGACACAGGTATGCCTGCAAGCAATGAAAGCGCGACATCTGACGCTGCGGCTGGCGAACTGGCCAAAAAGAAAAGGCGCCGCGGACGGCGAGGCGGCCGTGGAAGGCGCAAGAAGGGTGACGCCACCCCTGCCACGGCGCGCGCGAGTTCCCCGAAATCTGGGCAGGCCGGTCCGTCTGCTCCTTCTCCTCGCCCACCAGCGGCTCGGCGATCGGCAGCGCCATCCGCACCACCACTAGAACCTCGCAAACGAGCGGTTGAGCCCGAGGAAGAACCCCGAATCGTCGGGGGGGTCGGCCCAGCGGCGTGGCAATCGCGGCGGCACACGACGGGCGAACCAGCGCTGGCTTCGCGCCTTGCCCAACTGGAATCGAAGCTTCGGCGATTGCTCTCGGCATTGCCAGAATCCTTGGACGACGCGGACAGTGCTCCGGCGGGGCCGGGAGTATTTGTCTTATCCGATGCGGATTTGCACGAGCACTACTATGTGGAAGCGTGCCAAACACTGCGGATAGGCGTCGGTAACATCGTCAAGACCGGCCGGACGCGCGAAGGCGAGAACATTCGCGGGCGGCTGGCGGAACATCTGGGGATCTCCGAGTCTCAGGTTTCAAAGTACCTGAAGCAGCATTGCGCTGTCCGCTGGATACAACTGGATGAGGAAGCGCCTCTGGTGGCCCACTTCGCAATTGCCGTACTGCGACCAGCAGTGAACGTGTGACCCCCTAGTTGGGCCAGATTCTGCCGGCTTTGGAGCCTATTGGTAACTCCCATTTTCAGTATTTTGGGGTACGGAATTACCCCATTTGCTGCTCCCAGGAGCCATTCACCCCCCCATTTTATCCGCTTGACGTTACTGACTGGACTGGGGGCCCGATAGGGTGGAAGCTATAGCGGGGGAAAGACTTAGCTGGACAGTTTTCCGGGGAACGTGTTAGTTTCGCATTGGAATAGAACTGGAATGGGGGACCCCGGGGGTTGGTTTTTCCGGCTTATCCGGTTTTTGGGAATCACCCACAGATTTTGAAAGTGAGGACACGATATGCCCCGTAAATTCGGGACGAATGCGTTGAAGCTGGCCGACCTGATGGCAGTAAAGGTCGCAGGGGGAGCCTTCAACACCATCAAGTTTTTCAGCGGTATGAAGTTCAACCCGTCATTCACACCGAAGAAGTGGTCGGACAAGCCGCTTTTGAAGTCTTGGGAGAAGACGAAGCCAACGCTGGGCTGGCCCCGGCAAACGGACTCCCTTTGTCCGGGTTGCGTGAAGGACGCGCGCGAATCCATATTCAAGGGCGACAAGGACTGGCGCGACCTGATGCATGAGAAGGTCGGCGAGATTAAGGCCCAAATTATCAAGCGCGACGGTCAGGTCTGGATGATCAAGGAGTGCCCCATCCACGGGAAGTATGAAGACCTGATGGCCATTGACGAAAAGTTCCTCGGCTGGATTGAGAAGAATTTTCCCGGGCGCGACATCCCGGCGCACAACGACGAAGACCTGCACAAGCATGGCTCGAGCACGGTGCGATATGGCCGCGGCTCGGTGCTGACCGTTGACCTGACCAACCGTTGCAACATGATGTGCGACCCCTGCTTCATGGACGCGAACCAGGTTGGTTACGTCCACGAGTTGGGCTGGGAAGAGATACAGGAAATCCTCGGCAACGCCATCCGGATCAAGCCACGGCGGCAGATGTCGGTGCAGTTTTCCGGCGGCGAGCCGACGATGCATCCCAATTTCCTGGACGCGGTGCGGTACGCGCGAAAGCTCGGATACAACAGCGTTCAGGCAGCGACCAACGGGATTGAATTTGCCAAGAGTAAGGAATTTTCGCGCATGGCCTTCGAGGCGGGGCTGCGATATGCCTACCTGCAATTCGATGGCATCGGCAATGATGCAAACAGCCACCGGCAAGTCGGGAACCTATTCGATGTGAAGTTGCGCGCCATTGAAAACATGCACGAGGCGGGCATCGAAATCATCCTGGTGGTGACAATCGTCAACAGCGTGAACAACGATCAGGTGGGCGCGATCGTAAAGTTCGCCATGGAAAACCCGAAGAAAATCGCGTTCATCGCGTTCCAACCGGTTTCGTTCACTGGACGCGACGAAGACATCACGCCGGAGCGCCGCCTGAAACAGCGCTACACGCTTTCGCACCTGGCGCAAGACGTCAGCAAACAGGTGGGAAATGTCGAACCGACTCGGGACTGGTTCCCGATTTCGCTGATTAGCGTGTTTTCGGGGTTTGCCGATCTCATGCACGGCCCGGAAGCGACGTGGGGCTCTGTTTCCTGCGGTTGCCATCCGAACTGCGGAGTAGGCACGGCTGTCATGATCAACAAGGACACAAAGGAATGGGCGCCGGTGCCTCGCTTCCTGAACGTACCGCAACTCGTGAAGGACATTACGTACATCACTGACCGTAATCGTAGCAAGCGCTGGTCAAAGACCATGATGGGGCTTGCACTTCTCAAGAATTATAGGCCTTTCCAGGGACCAAAGAGCCTGGCTCTCGTGGACATGTGGAGAAAGTTTGACAAGTCATGGGGTCTCTCGAAAGACCACAAGAAAAAGTATGGCGATTCGAGCCCGGACCGCACGTACGACGATGCAATGAAGCGCCGTCAAGACCCGTGGAACTTCCTGTTTATCGCGGGGATGTGGTTCCAGGATCTCTTCAACTACGATTTCCGCCGCACCGAAATGTGCATCATCCCCTACGCGACGCAGCAGGGCGAGATTTCGTTCTGCGCTTACAACACGGGCATCGGCTGGCGGAAGATCATCGAGAACATGTACAAGAACGCGACCGTCGCGCAATGGTACAAGGAACACGGCAAGCACGAGATTTACGCCGCCGGGAAGAAGGTCAATTTGGGGACGTATGAGCACTCGCTCGTGGTTGACGAAAACGATGCCGCGCGCGTGCGTTTGAAGGACCTCGACAATGTCCCGGAGACTGCGGCCGAAGAAGACCGTATGCGCCGCAAGCAGGCACAGCAGGAAGCGGCGAAGGTCCGGCAGATTTACGAAGAGATGGTGCTGAAAAAGCCCGCGCCGTCCATCGTCACGATCGGTTCGGTTGAGCAGATCAAGAAAGCGACGCCGTCGCAGCATTCGGCTCCGGTGGTCATCGGCAACGGGAACGGCCACTCAAATGGTCACGCGAACGGAAATGGCAAGGGCGCAGCCAAACCTGAAATAGCTGAGACAGTTGCGGGGGACTAAGCGGCTTTTTCAGAAGCAACGATTTCTTCCAACTGCCCACGGTTCGCCGTGGGCAGTCGCTTTTTGTGGTAGCAACTATTTATTCCGGACTATCAGCCAGACATTCGGGCGTCCGCGTTCGTGGCCGTCGGAGGGCGAGTTCACAATCGTTAGACGCGAACCCGCGGCTGCAGGAAGTGTTGAGGGGCGTTTGGAATCTGCAGGCAACGCCAAAGCCATTTCCGTCGAGCCGCCGCCGTCGGAATTCATTGCTTCGGTGCAGCCGAGGGAAAGCATGAAGTCGGCGAGTTCCTCAAGCGTCATGCCGACACTGAGCTTTGGCTGGCGGCCGTCCACCACGGCGAAGATGTAATTGTCTTCGGTATAGCAAACCGCGGTGCGCGGATGGCGAGCCCGCAGGTATTCGCCCGTATCACCCTCACCTGCGACAGAGACTCTTCCGTCTGTTACAAGCATGGGGAGACCGCCAATGGCTTCCTGAATTCCCGTGCGGACTCCCGTCCGAATGGAAGTCCAAAGCGTAACTTTCTGGCCCACCTTAATGGATTTGAAAACGCTCTTGGAGTTTTCCACATCGGGCGTCTCCGCGATGAGGAGCGCGTCCCCCGGGATAGGCTGGACATCACTCGCATCGCGGATTTCCGTGACCACTCCGCGGAGGCCGCCAAAGATCTGAATTGGAATTCCCGGGCTGAGATGGGTAATGACGATCGCACGGAATGGCTTCGGCGCCTTTACCTCCGTGCCAAAGGCGCTGGAGTACGCGCGGAGATTATGTTCCTTCGAGAAACCCATTGGTTTATTGAGAGTATCAATGGGTAGAAATTTGCTCTTCACGTGCAGTCTCAATGTGTATTCGGGCGTGCCAATAAACGGAATGCCGGAACCGAGGATGGCCATGGTGGGGCGAGGGGGCCCGCCCGCGGTCCAGATCCTTCCATTGCTGACTGCAAGGCCGATGGGTAGGCCGAGGTAGGGGTCGGCCATGTCGTAATCGCCGTTGACGGCGGCGATGACGTCCTGCTGCTCCGCTCTAGCCTGCGCAGCCAGCTCGGTAAGCGGAACACGAATCAGGCGGCCTGACTTGTCCACACCGACTCGCGAGCGAACGGCGACTTCGCGGCGGTGGCGCGCGACTTCAAGAATGTGAATGGACCACGGGCCCGCTGGCGCGCCCAGGGGCTGCCCCGCGGCAGGTGCGGCGCCCGGATTGGCCGCGGCTTCACGGCAGAGGTGAATCCACGTGACTCCGGGCGCGAGCTGAGTTTCTTCTCGCGTTTCGCCGGAGCAAGTCTGCGGCGCTACAGCTTGCGGCGCTTGTGCGGGAACAGCCGCGCAAAAGGCGAAAAGCGTCGCGAGCACGGCTCCACGCAGCAACTTGTTGCGCATTCCAGAGTGATGCGCTGCAAGCCGGCGAACTGCAGCAAGCGCCGTCACTTTTTTGGTTGCGGGGCCCCGCGAACGACCCGGAAGCCAGTGTAAGGCAGCGACGCCGGGTGATTCGCAGCCTTGTTGTCCGCAGGACGGTCGGCGCTGCCGCCAAGCGTCTTGCCGGAGCCATCAGCGGCGATCGCCCATTCGGCGACGTTTCCGCCGAGGTCAAAGACGAGCTCGTCATCTTTATCGCCCTGGCCCTTGAAGCTGCCGGCTTCGCGCAGCAGGGGCGCGTCGCCGGGTAGATCGGCGATTTGCTTCATCAGGCGATCCGCGTCATCGGGATTGGGAGCGTAGCCGGCCCAGTAATCGAGGGTGTTCTCGCCGCTGCGATTGTTGTAGAGCGAGGCGACTTCATCCTCATTCGGGATACGCCACTGCTCCTGGGTCCAGTCTGAAAGCCACGCGGCGTAGGCTTTTGCTTTCTCAAACGTGATTCCGTTTGCCGGATAGTTTTCCGTACCCGGGTCTACTTTGTACGAGCGATCGAAACCCCCGTACTGCGCACGCGTCACTTCAAAGCGGCCGATTTCGAGGTTACCGCGCCTCACGACTTCGGGTTCGAGCACGAACCCCGTGCCGAGCCCCCCGGGCTTGGCGAAACGGCCGTAGGTCGCGCCCTCGCGCGCAATGGACCGGCGGCGCAGCGCTTCACCAAGAGGTGAATCTTTCTTGAAAGCTTCGTTTTCCAACTTTTCCGTTTTGAAGAGGTAGCGATCCATCCAGGCCATCTCTTCGTTGACCTTGCGAAGCTGGTGCGAAAGTTTGGCGGGGCCGTGGGCTTCGCCGGGGAAGAGGATGAATCGAACCGGCGCTTTGTTGATCGTGTAGAGCGTGCGGTAGTGCGTCCAGCCTTCTTCCGTGGGCACCTGGCGGTCGTTCGTGCCGAAGAAAATCAGAGTTGGCGTGCGGACTTTGTCCATCTGGAACATGGGTGATTTCTTGATGTAAAGTTCGGGGTCTTCGAGCGGCGATTTGCCGAAGTAGTAGGAGTCGAATGACCCGCCGAAATCCACGTTGGCCCAATCGCTAATCCATTCGACGTCGCCCGCGCCGCACATGGCTGCTTTGTAGCGCGCGGGATTCGTGATGGTGAGCTGAATGCTGAGGATGGATCCGTTGGACCAGCCCGCCGTGCCGATTTGGTTGGGGTCCACCTTGCCCTGCTTAATGAGGGCGTCCACGCCACTCTCAATGTCCGGGATTTCGAGATCATAGTAGTGGCCGCAACAGATGGACTCGACAAACTTTAGTCCGTGATTGCTGCTGCCGTGATAGTTGACCTTGAGCACGAACGCGCCGCGTTCAGTGTAAAGCTGAGTGGGATAGGCCCAGCTTTCCGACCAAAGGTCGAGGTCAGAGCCGGCCGGACCGCCGTGGATGCCAAGCACGAGCGGGTAGCGTTTGCCGGCTTCGTAGTGCACCGGATAGAAGAGAATGCCGTCCACGTCGTCGTCGTTCGCGCCCTTCCAGTGGACAACTTCGGACTTGGCGATTTCTTTCTTGGCGAAAGATGGATTGAGATTCGTAATCTGCATCGGGCTGGTGATGTGCGTGCCGTCGAGCGCCGCGCCATACCACTGTGCCGGGATGCTGGGAGTCGAATAGCTGTAAACCACACGCTTGCCATCTTCGCTGATGCTGAGGCCGCCGAGATTGTTGGCGTGATCGCCTTCGATTGCCGCGCGACTCCATTTGCGTGAGGCGGCGGAGCCGCTCATCGTGTAGCGCGCGGGAGCCCGCTTCGTGCCCGCGGCAAGAAAAGAGATGAACCCATCGGGCGTGACGTCAATGCCGCCTGCGAGTCCGTTTTCCCAGTCAATATCAATTTTTCGCACATCGCCGGAAGCGAGGTCGTAGAAGTAAAGCAGCTCGATGGTGGCGGTGAAGAAGCGCGCGTCGGAGGAGTATGGCGCGGTCGCGTAAAATCCGGCGCCGTCGCGCGTCCATTCCACACCGGAGGGACGAATCCTTCCATCGGTGAAGATCTGCTTGCTCTGGCCGGTGCGGAGATCCCATACAAATGTTACCGGAGCGATTTTTTGGTCCCAGGCGTAGCTCAGCTCGCGGTTGTGCACGGTCACGGCATGTGAGAGGTCCTTCGTAACCGCCCAATTCCCGATGCGATCGTTATTCGCAGTAAGACGCGCGACTTTCTTGTCCTTCACGGAAAACTTGAATAGCCGCACCGGCGCCGCGTGGGCTTCATCATCAATCACGCGCGAGTCGTCCTTGCGCTGCTCGGTATCTTTTTCAAAGAGGGTGGCGTCTTCCTCGGCGCTGAAGATGATGGTGTCGTCGGTGATCCACTCGAAACGCTGGACGCCGCGCTCGAAGTTCGTGAGCGGCCAGGGCTCGCCGCCAAATGGATTGATAAGCCAAATTTGCGAGCGGGACATTCCGGGCTTGGCCTCGGGCACCGGCTTCGTGCTGGTGAATGCGAGCAAATCACCCTTGGGCGACCACTGCGGCCCGCCGTTGGTGTCCGTGCCGCGTGTGAGCTGGACCTCTTTTTTCTCGGTAAGGCTGGAAAGAAAAAGATTGGAGACGCGACCGTCCTTTTCCTTGTTGGTGATGCTCTTCGACCACGCGACCCACTTGCCATCCGGGGAGATCCGAAAGCCTCCTGCGGTTTCCGCGTTAATGATGTCTTCCGGAGTCCAGGGCATTGCCGACTGAGTGATAGACGTCCCGCTCGATTTGACGGATGGAGTCTGCGCGGTGTCCTGCTGCGCGGAAAGCGCAGGCAACACGCCCGCGAAGATTACGGCAAGTCCGAATGCGAGTCCGATCAGAACCCCAATGGTGCGATTGCGCATGAGCGCTCCCCTAAATGTGAAAATAAGCTCCGGCGGCGTTCCGCCGTCCCCGGCAAAGCATGAAAGCATAGTCCAGAATCCCGGCAAGCGGTAGTAACATGGCGTGGAAACGAGAGAAGGAGAGCATGCATGAAATCTGGGGATAAATTGAAGTCGGGGATCACAAGGGACACATTTCGATTCTTCAAGGACCTGGCGAGACACAACAGCAAGGCCTGGATGGACGCGAACCGCGAGCGCTACCAGCAACATGTAGTTGAGGCAATGCGGGGTTTGCTCGGGGCGTTGACGCCGGGCGTGTTGAAGCTCAACGGCGGGTTTGTGATTACCGGGAAGAGTGGCACGAACTTTTCGCGCATCAATCGCGATATCCGCTTTGCCAAAGACAAAACGCCTTATCACCTTCGGATGTACCTGACGCTGCCGAATTCCGCGGATGGCGAAGGCTCCCAGCTTTATGTGGGCATCAACCCCGATACGGTCACGGCGGGATTTCGCATTTACGCCGGCTCCGACTACAAGAAATCGCCGTTCGCGCGAGTTGGAGTCCAGCACGCGCTCGCGCATCCGGCATGGATCGCGAAACAGAAGAAGCGGCTCGGAGGAAAGTACGAAAGCTACTGGCACGCGATGGAGAAGGGCGAATGGACGAAGCATAAAGGCTGGCCCGCCTCGCCGGGAGAATGGAAGATGGTTCGCGCGTGGATTGTGCGGCGGAAGTTGAGTCCAGCGGCCGCGATGAGGCCGGCATTCATCGGGGATGTGACGCGCATATTCCGCGAATTGGCGCCGCTCTGTGCATTTGCATCGTCACCGAAATGGAGCACATAAGGAGGACTGGCCCGGTTCTAATTTGTCCTCAAGCAAGGACCTCGTGATATACATCCGCACACGGTGGCCAAATAGATGAAGCTTCTCCGTATACTGCTGTGGGCCGCGATTGCGCTGGCGGGCGCCGCGGGGCTGGGCGCCATCGCGTTCGACCGCGGTGAGCCGATCAACGCGACGTGGTTCATTGTCGCTGCGGCCTGCACTTTCCTTGTCGCCTACCGGTTTTATTCCGCGTTCATCGCAGCAAAAGTTCTTGCCCTGGACCCGAAGCGCGCCACTCCCGCGGAACGGCTCGATGATGGCCGCGATTTCGTCCCCACAAACAAATGGGTGTTGCTGGGGCACCACTTCGCCGCGATTGCGGGGCCGGGGCCGCTCGTTGGGCCGACTCTTGCCGCGCAATTCGGCTACTTGCCGGGGACGCTCTGGCTGATTGTCGGCGCGGTGCTCGGCGGCTGCGTGCAGGATTTCGTCATTTTGTTCTGCTCGATACGGCGCAACGGCAAATCGCTCGGACAGATGGCTCGCGAAGAGGTCGGCCGGCGCGGAGGGTTCATCGCGCAGATTGCCGTGCTGGCAATCATGGTCATTCTGCTGGCCGTCGTTGGTCTCGTGGTGGTAAACGCGCTGAAGGCTTCGCCGTGGGGAATGTTCACGCTCGCGATGACAGTGCCCATCGCCATGCTGATGGGCGTGTACCTGCGCTATTGGCGGCCGGGCCGTGTGCTGGAGGCTTCGGCAATCGGCGTCGCGCTTATCGCGCTCGATGTGGTCGCCGGGCAATGGGTGGCGGCGTCGCCCTCGTGGGCGCATGCTTTCTCACTGACCGCGCCCTCGCTCGCTCTTGCGCTCATCGTTTACGGATTTGCGGCGTCGGCGCTTCCGGTGTGGCTGCTGCTCGCGCCGCGCGACTACTTGAGCGCATTCATCAAAGTGGGCGCGGTGTGGGCGCTCGCGGCGGGCATCCTGTTCGTGCGGCCGGTGATTCAAATGCCCGCGCTCTCGCGCTTCACGGACGGTACCGGGCCGGTTTTTGCCGGAAAGATTTTTCCATTCTGCTTCATCACAATTGCGTGTGGCGCGGTGAGCGGTTTTCATTCGCTGGTGTCTTCCGGCACCACGCCGAAAATGATCATGCGCGAGACGCACGCGCGGCTCATCGGCTATGGCGCGATGCTGATGGAATCATTCGTCGGCGTGATGGCGATGGTCGCGGCGTGCTCGCTGCAGCCGGGCGTCTATTTTGCGATGAACAGCCCGCCCGCAATCGTGGGCTCGACGGTGCAATCCGCTGCGCAGACGATTTCCAGTTGGGGCTACGCGCTCTCCCCGCAGACGATGACGGATCTTGCGCACATGGTTGGCGAGCAGACGCTGCTGAACCGCGCGGGCGGCGCGCCGTCGCTCGCTGTGGGCATGGCGCAAATCTTCAGCCATACGATTGGCGGGCCGCGCCTGATGGCGCTCTGGTATCACTTCGCGATCATGTTCGAGGCGCTCTTCATATTGACCGTGCTTGATGCGGGCACGCGCGTCGGGCGCTTCATGGTGCAGGATTTGCTGGGGCACGTCAGCAAACCGCTCGGGCGCGCGGGCTGGTATCCGAGCATTCTTTTTTCGAGCGCGCTGATTGTCGGCGCGTGGGGCTACTTCCTCTATCAAGGCGTGCTCGACCCGCTCGGCGGCATCAATTCGCTGTGGCCGCTATTCGGCATCGCCAACCAATTGCTCGCGGCGGTCGCGCTCGTTGTGGCGACGACGATTCTCTTGAAAATGGGCAAGCGCAAAGGGCTCTGGGTCACGCTCGTGCCCGCGGCAGGGCTTGTCACCGTGACGATGACAGCTAGCTTCGAGAAAATCTTTAGCGCCGACCCGCGCCTTGGTTTCTTGGCTGCTGCGAACCAGATGACCGCGCAAATCAGAAGTGGCGCAGTTTCCTTGCCAAGGCTGGCGGAAACTTCCCGCCTCATTTTCAATCAGCGTCTCGATGCCGCCGTTACGGCCGCGCTCGCGCTTATGGTGCTGGCGCTGGTTGCGGAGGCGCTCTACGAGTGGATTCGCATTTGGCGCGGCGCGAAGAAGCCTGTTCTGCATGAAGCTCCATTTGTTGAAACGCAATGGGCGGAGGGGGAGTAATGCGACGATTGATTGGGAGAGTGTTTATCAACGTGCGGCGCACACGGTCGCGAATTTGGTGGGCCGTCCGCCAAATCTTTGGCGATGCCGCATATGAAAACTATCTCCGCAGTGTCTGTGTGGGCGGCGAAACAGCGCCCGGCAGCAATGGTTCTGCGCCACTTTCCCCTGCAGACTTCTATCTTGACTCCCTGCGCCGCCGCTATTCTCGCATCAGCCGCTGCTGCTAAATCGCGCCCACTTGCGCGCGCGCCACATAGCCGCTAGTATTTCGTGCAACCCGGCGTATACCTGGTTCAGGTAAGGAGAACTCAATGGCTCTGAATCCTCAGAAGCTTGATGAATTGCTCGGGAGGGGAATTGTGGATTTTGGCGCGACTTTTCACGCCGCGCTCGTCACCATCGGCGACAAGCTGGGTCTATACAAAGCCTTGGCGAAAGGAGGGCCCATGACTCCGGCGCAACTGGCCGAGCATACCGGAACGAATGAACGCTACGTCCGCGAATGGCTCTCTTCACAAGCTGCGGGCGGGTACGTGACTTATGATCCTTCGACGGCTCTTTTCAGCCTGAGCGAAGAGCAAGTTTTCACGATGGCGGATGAGAACAGCCCTGCGTTTCTTCCCGGCGCGTTTCAAGTGGCTCTGGCGGCAACGCGCGCATCCGACAACATCGCAACGGCTTTCCAGACGGGCGGCGGGTTTGGCTGGCACGAGCACCATCATGAGCTGTTTGAAGGGACGGAACGTTTTTTCCGGCCCGGCTACGCCGCACACCTCGCCCAGGAATGGATACCGGCTCTGGAGGGTGTGGAAGCAAAACTTCGCGCGGGCGCGAAAGTCGCGGACGTGGGTTGCGGTCTCGGCGCCTCAACCATTCTGATGGCCAAGGCTTATCCGAAGTCGAGCTTTGCCGGCTTCGACTACCACCAGGGTTCGATTGATACCGCGACCGACCGCGCGAAGAAAGCGGGTGTGGACGGCCGCGTGAAATTCTCCGTGGCGCTCGCGAAGAACTACCCCGGCACGGACTATGATTTCGTCACGTTCTTTGATTGCCTGCATGACATGGGCGATCCCGCGGGTGCCGCGAAGCACGTTCATCAGTCGCTCAAGAAGGATGGGACGTGGATGATCGTCGAGCCTTTTGCAGGTGACAAGCTGGAGGACAATCTGAATCCCATCGGACGGATTTTCTACTCCGCTTCCACTTTGCTTTGCACGCCGTGCTCGAAGGCGCAGGAGGTCGGACTGGCGCTGGGCGCACAATCCGGCGAAAAGCGAATGAAGGAAGTGGTGATGTCGGGAGGATTCTCGCGATTCCGCCGCGCCACGCAGACCCCTTTCAATCTGATTTTCGAGGCACGGCCCTAGTAAAACTCCCTTCCTGTTGGAGGGTTGAAGGCCCCTCACCATTCGGTGGCGAGGGGCCCAAAGTAGAGTCGACTGGCTAGCGTTGGTCCCGTTCAGTCTTGAGAATTTTTCCGTCCATTGCGCTCACAAAAATGATTGATCGCCTCGTTTCGTTCTTTTCGCCCGAGATGATCACGACGGTGTAGAAGAGCTTTTCATTTTCACTTCGCAGGTCGCATTTCAAAACAGATCCGGGTTGGGACTTCGTGGCAATCTCAATAGCTTTTGCCATTGAGATCTTTGCCTGCCTGGCAAGTTCCGACTGCTGCTCAGGGGTTTGTTCCCTGACCACTTCCACGCGCACTGTGTCGCGTTTCAGTTTTTCGATTTGCTCTTCTAAGGCGCGCAGATTATGTTCCTGAACAATTCGAGTGGCTTCCAGCAATTTCTCATGCAGTTCCTTCACCTCTCGCTCCTGATCCTGCGTGAGTGCCTGCACGGCATACCCGCGTGCTTCTTTCTGACGCGCCCGCTCCTGATACTCGGGAACAACATCCTCGTCACCGCCAAAGAGACTAAACCCGACGCTGATGGGAACGCGCTTTTCGATCGGCTTTCCGTCCTTCATGGCCGGTGCGAACCGCCAGGTGCTTACGGCATCAAGGGCACTCTTGTCGAGCGATGGGTAGAGCGGACTTATGATTTTGATCTCTCGGGCGACGCCGTCGGTTCCGATCGTGGCCTCCAGCTTTACTTCGCCTTGGATCCTTTTTTCGCGCGCATCTTTTGAGTATTCGGCCTTCGGGCCATACATCACGAACGGATTCTCACGGTTTTCTTGTGATCCGCGTGAAGGCTCGCTCTGCTGGCCGCTTACCCACTCATGAACTGAGACTGTGCCGGCGGAACGGTATGGCGGAGGCACTGGTTCGTGAAAAGAGACAGTTTTGGAGTCTTGAAGTGCAGTGATGCTGACCCGAAAAATATGCGGTGCAGCGGCGATGCATGGAATCGCAAACAGAAGGGAAGCTGCCGTAATGGAAAGAGTTCTCTTGCGCGTGCTCATTCTTGGCTTGCGGAGAATAGACATGACACGTTCCTCCAAATTGTCGCCATCTACGATGCCGACGGTAACTGTTGGCGTTGAATAAGAGATGCGCGATGCCCAGCCGGCCATCGTCACAAGTGACCGGGCATAGGCCGCCGCATTCAGAAGTTTTTCCGTGACAAGCTCATCGCAGCGCTGCTCGCGCGTTTGTCGGATGCGGCGCTTCACCCACGCCGCCGCGGGATGGAATGAAATCGGCATGTAGAGCAGCTCGTAGAGCAGATTGAGCGCGTAGTCGCGGCGGCGGACGTGAGCCAGTTCGTGGCCCAGCGCTGCGGTCAGGAGATCCATGTCCCTTTCATCGAGCATCTTTTCCGGGAGAATGACCACGGGCCCCAGGGTTCCAATCGTGACAGGAACAGAAACGGTTGGCGACCAGAGGACGCGCACTTTCGTAATCCCAATTATTTCGAGACAGTGTTCGACAATTGTCTGGATGTGAGCCGGTAGCTCCATTTCCTTCGCGCCACGCACGATGGTTCGTGTTTTCAGCCAGGCCCGCAGTAGCTGAATGCTGAGAAATACGAGGAGCAATAAGTAGCCCACCATAAGCGCAATCGCGAGGTTCCGGCCGACCGGAATGGCTTTTTCCGGCGTTGGTGCTTGAGATGCGGTTACCATCGGATAGTTAGGCATCAGCACGGTTGGAGTGAAATCAATCTGTGCTGCCGCTGGTTTTCGCGTGAAAAAGTCGTAGTTCAAGCCAATCCAGAGAGTGACCGCGGCAAGACACACCGGAGCGACGAGCGCTGCTACCCACAGCAGGTGACGTGTGCTGGCCTTTGCGGCGCGCAGCAGTCGCGCGCATAATGTCGCGACCGCGGCAATCAGCGCGATCTGCCACAGGGAATTGAAGAGCAGCGTCAGCAATTGCTGGCTAATGATCTTCATCGCGTGCCTCCTGTGATTCTTTCAGAAGCTTTCTGAGTCTTCCGAGTTGCGCCGGTGTGAGCCGCTTCGTGTCCATGAGCGTCATCACCAGACTTTCAGCCGAGCCGCCGAACAGGCGCTCGACGATATCGCTCAAGGATTGCCGCATCACTCGGCTGCGGCTGACGGCAGGCTTGTAAAAATACGCGCGTTCTTTGAGCGTGCGGGTGACCTTCCCTTTGCGGTGCAGAATGTTGAGCATCGTCTGCACGGTGGTGTAGGCGAGTTCACGTCCGAGCTGGCGCTGCACGGTCTGTACATTCGTCGCGCCCGTCTCCCACAGGACGTTCATGATCTCGAGTTCGAGCGGTGTGAGCTGGTCGGTTTTACGCGGAGTCACGCTTGCCTCCTAAACACTTAGGAGGCTACGCCTCTCCCGAGGGCTTGTCAACTAAAATCTTAGGAGTGCAGCCAATGGGCGGAGTCCCGAATTGAATAGAGCGGATAAGCCTAAAACAAATCTTCGTCGTCGTGTTTCTTGAGGCGCGTGATCTTCTGCGTGATGCGAATGTCGCGCGTGCGCACGCCGGCGAGAATTGCCTGGCGCGTCTCCGCTTGCAATGCCTCAGGCGGGAACACTCCATGCTCATCTTTCGGAAAGTTGCGGACAAATTGCGCGGCCATCGTCGCGGTAGCATACGCAACCGGCGATACGGCCAGGCCCCACTGGCGAATCTGATAGAGCGTAGGGAACTGGCAATCCCAGCGGATGAGCATGGGCTGGTCTTTTTTCATGCCGGTGACAAGCACCGACGCCGCGAACCGCGAGTTCTGCAATTTACCTCCCCGGATAAGGCGTACCACGCGGCGCGGAGATGCTGTGTGAGGAAACCTTGCCTGCACCATTCCGCGCGACTTGGAAAGTTTTCCCTGACGGTGCCATCGGCGCAGGCGATCCATTTCGTTGCCGCCGATTTTCACATCCATTTCTTTCAGAGGGATGAAGTACGGGAGCGTGCCAACCTCGTCCTGCGCGGCGAGCACAACTCCTGCCTCGCCAACGGGCTGTTGGAAGCGAAATTTCTCGAGCTCGCTGAAGCGTTTCGCAAGATGGAATCTGCCGCCCCTCACCACGCGGGGCCGCGAGACCGCTTCGTCAAAGGCGCCCGAGGCGGACCATTGCGAAACAGCCTGATCGCCATCGGTGCTTTCGTAAAGCCGGATGTGGATCGCCTCGACGTGGTCCAGCATGTCCGCGGCGCGGCGCGCCAGCAGATTCGTGAGGCCCGGCGCAACACCCGCGTTAATCACTGCCGTGCGCCGTTTGTCTTCAAATTTGAGACCGTAGCGAAGCTGCTCGGCCTTGAAGGGATTGCGCGTCATGTGGCTCGCCATGTCAAGGTAATGCGCGCGCAGGCGCAGCGCCGCCCGCAGGACAATTTCGTTGAACACAGCCGCCGAGGCGTTGACGATGAGCTGGCTCCCGCGCGCCGCTTTGACAATGCCCCACAAGTTGCGCGCGTTCACCTCACGCACTTCCAGCGCGCTGCGCTTGCCGAGGAAATGCCGGGCCCGCTCTGGGTTTTTATCGCCGCAAATGACCTCGTGGCCCTGGCGGGTCAGAAGTTGAGCCAGTAGCGAGCCGGTCGCGCCTGCTCCCAGTACGAAGATTCGCATTGAGGCGAAACTCTATCACAACCCCCGCGGGAGTTAACCGTCGCGGGCGGCACGGCATCCAATAGACCAGCGATTCACCGCATCACGAACCCGCTGGATAAAAGCGGCCAGTCAAGCGAGAATGGAGCAGGCGAAACTCGATGGCAGACCAGGACTCCAATCCGGAAAATGAGCAGCGGATCTTCACGCTAAAGGAAGCGGAGAGCACACGGCGCGAGATAGAGCCGCTGTTGCTTGAAGCCATGGATTCGCGGCGCAAACTTGCCGATACCGATGAGAAGCTTGCCCGCATCGTGAGCCGCATCATGGTGATGGGTGGAATACTCATCAACACGCAGGCGGCGGCCGAGCTTCGCAGCGAACACGAACACTTTGTCGGGCTGGTTCGCAATGCGCTCGCGACGATCCAGGCCACAGGCTGTGTCGTAAAAGACCTCGACGCCGGCCTGCTTGATTTCCCCGCGCGCATCGACGGGCAAGAGGTTTATCTTTGCTGGCGGCTGGGCGAGGATCGCATCCGTTATTGGCATCGGCAGGACGAGGGTTTCTCTGGTCGCAGACCCATCGATCCACGCGACCCCGGCCCGAATTCGCAGGTTCAATAGCATCCGGTTCTGCCTTGATTTCGATTTGTTTCATGTGACGTGCGCGACGCAGTCGCGCCCACCTCGAAAGGGTCCACCTTGTCCGAAGAGAATCCGAAGCAGAGTCCGGCGAAGGCACACCGCCTCGCGGGTTCCGCAAGTCCTTATTTGCGTTCCGCTGCCCATCAGCCTGTCGAATGGTACGAATGGAGCGAAGAGGCCTTCGCGAGCGCGCGCGCGCAAAACAAGCCCATCCTTCTCGACATCGGCGCGGTGTGGTGCCACTGGTGCCACGTGATGGACCGCGAAAGTTATGAGAACGCCGAGACCGCTGCGCTGATCAATCAGTATTTCATTCCTGTGAAAGTGGACCGCGATGAGCGGCCGGATGTGGACGCTCGCTATCAGTCCGCCGTCAGCGCGGTTTCCGGACAGGGCGGCTGGCCGCTCACTGGTTTCCTTACGCCGGATGGCCGTCCATTTTTTGGCGGCACCTATTTCCCGCCTCAAGACGCGATGGGCCGTCCCGGTTTCCCGCGAATTCTTCAAGCCGTCGCCGACGCCTTCGCCAACAAACGCGAGGAGCTCGAGCGCGCTGCCGCTGGACTCTCTGACGCTGTCTCCAAGTCGGAGTCATTTTCAAGCGCGCGCGGCATTGTCGATCCCGCAATCGTGGGTCAAATGACCAGCGCGATTCTCGAACTTTTCGACCCGCGCTATGGCGGCTTTGGCCGCGCGCCAAAATTTCCGCATTCGCAGGCAATAGATTTGTTGCTCGAGCGCCATCAAGACACACGCGAGGAGCGGCTGCTGCATATCGCCGAGCGCACGCTCGTCAACATGGCCAGCGGCGGCGTGTACGACCAGCTTGCCGGCGGATTTCATCGTTACTCGGTGGACGAGCGCTGGCTCGTGCCGCACTTCGAGAAGATGTCTTACGACAATTCGGAACTACTGAAGAATTACGTTCATGCGTGGCAGGTGACTCAGAAACCATTTTTCCGAGGCGTAGCGACGAACATCATCGGCTGGGTGAACCACACACTCTCCGACCAGCGGCAGGGCGGCTTCTTCGCCAGCCAGGATGCTGATTACTCCCTGGATGACGACGGTGATTATTTCACCTGGACGCTCGACGAACTGCGCGCGGTGCTATCGTCCGAAGAGGCGCGCGTAGCGGAGTTGCACTTCGACGTGGAAGCGAACGGAGAAATGCATCACAACCCGGCTAAGAATGTGCTCTGGGTTGCGCGCGGCGCCACTGAAATCAGCGGACACCTTGGAATCAGTGAGAAAGAGGCAAGTGAGTTGCTTGACAGCGCCGCGCGGAAAATGCTCGCTGCCCGTGTGAAGCGGCCCACGCCTGCGGTGGACACGACGATTTACACTGGATGGAATGGAATGTTTGCGTCGGCATACCTCGACGCTGCGCGCGCGTTCGGAGGCGAAATCGGCGAGGGCTGCCGCGCATTTGCGCTGAAGACTCTCAACCGGATTCTCGCGGGCGCGTGGGACGACAAGCGCGGCCTCGCGCATCGCCTCGGTGGTGCATGGCTTCCGGGCACGCTCGATGATCACGTGTTCATGGCGCAGGCTTTGCTTGACGCTTACGAAGCAACTCTGGACCGCCGCTACTTCGCTGCCGCCGAGGGCGCCATGGCGCGCGTGCTCGCGCAGCATTGGGACGCGGAGAATGGAGGGTTCTTCGACCGCGCCGCCGACGCACCGCCGATGGGCGGACTTGACGTGCGCCGCAAGCCGCTCCAGGATTCGCCCACGCCTTCGGGTAACGCAATCGCGGCGATCTCACTGGATCGCCTGCATGGTTTCACGGGCAATGCGATGTATCGCGAGCACGCCGAAAAAACGCTTTCAGCATTCGCGGGAGTCGCGCCTCAATATGGATTATTCGCCGGGAGTTACGCGCTGGCCGTCGCTCTGCATGCAAGGGGAACGATTGAAGTGGTTGTTACGGGTAACGGCGCTGATCCCGCCGCGCAAAAGTTGGAACGCGCCGCAGCGGAAACATTTCGGTTTGGAAAGGCCTTGCTGCGGATCACGCCGGAAATGCAAACGAAAGGTTGGCTCGCACCTGCACTCGCGGAGACATTGCCACATTTGCGCGCCAACATCGCACAGGCCGTTGTTTGTTCGGGAACCACCTGCCAGCCACCGGTCACAGAGCCGGCCGCTCTGCGCAAGCTTCTGTTGAATGGTTCAGCCGGTGCTGCATCCGGCGCTTCGCGTTAAGGCTTGCGCCGGAGACTCACATTAAAAGAGAACGCGTCCTTGTCTTCCGCGTGCTCCCGGGAAAATGCTTGCAATTGCTCCGTCGTTGATGTGAGTACGAGGCCGTCGTCGCCATTCACATAGGTGAGACGTGTTTTTCCGCTCGCGACGGCGTTCTTCATTGCGTCATCATCGAGAAGGGCCATTCGGATCGAGTCTTTCTCAATCCAAATCCGTCCGAAAATGTGAACCTTCATTGTGGGGAAGGGAATCCGCGTGGTTTGCTTGGGCTTTTCGGAATTTGGTTCGATGTCCACGAACATGGCATCGCCGAGCTTTACCAGATGCACCGTGGAATCCCAGATTTGATTGTCATCGGGGTTGGGAACCGTCATTGAGTAGCCGTCATTTGATTTTGTAAAAACCCAGCAGCACTCAGGTTTTTGTTTACTCTCTTTGTCGTCCGATTCCCAGCGCCCCACCAACTGGTCGTCGTTCATCAACGAAGACCTGTCATAAAGCCCGAACAATGACACCACGGGTGCGCATCCGCCAAGAAAAAGAAAGATCGCAACCAGAGATGGCAATACAGACTTGCGCATTGCGCCTCCAATCCTCAGAGCAGAACCGCACTGGTTGCAGAGCGGCTGCGCCGCGTCTATTGCTGGCGCGAAGCCGGCGGCACCATGTTGTTCGCGCGGTAGTACACGACCAACTGGCCGTAGTGCTCGCCGCTGTGCTCGATCGCTTCGAGCCAATTGAACGAGTTATGCACCATCATGTTTCCGAACGGGAATTTCGATTCTTTGTCGAGGCCAGCATCACCCTGCTCTTTGATTAGATTGGCGCCGTCCGCCACGGCCTGCTTCACGAAATTCACGATGTCGGCCTTCGTCTTGAACTTCTCGCGCGACGGGTTTTCGGCGTCTTTGCCGAGGTCAGGCCCCATATTTTTCCCGGAAATCGCTCTCATCAACATGTAATCGACTCCGGCGATGTGAAGCAAATTCTCCGCGAACGTGCGCTGGTCCTTCTGCACCTTGAAATCGTATTTGTCCTCCGGGAAATCCGCGGCCATTCCTGCCACTCGATTCCCGATGCTGTTCCACATTTGTAAGGTCTCCGCCGACTTTGACCCTACGGGGCGCGGCGCCTGGTTCTGCCCCTGGCCCTGAGCGTACAAGCAAACGCTCACAAGGGCTATCAGGGTGACCGCGATCGCCAAATGTCCAATTCGCTTCATGGTCTGTTTCTCCTTTTGGTTGATGCATTCATCTTGAAGAATCTTGCCGCGAGGCTAGCACGGTTGCCGCCCGCGCGTCCACGCGCACCCGCCCATGTTCGGCGTCCGATGTCGAGGCCAGCTGCCGCCTAGCCATTGATTTCATGCCCCTCAGAGTCAAATTGTTTCACGTGAAACAATTTTATGTTGTTGAGAGTACAGACTTTACAGCATCGCATTCGAATGCAGGAATATCGGCACGCGTTTTCAAAGCCGAGGCGCGACGCCGAGGTCCCCGCCGCGACTCTCGCTAGGTTGCCGCGCCCGCGCGCGAGTGACATAATCACATTTCACTTCGGCGCCGCGCGGCGGCGAAGTGTTTCAGGGGGACTCGATGGGATTGAGAGATGGATGGATTGAGAAGCGGCTCGCATCGGCCGGCAACAACGGCGCCCGCAATGTTTCGCAAATGCACTTTGCGCGGCAGGGCGCGATCACGGAAGAGATGGAGTACGTCGCCAAGCGCGAAAAGATTTCGCCCGAAACCGTCCGCGATGAAGTCGCGCGCGGCCGCGCCATCATTCCCGCCAACATTCATCATCGTTCGCTCGAACCGATGGGTATCGGCGTCGCCTTCAAATGCAAGATCAACGCGAATATCGGAAATTCCTCCGTCTCAAGTGAAATTGAAGCCGAACTCGAAAAACTTCATCACAGCGTGCACTACGGCTCGGACACCGTGATGGACTTGAGCACTGGCGGCGATATACCAACCATTCGCAAGGCAATCATTGAGGCATCTCCCGTACCAATCGGCACGGTGCCAATTTATGAAGCGATTTCGCGCGTGAAGCGCGCCGAAGATTTAACGCCAGAGTTGATGCTGGAAGTGATTGAAGAACAGGCCGAGCAGGGCGTGGACTACATGACCATCCACGCGGGCGTGCTTGCCGAATTTGTCCCCATGGTGCGCCAGCGGATCACGGGCATCGTAAGCCGCGGTGGAGCGATCATGGCGCAGTGGATGAACTACAACAAAAAAGAGAATTTCCTCCACGAGCGTTTCGACGACATCTGCAAGATCTTCAAGAAGCACGATGTGAGTTTTTCACTCGGCGATGGTCTGCGTCCGGGCTGTCTTGCCGATGCAAGCGATGACGCGCAGTTTTCCGAATTGAAAGTGTTGGGCCAGTTGACGAAGAAAGCCTGGGAGCACGATGTACAGGTGATGATTGAAGGCCCCGGCCACGTGCCGATGGATCAGATCGAGCTGCAAGTGAAGAAGGAAGTCGAGCTGTGCCACGAAGCGCCGTTCTACACGCTGGGCCCGCTCGTCACGGACATCGCGCCGGGCTACGACCACATCACTAGCGCCATCGGTGCGGCGATGATCGGCATGTACGGCGCGGCGATGCTCTGCTACGTCACGCCGAAGGAGCATCTCGGCTTGCCGAACGCCGAAGACGTCAAGCAGGGCGTAATCGCCTACAAGATCGCCGCACACGCAGCCGATGTTGCGCGCCACCGCCCCGGCGCGCGCGACCGCGATGACGCGCTCAGCTACGCGCGCTTTCTTTTTGATTGGAACAAGCAGTTCGATCTATCACTCGACCCCGAGACCGCCCGCAGAATGCACGACGAAACGTTGCCCGACGATTTCTACAAGGACGCCAAATTCTGCTCGATGTGCGGGCCAAAATTCTGCTCGATGAACATCACGCAGGTTGCCGAAGGCCACGCCGGTCAGGACCAGGCCGAGCGGCAGGAGAAGTTCGTCAAACTGCTCGCCAAAGTCCAGGCCCAGTAATGCTATTTTCACAATTTCGTTTGTATCCTCACATTGCCGCGCACATCTAAGTTTGTGCGCGGGTGGCCTTGACATAAGGCGAATATAAAGCGAAACTACTGCCCCCTCTACCCAAGGAGAAAATGAAATGCCGATTAACCAATCTTTCCTCGGAGAATTCGATCACGAAATGGCAAGCACCCGGAAGACGCTCGAGCGTGTTCCGGAAGATAAGTTCGATTGGGCGCCCCACCCGAAATCCATGAAGATGGGACAGCTCGCTATGCATCTGGCCGAAATGCCAAGCTGGACAAAAGAGACGATTGAAAAGGACACGATTGACATCTCCGGGTACACCGGGCCGCCGCCAATCAAGTCGCGGAAGGAATTGCTCGCGCTCTTCGACAAGAATGTGGCCACGGCGCGCGCCGCATTGATTGCTGCAACCGACGACGCCAATTGGATGAAGACTTGGTCGATGATGAAGGGCGGCAAGGCTGTTTTCACAATGCCAAAGGTCGCCGTCATGCGGAGCTTCGTCTTCAACCACAACGTACATCACAGGGCGCAGTTGGGAGTTTACCTGCGATTGAACAACGTCCCTGTGCCTGCGATTTATGGTCCATCCGCCGATGAAGGAAGCATGTAAGCCTACTCTTTCGGGCGGGAACACCGATTCGCGAGAGGCCGGCGCCAAGTGGCGGCCGGCCTCTTTCGCGTTAGAATCAAAAACCCAAAAGAGATTTACTGGAATTGGAGGCGAGATGAAAGGTGACCTAGAAAAACTTCAAGGCGCTTGGAACATCGTTGCCCTTGAAATGGACGGCAATCAACTGCCTGCGACCATGTTTTCCGGAGCGCAGATCGTCATCCAAGGCGATCAGTTTGAATCCTTAGGAATGGGCGCGCCCTATCGCGGAAAAGTTACGGTTGACACAACCAAAAAGCCGAAGCACTTTGACATCGTGTTCACTGAGGGTCACGCAAAAGGAATGACGAACTACGGCATTTACGAATTGGATGGCGGCGATTGGAAGCTCTGCCTCGATACAACAGGCAAGGGCCGCCCCAAATCCTTCGCCACGAAACCGGGAAGCGGCTTCGCGCTCGAAACGCTGGAGCGCGCAGCCTCAGGCGCGAAGACCGGCGCCGGAAAGAGGTCCGCCGGGCCGAAATTGGTGAAAAGCGCGAAAGGCGAAGCCGCATCGCGAAATACCTCGGGGCAAGTCACGGAATTCGAGGGCGAATGGGACATGATTTCGGGAGTCATGGACGGTGTTGCCATGGACAAGTCCATGGTGCAGTGGGTCAAGCGCATCACGCACGGGAACGAATCGACCGTAGTCGCCGGCCCGCAGACCATGCTGAAAGTGGAGTTCACCTATGATCCGACGAAATCGCCAAAGACCATCGACTACGTGAATCTCGCCGGAGCGAACAAGGGCAAGACCCAGCAGGGGATCTATGAATTCGATGGCGACATTGTGAAATTCTGCGTGGCCGCACCCGGCAAGCCGCGTCCGGCTGAGTTCGCTTCCACACCCGGCGATGGCCGCGCCTTCACCACGTGGAAGCGCCCATAGGGCGAGTGCAGGGCGCAATTCGCGCCGACCACTTTGAGGAGCTTGAGTTTTCCGCATGACTGACCAGACCGCTGCAGAAAATCTTCGCGCCGAATTCAACCGCTGGGCCGAATCCGGCAAGGGCGAGGCGATGGAGGAAGACCATCTTCCCATCGCGCTGCCCATGCTCGCGAAGATGGCCCTGTGCGCGGAT
>JBGPHM010000020.1:0-59772 GCA_041484365.1 Terriglobia bacterium | reverse complement strand
GGACCTCTCATCGTCCGGAGGCAACACGATGCCGATATCCTTTTTCGGCAGGTCCATCACGTGCCCGATGGAAGCCTTGACGCTGAAATTGCGCCCCAAATATTTGTTGATCGTTTTCGCCTTGGCCGGCGATTCGACGATGACGAGCGATTTTCCCATTGAATTGTTGTAACCGAAACTCTGCGGGATATGTTGTGCTGTGTCCTACTGGCTACCTTTCCCCATCCCCCCCGTAATTTAGAACAAGACCTTCACAAATTGTTTTCCCGGCAGTTGCCGGATAATTCCCTTCAACTCCATTTCACAAAGCGCCGAAAGCACGCCCGAAGAGTTCATCCCGGATTTCTCGACCAGCGTGTCCACTTGCACCGGTTGATCCGCGCTCAACAAGTCGTACAGCTTTTTCTGCTCGGGCGCAAGTGATTCCGCAAGCAGCGATTCCTGCTCGCCCGCGCCGGGCGATTCCACCGTGAAGAGTTCGGCCCGGATTTCCGTCGGCAATTCTTCGACCACGTCCTCCCAGCAGGTCACCAGCTTCGCGCCCTGCTTGATCAATTGATTCGGGGCGAAGCTCGTGGGTTGTGTGGCGTTTCCAGGCACTCCGTAAACTTCGCGGCCGAATTCCATCGCAAGGCGCGCAGTAATCAGTGAGCCGGAGTACTGCTCCCCTTCCACGACAATCGTTCCGAGGCTCATTCCCGCGACAATTCTATTGCGGACTGGAAAGTTTTCCGGCGCGGCGTGCGTGCCCAACGGAAATTCGGAAACGAGCGCGCCTTTCTTTTCCACCTCGGCGAATAACTTCAGATTTTCTTTCGGATAAATGACATCCATTCCCGTGCCGAGGATGCCGATGGTCGCCCCTCGCGCCGCGGCACAAGCCCCCCGGTGCGCGAGGCAGTCAATCCCGCGAGCCAGGCCGCTTACGATCACCAAACCGCGCGCGGCGAGGTCCCTGCCCAGCCTCTCCGCCATTAGATTCCCGTAAGGGGTCGGACGTCGCGTGCCCACAATTGAAATGGAATACTGCCGCAAGACCTGAAGATCGCCGCGCACATAGAGCAGTGGCGGAGGATCGTAAATCTCGAGCAGCCGGGGGGGGTAAGCGCTTTCTCCCCAATGCATTAGCTGGATACCCAACTCCCGTGACCATGCGATTTCTTTTTCCGCGGAGCTGAATCCCACGCGCGAAATGACAGCTTGCGCAGTGGCCCCGGGCAAGCCACATGCTTCAAGTGCGGTCAGCGAAGCCGCGAAGGCGTCTTCGGGTGAGCCGAACTCGCGAAGCAGCCGTCCCAACAACCGGGCGCCGAGGCCGGGAGTGAGAGAAAGGGCCAGCCAAGAGAGGGAAGAGGCCAGTTCCATTGCGGAACATACCCTAATCTCTCAATAGTCATCATGTCAAATATATACAGTAAGTGAATTGCTACAGAGTATCGGCGGCGGCCGTAATTCCCTCGTTAATCTCTATTGCGGCCCCAGTCGCTGTCATCGCCGATAGGCATTCCGTCAGGAGGAACGGTGGGGCGCGTCAGGTTAAATTGTTTCGGGTCGGCCTGGAAGCGCTTGATCTGGTCCGCCGAGAACGCGTAAGCGGCGCGCCATCCTTCATCTTGTGTCGCCGCTGTTTGCGCGGCGAGCCATTTTTGAAGTTCAGAAAGCTTGAGCGATGCGATGGCGCGGACCTGCGTCGCGGCGTTGGCGTCCGCGGAAAGCATCATCAAGTCATAGAGCACAGTCTCGTTGACGACGCGCTGTATTTCCGCGGGGTAGCCCGACGCGTGCGGCGCGTTCCACGTTGCCGCCAGAATACGGTCCACCATTTCGCCAAATCCGGGATAATTCGCATCATGCGCGTGAGATTCCACAAGGCGCGCGGCGCGGCTCGCGTCAAATAGAAACGCCACGGTGTGAACAGCGGCGGCTTCCGCGGGTGCCAGCGCATCGAATGCGGGCGCCGTGCGCCGCCGGAAATTCTCGCGCGTCTGCGAATAGCCGGGCGGCCGCGGCGGAATTATGCGCAACAGTGACTCCGGCAAAGCGAGCGCTCCGGGCGTGAGCGTCGCGAGCACGGCATCGAGCGCACGCCTCTGTTCCGCGGGCGAGACCGGCTTCATGGGCGTGAGCGCGTCGCCACGCAGAGCAAACGTGTAGTCCACACCTCCAATGACTTTCGCCGCCGCCTCCACTTGATATCTGTGCAACATATATAGCGGCACGAGGACGTCTTCAAGTATCGCCATCGGCGCGCCTTCGCGGATATTGTTTTCGCCGAAGCGCTTCAGCGCCGCGGCGCGCACCTTCATGATGCGGTTCAATTCATCCACCGCGTTCGCGCCGGAATCCCACAAATGCGCGTAAGGACTCGCGGCGAAAGGCGGTCGCGCATCCTGGTCCGTCAGGAACCGCTGCCCGCTGGTGTAAGCGTCATTCATGATCTTATTGAGAGCGACGGCCTCATCCGTGCCGGTCGGAAAATCCGAATAGCCGTAGGTAATCGACACTTTGTCCCAAGCGCCGATGCCTTTCGCGTAGGCGTCGGAAAGATCCGGCACCCCATCCGCGCCGAGATTGATTGTCGGCGGCGGATAATCCATCACGGACGCGCGGTTCACCGTGCTCGCCGAATAGTTGTGCATCAGCCCGAGCGTGTGCCCGACCTCATGCGCCGCGAGTTGCCGGATGCGCGCCAGCACCATCTCCATCAATTTTGGCGAAAGTGTTTGCCCCTTTTCGTAGGGCGCGAGCAATCCTTCCGCAATCAAAAAATCCTGCCGGTCGCGCAAGGAGCCAAGCGAAACCTGTCCCTTGATAATCTCGCCCGTCCGCGGGTCGGTCACCGAAGCGCCGTAGGACCATCCGCGCGTCGAGCGATGCACCCACTGAATCACGTTATAGCGGATGTCCATCGGGTCGGCGCCCTCTGGCATCAGTTCAACGCGGAATGCATTTTTGTAGCCCGCCGCTTCAAACGCCTGGTTCCACCAACTTGCACCCTCGACGAGCGCCGAGCGAATCGGCTCGGGCGCGCCGCGGTCCACATAATAAATGATGGGCTGCACCGGCTCGCTCATCGCCGCCGTGGGATCTTTTTTCTGCAAACGGTGCCGCGCGATAAAGCGCTTCTCAACAGGCTCGCTTACGGGCGCGCCGAAATCCAGGTAAGAGGGGCCGAAGAAACTTGCGCGCGGATCGTACACGCGCGGCTTGTATCCGGGCGGCGGCAGCTCAATCAATGATTGATGCTCGCGCACGGTCACCGCCGTCGCGTCGGGCGTCACCTGTTGCACAAGTCCGCCCGGCTCATCGCTCGTGAATGTCAGCGTGACTTCCACTTCTGTGTTCTTCGGGAAGTTTTTCGTTCGCGGCAGATAGAATGCGCAGCGCGTGGGGTCAAGGCGAAAGGCACCCTGCTGACCGCGGCGCAATGTGCCAATCACGTTGTGCGAATCGCGCAGGAAGAAAGTTGTCGCGTCCACGAGCGCCGTCTGCCCATCTTCCGCTGCGACATCAAATCCCCACTCCGCCGATTGCGCGAAGGATTCTTCGACGGCTCGACGCTCGTTCGGGTCGTCCGTTGTCGCGCGGAAGCCGTAGTTCACCGCCACGAGAAGTACGCGCGGCCCCGAGCGCTCAAATTTCACCACGTGCGCGCGGCCAGACTGGCCGCGGTCGAGCCCAATGTCATTCGAGCCGATTCCAACGGGCAGCGATTCCGTGTAAAGGAACTCGGCGTCCCACCGCGAAATCTCCAGCCACATTTTCCCCGCGCGCGCGTCCCAATAAAATGGAAAGTAGCCGTCGGATTTCTGCATCCCCGCCGTTTTTGTTGCAACGGTCGGCAGCGGGGCCGCGGCATCCGCCGCGCCCCGGCCTTGCGCAAACGCGCCGGCACTCAGGATCATCAGCGGGAACAACACGCTCAGGCGTTTCATTTCTTGGTTCCTCCCATTCAGCAGGCCATCAGACACAGACGCACAGACGCGTGAGTTTATACCAATCCGGGAGTACTTTTTCCCTCGAGGCCGTCGAAGGTAAGGTGTGAAATGAAAAGTTAGCCGGACGAGTGAACCATCGCCGCCGTGCGCCGCAGCGGTCCCTGCCTATTCATACCGCAGCGCGATGATTGGATCGACCTTCGTCGCCCGCCGCGCAGGCAGATAGCTCGCCAGCAGCGCAACCGCCGTAAGTACCGCGGAAACAGCGGCGAAAGTGATTGCGTCAGTCGGGCGCACTCCATAGAGCAGCGAAGAAAGCTCGCGCGTGCCAATCAACGCACCCGCAAGTCCGAATATAAGCCCCGCGCCGGCCAGTCGCACGCCGTCCCACAGCACATCACGCATCACGTGCGCCTGCGTTGCGCCGAGCGCCACGCGGATCCCGATCTCCCGTGTGCGCTGCGCCACCATGTAGGAGAGGACTCCGTAAATCCCCACTGACGAAAGCAGCAACGCGGTGGCGGCAAAAATCGCAAGCAGGAAAGTGTCAAAGTGCGATTCCTCGAGCGTTCCGGAAATCTTCTGCCGCATCGTCGAGAGCTGGTACATCGGCACGCCCGGCGCAATTCCTGCGACAACTGTGCGCAACTCGTTTGCCGGTATCGCGCCGCCCCGCGTTCGCACCACCACGTCCATGGTGCGCCCGATCCAATCCCATGAACTTGGCGGCATCTGCGCAAGCGGCAAATAGAACTCCGCCTGTATCTGACGATCCAGGCCCCACGCGCGAACGTCCCCTACAACGCCGACCACCTCATGCCACATCGGATCCGAGTGGCCTTTGGGTCCCGATTCGCAACACGCGAACCGTTTGCCGATTGGGTTTTCGCCAAGCCACATGGTATGCGCAAGCGTCTCATTGATGATCGTGACCATCTTTCTGTCGCGCGTATCTTGCGCGGTGAACTCGCGCCCCGCCTTCAGCGGAATCCGCACAGTCGAAATGTAATCGGAAGATACGATTCGCAAATTCGAGTTGATCGCGCTCGAGGGATCGATTGGCTTCCCCTCTGCGATCAATCCATTGGTGCCGCCCCCACCCGCTAGCGGAGCGCGCGAAACAACCGCAGCCGATTCCACATCGGGCAACGCGGCCGCCGCCGAGATCATGCGCTCAAATGTTTGCCGCGCAACCGCCGGATCGTGAAAGCCCGCATCCGGAAGGCCGACGCGCCCGACAGTCAAGTTGGAAGCGTCAAAACCAGGATTCACGCGAGACACGACCAGTGCGCTCCGCAGAAGCAGTCCAGCTCCGGCCATCAACATCAGCGCCAGCGCCACTTCACCCACCACGAGTACGCTCCGAATGCGATCGCGGCTTCCGCTGGAATTGCCGATACCCTCCTTGAATGCTTCGCTCAGCCGCGTTGACGCAGACCGCAGCGCGGGCGCAAGCCCGAAGAGGACGCTGCAGAGCAACGTAACTCCGATCGCGAACGCGAGCGTAGTTCCATCCACGCTTGACTGATTCAGTCGCGGCACATCGGCGGGGCCTCCGGCAACAATCCACGACACCCCCCAGAACGCGAGCAACACACCGACAGCGCCGCTCGCAACTCCAAGCACAATGCTTTCCGCCAGAAGTTGCCGCACGATGCGCTGCGGCGAAGCCCCCAGAGCAACACGAACAGCGATTTCTTTCTGGCGTCCGCGCGACCGCACCAATTGCAAATTCGCGATGTTCGCGCACGCAATCAGTAGCACGAACCCAACCGCGCCAAGCATCAGCCACAAGACCAGACGCTGGTCGCCCAGCAGGGCCGTCGTGAGCGGCTGCACTCGGAAGCCGTGGTCCTTGTCATCCAGCGGGTACTGCTGTTGCAGCCGCAGCGCAATCACGTTCAATTCCGCCTGCGCCTGCGCAAGTGACACGCCTCCCTTGAGCCGTCCCATAACATTTAAGTAGTGGTCGTCATGATCTGCAATTTGCTCCGCCGTGAACGCAGCTGGAATCCAGAGATCGCTCTTGATCAGCAGCGGGTCGAACGATTTCGGCATGACGCCGACCACCATGTACTGCATTCCATTCACTCGCAACGATTGCCCGACAATCGCCGGATCCGCGTGAAGATGCGTGCGCCACAGCCCTTCGCTGATCACAACCACGTGGCTCGCGCCCGGCTTATCCTCTTCAGCCGTGAACGCGCGTCCTGCGATCGGCTGAACTCCGAATGTGGGAAAATAATCCGCCGTAGCAACTTCGCCCTGCACGCGCTCGGGAGAATCCTGCGTCGCCAGGTTGAAACTCGCGTTATTCGAGGCGCAGATATTTTCAAACGTCGTGTTTTGCCGCCGCACGTCCGCGAAATTTCCCACCGACACATTCGGGAAAAGGTCCTTCCACTGTTCCTCCAGATATACGACGCGGGAGGAGTCCTTCATCGCCAGTGGCTTCAACAGCACCGCATTCACGACGCTGAAAATTGCCGTGTTCGCTCCAATACCGAGCGCAAGCGTAAGCACCGCAACCGCCGTGAAGCCCGGATTCTTTCGCAAAGTACGCGCGCCAAATCGGACGTCATGCATGAAATCCTCCAGCCAGGTCCATCCCCACATTTCCCTGCTCTCCTCTCGGAGCTTCAGCTCATTCCCAAATCTTTGTCGCGCAGCGTAGCGCGCTTCCGCGTGCGAAGCTCCCGCTTCGCGCCCTTCTCGCTCGCGCAGCTCACGATGCAGGCGCATCTCGTCTTTGAGGGTTTGGTCAAGTCGTTCGCGGCGAAAAAACATCTTCACGCATCGCCACATCTCACGGATCTTATTCACCGCGGTCAGTTCCTTCCTCACTCAAAACGTATCGCGACCATCGGGTCCACGCGCATCGCCCGCCACGCGGGGATTGCCGTCGCAGCCAGCGCAATCAGGATTGTGAACGCAACCACCGTGGCGTAGATGCTGGGATCGGATGGGCTGACGTTTACCAACATCCCCGAGACGAGACGCGTGAGCGCAATCGCCACAACCGATCCTACTGCAAGTCCCGTTAAGGCGAACGACAGGCCCTCCCGTGCAACGATCCGCACAATGTCCGCTGGTTTCGCGCCAAGCACCATGCGAATGCCGATCTCGTTCGAGCGTTGCGCCACCGAATACGCCATCACGCTGTAGAGGCCGATGGCCGCCAACAGAAGTGCGGAGCTCGCAAGAACGCTCAGCAAGCTGGCGGCGATTTTTTGCCCGAACAGCGATCCGGCAATGGACTCGTTCAGTGAAATGGTGTTGAAGACTGGGACTGCGGGATCTATTGCCTGAGCCTCTCTGCGGAATGCCACGATTGCCTGCTCCACCGAACCCCGAGTACGCACGTAAAACGTCATGCCATCTTCCGGCCGGTAAATCTGGCGCGCTGGCACATAAAAATAAGGTATGGGACTTTCGGTGATGTGAAAGTACTTGATGTCCTGAACGACTCCGACAATCGTGAACCACGCTCCCCACCCGTGCACCTTGCGCCCGATCCCAACACCGGTTGGAACGAAGCGGCGCACGAATTCCTGATTCACGATCATCACCGGTTGGATGGGGTTACGTGACTTGTCATCCTGCAAATCGAAATCCCGCCCGGCGAGCATTGGGATTTTCATCAAATCGAAATACCCGGGAGCAACAACGGTCCGGTAAATCTTCATGCTTTCGCTGGGTCCGGGTACGTAACCCTGAATTTGCAGGTCCTCCCACGAGTCTCCTCCAATGCTCAAGGGAACAAAGTCGGAATAGCTGACGGCGGTGACTCCCGGTTCGCGCTGAAGCTGCTCCTGCACGCGTCGCGAAAATGAATCTGCCTGCTGTAAATTGAAACCAGCGGAGGAAAAACTCACGTGCGCGATAGCAACATTTTTCGGATCGAACCCCGGTCGGATTGCGCTCGCCACATGAAAGCTTTTCACGAAAAGGCCCGCGCCCGCGAACGCTATGACCGCCAGGGACACCTCGCATATCACCAAAAGCCCGCGTAGGCGGCGGGAGCGGGTGCTCGAACTCCCGCTCCGGCTGCGGTCCTTGAGCATCTCGTTTACGTTTTCCCGGCCGGCATGCAATGCCGGCATGACTCCCGCCAGGATGGCGACACCAAACGTCAGCGCAACCGTAAAAAGGAGCACCCTGACGTCAATCGGCGGCCGGATCAATGACGGAATCCCAGTCACGGGAACCAACCATCGCAGCGAATCGCTGAGCCACGACGCAATCAGCAAGCCGAGCGCTGCCCCGCCGATAGCAAGCAACAACATCTCCGTGAGGACTTGCCGGACAAGGCGCGACCGCGGCGCACCGAGGGCGAGCCGCACACTGAATTCCTTCTGTCGGCTGGTCGCGCGCGCAAGCAACAGATTCGCGACATTCGCGCAGACGATCAGAAGCAGCACCCCGCAGACAGCCATCAAAACGCTCAGCGGGCCCAGCATCGGGCTCTGGATCCCGTCGTGAGCTTTCCACATCGGCAACAATGTAGCGCTCATGCCTTCGTTCGTCGCCGCATCCGCTACGGCCATTCGCCGCGCAATCGATTGCACCTCGGCGCGTGCCTGCTCGATGTTGGCGCCGGGCGCGAGCCGCGCTAGGACGCGAAACATACGGGTCTTGCGATCCTGAAGCATCCAATCGCTTCCGGAGTTCACCTGCCCCAACATCGTCGCGGGGGCCCAAATCTCAAAAACCTCTCCGGGCATGGACCCGTGGAAGTTTTCAGGCGCCACCCCGATGATCGTGAATGGATGGCGGTTGATGTGTAGAGTCGCGCCGATTGCCGAAGCATCGGAATGATAGCGGCTCATCCAGTACGCGTGGCTGATCACGGCGACTGGGTGCGCGTTCGGCGCATCGTCCCGCTCTGCGATCGAGAAAAACCGTCCCGCCGCGGGCTGCACACCCAGCACGTCGAAATAGTTGCCGGAGACAAGCTCGCCCCAGATCCGCTCGATGTTCGTTTCATTGCCGGCTGCAAAAGCCATCGAGCGTGCAACGGTCATTGATTCAATCAACTTCGAGTTGTCGCGGAAATCGCGGAAATCCAGGTAGGAAGTGCTTTTCCAATCCCCGTCGGGAGCGACCATTTCCAATGCAGCCACACGCTCCGGATTGCTTGCGCCAGGCAAGGGGTTGAGCAGAACTGTACTCACCCAGCTAAAGACTGTCGTACTCGCGCCGATGCCGATGGCGATCGTCAGAACGGCGACTGCGGTGACGCCGGTATTTTTCCCCAGCATCCGCAATCCAAAACGCACGTCCCGCGAAAGGTTCTCCAACCAATTCCATCCCCACATGTCCCGGCTCTCCTCTCGCAACTTCAACTCATTGCCAAATCTTTGTCGCGCCGCGTAGCGAGCCTCATCCCCGCACGCTCCCGCTTCGCGCTGTTCTCTTTCGCGAATTTCCCTATGCATACGCATCTCTTCTTCCAGCTCGCGATCGAATCGCTCCCGCCGAAACAAATTGGTGATCCGCCGCCAGAATTCGCTGGGCCAGTTCATTCGCTCCTCAATTCCTCACGCCGTCTCAATCACTCGCGCGACTGCGCCCATCACGCGCTCGAAATCCGAGACTTCCACTTCCAATTGCTTCTTGCCCAAGGGCGTCAAGTGGTAGTAACGCGCGCGCCGGTTTTCAGCCGTCGCGCCCCATTCCGCCGCCACCCATCCTTTTATTAACATCCGCTGCAACGCTGGATATAGCGAGCCTTCTTCCACGCGCAGCACGTCCGAGGAAACTCGTTCGATAAACTTGGCGATTTCAAACCCATGCATCTTGCCGTTGCGGGCCAGCGACCGCAGGATCAGCATATGCAGGGTCCCGGGGGGAATCTCGTCTTTGTGCAAGGCGGCCTCCTTACATAGATAGACTATGCCAACCCCCGAAATGTTACGTCCCTTCTTCGAGATTCTTCAATCTTGAGGACGCCCACGAATGAGTCGTCTGGTTCCAAGGCGCCTAACTCTTTGAATTGATTGAAGTTTCCAGCATTTCCGGCAGCCGGAATTCCGCTTTTCGGAATGTGTTATATTGGAGTTTCCTCGCCGCAGGGAACCATGGCCAAACTTCGAGTTTCCATCGTCGAGTATCTGAACACCGCTCCCCTCGTTTGGGGTTTCACCGACGGCCCCCTCGCGGGCAAATACGATCTTTCCTTCACGCTCCCTTCGCAATGCGCCGAAGCGCTCCGCGCTGGGGAGGCCGACATCGCTATCATCCCGGCCATTGAGTATCAGCGCATCCCCGGCCTTCTCGTCCTGCCGGATATGGCCGTCGCCGCCCGCGGTGAAGTTCGCAGCATCCTTGTGATCGCGCGCAAACCCATCGAACTCGCGCGCCGCCTGGCGTTGGACACCAGTTCGCGCAGCTCCGCGGCGCTCGTGAAATTGCTCTGCCGGAATTACTGGGGCATCTCGCCGGAGTTCGTTCCCGCCGCGCCCGACCCCAGCGCCATGCTCGCGCAGGCTGACGCCGCGCTCGTCATCGGCGATCCCGCTCTGCGCATCGCCATCAAGCTCGACCAACTCGCGCAAAAGCAGCCAAGCGACGAGTTCTGTTGCGGCGGCGACCCCAGCGATCAGGCCGTCCCCGGCGTGGATTCTCTCTTCGTTTACGACGTCGCGCACCAGTGGCGCGAAATGACGGCGCGCCCCTGTGTGCTCGCCATCTGGGCCGCGCGCCGCGAAACCGTAACGCCGGAAGTTGTCGCGGATTTTCTTGCATCGAAGGACTACGGTCTCGCGCGCATCGCCGAAATCGCCGAGGGCGCCGCGCTCAAATTGGATCTGCCCGCGGCCCCTCTCGAACGCTACCTTCGCGAGAACATAGATTTTTCTCTCGACGCCGAAAATCTCGCGGGCCTCGAACTTTATTTCAAGCAATGCGCGGAAGCCGGGATCATTCCGCAGGCGCACCCCGTCGAATTCGCCGTGTCACATTCTTCGATGAAGGCCGCCTCACAGCGCCGCTCCTGAGAATCTTTTTTCGCGATGAATGAACACTCTCAATCCGTAGGAACCCTCACCCATCTTCGCCGCTATCCCGTAAAGGGAATGTCCGGCGAAGATCTCGACGAAGTGTTCGTCACGTTTTCCGGTCTCGTGGGTGACCGCGTGTACGCATTCCTCGACCCGAAAGGCCCCGCCGATTTTCCGTGGATGACTCCGCGCCAGTGGGCCGGAATGCTTCTCTTGAAGCCTCGCTTTGTCTCGCCGCCGTCCACCGAGCAACAGCTTCCCGGTGCAGCCGACTACCGTATTGAAGTCGCCACGCCCGAAGGCAAGAAATTCAATGTAGCCGCCCCGGAATTCCGCGCTTACCTCGAAGAAAAACTCAGTCACTCGATTGCCCTGCGTTTTTCCGAACGCAGTATCACGGACGCGCGTCCCGTTTCACTTTTCGGCAAGCAAAGCCTTGAAGCGCTCTCCGCGGAAACCGGGCGCACCCTCGAGCCGCGCCGCTTCCGCCCCAATTTTGTTGTGGACTGGTCGTCCGGAGGCGCGTTCCATGAGGAATCGCTCGTCGGCCGCCAGGTCCGCGTTGGCAGCGAAGTGTCTCTGATGATTTCCAAGCGCGACACGCGCTGCAAAGTGATCACGCTTGACCCGGAAACGGCGCAAGCTGCGCCCGAAGTTCTCGATATAGTTGCAAAAAAACATGAAGGCTGCGCGGGCGTCTATGCAACCGTGCTGCACGAGGGGATCGTTCGACGCGGCGACCCTGTTTTTGTAGACTAGACGTTTCGCCGAACCACAATGGGCATCACAAACCAGGAAGCTCTCGACCTCTTCGCCTCCGACGACCTCATCGGCGTCGGCATGGCGGCGACCGCCGTCCGCAACAAGAAAAACAATCCGCGCGTCGCCACCTATCAGATTGATCGCAACATTAATTACACAAATTTCTGCACCGAATACTGTTCCTTCTGCGCGTTCTACCGCCCGATGGGCGCGAAGGACGGCTACATTCTTTCGCTAGAAGCCATCTACGAAAAAATTGACGAGATGCTCGAACTCGGCGGCACCGGCGTGCTGCTGCAGGGCGGCCTGAATTCCGACCTGAAAATCGACTATTACGAAAATCTACTGCGCTCGCTGAAGCAGCGCTATCCGCGCGTGCATCTCCACTGTTTTTCCGCGCCCGAAGTTCTCTGCATCGCGGAAGTATCCGGCCTCACGCTGCGCGACACCATCGCACGCTTGCGCGACGCCGGCCTTGACTCCATTCCCGGAGCCGGTGCGGAAATCCTCGACGACGAAGTCCGCGCGCGCATTTCTCGCCTCAAGTGCACGAGCAATGAGTGGGAAGAGGTGCACCGCACCGCGCACGCGCTCGGCCTGCGCACCACCGCGACGATGATGTTCGGCTGCGGCGAGGAATTCCGCCACCGCGTCAACCACTTCGAGCGCCTCCGCCACATCCAGGAGGACACCGGCGGCTTCACCTCATTCATCCCGTGGATGTTCGCGCCGGAAAATACGCCGCTCGGAAAAAAAGTTCCGGAAGCCACCGCCGTGGACTACCTGAAGACGCTCGCGATCAGCCGCCTCTACCTCGACAACATTGATCACGTGCAATCGAGCTGGCTCACGCCGGGAATCAAGGTGTGCCAGGTGGGTCTGCAATTCGGCGCGGACGACGTCGGCAGCATCCTCATCGAGGAGAACGTCGTGTACGCCGCGGGCGTACGCAATCGCACCAACGAAGAAGAGCTGCGCCGCATCATCTCCGATGCAGGCTACATCCCCGCGCAGCGCGACACTCTTTACCGCTCCTACTTCCTCAAGTGACCTGCGCTTAGTCCTTCGCCTTCTGCCGCACCACAATCTCCACTTCCGCGCCGTCGGGCAGATCGAGCGGCTCCGCAGGATGCAGCATGCCGTCCTTGTACTTCGCGCGGATGGTGCGTTGCGTGCCGGTTGATGACGTGCGCGAAGTGGATTGCGCGGATGACGAAGCGTTCAGCACGCGCACGCCGCTCGAGCTCACGTCGCCCGTGCGGTCGAGCGCCGAGTTCGCCAGCGCGTCCGCGTCGGAGTTCAGCTCGCGCGGCACATGCTCGATGGCAAAGTACGCGAGCGACTTCGCCTGCCGCACCGCGCGCTCGTGCAGCGGCTTCAGCGACGCGCTCTTCACCTTGTAGCTCCCTTGCATTTGCCGCACCAGCAGCTCCGAATCGCTGCGCACGCGCAGGCGATGGATGTTCGACGACGCGCAGTAATCCAGCGCGGTGATCAGCGCGAAATATTCCGCGACGTTGTTCGTCGCGCGTCCCAAATATTTTCCAAGCTGGTAAATCGTGGATCCATCAGGTCTGCGGATGATGACTGCGTAGGATGCGGGGCCGGGGTTTCCGCGGGATGCTCCATCCACTTCCGCGGTGAAAATGTCCGTGGGGTGGTCCGGCTCGGAAAAAAGCCGCGCGGGAAGCGCGTCGCGGCGCCGGGCCGTCATTGCCCGCCCGTGGTCGCTGAAGAAGTCGTCGGCGCTGAAGAAGTCGCCTGCGCGGCGGACTTTGTCTCGATTCCGTCAACTGAAGCCGCGTCGCTCCCGCTTGCACTGCCGGACGGCGCCGCTCCGTCCCCCGCCAGGCTCGCGGGCGCCGCGGGGTCCGGGTAATAAAGGATGCGGCCGCAGGTCTCGCAGTGGTAGACCTCGTCATTGCCCGAGCGGCGCAGCTCCTGATACACGTGCGGACGAACGAGCATTCCGCAGGCGTGGCAGATTTCGCCGACCACCTCGGAAAGCGCCGTGCCGCGCGACTTCGCCACGCGCATGTACTCGGCCAGCAGCGTCTCCGGAATTCCCGCGACAACGCCCGCGCGCTCAGCTTCAGCGGCAGCCAGCTTCGTCTCTTCGGCGGCGCGTTCCTCGGTGAGAGCGGCCTTTTCCTTCGCCGCGGCGGTTTCTGCTTCCTTCAGCGCGGCTTCGGAGGACTTTATCTGGACGTCATATTCCTCGCCCGCGACCATGCGCTCGAGCAGCCGGTCTTCGGCGCCCGCCATTTCTTTTTCGGCGTTGGCGATCTCGTGCTGCAGCGCGCGAAAGGCTTCGTTGGTCTTTACCTCGTAGCTCTGGTCGCGGTACTTCTTGGCCTTTCCCTTCCACTGCTCCACGTCCAGCTCGAATTTCTTGCGGTCCTTCAGGCTGGTGACGTGAGCTTCGCGTGCGTCCGCGAGCCGCTTCTTTGCGGCGGAAAGGCGCGCTTCGATTTCGGCCAGCCTTGCGGGGAATCCGGCGACGGTGCGTCGCACGGCGGTGAGCCGCACATCCACATCCTGCAGCTCGACGAGCTTCTTAATTTGCTCTTGCATGGGAAATTCATTCTAACACAGGCTCCTATTTCATCTCTTGTAGCGCCATCCCTTTAGGGTGGCATGTCTTTTCTTGGAGGAAAAGACGGCGGGCCTGAAGGCCCGGCCCTACACAGGCCGCGACATGTAACACAGGCTTTAGCCTGTGTGCATTCCCTTCTCCAATTTCACACAGGCTGAAGCCTGTGTTACTCCCTCTCTTTCCAAAACTCCGCCGACGTCACCACCGGAACAATTTCAAACTCCACCAAATCATCCCAGTGGCTCGTCCACTCATTCAGCAAATCCTGATTCGCCGCTTCCATCAATTGATAGCACCGGGCCCCGCCCGCCTCCATCCAACTCGCGTGATAGGTGACGCCTTCCGGCAGCATCCGCCCCTTCTGCTTGAATCGCTCGCCGACCAGTTTTGCATCGCCATGCTTGTACCGCTCTATGACCATGAACAACATGGCGAGAGTTTATCGCACCTCGATATCTCCGCGAGTGGTCATGAAGCGGAGGCTGAGTCGGTATCGGACTTAGCGTTTGAATCGGAATCGCTGTCTTCGTCGGAGTCCGCGTCTTCGTCCTGGCCGGACTGGATGATGCGGAGTGCGCTGCGGATCCTGGCTTCCCACCCCGCCGAGTGCTCGATGCCATAGACTTCGCCCCTTACGCCGCTGATGCTGTTGAGAAGCAACGAGCCCAGGTAGGTTAGCAGGGCAGCGTTGCGCATCGGGATTCGATTGTTGGCGATTAAAGTGAATAGCTTCTCCAAGACATGATTGACCGCGGTATTGGTGTTGAGCCGGGGAGTGTCCTTGAAAAGATATTTGGCGATGGCATCGGTCTCACGAATCTGGCGATCCTCGGTGGCGTGGGTGGGGCAGAGGCCGGATGTGAAGTTAGTGGTGCTGCCCTTCGGTGATTTATAGGCAAGGCTGCGGCACTGGCGTCCGAGGGCGTCGGTGTGGGTGCAACGGAGGCCGGGGTCGGGAACGCGTTGCCGGGGCGGACGAGTTCCCGATCCACTGCATCGGGATGCAGAAGACGCACTTGGTGGCACTTTGCACTTTTTTTCAGTCATTGGAAGCTCCTTGAGGTGAATCAAGCCAAGGCTTGAGTGATGAGTGGCTGGTGGCTAGTGGCTGGGGATACCCCCCACCCCGTATATTTTCGTAAGAGTGTGCGCCTAAAGGACTTACGGCAACGAAACGAGGTAAGAGTAAGCGCCTAAAGGACTTACGGTGATACACATTGAGTAAACTAAGCATAGTAGAATCAGTGACCTACAGTGACTAGTGTCTAGTGGCTAGTAAGAGTGTGCGCTTAAAGGACTTAAAGTCGTTTAGGCGCTTACTCTTACGGGGGGCCTATCAAATCAGGCGATTAGCGCTTTCGGCAGGGGCGACATTTCCCGCTTTGGGAACTTATTCGAAACGAATGTCGCAGTCTGCAAGCTAGATTACCATAGAGTTATAATAAAAGTCAAGAGAAAAATGCAGAAGGATCTGAATGAGGTCTGAATGGGGAATGGATTCACAAGCCGCGACTCGAAGCCTCTGGGGCGTGCCTTGCCCGATACTCTTGGTGATCGTTTGTAAAATTCAACGCGGAATGCGAGTATTATGCTCGAAGAGAGAGATAGAGAGAGTGTGAGAGACAGAGAGAGTAGATCGGCGCTCCCACCTTGCGCTGGTCTGAGGGAGGAGAAAGCAATGACTAAGAAACTACAGGAACTGCTGGCCGCTGCAAAGAAGCTGCAACCTTCGACAGAGGAAAACGAACAGCAACGGCGGAGCTTTGCTTTCGGCAATACAAACATCGAGAATCCACAGATTACCCGCGAAACTGTCGACAAAGAGGCCGAAGAATTAAAGCGCGGTTGATTTCGAATGAACGCGGAGCCACAACGCCATAGCAAGGCTCTGGAAGTCGAGCTGATTGCCGATCCGGTTGAGAGAGCAAGGCAAGAAGCCAAGAACGGCCTTCGTCAATTCGACGAGGTTATCGAGCAGACTGAATACTGGCTTCAACCAGAACGCCCCTTCCGCCTTCGGCCGTCCACGATTTTGAGTCTCCATCGTAAAGCCCTGGAAGGCATCAGTGCATTCGCCGGGGTGTGGCGACCGGCTGCGATTGAGATTGCCGGTAGCAGACACACCCCACCAGGGGCCCATCTCGTTCCTTTCATGATCGAGGAGATGTGTGATTACGTGAACGGCAATTGGGCGAAAGCGGCCGTACATCTTTCTGCCTATACCATGTGGCGAATGAATTGGATTCATCCATTCGTAGATGGGAATGGCCGGACAGCTCGCGCGGTGTCGTATCTGGTCCTATGCGTGAGGCTTGGGTCCAGGCTGCCTGGAACAAATACGATCCCCGAACAGATTTCCAAGAATAAGAAACCCTACTACGAAGCTCTTGAGGAAGCTGACAAGGTGTGCTCTGCAGAGAAGGTCGATGTAGGCGGTATGGAGAGTCTGCTTGAGGCGCTACTTGCAGATCAATTGTTGTCTGTTTTTCAGGCCGCGAAGAGCGAAAGAGATGGTCCGGCGCGAGACGCGTCATGAATGGTACGTAATGTGATTTCCAACTGAAAGACCCCATGTTCACCCATTCGAGCAGAACATGGGCCATCCTAGCAACTGACGTCCGGTAAAGTTACTGGCCGGGTGCACCCGAATTCGCTAGTTCACCTCCGCTCGGCGCACCAGCATTTCCTTTGAGTAGAGCTTGCAGTCCTATCTTTTTTCCAGCCTGAAGTTCCCACTCGTGGCCATTGCCCACGATGAAATAGCCGACGGCTTCATACGGCTCTCCTGCATCTGCGTACTTGCAATAAAGATGAGGTTGCGGGTAATTCTGGTCACCTTCCATATCGTAGTGAAGAATGTTCCGCCACGGAATCTTCCCCGTGATGAAGATCTTGATCTTGGTGAATCTGGGTTCAAACGAGAATTCGTTTTGTTCGTGGGTTAGCAACGCCCATTTGCGCGTCGCCTCATCAACGAGCGCGTATTTCAAGTCGAGGATGCAGTCGAGGCCCCCGTGATAAAAGTCAAGGACTTCCAGTTTGAACCAACCGCTAATTCCGGGCGTATTGTCTATGTTTGGGTAAGATCGATCATCAATCCGATGGACAATGACTTCGCTGTGAGCAAATTTTGACGCGCGGCTGGTAACACGAGGAAGATTCATACGCTCGGAGGAGCTCTTCAGAAGGTCGCGGTGCAAATCATCACGCATTTTCAGGTCACGCTTGAGCGCAGCGACTGAGTGTCTGTTCAGACCTATCCTGCTATTCGTCTTGCCAAGCCGCGCTCTTGCACCTTGCTCCGCTTTAGCCTTCCATTCCTTTAGCAAGTCTGGACGGTAAGCCACCAAATCGCTGTCAATTAGCTTGGCGCAAGTCTGGCATAGCCAAATTCCGTTCGACGCGCTCGCACGGATGCTATCGCTCATTTGCGAATCGAATCGTGGGCCGCCACGAGCCGCCGCAGTTATGTGCGCTGCAACCCCTACATTTAGAATATTGGAAGGATCGCTTTGAGGACCTGTAGTGTCGGCCATACAAGATGGATTCGAGCAGAGTAACCCGACTCGTTGCGCCAGAGTTCGCTTGACTGCCTGGCTAAACTCGGCCCGCAAACGAGTATTCGTCAAACGAATTCTCTTCCCCGAATCCATGCTCCGTTTCATCTGCCTTAGTTAATCCCTTTTGTGTCAAGCATGCACGGACCCACATTTTATGATGCAACTGGGACGCCAGGTGTCCCATCTTTGGATCCCCCCAGGATCGCGAACCCGGCACAACCAGCACTATTCAATCGTGTACGGCGGCTCAAACTCCTGTTTGCCGTCTAACTGCCCTGCAATCCACCTCATTGAGCAGACCGCCACTGGGTCCGTCTTTCCACCCGTAAGAGCGTTCGGAATTACTTCCCCCAGACCGTGCTCGATCACGTCCTTGAATAAGTCAATGTCCGGTTCCAGCTTGATGCAGTTAACGCCGTCGATGACCTTTTGGTCTGCGGGGTTTTCGTGGAATGTGAGTTGGACATTTGTGACATCGAATTGGTTTTGTTTCCAACTTGCCGTGGCCCCAGGGTGAAACGCGCCGGGGTTGGGTTCCTCGTCAAATTGCCCTTCGTCTGCTGCCGCTTTGACGTCGATCTTGAGTTGGGGATCGCAGAAGCAGAAGAACCGGTCCTGGGCGAGAGTGTCATCCCAAATGATTTGCTTGATGTATTGATTAGGATTCCCGTTCCTGAGGGGAATCTGCGCCATCGCGGTAGTCAGATTCAAGAGCGAGAGTAGGCTCAAGGGCTTCGTTGCCATGAGATTCTCATAACGGGCGCGAGCGGCGGCATCATCGGCGGCTCCAGAGGCGAGAAAGGGCAATCGCAGTTTCATGAACTCCCAAGCCGCCATCGAAAAGTTGAACTTGGGGTTTTCCGGAAGCATCATAAGGTCCAAATTAATTGTCTTGCCCGCCTTTGCTCGCACGGGGCGATAGCCCGTTTGATGAAAACCTGATGCAAATGCCGTGATGGTGTAGTCGTCTTTTTCAGGCGTGTCAAAGACTTGCGGAATGTCCAACGGAAGTGTTGAGGTTTGCCTAGAGTTGCGGAAGATGAATCCGCTCGGACTATTAAAAACAGTAAAATTGTTGGTAACGCTGAAGAGAATATTCAAAGGTGGATCCATGATCCGCCGTGCCCCGTTGAAAATGCGCACGAGAATCGAAGAGGCCGTTGGCGATAAGGCTGGTGCGGAACTCATTGTTTTGTCTCCAAGTGCGGGCGGGTTCTCCTACTACGAATTCTAAGGGTGGGAACTAACCGCCCCATGCGATTGTAAATCAAGGGCGGGAGAAATAAAAGCGAAAACAATGTCCTTCGGATTCCCGGCTTTTGGAGTGCGGGGCGGCCCCAAGGACTTGACCGCGAGAGCCTGCGAATGTAGGCTCCCGCAAGCAATCAGGCCCACACCTGTTTTATCAAAAGGAGGATTCCTATGAATCCGGTCCCTCTCACCGCGCTGTGGCTACCGATCCTGCTGTCAGCGGTAATCGTGTTTGTGGCCAGCTCCATCATGCACATGCTGCTGAAGTACCACCAAAGCGACTACACGCAACTGCCGGATGAGGACAAGATGCTTGCCGCGCTGCGGCCCTTTAACTTGAAGCAGGGGCTCTACGTTTTTCCTTATTGCACGCACTCGAATATGAAGTCGCCGGAGGTCGCGGAAAAGCAAAAGCTGGGGCCCGTGGGATTCCTGAAAGTGTTTCCGAGCGGCAAGCCCAATATGGGGAAGTTCCTGGGATTGTGGGTTTGCTTTTGCCTGATCGTCGGAGTGTTCGTGGCGTACCTGACGGGGCGGACGGTTCCGCACGGCGCGACGTATCTGGCGGTGTTCCGCGTGGCGGGGACAGTGGCGTTCATGGCATATGGATTGGGACAACTGCCAAGCGTCATCTGGAAGGGTCAGGGTTGGGCGATGACGATTAAGGAAGTGTTTGACGGGCTGGTGTACGCGTGCCTGACCGCAGGGACGTTTGGGTGGTTGTGGCCGAGGTAGGAAAAGGCAAAGCAAAGGCCTCACCGCAGAGACGCAGAGGACGCGGAGAAGAAAAGAAGAGTCAAAACCCGCACCCTTGAACGTTGATATTGATCTTTGCTGCTCGCGCTGTGAAGGCGCTCGCAGCGGCAGGGGGGTGCGGCACCCACCAAGAACACCCCAACAGCAGATCCCTCCCGCAGATTTGTTGGAAGTGCCGCGGGGCTGCAGCAAATCGCACCCCGTCGGCAAAGACAAAACCGCTCAGGATGACGACAATAATCGTGCGCAAAATGTGAGTCCTTTTCATGGGGTCATCCGTATGACAGAGTGCGATGATCTGGCAGGCAGCAGCGAGGTGGGAAGAACCGATGGCGGTGGACTCGGAAGCCGTACGGCTGCGGCGGGGCGACCCCGAAGTGCTGGTGTCGCTGCTGGAGCGATACCAACACCGGCTGTACCGGTTCCTGATGCGCATGGTGCATGACCCGGCGACCGCGGAAGACCTGTTCCAGCAGACGTGGCTGCGCGTGGCGGAAAACGCGCGGCGGTATGACCCGAGCCGTCCGCTGGAGCCGTGGCTCTTCAGCATCGCGCGGAACGCGGCGATAGATTATTTGCGGCGCGTGAGGCCGGAAAGTTTGGACGAGACGTTGCCCTCGGGCGACGCGAAGATTGACATGATTGCGGGCGCGCAGCCGAGCGCGGTGGACGTGATGATGGGGCAGCAGAGGTCGTCGCGATTAGCGGATGCGCTGGGTGAGCTGACGCCGATGTACTGCGAGGTGGTCACGCTGCGATTCGAGGAAGAGATGAAGCTGGACGAAATTGCCGAAGTGCTGGAGATTCCGCTCTCGACGGTGAAGACGCGATTGCGAAGGGCGCTCGATGCGCTGCGAGGGAAACTCGAGCACAGGTTGCCCGGCGGCGAATTGCCGGGCTGGGGGCCGCAATGAACGGGAAGTCCAAGAGGACAAGTGATTCGATGAATGAGCACGAGCGAATTCGGGAGCAGATGTCACTGGCCGCGGCGGGCGCGCTGGATGCGAGCGAAGAGCGGGAACTCTCGCAACACCTGGCGAGCTGCGCGGATTGCAACGCGGAATTCGAGGGCTGGCGCGAGTTGGGCGCGGGGCTGCGGCGGCTGCCGACTCCGCAGGCTCCAGCGGCGCTGGTGGAGCGGACGCGCGCGGCGCTGGTGGCGATTACGATCGAGCGGCGGGAGCAGCGCTCCACGCAGCGGACGATGGTGTGGCTGATCCTCTTCGCGTGGACGACGATTTTGGCGACGTGGCCAGTGCTGAAACTCATCAGCAGTGGAGCGGCAAGCGCGCTGGACCTAAATTTTGTGCAGACGTGGCACGTGTTGATTGGCATCACGATATTTGGATGGGTGGCCGCGGGCGCTGCGGCGGTATTCCTTGGTTTGCGGCACCGGCAGGAGAGGAGACTCGCATGAGCACTACTGGAGAAAAATTGACACAGGGTCCGCTGAATGACGGGACGCTGGGCTTCTGGGGAAATCTGAAACTGATTCGGCCTGCGGCGTGGGTGGTTGCGATCCTGCTATTCATCGCGATGCCACCGCTGTTTTGGTTTATCGTTTTTCCGAGCTCCAATCCCGATGAAATGGCAAGGATGCCCGAGGTTGCGAAGTTGCTGCTTCCATTTCTGATGAGTACGTTCTTGTTGACGTACGTGTTGCTGATTGGATTTGTGTACGTGGATGCGAAGCGGCGCGGAATGCGTTATGTTATGTGGACACTGCTGGCGATATTTATTTTTAACGGCATCGGGTTCATCCTTTACTTCCTGATGCGCGATCCACTGCCAACACCGTGCCCGAAGTGCGGCTTCATGGCGCGCAACGCGTTTACCTTTTGCCCGAGCTGCGGTGCGGAGTTGATGCGGACGTGCAAAGCGTGCCACAAGAAACTCGAGACGGGCTGGGTGAATTGCGCGTATTGCGGGGCGCCGACGGGTGTACAGGGACAGAGGACAACTTAAATCAGGGACGCAACGGATTCGTTGTTCACTGGGAAGTGAAACTTCAAACGGATCCTTCACTACGGGCCGATTAAAGGCATCGGCCCTCCGTTCAGGATGACAAATTGTTAGATGGGAGCCTTCGGCGTAAGGCTGGGGGCTTTTTCTTCTTTACAAGTGCCCCGCGGTCGGGGAACGCGGGCTACACGCCGCTGTGCTAGCATCAGTGAATCATGGAGAGAGAGGTATTCATCGTAGGCGCGGTGCGGACTCCGATAGGGAAATTCGGCGGCGCGCTGGCAGAGATGTCCGCAGCGGATCTCGGCGTGCATGTGGTGCGAGCGGCGGTGGAACGCGCGTTCGGCGAGGCGCCGGCGATGCGGACGCCGGGTGAATCGGCGTCGGAGGCGGCGAAACAGGGCAGAGCGGAGTGGCACGCCTCGTCGGGCAGGCGCGTAAATGAATTGATCTTCGGGAATGCGAGGCAAGCGGGAAATGGGCCGAACATTGCGCGACAGATCGCGTGGCGCGCGGGTCTCGGCGACGACGTGCCTGCATTTACGGTGAACATGGCGTGCGCGTCGGCGCTGCGCGCGATCCTGCTCGGCTGGCAGCAGATCCGGCTGGGTGAATCGGAAATTGTGGTGGCGGGGGGAACGGAGTCGATGAGTCGCGTGCCGTATCTGGTGGACGCGCGGTGGGGATTGCGGATGGGACATCAGCCGCTTGTGGATGCAATGTACCGCGACGGTTTTTTTTGCCCGATGTCGAAGATGGTGATGGGGGAGACGGCGGAACTTCTCGCTGGGAAATATAGGATTTCGCGCAAGGAGCAGGACGCGTTCGCACTGGAGAGTCACCAGAGGGCGGCAGCGGCGGCGCGCGAGGGAAAATTCAGCGATGAAATTATTCCGATTGAGATTACGGACCGCAAAGGCAAAGTGAGCGTGGTGAAAGAAGATGGACACGTTCGGGCGGACGTGACGGCGGAAGCGCTGGCGAAACTGCAAGCCGTGTTCGACAAATCGGGAACGATTACGGCGGGGAATTCGAGCGGGATTACGGACGGCGCGGCGGCGGTGGTGCTTGCGAGCGGAGAACGCATGAGGGAACTGGGAATGAAACCACTGGCGCGAATTCAAGATGCCGCGGTGGCGGCGGTCGATCCGCGCGAGATGGGCATCGGACCGGTGCCCGCCGTGCGCGAGCTCGAGCAGCGCACGGGATGGAAGATGGCGGACTACGCGGCGGTGGAATTGAATGAAGCATTCGCAGCGCAAGTGATTGCATGTGACCGGGAACTGGGGTTTGATCGCGCGAAATTGAATCCGAATGGCGGGGCGATTGCGCTCGGGCATCCAATCGGAGCGACAGGAGCGCGAATCACGACGACGATGGTGCACGAGCTACGACGCGGCGGTAAGACCGGGCGGCGGGGTCTTGTCACGTTGTGTGTATCGGGCGGGATGGGCGTGGCGCTGGCGATTGAAGGCGTGTAAGAATTGAAAAATGGCGGAAGAGACACAGACTGATCTAATTGCCGCGCGCAAAGTGGTGAAGCCGGAAGAGTTTCACTTCGTACGCTACCGGCGCGAGGGTGAGGTGGTATGGCTGACGCTCGACCGGCCGGAGCACAACCTATTAAACGAGCCAATGCTGCTGGAGTTGGCGGCGGCGATTGAGCACTCGGGCAATCAAAGGGATGTGAAACTGATGGTGCTCGATTCCGCGTGCAAAGTTTTCTCGGGCGGAATCGATCTCGGCGAATACACGCCGAACCGGGTCTTCCAGGTGCTGAGCGCATTCGAGGCGGCGTTTCTGGCGATGCTGGAGACGTCAAAGCCGCTCATCGTAGTGGTGAATGGGCCCGCAGTTGGCGGCGGTTGCGAAGTGGCGGCGCTGGGCGACCTGGTGATTGCGACACCGCGCGCGAAATTCGCGCAACCGGAAGTGACCATCGGTGTTTTCCCACCGCTGGCGGCGACGGTGCTGCCGCACCTCATCGGGCCGAAGCAGACACTAGAAATGGTTTTGATCGGCGAGCCGATTTCCGCGGAGCGGGCGCTGGAGCTGGGCTTGGTGAACCGAGTGGTGCCGGAGGCACAGCTCGAGAAAACAGTGAACGGAATTGTCGCGCAGATTGCGGCGCAGTCGGCGCCGGTGCTGAGCATGGCGAAGAGAGCGGTGCTCGGCGGGATGGGACTATCGCTGAAAGATTCTCTGCACCAGGCAATCCGCATCTTCTTAAACGAATTGTATGGGCTGGAAGACTCGCAGGAAGGGTTGCGCGCGGTGCAGGAGAAACGCAAGCCGCAGTGGAAGAACCGCTGAATAGTTTTTCGCCGGAGTGAATCCCCATAGTTGAATCCTGTTCCTGGAACGGCGATACCCACCTAGCTCGCAGGGAAATGTAGTTACGCTTCCAAATGATACAAAATGGATTTGAGAGGGTAGATGCGACGAGGAGGTTGCACACGGATCCTTCGCTGCGCGCCGATGAAATTCATCGGCGCTACGCTCAGGATGACAATCGTTACTTTGTCTCCGACAGATAAATTGTGGAAGGAATTTGACAGAGGCGGACAGCGGGCATAGACTTCGTTTCGACATTTCCGCAGGCGCGGAAGAGTTGGGGGAAGGCCGTGAAAATCGGCCGCGGTCCCGCCACTGTGATCGGCTGCTGGATTTGAAAGTGCTGCCAGCGAGCCGTCAGTCAGGATACCCGCCGCGCCAATTTTTCGGCACTCTTCGCGAGAAAGAGCGCTGGTGGAAGCCCCATTTTCTCGTGGGGCTTTTTTGTTTGGGCGTAGATGGATTCGATACAAATGGGATTCGGGCACAAGTTCAGAGGAGCAAAACGGCGGCGCGCGAGCGTCGTTGCGACTCTCGCGGCGATACTTTGTTGCGCGACGCTGCTGCTTTCGACTCCTGCCGCACGCGCCGCACAGACGGGACAAACCTCCCAACCCGCGGCGCAAGCGAATCCGGAGAATGCGAAAGCGCTACCACCGCTGGTGGTGAAGGATGAAGTGGGTCGCCGAGTGGAAGTGCCGCAGCCGGTGCGAAGAATCGTGTCACTGGCGCCAAGCCTCACAGAGACGATTTACGCGCTGGGATTGCAGGACCGGCTCGTGGGCGACACGGACTTTTGTGACTATCCGGCGGAGGCAAGGAAACTGCCGAAGGTGGGCGGGCCATTCACTCCAAACCTGGAAGTGATCCTTTCGATGAAGCCGGACCTGGTTTTACTGGCGGCAAATTCCGCGAACCGCAAGGAAACAGCCGACGCGCTGGATTTACTGCACGTGCCCGCCTATGCGACGGACGCGCGGACGATTGACGACGTGCTCGCGTCGATCTCGCGGCTGGGAGAGGTGCTTGGGGCTGCGGAGCAAGGACACGCGCTCGAGGATTCACTGCGCGCGCGTCTGAATGCGCTGCACAAAAAACTGGGGACGGCAGCGCAGGTCCGAGTCCTTTTCATTGTGTGGCAGGAGCCGCTGATTTCGATCGGACAGGAAACTTTCTTGGCGGATGCGATGCGCTGGGCGGGGGCGGAATCCGTGGTGCGCACAAAGCAGGACTGGCCGCACGTGAATCTGGAAGAAGTTGTGCGCTTGCAACCGGATTATCTGGTGTTCGCCTCGGCGCACCCGGAAGAGATCACTTCGACGCTGGCGAACATGCGCAACCTGCCGGGCTGGCGGGACATGAAGGCGCTGCAGGAAAACAGGATTGCGATCGTGAGCGATGCAATCAACCGGCCCGCGCCGCGGCTGGTGGACGCGATTGAAGAGCTGGCGCGGGATCTGCATCCCGAAGTTTTCGCGGAAGGCCCGCATGCGAGCCTGCGCCACCAAAACAATAATGCTCAAAGACAGGTGAAGCAGATCGCGGCACAGGCGGGTGCGAGCCTATGAGGCCGCTCACGCTGAAGCGCGTGTTGTGGACGTCCGCGGCGCTGCTGGCCGTGCTGTTCGGCGTGGTGATCGTGGCGATGAAGGTGGGCGCGTACCGAATTTCGTTTGCGGACCTTGCGTTGAATCTCGGCAGGTTGATTCTCGGCAGGCGCGCGCACATACCATCGGATTACCAGGTTGCCTTCGGCTACCGGCTTCCCCGGATTGAGCTTTCCATCCTGGTGGGCGCGGCGCTTTCCGTAGCGGGCGCAGGATTCCAGGCATTGTTGCGAAACCCGCTGGCGGATCCCTATGTGCTTGGAGTTTCCAGCGGCGGAGCGCTGGGAGCGATTGTGGCGCTGATTCTACTGCCGCACTTTTTGCTTGCGACGCCGCTCGCGGCATTTGTGGGGGCGATCGCGACGATTGCGGCGGTGTATTTCCTAGGGCGGCGGAAGGGACAACTGGACAGCACGACACTGCTGCTGGCGGGCATCATATCGGCTTCTTTTCTTTCCGCGATGATTATTTTCCTGATGACGAACACGTCCGGAAGCAACCTGCGCGGGATGCCGTTCTGGCTGATGGGCGATCTTTCCACACCGTTGCCAGAAGCGATGCACTGGGTACTCCTCGCGGGGCTCATTATTGGCGTCGGAGCGATATACACAACGGCCGCGGACCTGAACCTAATCACAACAGGCGAACGCGAGGCGATGCATTTAGGCGTGGAAGTGACGCGCGTGAAACTGGTGGTTTATATTTCGGCGTCGCTGCTGACTGGTCTTGCGGTTTCGATGAGCGGCGCAATTGGATATGTGGGGCTGCTGGTGCCGCATGTGATGCGCATGATATTCGGACCGGATTACCGGATTCTGATTCCAGCGTCAGCAATTGGCGGCGCAATCGCGTTGCTCGCGGCGGACACACTTGCTAGGACGGTGATGTTTCCGACGGAACTTCCCGTGGGCGCGGTGACGGCGATGGCGGGCGCGCCGTTATTCATTTACTTGTTGCGACGGAGGCTGCGTTGAACGACGCGGGAAATGGAGCGCAAGTGATCGCGTATCCCGGCGGCGAAGGCGGGGCAGAGTCGCCGGTGCGCCTGAAGATTGAGCAGGCGAGCTATGCGTACCACCCGCACGGCCAGTCGGCTCCGGCGTTCACGCTGGCGGCGACATCGTTCGCGGCGAGGCAGCGCGAGGTGGTGACAATCCTCGGACCAAACGCAAGCGGCAAGTCCACTTTGCTGAAGTTGATTGCGGGCACGCTGAAGCCGCTTTCGGGGCGCGTGGAACTGGAAGGGTTCGAAACGTCAAGGCTGGACACGCGGACGCGGGCGCAGAAGATCGCGATGGTGCACCAGGAAAGCCCGCTCTTATTTCCTTCGCGCGCGGGGGAATACGTGCTGCAAGGACGGCATCCATATGGGAGGATGCTGCGATTTGAAACCAAGGAAGACGTGGAGATCGCGGAGAACGCGCTTGCGCAAGTGGGAGCGGAGGACCTGCGCGACCGGTGGATGCACGAAATTTCGGGCGGAGAAAAACAGCGCGTGATCCTGGCGCGAGCGTTGGCGCAGCAACCGATCCTGTTGTTGCTGGACGAGCCGACGCTGCATCTGGATATCGGCGCGCAAGTTGAATTGCTGGAGCGGCTGCGGGAACTCGCGGCGGAGAGCCGCTACACAGTGGTCGTGGTGACACACGAACTGAGCCTGGCAGCGGAATTTGCGGACCAAGTTGTGTTGCTGCACGAGGGCAAGTGTTTGCGTGTGGGCACACCGGCGGACGTGTATCGCCGGGATTTATTGGAACAGGTTTTTGAAGCGCCACTGGATGTGGATCTCGGACCGGAAGGAAGGCCGCGCGTACACATTCGGGGCGCACGAGGCCACCGAGTGGGCGGCCATTTGAAGGAGACGTAAACCGGCGGCGACGGAGCTGATGAAGTTTTCAGATTCCGGCGCTGCAATCATCCATCGCAGACCCCGCGCACGGGAAGACGGTGCAAAGCCGTCGCCGCCGCGCGACTGTAAGGCGGCATTCTGGGGAGCCGCGCCACTTTCCGCACCGGTGAGTGCCAACTCGCTGGACGGATGGGAAGGCGCGACGCCACGCAGCGCCGCCAAGCCAGGAGACCGGCGGGGTCCGCATCCTTTGACGCATGCCTTGCGTGTGTGGCATGCGCGGAGGAAACCTTCACCTCCCGCGCGAGAGGGAGAGGAGGAGAGACCATGAAGCGACGCCATTCCGATTTACAAATTTACATTTTAATTTTTGTTGTGGGGATTTGTTCGATGGTTTTGTGCGGCAGATCCGGCGCACAAGCAAGCGCGGATGCCACGCTTGCGGGAGTGGTAACAGATGCGAGCGGGCGGGCAATTTCAGGAGCGCGGATTGTTGTCACGCAGGTCGCCATCAAACAGACAGGTGGCGCGGGACAAGTTGCGGCGCCCGTGGAGACGCAGTCGCGCGACGACGGAAGTTTTTCGATCACACTAACACCGGGGACATATCGGGTTGTGATTACGCGCGATTTGTTTTCACGCATCGAACGCGAGGCGGTGATCAGCACCGGGCAGAAGGTCGAGTGGAAATTACGGATGGAGATTGAGCCGCTGGCGGCGGGTGTGATTGTGACGGCGCAGGCGACGCCGGCGGAGTTAGAGTCCACGCCCGCACCTGTCACGGTAATCACGCGAGAGCAAATCGAGCAGCGCCAGGCGACTTCGCTGCCTAACTTACTTTCAACTCTGCCGGGATTCAGCCTGTCGCGGACAGGCGCGGAAGGAGGGCTCACGACGCTGTTCCTCGACGGCGGAAATTCCAACCACACAAAGGTGCTGGTGGATGGCGCACCGATGAACGATTCCGGCGGGTTCATTGATTTCTCAAACCTGACGCTGGATAACATTGAAAAGATTGAGGTCGTGCACGGGGCCGAGAGTGCGTTGTACGGATCCGACGCGATGACGGGCGTGGTGCAGATCTTCACGCGGCGCGGAACAACCCGGACACCGGAACTTGAAGTGGTTGGCGACGGCGGCTCATTTTCAACGGGGCACAGCTCGGCCACGGTGAGCGGACTTCTCGGCGCGTTCGATTACTCGGCGGGATTTGGATATTTCGCAACCGCGGGGCAAGGAACCAACGATTACTTCCTGAACCGCACGTATTCGGGGAATTTCGGCTACAAATTCTCGGACACGGACACTCTGCGGCTCTCTCTGCACGACAACACCAGCGATGCAGGACTGCCCGGTCAGGTTCTCGTCCAGCCGATCAATACTTTTCAGCACAATGCCTTGCACGACTTGATCGGGAATTTGAGCTGGGACGGACAAGCAGGTTCGCACTGGCGGTGGCATGTGTCGGGCAATGAATCGGACTTGCACTCCAATTTTTTCTTTGTGCCGGGTCTTACGTTTCCGAGCCAGTTCAATCGCGCCGGAGCGGACGCGCAGGGGAGCTACCTTTTCAAGGGCGGCGCGGCGACGGCGGGCTATAGGTATGAAGTCGAAAACGGATTTCCGGGCGCGCTTGGCGGGCAGCACGCTCGCCGGAATAATCAAGCGGGCTATCTAGACGCTCGATGGCAAGTGACAAAGAAACTCACGGTGAATGCGGGCGGGCGAGCGGAGGATAACTCGAACTTCGGCACGAAGGTCGTGCCGCGAGCGGGGGCGGCTTACTTGCTGCGCGAAGGCAGCGGTGAATTGGGTGAGACGCGGCTGCATGCGTTTTACGGACAAGGGATTGTGGAGCCGCGGCTGGACCAGTCCTTCGGCACAGACCCTTGCTTTCCGGGGAAACCCGATTTGCTGCCGGAGGACAGCAAAACAGCGAACGGCGGAATTGACCAGACGCTGTTTCGGGGACGCCTGCGCCTCTCGGCTGATTACTTTTACAACCAGTTCCGCAATGTTATCAGTTTCGGGCTCGGGCCTGTGACGCTGGCATGTCCATTTGGCACGGGAACATTTTTCAACACAGACCGGGCTAATGCCCGCGGGGTGAACTTTTCCGGACAATTGCGCCCCGCGCGATGGCTGCGTTTGTCAGGAAATTATTCCTACGACGATAGCCGCGTGATTTCAGCGCCGAATGCGTTCGATCCGAATGAGTTCCCGGGGAACCACTTATTGCGGCGGCCGGTGAACTCCGGAAGTCTCGAGATGAATTTCTCCGCGAGGAAGCTCAACGTAAACTTGCTTGGGTATTTCAGCGGGCAGCGGACGGACAGTCTTTTTACCTTTCCGCCGACGACGGTCCCTAATCCCGGATACGCACGATTCGATGCCGCGGCAACGTATCGGGTGAGGCGAGAGGTATCACTCTTCGTGCGGGGAACAAACATACTGAACAAACAGTATCAGGATGCGCTGGGCTTCCCCGCGCTCGGCCGGGAGATCCGCGGCGGAGTGAGATTCACGATTGGAGGGGAGTGACACGGGTGACTGAGCGGATCCTGTTTTGCTGGAGCGGCGGGAAAGACAGTTGCATGGCGCTGCACGAGTTGCGTCGCGATCCGCAGTATGAGATTGCGGCGTTGCTGACGACAGTAACGGAGGAGTACGACCGAATCTCCATGCACGGAGTGCGGCGCACGCTGCTTGAGAGGCAGGCCGCGGCGCTGGGCTTGCCGCTTGAGATCGTGACGATTCCGCCGGCGTGCGTGAATGCGGAGTATGAAGCGCGCATGGAAGCGGTGCTTTTGAAATGGAAGGCACGCGGTATCCGGCGCGTGGCGTTCGGGGACATTTTCCTGCAGGATCTGCGCGAGTATCGCGAACGGAATCTGGCGCGCGTTGGAATGGAAGCGATCTTTCCGATCTGGCTGCGGCCGACAGATAAGCTAATGCGCGAGTTCATCGGACTGGGATTCCGCGCGGTGACAGTTTGCGTGGACCCGCGGAAGCTGGCGGAGCAATTTGTGGGGCGTGAGATTAATGAACAATTTGTGGCCGACCTGCCGGCGGACGTGGATCCGTGCGGAGAGAATGGAGAGTTTCACAGCTTTGTTTACAACGGGCCGGGATTCGCGGAGGCGGTTGAGTTCACCCGCGGCGAAATTGTGCTACGTGACGGATTCTGGTTTTGCGATTTGGTGGCAGCGCATCAGATTGCGGTTGCGGAGACAAGATAGCGAAAAAACAGTGCGAGCTATTTTCGGCCTTCGCGCTTCTGGGCAATGACAAGTCCGCGCGGGGTGGGCAGAAGCAGCACAGAGATCAAACTTTCCTGCTCGAGGCGGAGCGCGGCTTCGCGGACAACTTTCAAATGTGAACTGGCGTCGTGCATGAGGATGACGCCATTGGGATTGACCTGCGGAAGAAAGCGGCGCACCTCTTGTTCGCGGAGCGCGAGGTCGCTGTCGCTGAAAAGAATGTCAATCGTGCCCTCGATTTTCATCTCGAGGCTGGAGCCAAGGCGGCAGTCAATCCATTCGGATAAACCGGATTCATCAAAGCGGCGCTTTGCGGCGGCGTGAGTTTTCGGATCGAATTCGCAGGTGATCACGCGGCCGAATCCGTTTTGCTTCAGGCCTTCGGCAATCCAGAGCGTGCTGACACCCATGAAGGTGCCGGTCTCCACAACGAGATTCGGCTTCAAAGTGGTGACGAGCGTTTTGAGGAATTCGAGGACTTCGACTTCGGCGGTCATCGCGTCATACATGCGCCAGCGCTCGGGGTGAGGACATTCCGGCGTGAGGGATTTGGATTCGGGTTGCTCGGTTAGGCCGCGTTGCAGGGCGTCGTTGAGGATGCGGTGTTCTTTAGAAATTCCGTGGAAGCGGACGGTGAGGATCGCGAAGAGTGCCGCGCCTGTAAAAAAACAGGCAGTGTTTGCGATTTGAGTGGGGGCAGGAGACAAAATGGAATAAGTGTTCGGTTCGAGAATTACCGCGATGAACCGGGCGAACCCGGTCAGCGCGAGCACAATTGAGAATGGCGCTCCAGCAGCGACAGGCTTTGATGCCGCTTGGCGTGAAGTTTGTGCAAGTACTACCGTAAGGACCAGCAAGAGAATCCCAAAAAACGGATAACCGTTGTCGATGATGGCAAGAAAAGCGATGGACGGAGAGAGCACGTCGAGAAGAGCGAATGTGGGGAGGTGGTAGTGTCGCGCGACGACAGTTGCAGTGAGGATTCCGGCAACGAGACCGGCATAATAGTTGGCACCGGGCGAATGAAGTAAGAATGAAACGGGATGGCTGGAAAAAGCTGAAAAAGACAGCAGAGCGGGAACTAATTCAGCGACCGCGATTCCGGAAACAATCGCGATGGCGGTGATTAGGATTGGGTTGGCGGCGATGCGCCTGCGGATCAATTCCTGGCGCACAAACATTTGGTTGACCGCCAAAAGCACCACCACCAGGATGGCGAATACCTCGGGGGAGAGCGTAGTTGCTTGAAAAGGGGTAAACATAGAGAGATTTCGCGGCGCCAGTATACAGGAAGTGAAATGCGCGCGTGGAGCGGCGGGCGGGGGGCCAGCCCGCGCCACGATGCTATAATTTGGCGATTAACATGTCTCCCGCAACCCAATCCGGATCGGCAACCGCGCCCGACGCGCTGGCGAGATATGAGCCGGTGATCGGGCTCGAGGTACACGCACAGCTTTTGACGGCGACAAAGATTTTCTGCGGTTGCTCGACAAAATTTGGGGCCCCGCCGAACACGAATACTTGCCCCGTATGCCTGGGGCTGCCGGGGGCGCTGCCGGTGATGAACCGGCGCGTGCTGGAGCTGGCGATGAAAGCGGCACTGGCGCTGCACCTTGAAGTGCGCCCGATGTCGCGATTTGCCAGAAAGAACTACTTCTACCCGGACCTGACGAAGGGCTACCAGATTTCGCAATACGAACTGCCGCTGGCGGAACACGGGTGGCTCGAAATAGAAGCAGGCGGTGCGAGAAAAAGAATCGGAATTACGCGGCTGCATTTGGAAGAGGACGCAGGAAAGTCCATGCACGAGGGATTCGCGGAGTCCGCGACGAAGAGCTACATTGACTTCAACCGCTGCGGGACGCCGCTCATGGAGATTGTGTCCGAGCCGGACCTTCGAACGCCCGCGGAAGCGTACGCGTATTTGAATACTTTGAAGCAGGTGCTGCTCTACACCGAAGTGAGCGACTGCAACATGGAAGAGGGATCGCTTCGGTGTGACGCGAATGTAAGCGTGCGGCTGCGCGGGGCGGAGAAATTCGGACAGAAGGTGGAAGTAAAGAACCTGAACTCGTTCCGCTATTTGCAGCGCGCACTGGAGTACGAAATCCGGCGGCAAGTGGAAGCGATTGAATCGGGCGCGCGCATCGAGCAGGAGACGCGTCTGTGGAACGTCGCCGCGGGGCGCACCGAGCCGATGCGGTCAAAGGAATTCGCGCACGATTACCGGTATTTCCCGGAGCCGGACCTGCTCCCGGTGCAGGTGACCGCGGAGATGAAGGAAGAGATTCGCGGCGAGATGCCGGAGTTGCCGGACGCGAGGCGGGCGAGATTTACCTCGCAATACGGATTGAGCGCGTATGACGCGGGTGTGCTTACAGATTCCCGCACGCTTGCGGACTACTTCGAGGCGACTGTGAAAGCCGGGGCTCCCGCCAAAACAGCAGCGAATTGGATCTCGGTTGAACTGCTGCGGCAATTGAACGCGCGCGGCGAGGGAATCGGGAAGAGCCCGGTGGCACCGGCGGCGCTTGCGGCGCTGCTGGCGGAGATTGAAGCGGGACGAATCACAGCCGCGAGCGGGAAAAAAGTATTTGCCGGAATGTTTGAATCCGGACGATCCGCGGCGGAGATTATCGCGAAGGATGGATTCGCAACGCTGAGCGACTCCGGGGAGATTGAGCGCGTGGCGCGCGAGATTATTGAGAAGAATCCGGACAATGTTGCGAAGTTCCGGTCGGGCAACGAAGGCGTGTTCAAGTTTTTTGTGGGGCAGGTGATGCGCGCGACAGGCGGCAAGGCGGACCCGCAAGCCGTCAATGACACATTGCGGCGATTGCTGGCGTCATAATTATAGCGGACAAGCCTGAGCGGAAAGATTGGATCAAGTCATGGCGACACTGAAGGTTGGGGACAAAGCTCCGGAATTCAAGCTGCAAGCCGATGATGGCAGCGAGGTAACGCTTGTGGAGTTCCGCGGCAAGCGCGTGGTTCTTTATTTTTATCCCAAGGCGCTCACACCGGGTTGAACCACGGAAGCGTCCGAGTTTCGCGACGCAATGAAGCAATTCGACAAGTTGAACACCGTGGTCCTTGGCTGCAGCGCGGATCCCGTGGCGCTTCAGGCGAAATTTAAGGCCCGGTACAAGCTGAACTTTCCCCTGCTGAGCGACCCGGAATTCAAAACGATTGAAGCTTATGACGCGCGACGGATGAAGAGTTTTCTGGGCAGGTCATTCCTGGGAATCGTGCGGAGCAGCGCGCTCGTAGGGTCCGACGGGCGCATCGAGCGGCTGTGGCCCAGCGCCAAGGCAAAGGGGCATGCGGCGGAAGTGCTCGCGGCGGTCACGGAACTGGCGGGAAAATCCGCGGGTTCATAGAGTGGTGCGGAAGCGGCCGCCGGGTTCGGACGTGATCAGTAAATTGTCGATCAACCGCGTAGGCCGCGAAGTCCCTACATAGGCTGCAACCAGCAGTAATGATGTGCCAATGAGTCTCGTAGCAGGCTCGAAGGCCTCCTCGCTCACAAGCTCCACATAGTCCGGCCGGATGGATGGTTCCGCGCCAAGCACGCCGCGGACTTTTTCTACCAGCGCGCTCGCATTTCTCTCTCCTGCTTCAATGGCCGCGCCGGCGGCAGCCAGACCACGAGACAGCGCCGTAGCGGCGCGGCGGTCATCTGCATTCAGATAAGCGTTGCGAGAAGACATCGCGAGGCCATCGTGTTCGCGAACGATTTGCTGGACGGCTATTTCCGCGTCCAGGTTCAAGTCACGAGCCATTTGGCGAAGGACACGGGCCTGTTGTGCGTCCTTTCGCCCGAAGAAAGCCGTGTGCGGCTGAACAATTTCGAGCAGCTTCAGCACAACGGTAGCGACACCGCGAAAATGGCCGGGGCGCGATGCGCCTTCAAAGCGATCACCCAGGCCTTCCACGTTGACGTATGTCCGGAAACCAACAGGATAGATTTCCGATGCTTCCGGAGAGAAAAGAAAATCCACACCGAGCGATTCGAGGAGCGCGGTGTCCTTTTCGATTTGCCGGGGATACTTTGCGAGATCTTCATGCGGGCCGAATTGCGCCGGGTTGACGAATATCGAGACGACCACAGGTCGATGCTCGGCCCTTGCGGCGCGGACGAGCGCGAGGTGGCCTTCATGGAGAGCGCCCATCGTGGGCACGAAACCGATTTGCAGGCCGCGATCGCGCGCCGCGCGCGAGGCCTGCTTCATCCACTCGACAGTGCGAATGATTTCCATGTAATGAGAGCGCGAGGCGATCAGGAAACGGGTTGGCCGGAGCGCTCGCGGTAAAACGCGATGAGGTCGCTCGATTTCGGCGTGGCGCCCAATTGGCGAACGAGTGTCGTCACCTGCCCGCGGTGATAGGTGCTGTGATTGACGAGGTGCTGCATGACTTCCCAAAGCGAATGGCGATAGAGGATGCCCTTCGTATTACGGAATTCGATGATCCGGGAAAGATCTTCTTGAGACAGATTCTTGAGATAGAGCGCGGTGTCCTGTTCGATTTGCCACCAGCGCTCGCGGATGTGCGAAAGGTCAGGATAATTCTCGGCTTTGGGGAACGAGGAAGGTGCGCGACCCTGCCAGCGCTCGAGGTAAAGCCACTCGACGTCCATGATGTGGGCCACAGTATTGCGGACAGAGCCGAAGCTGCCGCCGAGCGGTTCGAGAAACTGCTCGGAGTTGAGCGCGTCACAGCCATCGACCGTGCGGTGATTCGCCCAGGCGTTGTAATCGAAAAGACGGCGAACGTTTTCGAGGTCCATGCTCCCTTTCAGATAAATGGCGGAGGTGTTTTACCTCAGCGCAAAAAACCCGCACAACCAATTCAATCAACTAGCGCTTCGACGACTTGTGCGCTCCAGCTTCGGCGGGAAGGTGGAACGATTCCGCGTCCGATGGAAAGCGGCCCGCGCGGACGTCGTCGCAGTACTCGCGCGCGGCCCGCTTCACCTGCTCACCGAGTTCAGCATAGCGGCGCGCGAAACGCGGCGCCGGGCCGGCTGTGAGGCCGAGCACATCATGAATCACGAGCACCTGGCCATCGCAATCAGGGCCTGCGCCGATGCCGATAGTTGGGATGCGAAGCTCGCGAGTGATGGTGGCGGCCAGTTCGCGCGGAACCGATTCAAGCACGACAGAAAAAGCGCCAGCGGCTTCGACCGCGCGAGCGTCACGGAGCAAATGCTCCGCTGCTTCGGGCGTCTTGCCCTGCACGCGGAATCCACCGAGCGCGTGGAACGATTGCGGCGTCAGGCCCACGTGGCCCATCACGGGGATTTCCGCTTCGACCATGCGCGAGATCAACTCGAGACGGCGCTCGCCGCCTTCGACCTTCACGGCTTCGGCGCCGCCTTCTTTCACCAATCGGATAGCGTTTGCGACGCCGTCGCTCACGCTGGTGTGGTAGCTGCCGTAGGGCATGTCCGCGACGAGCAGCGCGCGGTGCACGCCGCGGCGCACGGCGCGCGTGTGATGGAGCATTTCGTCGAGTGTTACGGGAAGAGTGGTTTCGTACCCGAGCACGACCATGCCGAGCGAATCGCCGACGAGGATGATGTCCACGCCGGATTCATCGAGCAGGCGAGCTGTGGGGAAGTCGTAGGCCGTCAAACAGGTAATGCGATTGTCAGGGGAAACCGCGTGGCCAGATTGCCGCTTGCGGCCCAGGATGTCGGGCACGGTAACCTTACCGTTGCCCGCAGGGGGCGTAGCGCTCATGTTGTCCTCCGGTGCCGCTCCCCGAAGGGATGCAGCCCATATAGACATTCTAGCAAAATCCAGAGGAGGCGTGCGATTTTTCCGCGGCGCGGTGTGACATGTGAATCCGGCGGCAGGCGTGCCTGAAAGCGCGTGCTACAATGCCGCGCGGTTCTTCAAATGTTCAAGAAAATCCTAATCGCCAATCGCGGAGAGATTGCCGTGCGGGTGCTGCGCGCGTGCCACGAGATGGGCATCCGCGGAGTTGCCGTGTTCAGCGATGCGGATCGCGCGAGCCTGCACGTACGTCTGGCCGACGAAGCATACGCAATCGGGCCGGCGCCTTCGCGCGAAAGCTATCTCCGGATCGACAAGCTGATGGACGTGGCGCGGCGCGCCGGTTGCGACGCGTTGCATCCGGGATACGGGTTCCTCGCGGAGAATCCGGAGTTGCCGCGCGCCTGCGCGAAGGCGGGAGTTACTTTTATCGGGCCAACGGCAGAGGCGATGGAAAAGCTCGGCTCGAAAACGGCGGCGCGGCAGCTTGCGCGGCGGGCGGGAGTGGAAACAGTGCCCGGTTCGGTCGAGCCAATTAAGCGCCTGGAAGAAGCGCGAAAGATTGCGGAAGAGACAGGTTATCCGATCATGCTGAAAGCCGTGGCGGGTGGCGGCGGCAAAGGGTTGCGGCTCGTCGCGGGCGCGGGTGAACTGGATTCGGCTTGGCGCGATGCAGGGTCAGAAGCGCAGAACGCGTTCGGCGACGCGCGGCTCTACATCGAAAAGTATCTCGAACGCCCACGGCACATTGAAATGCAAATCCTCGGCGATCTGCACGGCAATCTTTTTTACCTGGGCGAGCGCGAGTGCTCCGTGCAGCGGCGGCACCAAAAAGTGATTGAGGAAGCGCCCTCGCCGATTATGACTCCGGAGCTTCGGCGCAGGATGGGCCGCGCGGCGGTCGCGCTGACGAGGGAGGCGGGTTACACGAATGCGGGCACGGTTGAGTTTCTGGTGGATGCGGCAAACAACTTTTACTTTCTGGAGGTCAATACGCGGCTGCAGGTGGAGCACCCGGTAACGGAAGCCGTGAGCGGGCTCGACCTGGTGCAACTGCAAATTCGCATCGCGGCCGGCGAACGAATTGAGTTTGCGTGGCAGGAATTGACTCCGCGCGGACATGCCATCGAATGCCGCATCTACGCGGAAGACGCGGACAACAATTTCTTCCCGTCACCGGGGAAAATATTGGCGCGGCGCGTGCCGGCCGGGCCTGGCGTGCGGATGGATGACGGAGTCTATCCGGGCTGGACCGTACCGATGGAGTACGACCCGCTGCTCGGGAAATTAATTGTGTGGGCGACGCATCGCGCCGAAGCCATCGCGCGGATGAGACGCGCGCTGGAGGAATACTACGTGAGCGGGATTCAGACGAACGTGGGCCTGTTTCGCCGCATCCTCGCGGATCCCGCGTTTGTGCGCGGAGAATTTCACACGCGTTGGCTGGACGAATGGCTGAAGCAAAGGGCCGCGCAGAGCATGAGTGTGACGACGAACGAAGAAGAGTCGGCCGCGCGCGACGCCGCCCTGGCCGGAGCGCTCGCCTGGCATCTGGCGCGCACAAGAGAATCATCGTCGAACGGCGCACAGTCCGGCGACCGCGGACAAACAGAGTCGCACTGGAAGCAAGATGGGCGGCGCGGATTGGTAGAACGGTTTCCGGAGAGATGAGCGGACGATGAAACTCAATATTCGATTTGCGCATGCGCGACCGGGCGAGCTGCAACCGATTGCGAAGAGATCGTCCTCGGAGCCCGTCGAAGTCACGCGCGAAGGCAATCGCCTGAGCATTGCGCACAATGGCCGCGCGATAGAAGCGGACGTGGTCGAGGTAGCGGCCAACACTTATTCCGTTCTCGTTTCCGGGCACGCATATGAAGTGCGCGTCGAGCCCGCGCCGGGCGGAATGCGCATTCATGCAGGCGGGCGCGAATTTCGAGCGGAAATTGAGGACCCGCGCGCGTGGCGCGGCAGTCACGGTGACACGCTGGAAGCCGAAGGGCGGCAAAAGGTGATCGCGCCGATGCCGGGGAAGGTGGTGCGCTTGCTGGTCGCGCAGGGTCAGCAGGTGGAAGCGGGCCAGGGATTGATGGTGGTCGAAGCGATGAAGATGCAAAATGAAATTCGCTCGCCGAAAAGGGGCGTCGTCGAGAAAATTGTTGTCGCGGAGGGCCAGGCCGTCAACGCAGGGGAACCACTGGCAATCGTGGCCTGAGATTTATTGCCGGGAAACTACTTTTTTGTAGCGGCAGGCGCGGAGGCAGGCAGTTTTCCGGCCGATTCCAAAACTTGCTGGGCGAGATAATTTGTAATTTTCGCGTTGCCGCGCGCGACAGTCAGGAACGCGCCTCGCAGGAGCTGCTCTTTCCGCGTGCGAAGAGACTCGCGAATCATGGCGCTCACCTGCGTGTCGGAAAGTTCGCGTTGGCCCGGCGCTTCGCGGGCAAGCAGCTTAAAGATGTAGTAGCCGTCTCTGGCTGCAACGATACCGCTTGTCTGCCCCGGCTTGAGGGCGAGGACCGCCTTCTTCAACGCCGGGTCCACCTTTGGGTTGTCGAATGCGGACTCGGGAACAAAACCGTTGTCACCCCCGGTCACCGAAGTGGTCGGATCCTCGGAATAATCCAGCGCAAGTTGCGCGAAGTCCGCGCCTGAGTTGAGTTTTTCCATCAGCACGGCGCACTTGCGTTTCGCCTCGGCGTCTGTTGTAGCGTCGTCGTTCTTGCGGTTGCGGATCTGCGGATCCTTCCGCGGGGTCACGATGATCTGCGCGAGATGGTACAGCGCTTCGGTATAATTGAATTGCGCGCGGTTCTGATTGTAGTAGTCCTGCACATCCTGATCGGTGATCGTGACTTTGGATGTGACTTCCCGATTGTAGAGTTTCGCAATCGTGAGCTTCTGGCGGATTTGCTGCTTGAAATCATCCACGCTCAAGCCGCGATCCTTCAATTGCCTCTGAAATTCGTCTTCGGTGTAGGGGGCCTTCGCTTCCGTGAAATTGTCCTCGACTTCTCCGTCCGTGGCGGCCAGCCCCTGCTTCTGGGCAAGCCCCATCAGGATTTCGTTGTTAATGAGTTCATCGAGGATGCCCAACTTCACCGAAAGAACTTCCTCTTGCGAGGGTGTTTGGGTTTCTGACGTCGCATTGTTACGGGAGAATTTTTCAACTTCGCTTTTTTTAATCTCGTGCCCATTCACCGCCGCCCACACGTCCGGACCCGGCGTTTCGTCTTTGTGACATCCCTGCGCAAGCCCCGCGAGCATGCAGATTCCGAAAGCGGCAAGAAAGGGTTTCACCATGGGCTCCTTAACTGTATGAGATGTAGCCGGACCCTGCGGGGTTGTGGGCGGCCCGGAATTGGTTGTTGGTGCATTGGTCTCGCTGTGCGAGCGCTGCCTCAGGCGGCCTTTTGCACGCGCCCGGAACGGATGCAGTCCGTACACACGCGGATCTGCTTGCGAACGCCCTTGATGACCGCGCGCACGCGCCGGAGATTCGGATTCCAGCGGCGGCGACGGGTGTTGTTCGCATGGCTGATTACGTTTCCAAATTGCGGCCCTTTGCCGCAGAGTTCACACTTCATCGCCATATTCACTCCTGATTGGGAAATAACGCTGGGTCGAAGCACTGAGTCTATCAGAGAACCGCCCGCGCCGGAAATTGGGCGGCGGCCGGCGCGGCGCAATCCTGGGATTGCACGCAATCGAGCAACCCGGCTTGACCCCGCCCCGCCTGTGCCTGAAAATGAATTCACACCGGTGGGCGTGTAGCTCAGCTGGGAGAGCACCTGGTTTGCAACCAGGGGGTCGCAGGTTCGAACCCTGTCACGTCCACCAAACTATCTGCAGGCGCGTGTATCGTTAAGTCCGCATCGCGTGATCCAACGCGCGCTTTTCTTCCAATGTGAGAGGGCGCGTCTCCCCTTTTTTCAGCGAGCCGAGTTCCAGTGGGCCGATGGCCACGCGGACGAGCCGCAGCACTTCCATTCCGTGATGCTCGAGCAGTCGCCGGATTTCGCGGTTCTTGCCTTCCTCCAAAACCAGCTCGAGCCACGCGTTGCGCTCGCCGTGGCGCAGGATGCGGGCGCTCTTTGCGCGGAGGAAGTCGCCGTCCTCCGCGCGAAATCCCTTTTCGAGCGCGGTCAGTACGTCGTCGCGCGGAATCGCGGTCACTTGCAAGTGATACGTTTTGTTTAGGTGCGTTTCCGGTGCAAGGACGCGCGCGGCCCACTCCGAGTCATTCGTGAAGAGAAGCAGCCCTTCGCTGGCCTTATCGAGCCGGCCCACCGGGGCGGCCCAGGGCAATCCTTTGGGGAGGAAGGAGTACACCGTGTCTCTTCCTTTTTCGTCGCTGGTGGTGGTGACGAGACCGCGCGGCTTGTTCATGGCGAGGTAGATTCTCTTGGAGGTTTCAACGCCAGCGCCATCCACTTGAATGCGGTCTTCGTCTATGTGCACGGGAGTTTCCGGATCGCTCCGCATAACTCCATTCAGCCGCACGCGGCCCGCGCGGATCAGTATCTCCGCCTGCGACCGGGAACAATGTCCAAGCTTCGACAACGCACGGGCGAGCCCATGCCGCGGCGATGGAGGGCTGCTTCGCTTGTATTTCCGGATGGGCATTCGCTTCCGCATGGAATAACGGGAGAGAGTTTGAATTATTCCCGGCGGCGAGGCAATCAGGATGACTTCGCGAGCAACGCGTCCACTTCCGCGCGCGTGGGCATCGAGAGCGCCGTGCCCGGACGCGTGACGGAAATCCCCGCCACCGCGCAGCCGAACCGCGTCGCGGCGACGATGTCTTTCCCTTCGGCGAGCGCGATCGCAAATCCGCCGTTGAATGCGTCGCCGGCGCCCGTGGTTTCAACCACAGGCCCGGCATCTATGGCGTGGATATGCTTCGTGATCTGCGCATTTTTCACCAGAGCGCCCTGCGCGCCGAGCGTCACCACGGCGTTCCGCGCGCCGCGATCAAGCAGCGCCTGGGCCGCTCGCTCTGCCTCCGCAAAGTTTGTGACCGGCAGCCCGGTCAGCAGCGCGGCTTCGGTCTCATTCGGCGTCACGTAATCGCACAACGCAAAAATGCCGGGCGGCAAGGGAAGTCCCGGCGCGGGATTGAGAATCGTGGTTACGCCGAGGCCGTGGGCGACCCTTAACCCGTGCTCGACGGCGGGCACTTGCAATTCAAGCTGCGTGAGGAAGACGGCCGATTCCGCGATGCGCGAACGCGCCTGGTCAATTTCCGCAGGCGTGACGTGGAAGCACGCGCCCGGAAAAACAACAATCGCATTCTCGCCTTTCACTTCGTCCACGATGATGGCCGCGCCGCCGGTTGCATGTTCCGTTGTTTCAAAAACGAAGCGAGTATCGATGCCTTCCTTTTTGTACGTCTGCCGCGCCAGATCGCCGAATGCATAGCGGCCAAGCTTGCTGATGAAGCTGACTTTTCCTCCGAGCCGCGCCGCTGCGACCGCCTGATTCGATCCCTTTCCGCCCGGCCCAAGCTTGAAGTCCGAGCCCATCACGGTCTCGCCCCAGGCCGGAGCTTTGTGCGTGCGAAACGCGAGGTCGGCGACAAAGCTTCCGAGGACGGTGATCCATTTTCCCGCCATACAACAATCTCCTGAATTTTCCTTGAACGGCTAGGAAGACTGATACGCGCGCGCAATGAGGAAGAGCGCGAGCATATAGCATACGAACATGCCCACGAGATACGCCTTCGCGCGGCTATTCGCGCCGCGGAATTCGCGCCAGACAAAAACTCCCCAAAGCGCGGCAATCATCGGCGAGGCCTGCCCGATGGCATAAGAAATGGCCACGCCAACAAGACTCGCCGCAACGAAATTGAAAACCGTTCCGATTCCCCAGATGGCGCCGCCGAGCAAACCGAGCGCGTGATACGAAGCAGGGGCGCTGCGGTAACCTGAAAACCCAACCGGGGCGCCAACGAGCGGCTTCTTCATCAAATAGACGTTGAAAACAAAACAGCACAGCACCGCGCCAAATGTGAAAAGGACCGCAACGGTGTAAGGCGTCAGCGGATGCGCAGCCGTCATGGCCTTCGTGACAAACGGCGCGAAGGTGCCCATCAGCAATCCTGAAATCACGCAGACAATAATTCCCTTGCGCGGCACTTTCTGGTCGCCGCTCCGCAGCGCGCCGTACGCCTTGCCAATCAGAATGACCGCCAGCACCGCCATCGCGACTCCCGCGCCGAGCAGCACCGCGCTCCCCTTCGGCTGGATGAGGTAGCTGAGGACCACGCCCTCGACCAGCGCGATGCCGATGGAAATCGGAAATGCAATCGCAAGGCCAACGATTTCGATGCCTGCAATCAGCAGCACGTTCGCAATATTGAAAATGAATCCGCCGACGGCGGCGGCCGCCAGGTTCATCGGCGCGGCAGATTGCAGGTTTGCAAGAAAACTCAATTCACCGCCGGAGGTCGAGCCGAGCGTGAAAGCCAGCACCACCGAAATCAGGAAAATTCCGGCGGCATAATCCCAGTAGTACAGCTCGAAGCGATAATTTTTTGTGAGCTTGTAAGTATTCGCGAAAGAGCCCCAGCAAATCGTGCTGAGGACGGTCATGATGAGTGCGGCAAGAAATGTATGCGGCGCGAACATTTTTATGTGACTCCCGCTAAACCAGGTGCGGGGCTTCTTTTACACCTTTCGTCCGTATTCGTCGAGCGCAGCGGAGAGGCGCTCGAGGCCGATGCGGAGCGTTTCCGTGTCACCGCCGATTCCGACGCGGAAATGCTCCGGCATCTCGAAGAACCGCCCCGGGACAACCGCGGTCTCATATTTTTCGCGCAGGAGTGTGAATAGTTCATCCGCATTTCCACGCATGAGGCGCGGAAAAACGACTGTACCGGCCGGTGGCCGCAACGCTTCAAGGTCCTTCCGCGAATCGAGGAATTGGTCAAGCAGGCGGCGGTTGGCAGCCAGCAAAGACTTCGAGCGCGCGGCAATCTTCGGCAGGTTATCAAGCGCGATTACGGACAGCAATTCGGCGGTGTGCGCCGGAATGTTGCCGAAAAGGTCGTTGACGCGCCACATGCGGCGCGCCAGTTCGGGCGCGGCAAGAATCCATCCGCAACGCAAACCGCTCAGGCCATAAACTTTAGTGAGGCTGCTGGTAATCAAGAATGTTTCACCAAGATGAAAGGCCGAGCGGATGGAAGGGTCGAAGAACATTTCCAGATAAACTTCATCCACCATCACGCGCGCGCCGCGCTGACGGGCGATTTCTCCGATCACGGTAAGTGTCTGCGTGGAAAGGAACGCACCGCTCGGGTTGTGAAGGTTTGTCAGAACCACCAACCGCGTGCGCGGCGTGAATGCGCGCTCCATCTCCGAGGGGTCCACCGCGAAATTATTCTCAAAGCGGCGGTGAAAGCGCTTCACGTTTGCGCCCAGGAATTCCGCCGCTTCGAGCATCGGCCCATACGCCGGATGCTCGATCAAGACGTCGTCGCCGGGTTCAATCACGCCGGAATAGGCAAGGAAGTTCGCCATGGACGTACCGATGGAAGAGACGACACATTCCTCCGGCACGCCGGCATGATGGGCGAGGCGTTCCTGCAGCGGCGCGTATCCATACCAGCTCGGCCCGCTGATTTCGAGCTCATCCAGACGCACGGGCAAATCCGCGAGGGCGTAATTCGCCACGCCGCTTGTGGCGAGGTTGTATTTCGCGCGGGGCTGCGTCTTCACCCAGTCAATGTAGGGCGAAGAAGATTCTGTGCGGCGGTGATTCATGCGCTCCATTCTACTGCGAGGAATTGGCGATTTTCACTGCGCGGCATTTGCTTTCTTGTGCGCCGCCCAGAAGAAGTATACCGGCAAGCCTGCCAGTGCGATCGCAAGTCCAATCAACGCATCCTTTGTGTGGTGATAAAAGGTTGCGGCAACCACCAACCAGCAGACGGCAATATAAACGACAGTCGTAAAAGGGTGGCCGGGCGTTCGATAAACGCTTTCTCCGCTCGGCGGCATGAGCCCGAGCCTCTCCCGCCGCCGGAAAATAAATATGCACGTCGCGGAGAGTCCGAAGAAGATCAGGTCCGTGGCGATCATAAAATTCACAATCTGTTCATATTTTCCCGAAAGAGCAATCACGATGGCCCACACACCTTGTACTGCGATGGCCACGATGGGCACGCGAGTCCGCGGACTTACCCACGCCAATCCGGGGAAGAATATGCAATCATCGGCCATCGCGAAATAAACGCGCGGAGCCGTGAGGATGGACTGGCTGAGAAAGCCGAGCGCGGAAATCGCGATCCCCAGGGCAATCCATGCGGCGCCGCGCGAGCCGAGCGCAATTTGCATTACCGCTGATGCGGGAGTTCTCGTGGCCGCGAGTCCCGCCGCGCCAAGCACTCTCAAGCAAATCCAGCTCACGGCTGTGTAAAGCAGCGCAACACTCGCGACGCCCAGCATCAAGCCGCGCGGCAGATCGCGCCGCGGTTCGCGCATTTCGCCCGCGATGAAATTTGCGGTCTGATAACCGCCGTAGGAAAACATGACCGGCACCATCGCCGCTCCAAAAGCGATCAATAGTGGAAGCGATGCGGGCTGATCCAAAACCGGCGTCCAGACCGCGCGCGACGGCCCAGCGAGAAACGCTCCACAAACCACGAGTGCTGCGATGATTGCAATCTTTGCGATCATCAATACATTTTGCACCGAGCTACCAGCGCGCACGCCGAGGCAGTTGATTAATGTAAGGATGCCGAGCGCGAGCGCCGCAAGCGCGCCGCTCGATAGCGGGACGTTCGCCAATTTCTTGAAATATTCTCCAAACGTGATGGCGACAGCCGCCATGCCGCCCGTCTGCACCACAAGCAGAAGCGCCCAGCCGTAAAGAAAGCCGACGCCGGGATGATAGGCCTCGCGCAAATATGCATATTGACCGCCGACTGCCGGGAAGCGCGAGGCGAGCTCCGCGTAAATAAATGCGCCCGCCATGGCGACCAACCCGCCGCACAGCCACGCCGCCAGAATCAGCGCGGGTGAGTGGATTTGCTTCGCGACGACGGATGGATTCATAAAAATTCCCGCGCCGATGATTCCGCCCATCACGATCATCGTCGCGTCGAAAAGTCCGAGGCGGCGCGCGAGTTGCGGAGGCTGCTGCGGCTGTTGCGGGGTTGCTCCGGAAGCGGTCGGGGTTGCCATATTCGGCCGGGACGCAGACTCGCGCGTACTCTACCACTCGTTTTTAGGAACGACCAAGCCTGTACGGCCAATCGGGCCAGCCGGTCCTGAAATTTCCTCAAACTCCGCGTGACTTTTTTGACTGTAGAGCGTCTACTGTAGCATCGCTACTCTGGCGTAGCCACTCCGAGAGGCGCAGATGAAAGAACGCTACCAGGACCGCATCGAGCTTTTGCAGGGAACGCTCGACCTGATGATCTTGCAGGCCCTTCGCTGGGGGCCGCAGCACGGCTACGGCATCAGCCGTCTGATTCGCTCGCATTCCAATGACGTGCTGCAGGTCGCGACCGGATCGCTCTACCCCGCGCTACATCGTCTTGAACGCAAAGGATGGATTGCAGCGAATTGGGAAATGGCGCGCGACCGCAACCGCGAATTCAAATTCTACCGGCTCACCGCCGTGGGCAAGAAACAACTCGCGGCGGAAGAATCCAAGTGGAAACAGATTGCGGGCGCCATCGCGCGGATGATGCGCCCGGCGGAGGGCTGAAATGCCGGAGCGACCAGAGAAAAATGACAAGCGTGACAGAGATCTCGACCGCGAGTTGCGCGATCATCTGGAGCTGGACGCGGAAGCGAAGCAGGACAGAGGGATGTCCGCGGATGAAGCGCGCTTCGCGGCGCAGCGCGAATTCGGCAACGCCACACGCGTGAAAGAAGTGACACGCGAGATGTGGGGCTGGGCGTCACTCGAGCGATTCTGGCAGGACGTGCGCTACAGCTTGCGCCTCATGCGCCGCAATCCCGGATTCACGGCGGTCGCCGTGCTCACGCTCGCGCTGGGCATCGGCGCGAACACGGCAATTTTCTCGATTGTAAACGCGGTTTTTCTGCGTCCGATTCCACTTCCTGACGCGGGTCGCATATTTGTCGTTCACCGCGTCAACAACCAGATTGGCGGAAATTCGCTGTCGTTTCCAGTTTATCTGGCGTGGCAAGACAACAGAGATGCGTTTGAAGCATTCGGGCTCCTGGGCTTCACAGGGAATACGACAATGACAGGCAAGGGAGAGCCGGAGCGGATCTCAAGTCTCGGTGCGACCTCCGAACTCTTTTCGGTATTCGGCGTGCAGCCTGCGATGGGGCGCGCGTTCCGGCCCGAAGAGTGCCGCCCCGGCGGCCCGAAGCTCGCGATTCTGAGCGATGCGCTTTGGCGCAGAAAATTTTCCGCCGACCCAAACATTCTCGGGCAGGCGATTGCCATCGGCGGCGTGCCGAGAACGATTGTCGGCGTGATGCCCCGCGAATTTGAGGTTCCCCTGGGTAGTGCGCGCGACGTCCAAATCTGGGTTCCTTATGCGGTGCCTCTCGCGAGCGAGAATCCGAGCAACGGCGGGATGATGTGTTTCGGGCGTTTGCGAAAAGGCGTGGCCGCTGCGCGGGCAGAAGCAGCACTGACCCCGACACTTGGTCCGTTGCGCGAGAAGTTTCCCAAGATGTTCGGCGCGGGCGAAGCCGTGCGTCTCGACTCGATTCGCAAATTCATTTCCGCGGGCGCGGGCACGGCGCCCCTGCTTCTATTCGGGGCCGTGGGATTCGTCCTGCTGATCGCCTGCGCGAATGTGGCGAATTTATTTCTTGCGCGCTCGGCTTCGAGGCAACGCGAAGTCGCTATACGCACCGCGCTGGGCGCAAGCCGCGGGCGGCTCCTTCGGCAGTTGCTTACGGAAAGTGTTCTTCTCGCTTTTCTCGGGGGTATCGCGGGAGTTCTGGTTTGTTACGCGAGCTTCCAATCCGTGCTGTCGCTCGTCCCCTCGAATCTTCCGCACATCGGGCAATTCCGCCTGGACGGAAACGTGTTCGTATTCGCACTGATTCTGAGCGTGCTGACAGGAATTGTTTTCGGGCTGGTTCCGGCGCTGGAGACTTCCGCAGCCGACCCGCAGAAAACGCTGAAAGAAGGATCCGCGGGCGCCGGGGCGAGCCGCCGCCGCGGATACGTGCGTTCGGCATTAGTCGTTGCGGAAGTGGGCGTCTCGCTGGTCCTGCTTGTGGGCGCTGCGCTTACTCTCGAAAGTCTTTCCGGACTTCTTCACGTCCCAACCGGATTTGAGACGCACAACACTGTAGTGTTTGGACTTGGTCTTCCCCAGGCCCGCGCCAAGACAAGCGCGGAAATAAATTCATTCCTCGAGCAGTTCAACGCGAAACTTTCCGCGTTGCCGGGTGTGCAGAAAGTGGCGTATGCCAACGCGCTGCCGTTTCTGGGCGGGCCGGACCTGCTCTATTCCGTTGAGGGACGCAGCGCTTCCAAGGATGGCGATAGCCACGACTCCGCTTACCGCGTGGTGAGTTCCGATTATTTCAGCGCGATGCACATCCCGTTGGTCCGGGGCCGCATTTTCTTGCAGACCGATGCCGCCAATTCGGAGCCTGTCGCCGTAATCAACCGGGCTATGGCCGATGAAGTTTTCCCCAAAGAAGATCCCATCGGGCAGCACATCTGGATTGGCAAGCCAATGGGACCGGAAAACAGCGAAGCCGCGCCGCGAAGGATTGTGGGAGTCGTAGAAAACATTCGCGAGTATTCTCTGGCCGAACCTGCATACGCAACGATGTACGCGCCCTATTCACAAACCCGCGACGGAGATGCGCGGAGCGCTCTCTTCATCGTACATTCCGCGCAGGATCCCATGAGTCTTGTTCCGGCGATGCGCGCGGCACTCGGTTCGCTCGCACCGGATCTGCCGCCAAGCAGAGTCCGCACGATGGAAGACGTTGTCTCGACCTCGCTGGTGGACCGCCGGTTCAGTACAACTTTGTTGGCGTTGTTCGGCGCGATGGCGTTGCTGATCGCAACTGTCGGCGTGTATGGCGTGATCTCGTATTCGGTGGCGCAGCGCACGCACGAGATCGGCATCCGCGTTGCGCTCGGCGCGTCGCGCGGCCGCGTGATGGGGATGGTCCTGGGGCAGGGGTTGCGTCTCGCGGCCGCCGGCATCGCAGCGGGGCTGGTGGCTTCTTACTGGCTGACAAAATTATTGAGCGATCTTCTCTATGACGTGAAGCCAACCGACCCCGCGACGTTTGCGGGCGTTTCACTGGCGCTGATTGGCGTCGCGCTGGCGGCATGCTGGATTCCGGCGCGGCGCGCGACGCGCGTGGACCCGATTGTCGCACTTCGATACGAATGACAACTGCGGCATGAATAGCGCCTTTTGGCGACACAAATTGTTTCACGTGAAACAACCGCGCGACCATTCCATCGCTTTTGCTTCGCAATCACACAAAAACCGCTTAATAATGGCTTCGGGATGCCGCGATTCAAATTGTTTCACGTGAAACAATTTTAAGTGGTTCAAAATAAAGAAGTTAGGGTTGGGTATTCGAATACCCAACGCTCCAAAATCAAACCTCCAACCTAGCGTTAACTCCGCCCCCAGGCCGGAGCCTGGGGGCTCGCGGGAGATTCTTGCGGAGAGTGTTTCGACGGAATAAGGGAAAACCAAACCTAACCGGAAACGTGAATTGAAGTCTAATCTCTAGTGGCGAAGTCCGTCTTGAAGCGTACCCGGGGGAGACATCATGGAAAAACTCTGGCAGGACATTCGATATGCGTTTCGCGTGATTGCGAAGAGCCCGGGGTTCACCGCGGCGGCGGTATTGACGCTGGCTCTGGGGATCGGCGCGAACACAGCGATTTTTTCCGTGGTGAACGCCGTGCTGCTGCGTCCGCTGCCGTATCCGCAGCCGGAACAAATTGTTTCCGTGTATGACGTGCAGCCGAATTACGGAAATGCGCCGATGTCGTACCCGGAGTACGCCGATTGGAGAGACAAGTCGCAAGTGTTTCAAAATCTTGCCGCGCAGGGGAGTGCTTCCGTTGTGCTTTCCGGACTTGGAGCGGCCGAACAAGTCAGAGTCGTACGCGTTTCCGCGAGCTATCTTCCGCTGTTTGGCGTGCAACCGCTCATCGGCCGGAATATCCGCCCGGAAGAGGAACCATTTGCGGGACCGCACGCCGCGATGATCACGTATTCCTTCTGGAAGACGCGGCTGGGCGGCGATTCCTCCGTGTTGAATCGGACGCTCACACTAGATGGAAGTTTGTTCCCGATTGTCGGCGTCCTGCCTCCGGACTATCAGCCGCTCGCGCGCGGCAACATTCTGATCGGGCTGTGGCTTTCGGACGCCACCATGAAGCAGCGAGGTCTGCATTTCCTCAACATTTACGGGCGGCTGCGCGGGGGCCTCACTGTCGCTCAGGCGCGGAAGGAATTGGTTCCTCTCGCCGAACAAATGAAAAAGGACAGATCCACGAAGCACGAGATTGCCGTCATCGGTCTAAAAGATGACCTCACGCAGGATTCGGGCGCGCCGCTCACCCTGATGTTTGGCGCGGTGGGATTCATTCTGTTGATCGGCTGCGCGAATGTTGCCAACCTGTTGCTCGCGCGCGCGGCGGGCCGGCATCGTGAGATGGCTCTGCGCATTGTATTGGGCGCGGGACGTTGGAGGCTCGTGCGGCAGTTGCTCACGGAGAGCACGATGCTCGCGCTCATCGGAGGCGGACTGGGGCTTCTTGTCGGCCGATGGACGATCGCTGGGCTCGTCGCAACACTCGGGCCGCGATTGCCGCGCTCGGGCGAAGTCGGCATGGACGCGCAAGTCCTGCTATTCGCGCTTGGCGTTTCCATTGTGACAGGAATTGCTTTCGGCCTGGCGCCCGCGAGAACGCTGCTGCGGACTTCGCTCACGGCGTCCTTGGGAGAAGGTGGACGAGGCGGAGCGGGAGCGGGTGGCCGGCAACGCAGCTTGCTCGTGACCGCCGAAGTAGCCCTCGCAGTCGTGCTCATGGCAGGAGCGGGACTCGTCATCCGCAGCTTCTCGCGGCTGCTGAACGTGCAGAAGGGTTTTGATTCGGACCACGTCCTTACATTCGCTGTGTATCTCTCGCCTGTGAGGTATAAGGAGCCCGTCCAACAGACTGAGTTCTTCACACAACTCCGCGCAAGGATTGGAGCTTTGCCCGGCGTGGAATCGGCGGGCATGATCAGCGACCTTCCGCTCACCGGCAGCGGCGTAAATGGGGGAACTGACATCGAAGGGCGCACTTTTCCGGAGGGCGCGCAACCTCATTCTGACAAGCGCATCACAAGCCCCGGCTACTTCCGCGCAATGCATATCCGGATTCTGCGCGGCCGGGAATTCACGGACCGCGACGTTCAGGGATCGCCGCCGGTGACAATCATCAACCAGGCCTTTGCCGATAGATACTTTCCAAACGAGGACCCGATCGGCAAGCGAATCGCATTCAGCTGGGGAATTGACGGCTGGCAGGAAATTATCGGCGTAGCCGGAAACATTAAACACGAAAGCCTGGCAGGCTCGGGCCATCGTGAAGTTTATGTATGCTACACCCAGCGCCCGGATTCAGGATTCACCTTTGCTGTCCGCACGAAGAATGATCCCGATACGATGGTCTCGGCCGCGCGCGCCGCACTCTCCTCAATCGATTCGGGTGTGCCAATGGCCCAGGTCTCGACGCTTGACGATGTCGTCTCCCGCTCCGTGCGAGACCAGCGCTCGAGCGTTTTCCTGCTTGGCAGCCTCGGCGCGCTCGCCCTTGTGTTGACGGCGGTAGGCATTTACGGAGTTCTCGCGTATAACGTCGCGCAGCAGACGCGCGAGCTGGGCGTGCGTATTGCGCTTGGCGCATCGCGGGGTGACGTACTGAGCCTCGTGCTTGGGCGAGGCTTGCGGCTTGTCGCCATTGGCGCTGTGATTGGTCTTGCTGCTTCATTCGCTCTCACGCGGCTAATGACCGCGTTGCTCTTCGGCGTCAAACCCACGGACCCCGCGACGTTTGCGGGCGTCACGCTGCTGTTGTTCATCGTCGCGTTCACGGCGTGCTGGATTCCGGCGCGGCGCGCGACGCGAGTGGACCCGATGGTCGCGCTTCGTTACGAATGACAACTTCGCTACCAATGAGTTTCTCGCCAAAATGGCCGGTTGACGCCTGACGCTTCTGACACAAACGACTACGACAGGTTTCGCATCTTCACACCCGGCACGCTAGAATGTCCTTTCGCTGTTTCCCATGTCAGAAACAGACTCATCATCCGCGGCGGAGGCCGCCAGCCCGGCCCCTTCCGGCACCCCTCCTTTGCGAACGACGCGGCTACCCGCGACGCTCCGCGCGTTGCGCCATCGCAATTTCCAGCTTTTTTTCGGCGGGCAACTCATCTCGCTTGTCGGCACCTGGATGCAGAGCGTCGCGCAGGCGTGGCTCGTCTATCGACTGACGGGATCTTCGCTGCTGCTCGGCATCGTCGGCTTCGCCTCACAGATTCCCATCTTTGTCCTCTCGCCGATCGCGGGCACCGTTGCAGACCGTTACAACCGGCACCGTGTGGTGATCGGCACGCAGACGATCATGATGATCCTGGCATCCCTCCTCGCATTTCTCGCGCTCGCCCACAGACTCACGGTGTGGGAAATCATCGTCCTGGCTTCGCTCCTTGGCGTCGTCAACGCCTTTGACATCCCCGCGCGCCAATCGTTTCTCGTTGAAATGGTGGGCCGCGATGATTTGATGAATGCAATCGCGCTGAACTCCTCGATGTTTAATGGCGCACGCATCCTCGGCCCGGCGATCGCGGGAATTCTGGTGGCCAGCATCGGGGAGGGCTGGTGCTTTTTCGCGAATGCAGTGAGCTTTATCGCGGTGATCGCTGGGCTGCTGATGATGAAGATTACTCCGCGCGAAACGGAACGCAGCGCGAAGATGATTACGCACATCGCCGAAGGCTTCCAGTTCGCGCGGCGCACAATGCCGGTTCGCGCGCTTCTGCTGCTCGTCGGGCTGGTGAGTCTCGTCGGGATGCCTTACACGGTGCTGATGCCGATTTTCGCCGACCAGATCCTGCACGGCGGCGCGCGCGGCCTGGGCATTCTGATGGGCGCGACGGGGATCGGCGCGCTGCTCGGCGCGCTCATGCTTGCATCTCGCACCGGAGTGCGCGGACTGGGACGCGTCGCTGCCTTTTCCGCCGCGGGCTTTGGAATTTCTCTGGTGGTTTTTGCATTCTCGAAGAATTTTTATTTTTCGATGGCTGTGCTGGTTCCTGTGGGATTCACGATGATGACGCAGATGGCCTGCGCCAATACACTAATCCAATCCATGGTCCCCGACAGGCTGCGCGGACGGATGATGTCGCTCTATTCCATGATGTTTATCGGGATGGCGCCGATGGGCGCGCTTTTTGGCGGCGCAATCGCCAATTGGCTGGGCGCTCCCTGGGCCGTGGCAATCGGCGGGACAGCCAGCTTTGGCGCTGCGGCAGTCTTTTATCTAAAACTGCCGTCGCTCCGGTTTGACGCGGAAAAGTTATTCGTTGACCAGGGCATGGCTTCGCGGCTGCGGTAAATTTCAGCTTACTGCTTCTGCGGCATCGGAGGCGGCGGCACGAGCGGCAGCTTGCGCATTTCACCGCGCGCCTCGCGGCCTTCCACATCTTCAAACAAAAGAGACGGGGCTGTGATCGTCGAGGGCAGGCCGTTTGCCGCGGTGCCGAATGGCGCGAGCGCCGTTCCCGCAAACCCGGGTTCCTGACTCTGCGCGTAGGAAAACAGGATTGCGTCGTTTCCAATCCCGGCCGCATCGCGCAGCATCCGCAGGTTCAATCCCTGCAAGTGGCCCGGGCGGAGCAACTCTTCCGTTCCGTCCGCGACATTCACCTTATAGACGACCAGCGGAACGCGCTCGCCGCTCGAGAGGCCTTCCACCATATTCTGCAATTCATCCTGAAAATCGTCCTGGCGGCTGTTGCCGATTGCGGGGTTATCCATCTCGCGGACGAGCAGGCACCACTGCCGTCCATTCTGTTTGCACTGATCCAGAAATTTCTTTTTCAAATCGGCGGGAGACATTCCATTGCTTGAGCGGAAAAATAAATTGCTGCTCGAGGTGTGGGGATCGCCGAGGAAAATGTTGCGTCCGTGGCCGTTCGATTCCTTGAAATCCGAGCCCGGGCGGCGCGACATCAATAGACTGCGGAGCACCCCGCTTTCCACGATGCTCTCCCGCTGCGGCGGGACGGCTTCATCATCAATCGTGTACGAGCCAAACAGCGGACGGCCTTGCGCGTCCGTCGCGCCGGGATCGTCCACCAGCGAAGCATCCGCGGGAAGGACGCGCGATCCGAGCCGCCCGCTCCATTCGCTGCGGCCTCCGAGCGCTTCCAATTGAGCGTCAAGGGCGGGGACCGTCGAAAGCAATCCACGCGATCCCGAAACGGATGCCGCGAGCATCTGCGAGAGCAAAGAGGCGGCAGCGTGCGACTCGAAGAGCACTGGGCCCGCATACGCAGGCATGGGATCCGCTTTGCGAATCATCATTAATTGAGTCGCTCGCGACTGAAGTTGCTGCGCCACTTCCACCGGCGTGGGAAGCCCATCCGGCCGCGCCGCATAAGCGGTGTAAAAGTGATGCATGGGCACGCCGTCGGGCGCCTGCGTTTCAATGCTGGCTTCGATCGCGGCGAGTGTGCGGCTCTTGCGAACCTGCGTTCCCTCCGTGTTCATCACATAAAAGGTTTCGTAGATAAGCGTGTACTTGACCTGCGCGACGTAAAGCTCGGAGAAGGCGCGCAGCGCGGCCGTCGCTTGACGGGCCTCCTGCTCCCAGTTGCGATTGGTCCAATCCGGCGCGACGCGCGGGTTCACCATGTCCACCGGCTTCTCTTTGGAAAAATCTGCCACTTCGGGCGGTTTGGAAAGACTGTTGAGAAACCCCTTCTTCTGCCCCATGCTCGAGATGGCTTCCTTGTAGGCCTGGTCGGTTGCAATCCACAAATCCTGGCGCAAAGAATTGTAATCGCCGTCCACGCCTACCTGGCCCGCCGAGCCGAAAAACCCTTGAAACTGAGAGCCGGATAGGAAGTTGGAACTATCCAACTGGTAGTTGCCCATGCGGACGTCAACATCCATGAACCGGTTGTGCGCGGTGGTGCTGGAAACCAGCGCGCCGAAGGAGGCCGTGATGGTGCGCACATCGAGGTCAACCAACCGGTATTGAATAAAATATGGCTTGCCGGAATCAGGCATTTCGAGGCGCGCGCGCGAGCGGTCCAGTTCATCATGCATTGCCTTCAGCGTTTGATCCGCGTCCGGCGCGGGCCACTGCTGCGCGCGCAGTCCCGCTGCGAACACGGAGCAAAAAAGTGCGGCGCCGATTGTGATGCGGCGAGCGAGCGCAGTTTTCGATCTCGTTGTGAATGTCATTGTTTCACCCCAGGGTCGTGCGCCGGATGAGGCAGCACCGGCGGCCTATCCGTGGATGCGCCTTTCTTCTGCACCTCCAATTCGCCGAGGAGCATCATCGGCGCGGCCGCGGCCACGGGCACGAACCCGGATTCCGCGCCGCAGTAGCCGTTGAAAACTTCCGCGGTGTCTCCCGTGGCGATGATTTTCGTGAGGGAGGTGAGCGGCGTGCCTACGATGTCCACTCCACGAACGAGTTCGTCCGGCCTCCCATCGGGATAAACCTTGTAAACGACCAGCGGCTCCACTTGAAATGCCTGCGGCTGCTCGCGGCCTGTGAATGTGAATCCTCCCGCGATGTCGTCAATCAAGAGTCCAAACGGCTTCCCCTGTTTCTTAATCTCCTCAATAAACATTTTCCGCAATTCGGCGTTGCTGACCGCCTTGTTACTCTGGACGATCAAGTTCCCCTGCCGCGAGACGGGCTGCGCGCCCATCTGCCGGCGGCCGTGCCCGTTCGACTTCAGAAATTCCTTCAGCGGCTGCCGCGACATTTCAAAATTTCGCAGTACGCCGTGGTCCACCAGCAGGACGCGCTCGGAGGGCACGCCTTCATCATCGTAAGGATACGAGCCGAGGAGCACATCGCGGTTCAGGCGAGACATCGTCGGATCGTCAATGATGGTGATGAATTCCGGCATGATCTGTTGGCCGACTTTCTTTGCAAACGTCTGCCCTTCATTCGCGTCCTTCTGGCGGAACCCTTCATCGCGGTGGCCGAACACTTCGTGGAAGAAAACGGCCGCGGCGCGTCCGGTGAGCAAGGCCGGGCCCGCGAACGGGTCCACGAGCGGGGCTTTCACGAGCGCTTCGAGTTCGGCGCGCATCGTTTTTTCGGCGGCGAATACGGCTTCGTTGGTGGGCGTATCTTTCACATCCACCCAATCGAAGTTGTAGTAGCGGTTCATGTCCATGCCGTCGGGCGCTTTGCCCACGATATAGAGTTCCAGGCGGTAACGAACCTGGCCGAACTGCAATTTTGCGCCTTCGCTGTTGACGGAATACTGGTTTTCCGCGCGGGCTCGGAAGGTGACGATGGAATTGATAATGTCGGGGGACTGGCGGAAGTAAGCGGTGTAGTCGCGAACCTTTTGCTCCCACGGACGGCGGTCAAACTGATACGCGGCTTCCGCGCCGTAGGAAACTTGCGGCTGTTCGTGCGAAAAATCCGGCGCGCCCTCTTCGGGCGCCGTGGCCTGAACTTCCTTGCTTGTATTGATTTTGACAAATGCTTCCGCGGCGGCGCGGTATTGCCGGCCGGTTTCCATCCAGAGGGCGCGGCGCAAAACAGCGGGATCATCATCCACCGGCGCGGCGGCGCCGGGGCTGGGCTGATATGCCGGCGCTCCATTGCCGACCTTGTGCGTATTGTCGAGCGTGTAGTTCCCAACGCGCATCCGCACTTCCAGGTATCGCTGGAGATTATCGGAACTGTTCAGCATGGCCCCGTTCGAACCCATCACCTCCGCCGTGCGCGATTGTGTGAGCGTGTAACCGATGAAGTAAGCGGGCGGCGAGGCTTTGCTCAATATGGACAGGTTGCGATCGAGTTCGTCGCTCATCGCCGCGATCATCGGCGAAGGCTGCGCCTGGTGTTGCGGGGCTTGCTGCTGAGGAGCCGCTTGCGTAGTGTCCGGTTTGTGCGGCATCGCCTTCACGGAAACGGACAGCATGGCAGCGAATAGAATTGCGAATGAAATGTTGGAGCGGCGGCGGGATGGAGCAGATTGATGTGCGGTCAAGTGCATCTTCTTTCCGCTGGATGTTGATGCAAGCCTGCGGCGCAGCCATCGCGCGGAGCGCCGCGTTCCAGACTTATTGAGGTTTGACGAAAAGGTTCGCGTTTGGATTCGTATTAATTTTCACTTCCTGCAGCTCGTCTTCCGAAAATTTCTGACCTCCCCGGAGGGTGACGCGGTGAAATGGAAACTTCATGCCCTGTACATCGCGGTAGTCGGTCCAGACTTCGATGGTCTCCACCTTGCCCTGTGGAGTGTCCTGCACGTAGCGGACACCCATCATGAGGCCCGTCGCGGGATCGAGATAGGCGATGAATTGCACCGGGCCGGCGGCGATGGCCATCGCGTCCATTTTTTGCCCCCCAAAATCACGCTGGCCGAGCGCCTGCGCCTGGATTCCGCCTCCCTGCTGCGCGGCGCGGAAGAGTCCCCAACCCCCGGTCAATAGAATGCCGCGAATGAATTCGACACTTTGATTTTCGGGAACGGAAACGGTCCCCTGCCCACCCGGAACCTGAATCCACCCTTCCTTGGCGTCATATGCCCGCGTGAGTGTTCCCTGGTTGGCCCCGCCGACAAAAAGCTGAGTGTCAATCCGCAGGCGATCCGGATAGAGAAGGGTGAGTTTTTGGATCGTGGTCGCCTGACCTTGCCCAATGTCAACCGTGCCCGCCGAGGAGCATTCGATACTTTGAATATTTACGATCGCAGCGCCGCCCGCGGCCTGGATCGCGCGAATTAGAAGATTCTTTCCCTGCGCAAGTGTTTCCGGCGTCGGCGCAGGGATCGGTTCCGGCTTGCGGCGGAGGCCGGGCAAGAGAAGGTCGAGTTGTCCCGCCGGGATCTCGTCATAGCTCGCGTTCGGAAATTCCTTCTTCAAATCATCACGAAACTGCGCCGCGTTTCCGGCCAGCACTATGTCGAGTGAGGCCGTCTGGTAATACTTCATTGCTTCCGCGTTGGCCTGCGCAAGCGTGACACTGGAGATTCGCGTCTGATAAGTCTCGTTGTAGTCCGCGGGTAATCCATAGTGCGCGACGTTCAACACGCGGTTCGCGACCTGATCCGCGGTCTCGGTCTGGATTGGGTACACGCCCATTAGATAGTCCTTCGCGAAGGCGAGTTCCTCGGCCTTGAGATCACCCTTGGACATACCCTGCATGAGATTCATGACGAGTCTTACAGCGTCCATCGTCGCTTCCGTGCGAGTGAAAGTAGATGCCACAAGACTGCCCGCTTCGAGCCGCGAATCAAATTCGGTGTTCGCGCCGTAAGTAAGGCCCTTCTTGATGCGGACTTCCGTGTTGAGACGGCTGTTGTAGCTTCCACCAAAAATGCGGTCGGCGACAAAAGCGGGAATAAGGTCGGGATCGTTGCGGCGGATGCCCAGCCTGCCGATGCGGATCTGCGTCTGCACGGCGTCGGGTTTGTCCACGACGACGATGTGCATCCCCGCGCCCGCTCCGGCCGCGGGGTGATTCGGCGCGGTGACTTGCTTGTTCTGCCAAACACCGAAGAATTTTTCAGCGGCGGCAAAGGCCGCTTCCGGAGTGATGTCTCCGGCAAATGCCAGGAGCGCTCTGCCCGGTGAATAAAAGGAAGCATGAAAAGCCACCAAGTCATTGCGCGTGATCGCCTGCAGCGAACCGGGCGTGCCGTCATTCGGCAGGCCATACGGATGCATTCCATAAACCACGCGCTGGAATACCGCTGAGGCCAGGTAGGCCGCATCGTCATAGTTGATGCGCAGGTTGGAAAGCGCTTGCTGGCGCTGCCGTTCCAACTCTTCCTGCTGAAAATTTGCGTGCAGGGTGACATCGGAGATTAGATCCATCGCCAGGTCAAAATCCTTCTTCACAACGGTGATGGAGACGACGGTGCCGTCGTCGCCGGCGGTGGCGGAAAGCGTGCCGCCGACAAAATCAATCGCTTCGGCGATCTGTTGCGCCGTGCGTGTGGATGTCCCCTGCGCGAGCAGGCTTGCTGTCATTGCCGCGATTCCCGGCTTTCCTTCCGGATCGTTTACCGCGCCCGCGGCGGTCAGCACCAATCGAATCGTTACGGCAGGCATGTCCGGCGAACTGACAACAAACACGCGCAGACCGTTCGCGAATGTCTTCGATGCGACGGGCGGAAAGTGATAGGGCTTCGCAGGAGTGCCGCCGGGCATTTGAGGAACGAGCTGAGGCGCGGCTTGCGGCGCGGGAGTGTTTGCCGGGGGAGGTGTTTGCGCCGGCACGGAAAGCGCAAGGGCTGCAGTGACGGTGAAAGCGGCGATGGTTTTCAGAATGTGTTGCAAGGCTTGGGCTCCTGAATCCTGGCGGCTCGCGCTCATGGCCGCTCCTGTTGTTGGCCGGCTGCGGGAGCTTTTGGCGGCTCGACGACCAGAACGGTGGCGTGCGCCGCCGTGAAATAGTCTCGCGCGACGCGCTGGATATCCGCCGCGGTCACTTTCAAATAGTTGGCGAGTTCGGTGTTCATCAGAGCGCAGTTCCTGCCGATAACGCAGTAGCGCCCAATCGCGTCGGCCTTTGCCTGCACGGTTTCACGCCCGAGAATAAAATTTGATATCTGCTGATTCCGGGCCTTGTCGAGTTCCTGCTGGGTGACGGGCGTGGTCCTCATTGCTTCCAGGACGTCATGGATTCCCTTTTCGCCTTCGGCGGAGGTTTTTCCCTGATTCATCACCGCGACGGCAAAAAACAGGTTTGGATCCTCAGTGAAATTCCCGGCGCCAAAAACCTGCACGGCAATCTGGTCCAGGTACACGAGCTTTTTGTAGAGGCGGCTGCTTTCTCCTCCGCTCAAAATATTGGAAGCAAGTTCCAGCGGGTATGAATCCGCGGCAAACGCCGCCGGCATTTTGTAACCGATGACGACCGCGGG
>JBGPHM010000019.1:0-60568 GCA_041484365.1 Terriglobia bacterium | reverse complement strand
ATTTTGTGGATGTGCGCGAACTGGATGTCGCGCGCGTGGAGTAAAGATGAAACCATTCAGCAGACACACCGGACTGGTTGCTCCACTGAATCGCGTGAACGTGGACACCGACCAGATGGTTCCGAAGCAGTTTTTGAAGGCACTTACTCGCGAGGGCTTCGGGAAAGTTCTCTTCTACGACTGGCGTTATCTGCCCGGCGAAAAGCCGAATCCGGATTTTGAGTTGAATTTCCCCCGATACAAAGGCGCGTCCGTGCTGCTTGCGCGGAACAATTTTGGTTGCGGCTCGAGCCGCGAGCATGCGCCGTGGGGATTGCTCGATTACGGATTCCGAGTGATCATCGCGCCGAGCTATGCGGACATTTTTTACAACAACTGCTTTAAGAACGGGATCCTGCCAATCACTTTGACCGACGCGCAGGTGGATGAGCTCTTCCGCCGCACGGACGCGACTGTGGGGTACCAGCTTAGCGCGGACCTTCCGAGCCAGGTCGTTACCGACGCGACAGGATTGAAGTTTTCATTCGACATCGATCCATTCCGCAAGAAGTGTTTGTTGAAGGGGCTCGATGACATCGGGCTTACTCTCGAGCACGAACCCGACATCACCGCGTTTGAAAAGAAGCGCAACCCGCACGTCTCGCAATTCGCGGCAGTGGATATGAAATCGCCGCAGACGTGATCCGGCGGGCGCAGTAAGAGTCGCGCGGTCAGGCGCGGGAATTTACCCTCGAACCGGATTTTCCGTATCTTTTGCTCGATCCTCCGGCGCGTTTTCTCAACCGCTGCGCCATTGCCGTGCGAAGAAGCCGATTGATTCGCGTTTGATACCCGCTACCACCAGCACGCAGCCAAGCCAGGACGTCTGCGTCAAGGCGAATCGTGAGAGACTTCTTAATTGGTCTGTAGAACTTGCCGACCACGGCGCCTCGCCAATCCTTCATTTCGGGGGCGTCGGAGAAATCGATCTCGCCGTCATCCATCGAGGCCAGCGCTCTAAGTTCTCTCTCCTGTTTCCTTTTGAGTTTCAACCCCTGCTTCATAGATATTTGTCTCCTGCGGCGTTGCCCTTCGAGCCGAAATAATCCGGATCAATTCTTCCCCACCCTCCTCAAGATGAGTGTGGACGACAAGCAAGATTGCAATTCCTCCCGCCATCCCAATGGTCTGCCACCTTTCCTCGTTTTCCACGATGCGGTCCAATCGGCTGACCGCGTGGGGATCACTGAAGACGAGGGCTGCCGTCTCAAAGCTGATCCCGTGCTTGATTCGATTGCGACGGCTCTTTCTTTGATCCCACTCAAACCGCATCAAGTAAGCACCTATACGTTATCACACGGATGTATGTACAAGCAAGTAGGGACATGATCCTAGCCAGTTTTGCCGACGGGGCCGGAGGTTTCGGCGGCGGCGGGGGCGGGGCCCTTCATTTCGGCGAGGACGATGCCAGCGAGGATGAGCGCTGCGCCAATGAGCGCGCGGGTGGAGAGCCGTTCGCCGAAGAAAATGAAGGAAGTTAGGCCGGCGAAAACAGGTTCGAGACTGAATAGGATCGCGGTGTGCGACGGCGAAGTGTGCTTCTGCGCCCAGACCTGCACCGAAAATGCGAACGCGGTTGCGAAGGCGGCTGTGACTACGAGCGCCAAGAGAAGTTCCGGGCTCAGGCGGAAGCGGAATGGTTCCAAGTGTGTGACCGTGACAATCGGCAGCGCGATGAGCGAAAGCGCGGCCGTTGCGGCGACCTGATGAAAGCTGAGCGCGCCGACGGAATGTTTCGGACTGAAGTGGCCCACGAATAAAATGTGCAATGCGAAAGCGATGGCGCATCCACCAACAATCAAGTCACCGTGATTTAATCCAGTGAAGCCAGACTTCGGGACGGTAAGCAGGTAAAGCCCAGCGAGGGCCGCCGCGGCACCCGTCCAGACCCACGGGCCGATGCGCGATTTCCAGAACATTCCGTGGAGAATCGGGACCATCACGACGCTCGAGCCGGTGATGAACGCGGCCTTGGATGGCGTTGTGCTCAGGAGACCCACGGTTTGAAACACGTAGCCGCTGAACATTAATATGCCCATCAAGGTCCCGGCGCGGATTTCGGCGCGAGTGGTTTTCTGCAGCGGGCGCCAGAAAATTGCGGCCATCAAGGCGACAGCGATGACGAAACGCGTCGCAAGGAAGGCGAAGACTGAGGCGTCGCGGAGCGCGCCTTTCACCAGCACAAATGTTGCGCCCCAGACGAGTGTGCAGGCCGCGAGCGCGAGATCAGCTTTTAATCGAGTGGACACCGCGCGCGTAGTGTAGAGGCGCACGCGCGTATCGGCAAGCCTGCGAGCGGGTAATTGGATGAGATGCCGAGCTAGCCGAAATATTTGAAGTCATTCCAGAAGGTGGGCCAGCCGTTTAGCGGCGGGCCGCAGACAAAAATATCCGGGTGCTCGCGCGTCTCTTCATTCTTGATGCCATAGCGATTGGTTTCGTGGCCGGCGAGCCTGCACGACTGGAAATGCGCATCGGCATGGCGGCGCGATAAGCCAAGAACGATTAGCGTTTGCGGCGGCGGGTTGCCGTACCCACGCTGCCAAACTGAATTCACGCCGCTGATGGCCTGCGGCAGTCCATATGTATTGGCGTAAAGATTTATCGCGCCGACTTCGCCGTAATTGGTTGCGAGAATTGCGAAGTTTGCACGCTCACCTGGTGAAAGGGAGTCGCGAATGCGGGCGACTTCCCCGACAAGTTCTTGCCATCCGACTTCCTCACGCATGTCTTCGCTTACCATGATGACGAAATTGTGCGGCGAATCCAGCGGGAAGAGAGGGATGGTGAAGGCGATGGACAACGCGCAGCCGAGGGCGAGCGCGGTGGATGTGGCAATGTGCACCGTGCGCGACCACACGCGGGCGAGCGACGCGACCCAGCGCTCTTCCATCACGGCGCCCGCGGCGAAGAGCATCGGATACGCCGCGCCCAGGTAGTAGAAACGGCCCTTCGCGATGACGTAGATCACGAAAGTGATCGCGTACATCCAGCCGAGCATGCGGAAGCGCTTCCCTTCCGCGCCGAAGAAATAGTAATAAAGGCCCGCGAGCCAGATGGGGACGGTGAATGGGTTCGTGCAGACAAGAAATTGATATTTCACGAAGCCTGCGGCGCGGCCTTCGCCGACATCGCGCTCGTGGATGTGCTTCAGGAAATCGAGCGAAATAAAGTGATTCCGGATTTGCCAGATGAGGTTGGGGAGAAAAATCAAAAACGCGAGACCGGCTCCCGCCCAGAGCCACGGGCTTTTCAAATAGCGGCGCGCGGGTGTGAACAGAACCGCGCCAGCGAGGCCGGCAACGAAAAACACGATCGCGTACTTCGTTTGCAAACCCATGCCGATCGCGGCGCCAATCGCGAGCCACCAGCGTGGGTCTTCGGATTTGAGCAAGCGAATCACGAAGTAGGCGATAAGCACCCAAAAGAAAAACTCGAATGATGTGTATTGGAATTCAGTGCCCTCAAACATCACCAGCGGCGCGACGGCGACGGCCATCGCGGCGACGACCTGCGCGAGGCGCTTGCCGCCGAGTTCGCGCGCCATCAATCCGCTGAAGACGACGACCAGGCCCTGCGTGAGCGCGGAGAAGAAGCGCAATCCGGCGAGCGAGCCGCCGAACAAGAATAATGAGATGCGCTCGATGAGCGGAGTCAACGGCGGATAAGCGACGTAGCCCCAGTCGAGATGGAAGGAATCGTCGAGGACTTGCAATTCGTCGCGGTGAAAACCATATCGGCCGTTGGTGAGCGTGTGAAAAGCTACGAAGGCGAGGGCGATGGAGCCGAGGACGATTAGGTCGCGGCGGAGTGAATTCTGGTTGTCGCGCGAAGGCTCCATGGCAGCTATTTTTCTAGGTCCGGCTTCGTGTGCCACACCTCTATGTCGCCGTTGACGATGGTGCGGAGGACGCGAACATTGAGCAATTCGGATGCCGGGATTTTAGTAACATCGGCGGACAGAATGATGATGTCTGCGTATTGTCCCGGGACAAGCTGGCCCTTCTTCCCTTCCATGAATTCGGAGTAGGCGGAGCCGAGGGTGTAAGCGCGGATACATTCATCCATCGTGATTTTTTCTTGCGGCTGCCAACCGCCAGCGGGAGTGCCGCCGGGCAATTGGCGCGTGACGCAGGCGTGCAGGCCACGCATGGGATTGATGATCTCGACGGGCCAGTCTGTGCCGAACGCGAGGGTGACGCCGTTGTTCAACATAGTTCTCCAAGAATATGCGCCCTTGATGCGTTCGGCACCGAGGCGGCGTTCGGCCCAGCGCATGTCCGTGGTTTGATGCGAGGGCTGCATGGATGCGATTACATGGAGAGAGCCGAAGCGCGTGAAATCTTCGGGCGCGACAATTTGCGCGTGTTCGATGCGGTCGCGGCGGTCGCGCGGGCCATTTGCTTTCACGATAGCTTCAAAGCAATCCAGCGCGACGCGGTTTCCTCGATCGCCGATGGCGTGCAGGCCGATTTGAAAGCCGGCCTTGTCGCGCTCGATGCACATCTTGTTCAAGTCCTCCGGATGCGATTCGAGAATGCCGGATGAGCTTGGATTATCCGAATAGGGCGCGAGGAGAGCGGCGGTTGTGGTCCCCAGAGCGCCGTCCATGAATCCTTTTAGTAGCCCAGTCTTGAGCCATTCATCGGTCGTTCCGCCCTCTTTGCGCATTTGCTCGAGGCGTTCGAGCGGCGCGTCAAACGGGAGCCATTCGGTAATTCTCGCTGTCAACTTCCCTTCTGAATGCATTTCGCGATAAGTCAGGAAATCTTCCCACGAGGAATTATCCTGCATCGAAGTGATGCCGAAGGACTTTGCTTCCGCTAGCGCCAGTTCGATTCCGCGTCTCCGCTGTTGCGGTGTAACAGGCGGAATTTTACGCGCAACGATTCCGGAGGCAGGGCCTTCTTTCAACATTCCGTCGGGCTGCCCTTGCGCGTCGTGTTCGATTTCGCCGCCGGGAGGATTCGGCGTGCTCGCCGTGATGCCAGCAATTTCAAGAGCTTTCGAGTTTGCAACAGAAACGTGGCCGGAAATGTGAGTGAACAACATCGGGTGATCGCCGGAGACGGCGTCGAGATCCTGCCGCGTGGGAAACCGCACAGGACTCCAGAGGGTGTGATCCCAGCCGCGGCCTGTGATCCATTCGCCCGGTTTTGATTGCGCGACTCGCGCGCGAATTCGTTTTTGGAATTCTTCGATGGAATTCGCGCCTTCCAGATCCACATTGATTTTCGCCTGGCCGGCGTTGCCAAGATGCAAGTGCGCGTCATTGAATCCGGGCATTGCAAACCCACCGTGCAGATCTATGACCTGTGTATCCTTCCGAATCTTTTTGCGAATCTCCGCTGTGTCGCCGATGGCGACAGTCTTTTCGCCTTCGACGTAAATCGCTTGTACGCGTGGGCGCTTGGGGTCTCCGGTGTAGATCACTCCGTTGATAAGCGCCATTGACCCGAAAGCGGTTTCCGCCTGTTTCAGCATTTGTTTGTTTCCCTCGCCGTGTGTTTCCGCTGGACGCACAATTCGCCAGAATCCGAATGCCGTCAGAAAAAGAACGCAGGCGCCCACGGACAGCTTCGTAAGTTTTTTCATTTGTCAGCCTTCATTTCTCAATACCCGCGGTGCTGAGCAACGTCAGCAGAATTCTTTGCAGCCCGAGTTCGCGGCCATCGGGGTCATACCATTCGCCCGAGGTGTGCGCGCCGCCGGCGCGTCCGCCGCCGCCCATTGCGATGGCGGGAATTCCCATCGAAAGAGGAACGTTTGCATCCGTCGAAGACCGCTCCTGGCGCGAGCGGTTTCCCACGAAGCGGTCGGCCTCCGTTACGGCTTGGAGCAGCGGCGAATTCGCGGGCAATTCCCCACCGGGGCGCACACCGAGCGCGCGCGACTGCATGTCAAGGCCGCCGCCGTCCGCGGAGGCGATGCCGCGAACTTTTGAGGCGTCCATCTCTTCCTGAATTCCGGTGCGGATGGAGTCGCGCAGCGCGGATTCCACGCGGACAATTTCCTTTTCCTGCTCGCTGCGGATATCCACTTTGATCGCCGCGCGCGCTGGAATTGTGTTCACCGAGCCGCCGCCTTCGATTTCGCCGATGTTGAAAGTTGTACGCGGAGTTACGGGCATGGTGAGTTTGAGGAAGCGCGAAATTCCACGCGCGAGCGCGTTGATCGGATTCGGGACGCCGAAATCCGTCCAGCTATGGCCGCCGGGGCCGGTGACGGTAATCTCGATTCGCCGCGACGCGAGCGCCTGCGTGACAACGTAATCGATGGAGGCCCCATCGAGAGCGATGACCGCGGTGACGCGGTTGCCGTAACCTTCGACCAATTGGCGCACGCCGCGCAGATTTCCCTCGCCTTCTTCGCCAACGTCACCCGCAAAGACAATCGTGCGGCGCGTTTTCACCTTGGCTTCATTCAGGGCGCGCGCAACTCCGAGGAGAGAGGAAAGCCCCGCGCCATTATCGGCAATACCGGGGGCGTACAACATGCCGCGCTCGCGGCGCACGTGGACGTCGGTGTCCGCGGGGAAAACGGTGTCGAGGTGCGCGACGAGCAAAACAACTTGATCGTCCGTCGAGCCCGGGCGCTCACCGATTACGTTGCCAATATCGTCGGTGCGGACGCGAAGGCCGCATGCTGCGAGCGCGCGCCGCAGATACGCGGCTCGCTGGGCTTCCTGGAATGAGGGCGCGGGGATTTCCGTGATGCGCGCCTGCTCGTCGGTGATCCATGCGGTGTTTTTGGCAAGCCAATCGAGCGCGCGCTTGACGCTGTCGTTGCGCGCCAATTCGGCAACGGGTGTGCCGGCCTTTTGTTGAGCGGACGTGGTTGATAGTTTTGGCATTGCGTCAATGAATCCAAGAGCAGCGGCCCAGCTCAAGAGAATACATATTAGAGAGCAGCGCGCACCCTGGCGCGACAGTTTTGACCAAACCGGTGCGGGCGTCAACTTCTCTGCCGAGGGCATCGCTTCAAGACAATGGTCACAGACGGCTTCCGGAGCCGTGCGGCGCCGCGGGGCGCGGAGATTCGCCACAGAGCGCGAAGATTTCTTCATCGGTAAGGACATGACTGGATTTTTTCGCCGCGTCGAGAATACGCGCGACGGTTTCGTCGTTCACGGGAATCCCGTGGCGTTCGAGCCAGAACGACACGTTTGATTTTCCGCTCATCGGGCCGATTTCAATAATTTGCTCGAGGCCGAAGAGATGCGCGGGCACGCCACTGTAAACCGTGTTGGCGAGCATCGCGTCTGCCTTGCGAAATGCTTTGATGATTGCGGCGGCGTGGACCCCCGTGGCGGTGCGAAATGCGTCGCGGCCGACGACCGGATAATTCGGCGGAATGGATGTGTGCGTGGCGCGCGCGACCGTTTCGCAATATTCCTTCAGGCGCGAAAGATCCCGGTCGATCAAGCCGAGCAGGCGAAGGTTGACGAGCATCAACTCCATCGGCGTGTTGCCCACGCGCTCGCCGAGGGCATTCGCCGCCGCGTGAATCTGGTCCGCGCCGGCAAGGATTGCCGCGAGCGAATTCGCCACGCCCAGGCCGCGGTCGTTGTGGCCGTGCCAGTCCACGCGAATCTGTTCGCCGCTGGGTTTCACAACTTCCTCGCGGAAAAACTTAATCAGCGCGTACACGCCCATCGGCGTGGCATGGCCAACGGTGTCGCAGAGTACCGCCGCGCGCGCGCCGCAATTAATCGCGGTGCGATAGAGGCGCTTGATGGTTTCGGGGTCGGTGCGGATGGTGTCTTCCGTGACGTACATCACGGGGAGGCCCTGCGCGACGGCGAACTTCACGGCGTTTTCTGTGGTGCGCGCAAGGTGATCCACGGTCCAGTCCTCGACGAGCCGGCGGATCGGACTGCTGCCGAGGAACGTGGCTGCTTCGATGGCGATGCCCGCCTTCTGGGAAATTTCAGCGATGGGGCGGATGTCATTTTCAAGCGTGCGCGCGGCGCAGTTCGGGCGGATCTTGAGTTTGGCGCGAACGATTTCGCCGGCGAGAGCAAGCGTGTCAGCAACGGCGCGCGGCCCTGCGCCGGGGAGGCCGATATTTACGGTTTCGATTCCGAGCGCCTCCATCAAATGGAGGATGCGGAATTTCTCCTCGATGGGCGGATCGAAGACGGATGGATTCTGCAGGCCGTCGCGCAACGTTTCGTCGTCAAGCAGGACCTTGCGGCCGTGCACAAAATTTATGGGCGACTGAAGATTCCAATCATAGATGAGGTCAATGGACTGGAAACCAGATTGCGGAGTTCTATCGGGCCGCGGCTGATCGTTCGGTGACATTTCGTTCGCCGTCGCCCTCTCGTGCGCGGGTCAGGTGCGCAAAGTGTAGCTATGCGGCATCTCGGCCAGGTTTGGCTTGTAAATCGTTTTGCAAAACTCGCAGCGGTAAACTTCAGCGTTGTGGCCGACGAGCGCTTCGATTTCCTTGGGATAGTCGTACCAGCGTTTCAGGTGGCCGAAACAGAATTTGCCCTTTTCGTCTTTTTCGTCGCACGCGCGCTGCCGCGGTTTGCGGACTTTTATTTTCGGCTGCGCCGGAGTTTCGGCGGCCGCTGCGACAGCAGGCGTGCTCGCAGGTGCGGAAGGATTCGTCTCAGACATTCAGTAATGCTCCTCCACTAAAGAATTCCGCAAAATGTTCTTCACTATCCGTATTCTTATCATACCCGAACCGAATTGCGCAGACCATCCCATTAGATGGGATCATAACTTCCACGATTCCGCGTATTCGACGGAGACAAGGTAGAGACCTTGTGGCGGCGCTGTCGGGCCGGAGCGCGAGCGGTCGCGTAGCTCGAAGAGTTGAGGGATATCTTCGGGGCGCAGGCGGCCGCGGCCGACATCAAGCAGCGTGCCAACAATCTTGCGCACCATATAACGGAGGAATGATTTTCCGCGGACGACGTAGAGCAGTTCTTGCACCTCTGTGGCGTCCGAAGCAGCCCCCTGTTGAGTGACAATCTCATCCAGTGAATTCGCGCTGGCTTCTATTGCAGCGAGATGTCCCTTTCCGCTGAAATAGTTTCCCGTCCGCGCAAACAGGCGCGAAGAAAAAATCTCACGCATAGGCGAGCGATCCCGATCGCCTTCTTCTGAGCCGGTAGATGCGGCGAAAGAGGAAAAATCGTGCTCGCCCTCGAAGAGGCGCGCGGCGCGGGCCATGGCCAGCGCGTCCTGCGGGAACGGGTCGTGTAAGACGTAGGGATGTTCAAATGGGGGCAGGACGCGCGCCCGGTAAATTCGGTACTGATATGTTTTCGCGTGCGCGCTCCAGCGCGCATTAAAATCGGGGCCGACCTCTTCGGACGAAGTCACGCGGATCGCGGGCGGCAATAGCGCGTTAAATGCGCGCTGGAATTCCGCCGCGCTCAGCGCCGATTGCGTGCGGAAATGCGCGGCTTGACCAAGCGCGTGCACGCCCGCATCGGTGCGGCCTGCGCCGAAGACTTGCACGTTTTCCTGTGTGAGGTTGCTGGCGACGTCAGCGAGCGCACCTTGAATCGTCTGTTGGCCGGGCTGCGCCTGCCAACCGGAAAATTCCGAGCCGTCGTAGGCGACGGTGAGCTTGATGTAGCGCATGGCTGCGCGGGAATTATCGCACGAGTGGGAATCTTCGCCGCGAACGAGGGATCATGGGGCGGCGCGAACGAAGCGGCTACCCGGCTTGACCGCCGCGCTGCCCGCGCGGCACAGTGGGCAATCTTCCGGTTCGTGACTGTGAATGTCGAGCTGAAGTAGCGATTCGGTCTGTACAGGCAATTCCAGGCGGCCCTGGCTGCGGTCAATCAGCGCCCCGGCGGCAACGACGCCGCCGCCAGCCTCCTCGATGACGCGAATGGTTTCAAATGTCGAGCCTCCCGTGGTCCAGACATCCTCGACGACGAGCACAGGCTGCCCCGGCTTCACGCTAAAGCCGCGGCGGAGAGTCATTCTGCCGCTGCCGTCGCGCTCGACGAAGATCGCCGGCACGCCGGAATCGGTGTGGGTCATCCCAAGCGCCCGGGCGACTTCGTGGCCGAGGATCAATCCGCCAATCGCGGGTGAAGCGACGCACTCAATCCGCAACCCGATGAATTCCGCGGCGAGCGCAGCGCCCAGTTGCTCGGCATATTTGGGGTACTGAAGCGCAAGTGCGCACTGGATGTAGGTGTCACTGTGCAGGCCGGAGGAAAGCTCAAAATGTCCGTTCCGGATGGCGCCGACGGAGGCGAGGAGTTCCATGACTTGTTCCGGGTTCATCGTAGCCCCCCAGCGCGGCTAGCCTACGGCCCGCCCCGCGCGTTGTCAAGAAAGCGGCGCGGCTGTTACACTGGCTGCGTTCTTCGTCGGGGGATACGCTTAGAACCGCATGGCTACCGTTTGGGGATATTGCCTGGGCGGCGGCTTCGCGCCGTCAATTTCCCGCGGAAATACTTGAAACAAACCTCTAGGCTGGGACGTTTAACTCATGTGGGGTGGTATGCGCAATTTTGGATGTAAACCTATCGCTGGAAAGGAACTTAGAATGATGCTTAGGTACATGCGTGTGTTCGGGATACTCGCGCTGGTGCTGGCGGTGACGATTTCGCCTGTGGCGCCCGCGTATGGACAGCAACAGGGCACCCAGCAGCAGACTCAGCCGCAGCAGCAGACGCAGCCTCCCCCGCCCGAACAAAAGAAGATTTCTGATCAGGCGCCGGCCGAATACTCGAAGGGTAAGAAAGCCTTCCCCAATATGCTCGCGCCCTACGCCCCGCTGAACATTCCGATGCCGAATTTGTCGAATTCGGCGCGCCTGCAGCAGTTTATCCGCGATGGGAAGCTGTATCTCAGCTTGCAGGATTGCATCGCTCTGGCGCTTGAGAACAACCTGGACATCGCTGTGCAGCGTTACCTCCCGTGGATCGCTGATACGAGCATCCTTAGCGCTCTTTCCGGGCAGGGCACGCTTTTGAACTATGATCCGCACTTTACCGCCACATCAAACATCAGCCACAGCATTTCCCCGGTCAGCAACCCGTTCCTGACCGGCGCGGGCGCGGGTCTTACCTCGCAGACCCAGCACCAAGACACGGCCAACTTTACGTATAACCAGGGGTTTTCGACCGGAACGAACTTCAACGTGACGATGTTTAACACGCACTTCAGCAGCAATTCGTCAGCGTTTAGCTTCAACCCCTCTGTTCAATCCAATTTGACCGTGCAGGTTCAGCAGGCGCTGCTGAATGGATTCGGCCTTGTGCCAAACACGCGGTTTATCAAAATTGCGCGAAACACCCGCGCGATTTCGGATCTGCAATTCCAGCAGTTGGTGATCACGACGATTACAAACGTCCAGGACGACTACTGGAATTACGTTTTTACGATCCAGAATATCGCCGTGGCGCAGCAATCACTTAAGCTCGCCACCACTCTTTTCGAGTCAAACAAGAAACAGGAAGAGATCGGGACAATGGCGCCGCTCGACGTGATCTCCGCGCAGGCGCAAGTCGCCAGCGCGACAACTCAGGTGATTCAGGCGCAGACGGCCAAGCGGCAGTCGGAAGTCGTCCTCCTGAGCGTCATTACCAAGAATCCACTCGCTCAGGGGCTTTCCAATCTCGAAATCGTTCCCACAGACAGCACATTCATTCCACAGATGGTGGAGGATGTTCCGCTCGACCAGGCTGTCCGGGAAGCGCTGGCCAACCGCCCGGACTATAAACAATTTCAGATCACATTAAACACCGATGACATAAACGTCCGCGCCTCGCGCAATGCATTGCTGCCCACGTTCAATGTGACTGGTCAATACGGTTGGTCGAGCTTGGCCGGACACCAAAAGCAGAGCACCGGCGGTGTGATAATCCCAGGCCTTTTCATAGCGAACTTGAACGAGCCAATTGTTACTCCCGGAGGCGTCCCCATAGCGGGCCAGTTCGTTGGCATTCCAGCGACCACGCCGATCGTCACCACGACAAACATCACGGGTCTTACGGACGCTTTCAGTCAGATCGGGGGGAACCAATTCCCGAATTACCTTCTGGGATTCAACCTTAATTTCCCCATCCGCAACCGCGCGGCGCAAGCGTCCAATATTGCGGCGATCCTACAGCAGCGTGAAGATATGACGCAACTCCAGCGGCAGCAAAATCTCGTGGTTGTGGATGTCCATCAGGCGCAGATTCAGCTCGAACAGTCGCGCGCGGCGCTTGCGTCAGCAATTCAGGCCCGCGAGCTCCAGCAGCGAACGCTCGATGCGGAACAGAAAAAACTACTTCTCGGCACATCTTCGGCGTTGCTCGTCATTCAAGTGCAGAACGCGCTTGCGCTGGCGGCCGGGCAGGAAGTCCAGACGCGTGTGAATCTCGTCGAAGCGAAAGTGAATTTTGACCGGGCGCTGGGCCGCACGCTTGCGGTGAACAACATTCAGATTGCGGATGCGGGAAGATCTGCCGCGCCCCGCGACACGTTGATACCCGGCACGCGGACGAATGGGGACTTGATTGTGGATGACCCGAAGCAGTAGCGCTCATTCGCGTCGCAAAACAAATGTCGTATAATAAATTAGTTTTTTTTGCTGGCCCGGGGCGATTGCTTCGGGCCAGCGGTGTTTTTGTGGCGTTAGCAATCCGCATACCTACTCACTTGATTTATTCTTGGCGTATACTCCACTTGATTTTGGCTTTGGTCGAAAGACAATTCGGCTGAGCAGAGGAGGGTGCGTGCGAATTGCAATTGGGCTGACGGTCGGATTGACTCTCCTGGTTTGTTCGGCAATGGCTCAGACGACGGAGGATGTTGAGAGTTGCGCAAAGGAACAAAACCGCGATCAAAAGATATCTGCTTGCACTCGCATAATCGAGTCCGGAAAACCCTCAAATTCAGTTCTCACTGAAGCTCTGATTAACCGGGGTGGTGCATATGATTTGAAAGGAGAATACGACCTCGCCCTTGGAGATTTTGGTCGCTCGATTCAACTCATTTCCGACGATGCGCGGTCGTTCAACGGGCGGGGGCTGGCATATCTCCATAAGAACGATTTTGACCACGCAATTCAAGATTTTGACCAAGCTATTCGGTTAGATCCGAATTATGCCACTCCATATGCGAATCGAGGATCCGCGTACCGACGCAAGAGGGATTACGACCGCGCCATCGAGGACTACACTCAAGCGATCCGTTTAGATCCGAAATGGACGCAACCATTTGCATATCGAGGTCTGGCATACGCAGGTAAGTTTGACTACGCGCATGCGATACAGGACTTTGACAAAGCGATTCAACTCGGGCCAGGCATTGCCGATGTCTATTTCTACAGGGCCCGAGCGTTCGTCAGTACGCGGGACTATGCTCATGCAATCCAGGACTACAATCAAGCGATCCAGCTAAATCCGAAATTTGCTGACGGATTTTCTAATCGCGGCAATACATACGAAATAATGGGTGAATACGACCGGGCGATTCAGGATCACACCGAAGCCATCCGACTGAGCCCAAACGATGGAATTCGGTATTTCAACCGAGGGAATGCCTACCACCACAAAGGCGACAATGAAAAGGCGATTAAGGATTTTGACCAGGCAATCGAACTCAGGCCGGATTTCGCCGGAGCGTACTGTAGTCGGGGCAATTCCTATAAAGAGAAAGGAAATTTCGATCAGGCGATTCAGGACTTTAGTGAGGCAATTCGGCTTGACCCACATGATGCCCTTAGCTTCCAAAACAGAGGAGTGGCGTATCGCCACAAAGGTGACGACGACCACGCGATTTTGGACTACAACGAGGCCATCCGACTCGACGCCAAATATCCAGCGACATACATCAACCGAGGGGCGGCTTATTCGAGAAAGGGCGATAAAGACCGGGCGATTCCGGATTTTAGCCAAGCCATCCTCCTGGATCCAAAAGATGCCGTTCCTTTCCTGGATCGTGGCAATGCATATGCGGACAAGGGCGAATACGACAGAGCCATCGAGGACTTCAACGCAGTGCTCCGCCTCGCTCCTGAAATGGTCCCTGCCTTGGAGAGCCGCGCACACGCCTATGACGACAAAGGAGACCCTACCCGGGCTATTGAGGACTTCAACAAGGCGGTCCAACTTAGCCCGTCAAGCATCGATCCAATTGTTAGTCGCGCGATTTCATACGGACATATAGGTGACAATGCACATTCCATCGAAGACTTTGCTCTGGCAATAAAGATGAATCCAAAAAGTAATGCGGCCTTTCATAGCCGGGGCCTTGCGTGGTTCAACGAAGGACAATTCGCCACGGCCGTGCCAGACTTTGAGAAAGCTATCGAAATCGATCCCACTTACCCTTATTCAGTGATTTGGCTGCATCTGGCCCTTGCACGCGCAGGGATGAATACCAAAGCGAGCATCGAAGCCTCAAAGCGGTTGGATCTCAAGATTTGGCCTGGCCCAGTAATTTCATTTTATTCAGGGGGCGCCACGCGAGATGCAATGTTCAGCGCTGCGGCCAATTCTGATCCGAAGAAACAACGTGACCAGACCCGTGAAGCACACTTCTATTTCGGAGAGTTTGAGTTTATTCACGGTGCAAAGGATGAATCCGCCCGCGAGTTTCGCATCGCGGTGGACAATTGTCCCAAGAACTTCATTGAATACTGGGGCGCAAAAGCGGAACTAAAGCGGCTAGTCCAGTAACTTTGTTCGCGCCACTTCATATCCATGCGGCTTGCCGGGTGCGGTTCGATGCCGTAAACTGATGGTTCGTCCTCGCGTTTCGCTGAAACTTTCCGGCACAGGTGTGAGCCGGGGGAAGCACTGGAGAACAATTGATGAGCGAGAAACTCACGCCGGGTTCCACAGTTGCCGAGCGAGGCGGCGCGGACCATAAGCAAACCGCGCGCAAACCTTCCCCGCAGGAGGTCGCGTGGGAGGAAAATACGCTCGCGCCCACGCTGGAAAAATCTCCCGAACGCCAGACCGAGTTCACCACCGTTTCGAGCTATCCCATTCGGCGGCTCTACACGCAGGCGGACCTTGCGGGCTGGTCGCCCGAGCGCGACCTTGGCTATCCCGGCGAGCCTCCTTACACGCGCGGCATTCACGCGACGATGCATCGCGGACGCCTCTGGACGATGCGCCAGTTCGCGGGGTTCGGTACCGCTGAAGACACGAATCAGCGGTTCCGCTATTTGCTCGCGCAGGGACAGACGGGGCTTTCCGTCGCGTTCGATCTGCCGACATTGATGGGCTACGACTCGGATCATCCGCTCTCGGAAGGCGAGGTTGGAAAATGCGGCGTGGCGATCAGTTCGCTTGCGGATATGGAAGTGCTGTTCGATAAAATCCCGCTCGGCGGCGTGACGACATCGATGACCATCAATTCGCCCGCGGCGGTGATTTGGGCGATGTACCTTGCAGTGGCGGAAAAGCAGGGCGCGGATTGGAAGCAAATCTCCGGCACAATTCAAAACGATATCCTGAAGGAATACATCGCGCAAAAGGAATACATCTATCCGCCAGAGCCTTCCATGCGGCTGGTGATTGACACCTTCGAGTTCGGCACCAAGCACACTCCGAAATTCAATACGATCTCCATCAGTGGCTATCACATCCGCGAGGCGGGCTCGACGGCGATTCAGGAATTGGCGTTCACGCTGCGCGACGGGATCGAATATGTAGACTGGGGCGTTCGGCGCGGAATGGACGTGGACGAATTTGTGCCGCGGCTCTCATTCTTTTTTAACGCGCACAACGATTTCTTCGAGGAGATTGCCAAGTACCGCGCGGCGCGGCGCATCTGGAACAAAGCGATGCGCGAACGGTTTGGCGCGAAGAGTCCGCGTACGTGGGCGCTGCGGTTTCACACGCAGACGGCGGGGTGCTCGCTGACAGCGCAGCAGCCGTACAACAATGTGGTGCGCACGGCGCTGCAGGCGCTCGCGGCGGTGTTGGGCGGCACGCAATCGCTGCACACGAATTCGCTCGACGAAGCGTGGGCGCTGCCAACGGAGTTTGCGGCAACGGTGGCGCTGCGGACGCAACAGATCATCGCGCACGAGAGCGGCGTGACGAACACGGTGGACCCGCTGGGCGGATCGTATTTTGTCGAGACGCTGACGGGCGAAGTCGAACGCGGCGCGTGGGAATACATCGAACGAATTGACGCGCTCGGCGGGATGGTCGCAGCGATTGAGCGGTCTTATCCGCAGCGCGAAATCGCGGAGGCGTCGTACCGATACCAGCTTGCTGTGGACAGCAAGGAAAAGATTATCGTCGGCGTGAATGATTACGTCACGGACGAAAAAGGGATCGAGACTCTCCAGATTGATGAGACCGTCGCGGTGCGGCAGGCGGCGCGACTGAAAAAGCTGCGGGCTGAGCGCTCGCAGGAAGAAGTCACGCGCAGGCTGAATGCGCTGCGAAAGGCCGCCGAGGGCAAAGAAAACATGATGCCGTTTATTTACGAAGCTGTGAAAGCTTACGCGACGCTCGGCGAAATTTGCGACGCGCTCCGAGAAGTGTTCGGGACATACGAGGAAGTGGCGATTACGTAGCCCTAAATCGAGTAACAGCATTCTCCGTTTTCTCTGCGCCTCTGCGTTGAAAACATGCAAACAGACAAGGAGTTAACCCACGAAATCATAGGGGCCGCGATTGAAGTTCATAGGCAGCTTGGCCCAGGCCTGCTCGAATCCGCCTATGAGGTTTGTATGGCCCGTGAGTTTGCTTTGCGAGGGCTCCGGTTCGAGAGACAAAAGCCGCTTCCTGTCGTGTATAAAGACGTGAAGCTTGACGAAGGATATCGCATTGATTTGCTTGTCGAAGGAAAGATTGTTGTTGAATTGAAGGTTGTGGATAAGTTCTCGCCAATTCATGATTCGATTCTTCTCACTTACTTGAGACTTTCTGGTTGCAAGATTGGACTACTTATCAACTTCAATGTCGCCGTTCTGAAAGATGGTGTCCGGCGATTGGTGTGGCACTACGAGGCAAAGGAGTGTTGATTTAACGCAGAGACGCAGAGGAAACGGAGAATCGATACCACTGGAGTCACGACACATGCCATAGGAGATTCTGAACGTTGCGCCACGCTTCCACTACCCTGCCGTGGGTGTTTCCTGTATTCTTTTGAGCGAAATGCCAGATAAAAGAATTCGCGTACTGATTGCCAAGCCCGGGCTCGATGGTCATGACCGCGGCGCAAAAATTATTGCGCGCGCGTTGCGTGATGCTGGCATGGAAGTCATCTACACCGGGCTGCGACAGACGCCGGAGATGATCGCCTCCGCCGCAGCGCAGGAAGATGTGGACGTCATCGGTCTCTCGATTCTCTCCGGCGCGCACAACACACTCTGCCCGCAGTTGATGGACTTGCTTCACAGCAAGGGCATGAACGACGTCGCCGTGCTCGTTGGCGGAATTATTCCTGAAGCGGACATTCCGGCGCTAAAAAAAGCGGGAATCGCGGAAATTTTTCTGCCCGGCACTTCCACGCAGGACATTGTTAAATTCATCCGCACGCGGCTTCCAGCGCGCGCGTGATCCCGCGTGCCGCGCGAAGACTCTAATTCCCTTTCCGGCGGCAATTCTTCCAGCACTTCTGTGAGCGCCTCGCGCAGCGGGGATGTTTTTCTCATACAACTTAAATCGCCTGATGGTTTTCCGCGCCTTACGCGTACGGTGCTGGGTGAATTGCGCAAGCGAATCTACGAATTCGTTGCTTCCGCTGATTTTCACGGAGCCGTGATAACCGGTACCGAGAAATGTTTCTGCGCGGGCGCTGAACTAACGGAAGTGGCGGCCCTTACCGGAACGGGGGCGCTTGAATTTTCGGCGCTGGGGCAATCCGTGATGGCGGCGATTGAGCGCTCGCCCAAGCCCATCATCGCGGCCATCCGCGGCTACTGCATGGGCGGTGGCTTCGACCTCGCGCTCGCCTGCCACATGCGCATCGCGACGGCCGATGCCGTGTTCGCTCATCGAGGAGCCACGCTTGGAATCATCACCGGCTGGGGAGGCACGCAGCGCCTGCCGCGCGTGCTCGGGCCGCGTGGCAGAAGCATCGCGTGTGAAATCATGATGACAGGGCGCGAGATTAAAGCGAATGAGGGTTACGATTTGCGGCTGATATCGCGAATTGTCGCGGCGGAAGGACTGATTGAGGAGGCCTGCGCGATGGCGGCCGGTCGTCAACATCCGCGCGAGTGAGCTAAGTCTTTGTTGGCGGAAGGTCGCGGGTAAACTTCGTGCGCGTGTAGGCGACACGAAAACCATAGCGCAGGATGTTTCTCTCCGACGCACTGCCGGGAAGAGCGAAGCTCAAGGCAAAATCGCAGCCCGCCTGGAAAGCTGCTTCGAGACGCACGAGAATCAGCTCCCGCTGAATACCGCGGCGACGAAATTCCGGCAGAGTACTTGCGCCGAAGAGCCCCGCGATTCCATCGTGGATGGAGATGGCGCCCGCTCCCGCGGGTCTTCCATCCAAAATTGCCAAATACTTTTTCGCCCTGGGATTCGACGCGAAGAGGCGCATCAAATCGCGCAGTTCGTCCGTGACGGGATAACTATCGGCAAATCCCCGCGAAACGGTTTGAACCCACGTCTCAGAGTGTTCTGGGGGGGACTTCCGCGATCGTTAGCTCCGGTCCCGGCAGGGGCCAAACGCTGCTTTCGATGCGGCGTACAAGAACACTCGAATGTTCGCTCGCGCGATATCCGTGCTTCGCGAAATGCTCGAAGAGCGAGGGATGCGCAAAGGGACTTGTTTCCGCCTTAACCGCAGCGCCGCGAGAGAAAAAGAACTCTTCGATCCGCGCAAAGTCCTCCGCTGTAACCTCGCCGTCCATGCCGATGCCAGTCGACTGGGTGAGCGGCGATCCAACGCCGAGGAATACGGCCCGTCCGCCGCCAATGGTTTCAACGCAGGCACCGAGGCCAGGTCTTTGCGTTGCCGCTGCCTGGGCACATTCGGCGGCGGTTTCGGCCTCAGCCAATTCCAGCCTTCGGGAAAGGGCGGCGTCGACAAACAGAGGTTCGCGCATCTCGCGGCGAACCATTTCCACCAGCGCGGCGATCGCATTGTCGCTCTCAGATTTCATGCCAGACTCGCCTCAAAACGTGAGGACAAGTATACTTCTTTGTCTTGACCGCTTCCGGGCCGATGCCCGCAAGAAAAGAGGCCGCCGCTTTGCCGAGTTCAAATCTCGAAACGCACGCAAGCCGCGATTCCGCGGACTTTAAGAAAAATACGCGCGCCCTTGTGGACCTCCTGACGGAAATCAAGAACCAGGAGGAGCAAATCCGCGAAGGTGGCGGCGCGAAGGCCATCGAATCGCAGCACAAAAAAAACCGCCTGACCGCGCGCGAACGAATCGCGAAGCTGATTGACCCGAAGTCCACATTTTTCGAGCTGGGCATTTATGCCGCCTATGAAATGTACGAGGAATGGGGCGGTGCGCCCGCAGCGGGCACAATTACGGGGCTCGCGCGCGTCGCGGGGCGGCTGGTGATGATCATCGCGAATGACGCGACGGTGAAAGCGGGCGCGTTTTTCCCGATGACGGCGAAGAAAGTGATTCGCGCGCAAAACATCGCCATTGATAACCACATTCCCACAATTTATCTGGTGGACTCCGCTGGAGTTTTTCTACCGCTGCAAGAGGATGTGTTCCCCGACACGGACGACTTCGGCCGCGTGTTCCGCAACAACGCCGTCATGAGCGCGATGGGCATTCCGCAAATTACGGCGATCATGGGAATGTGCGTCGCGGGCGGGGCGTATTTGCCCGTGATGTGCGACAAAATTCTGATGACCGAAGGCTCGGGACTCTTTCTCGCGGGCCCTGCCCTCGTGCAGGCGGCTATCGGACAAAAAGTGTCCGCGGAAGAGCTTGGCGGGGCGAAGATGCACGCCCAGATCAGCGGCACGGTGGACTTCCGCGAACCGGACGACGAATCGTGCCTGCGCCGCATCCGCGATCTGGTGGATAAGTTTGGCCACAAAGGCGACGCGCCGTTCAGCCACGAGAAGCCTGTTGCGCCGCAGTTCCCTTCTGAAGAACTTTACGGCGTGTTTCCGTCGGAACCATCCAAGCAATACGACATGCGCGAGATTATCGCGCGCGTGGTGGACGGCAGCCGCTTCGAGGAATACCGCGCGGAATATGGACAAACACTTCTCTGCGGATACGCGCGAATCGGCGGATGGGCCGTCGGAATGGTCGCAAACCAAAAACAAAACATGCGAACGACTGCGGCGCACACAGGCACGCAGCGGATGGAATTTGGCGGCGTCATTTACACCGAGTCCGCGGAAAAAGCTTCGCGATTTATTCTTGATTGCAACCAAAACCTAATTCCGTTGATTTTCCTGCACGACGTAAACGGCTTCATGGTCGGCAAGGAAGCGGAATGGAGCGGGATCATCCGCGCGGGCGCAAAGATGGTCAACGCAGTGTCAAATAGTGTAGTGCCGAAAATAGCCGTGATTTGCGGCGGCAGCTTTGGCGCCGGACCTTACGCCATGTGCGGCAAAGCGTATGACCCGCGCTTCATCTTCGCATGGCCCACGGCGCGATATGCGGTGATGAGCGGCGATTCCGCCGCGAGCACGCTCGTCGAGATTCGCATTAAGCAGCTCGAGCGCGAAGGGAAGAAACTGTCGGACAAGGACAAAAAGGAATTGCACGAGTCCATTCGCGCTACGTACGAGCATCAGACGGATCCGCGCTACGCGGCCGCTCGACTTTGGGTGGATGCGATCATTGATCCCGCGCAAACGCGCGATGCGTTGATCTGGGCGCTGGAAGCGGCGTCGCTGAATCCGGAAGTGAGAGAATTCAAGACGGGAGTGCTGCAGACGTGATTCGAAGAAAGCCTATTCTGTTTTTGTTGGTCGGGTTGCTATTTATGGCGCTCTCTTTGGTTGCGTGTATCATCGTCGACCATTTCAGATCCCGCGCAGTCGGTCCAATCAATTGGGATTTAAGGGCCATGTTTGCCTACGACGAGTGGGATCCGACCTCCGGTCTGATTTGCGGTGGCGCGTTTTGCGCAGGCCTGCTGATTTTTCTCGGCTCCGGTGCCGCTCTTGCATTCCGCGGATTTCGTAGTCTCATGAAAAAGCGCGCATGACTGATCCCGTTAAACTCGTCGAATGCCCGCGTGATGCATGGCAGGGCCTCGACAAGGTAATCCCCGCTGAGAAGAAGGCGGAGTACCTGGCAGCGCTTGTCCGCGCTGGATTTCAGCATATTGATGCGGTGAGTTTTGTTTCGCCGAAGCATGTTAAACAGACGGCAGATAGCGAAGAAGTGATGCAGCTGTTCATGGCTTCCCTGGCCCATTCTTCCGAACCCCTGGGCGCGGCGCCGCCAGAAATTATCGGCATAGTGGTGAATGACAAAGGCATCGAGCGCGCGATCGCGACGCCCGGCGTTACTACTCTCGGCTATCCGTACTCCATCTCGGCCTATTTTCGCCGCGCAAACGCAAACATGACGCGGGCTGAATCCCGCGCACTTGTGGAGCAGCTTCGCAAGGCAACGAAGGCAGCGAATCGTGGGCTGGTCATCTACATCTCAATGGCGTTTGGCAATCCCTACGAGGAGCCGTGGGGGCCGGAGCTTGTGGAAGACACGCTCATCTGGCTAAAGGATGCGGGCATCAAGAGCGTTTCACTTGCGGATACCGTTGGCAAGGCCACGCCCGAGCAAGTCGGCTCGCTCTATCGCGCGGTGAAAGATTGCGTCGCGGGGGTTGAGATGGGCGTCCACTTGCACAGCCGCCGCGAGGGCGCCGCGGAAAAAGTTCTTGCTGCCTACGAAGCCGGATGCCGCCGATTTGACGGCGCGCTCACGGGACTTGGCGGGTGCCCTTTTGCCGGTGACGAGCTTGTTGGGAATATTCCAACTGAAACCGTGATAGAAACTCTAGCGACGCGCGGCGTTGAGACTGGAATTTCAGCGGCGGCTCTTGCCGCGCCGATGGAAATGATGAACAAATTGCGGCGTGAATACGCATACGCGGGGACCATTCAATGACCGACAACATCTCTAATGCTTTGTGTAACTAGGAGGGTACGAAGTGCCAATAACGAGCAGAGCCTTACTTGTGAGACAGTGTGTTGAGAAGCGTGAGTTCAAAGAAGAAGAGATAGAGCACTGGGTTCCGAAGGATATGTTGGGGATCTATACATTGCTACGACGGGGACCTGACAAACAATATGACGTTATGTACATCGGTATGGCGGAGAGCGGTAAAGGAATTAGGGAGAGGCTTCTCTCTCACCGCCATAGCAGTACAAAACGCAGAATCTGTACGCATTTTTCGTTTTACGAGGTCGTCTTTAGGCGCGATACGGGTCTCATACGCCAACTCGAAGGTTTATTCCGCCACATTTATCGCAACGACTCGCACGCAAACTGCCTGAACAAACAAAAACGATTTGACGCAGTTCGTAAGGTTCGTTGCACAGACATTCGTAACTTGAAGCCTCCAAAGCACTTGTAGGAGCGCACCTAATGCAATTTGAAACACTCAAACTTGTGCACGATGGCGCCGTCGCCACCATTAGGCTCAATCGTCCCGACAAGCGCAACGCCATCTCGACGCAGATGATCGAGGACCTGCTTGCGGCTCTTGCTGAAATTGAAGCGAGTTCCGCGCTCGCCGCGATACTCACCGGCGCGGGAAAAGCGTTTTGCTCCGGCATGGACCTCGACGCGCTTCGCGGCCTCACGCAGCAAACTCCGGCGCAGAATCTCGAAGATTCGCAGCGCATGGCGCGGATGTTCCGGCGCATTTGGGCGTTCCCCAAGCCGCTCATCGCAGCGGTGAATGGTCCGGCAATCGCGGGTGGCTGCGGCATCGCGACGCTCTGCGATTTTACGATTGCCGTGCCTGAGGCAAAGTTTGGTTACACGGAAGTCCGCATCGGATTCATTCCTGCGATCGTGTCCGTATTTCTAATCCGGCAGATTGGTGAAAAGCGCGCGCGAGATCTGCTTCTTACTGGGCGCGTTTTCGGCGCCGAAGAAGCGCGGCAGCTTGGCCTCGTGAATCAGGTTGTCGAACCCGAAAAACTCATGGACACGGCGCGCGCTCTGGCGGTGACTCTCCTTGAATCGAGCCCGACGAGTGTTTCGCGCACGAAGCGCCTCATCACCGACACCGCCGCCGCCGAAGTGGACCGCGCTCTCGAACGCGCTGTCGTGGAAAACGCGGGTATTCGCGCCACCACTGATTTCCGCGAAGGCCTCAGCTCATTTCTCGAAAAGCGTCCACCGAAATGGACCGGCAAGTAGCCTTGGCATTCTCCGCGTCTCTGCGGAGATTTCTATTTGTCTTATCTTTCTCCCTCTGCCCGTGACGCGCGGACTCCCGCTCTGCTAAACTTCCCGGCGCATCACGAATTACTCAAATGCCCGATTTCTACGAAACCACCGTCCGCGTCCGCTACGCCGAAACCGATCAAATGGGCGTCGTCTACTACGCGAATTTCTATGTGTGGTTCGAGGTGGGCCGCGTGGAGATGTTCCGGCAGATGGGTTTTTCTTACAACGAAATGGAAGAGAGGGATGACTGCTTCATCGTTGTCGGCGAATCGCAATGCCGCTATAAGCGCCCCGCTCGATACGACGATTTGCTCCACATCCGCACCTGCATCCTCGAGGCCCGCAAGCGCACGATTCGTTTCGGCTACGAGATTCTGAACGATTCCACGGGCGAACTGCTCGCCACTGGTGAGACCACTCACATCATTTGCGGAAGCGACGGCCGCCCGAAGCAAATCCCTAAACGCTACTACAAACTCTTTGGCGTTTCCGAACGAGCATCCGCTCCGGTGCGCTCGTGATTATGGCAACCGCTACAACCATTCGCCTCGACGGTGAGACGCTTACCTTCGCGCAGGTCTACGACGTTGCGCTTGGCAACGCGAAAGTTGCGCTGGATGACGCGGCACGCAAGCGCATGCTCGCGTCGCGCGCGGCGGTCGAGAAGCTGCTTGCTTCGGGCGCGACGGCTTACGGAATCAACACCGGGTTTGGCGAATTGGCACAAGTGCGCATCTCGCCGGACAAGATCCGCCAACTGCAATTGAATCTGGTGCGCAGCCATTGCTGCGGCCTTGGCGCGCCGCTGAGCGAAGCTGAAACGCGCGCGATGATTCTGCTCCGCGCGAATACTCTGGCGAAGGGGCTTTCGGGCGTGCGCCCGGTCATCGTCGAGACGCTTTGCGAAATGCTGAACCGCGGCGTGCATCCGGTGATTCCCGCGCAGGGGTCCGTGGGAGCATCGGGTGATCTCGCGCCGCTCGCGCATCTCGCCGCGGTAGCCATCGGCGAAGGCGAAGCTATGTTGGAAGGCGCGCGTCTGCCGGGCGGCGAAGCGATGAAGCGCGCGGGCGTCGCGCCTCTCGCGCTCGAAGCAAAGGAAGGGTTGTCTTTATTGAATGGCACGCAGGGGATGCTTGCGCTGCTGTCGCTCGCATTGCGCGATGCGCAGATCCTTTGCGATGCCGCCGACATTGCCGCCGCGCTTTCGCTCGATGCTCTTCGCGGAAGTCCTGCTGCCTTTGACGAGCGCATTATGGCCGCGCGCGCCCACGTCGGCGCGGCGATTACGGCGCGCAATCTCGTTCGACTGAACGCCGGGAGCCAGATCCGCGAATCGCACCGCAGCGCCGCGAAAGATACTCGTGTGCAGGACGCCTACAGCCTGCGCTGCGCACCGCAGGTTCACGGAGCGGTGCGCGATTCCCTGTCGCAAGCGCTGGCCGTCGCCACAATCGAACTGAATAGCGCGACCGATAATCCGCTCGTCTTTGTTTCGCCGGATGGCTCGGGCGAAATCATGAGCGGAGGAAACTTTCACGGGCAGCCGCTGGCGATGGCCGCGGATCAAATCGCCGTCGCGCTTGCCACGCTCGGAGGAATTTCTGAGCGCCGCGTCGAGCATCTGACTAACCCGCACACCAGCTTGCTACCGGCGTTTCTCACGCGCGACGCAGGACTCAATTCCGGATTCATGATCGCGCAAGTGGCCGCGGCTGCGCTGGCAAGCGAAATGAAGGCGCTTTCGACTCCACATTCCGTGGATTCGATTCCGACTTCAGCGGATCAGGAAGATTACGTTTCGATGGGGATGTCCGCCGCGCGGAGACTCGCGCCGATGCTCGAAAACCTGAGACGCATTGTCGCGATCGAGTTGCTCGCTGCCTGCCAGGGCATTGAATTGCTCGCTCCGTTGCGGACCGGCACCGCCGTTGAACGGGCGTTGAAGTTGGTGCGCGGCGTCGCGCCCACGCTGGAATCCGATCGCGCGCTTGCGCCTGACATTGAGGCTGTCGCTGCACTGATCCGCGACAATTCATTTTCTAAAATCCTGCACTAAACCAACGTCGCTTGCCGCGGCGTCTCATTGGAAAACAATTCACGCGAGGTTCTGGAACAGGAAAGTCCCAACGCGGTAGGCCGCCAGGTGCCCGAACGGCATCAGTTCGAGCGAATAATGGCCGCAGGGCAAGACGAGAGTTTCGTGCGGGACCTTGTGCTCGCGCAAGGCCGCGAACATTTCGTAAGTGAATTCCGGAAGAAAAGTCGGGTCGTATGCGCCTGCAACAGCCAGGAATGGACGCTTGCTTCCGGACATTCGCGCGAGATATGGCATTGGGCTGACGGGCGACCAGAAAGAACGCAGCTCATCCGCGCTCACTTTTCCGCGCATCCCTTCCCACACATGCGAAGTATTCATTCCCGTACGGACAACGTCACCAAAATACGTGGACACATGCAGGAAGGCCGCCGCGCGAACCAACGGTTCATGCGCCATCGTGATGCTTCCCACGTTGGAACCGATGCTGATGCCGACAAGGCCGAGACGGTCATAGCCTTGGTCCGCAAGCCACGCGAGGCACTGCCGCGTGTCGGTGATTGCTTGCCGATTCGCCTGGATCGTCAGCCCAATATTCGGCCCGACTAAATAATCCGCGCGGATGTGTCCGGGAATTGCGCGACGATCGTGATATGGCATGGAAAGCTTCAGCACAGAAATCCCAAGCATATTCAACCAGCGACAGAGCTTTGCCTGTCCATCCCATTTGGCGTTCCAGTTGGGGAGCAGCACGACTGCCGCGCCGCCCTTTCTCGCTTGAAAAAACCGAGCCCAGACGCGATTGTTCGCCTCCCACGGCGATTTCACAGCGCTTGTAAAAGTCAGGAGGCCCTCGTTTTTTCGGCCGCCCGGCACCTTCTTAAAGCTGTAATCCGTTGCGCGCTCGGTGCCGGAACCAATCGTCGCTGCGAGCGATTGTTTCCGGCACCCAGCGCGCAAGCAATTCGCGGGGACTGGGTTCGTCGGCGCGCCCACCGATGTGCTCGAGACCCCATTCAAACGGCAAAACACGCCTGTTGTTGTCCGTGGTCCAACGGGCATGTTCGTAACGGCGTATTTTTCGCTCGAGCCAGCTCAATTTAGTCAGTCATCCAAATAATAGATTTTTTCAGAAACAGGAGTTTCTGAATATAGGGATCGCCGGAAATCGTGTCAACGCGACGAATAACACGCGGCCGCCAGAAGCGAGTGGTGTTAGGCATCGGGCACCAGTGTATATGGGGTGGATTGAGGCGTGGGACGCAATGTGGCACAGTGAAACTGTGATCGGAGCCGCAGCTTTTCTCATAGGTTTGCTCATCGGGAGCTTCCTGAACGTATGCATACTTCGTATTCCAAAGGAAGAGTCCATCGTTCATCCGGCCTCACACTGCCCGAAATGCAATACGCCGATCAAGCCGTACGACAATATTCCGGTGGTGAGCTGGCTCGCGCTCGGCGGAAAGTGCCGAAGCTGCAAAGCGAAAATCTCCGCGCTTTATCCGGCGATCGAGCTGCTCACCGGCGCTCTTTTTTTTCTTTGCTACCGGTTGTTCGGGCTTTCGCTCGACGGAATCAAGTGGGCCGCGCTGTGCGCACTGCTTGTGGTGCTGACCGCGACGGACATCCGCGAGCGCACGCTACCGAATATTGTGAATCTCGCGGGATTCATCATCGGGATCGTCGTCAGCCTGTTCACACTCCCGACAGACGGCGCGGCGCTCTGGCTCTCGAGTCGCTTGTTCGACTTCCCTCCTCCGCGACCTGTGATTTCGCTGGCAGACGCGCTGCTCGGCGCATTCGCCGGGGCGGGACTTTTGTGGATCGTTGGCGAAGGATATTTTCGTTTGCGCGGCAAGGAAGGCATGGGGCTCGGCGACGTGAAGATGATGGGAATGGTCGGGACTTTTCTTGGATTGAAGCGCACGCTGCTCACGGTCCTGGTCGGCTCGCTTCTCGGCAGCGTGATCGGACTCATCATTGTTCTCGCGGCACGCAAGGGACGCGATTACGAGCTTCCCTTCGGTGCTTTTCTTGGAGCGGGCGCACTGCTGACAGTTTTCTTCGGCTCGCCCCTTCTGAACTGGTATCAATCGTTGCTCGGGCCTCATTAGGATTCTGATTAGGATTTGAAAATGTTGCTCGCGATCCTCGACAAACCGGTTTCCTGGACGATTTGGCTGGCAGGAGGCGTGGGATTTGTCGCGCTCCTCTTGCTGCTGTTCGTTGGCTTCTCAATGGCAGCGAGGCGCTACCTGCACCCGAATACAAATGCCAAGGGCTCGGGTGGACTTGTGACGCGTCCGAACGCGGAGAATCCCAGCGCGTTTATGGCCGCTTCGATGCAAGCAGTAATTCAAAAACTGCGGGACCAGGAAAAAGAGCTGGAGCAACTCCACCAGCGCGAAAAACAGCGCGCGCAACAAACCGAACGGTTGAGCGAAGCGGTCACGCGGAACATGCCCGCGGGGCTAATCCTGGTGAATGCTTCCGGACTGATTTCCAGCGCGAATCCCGCGGCGGAAATCGCGCTCGGAATCCGCTCACTTCCCTTCCGCCGATATTCCGAAGTGTTCGGGCCGGACTCGACGCTGGCGAAATGATTCAGGGCTGCCTTGAACAGGGCGAGACATTCCGCCGCGAAGAGGTGGAATACACCACTCCCTATCGCGAGCTGCGCCAATTGGGAGTAACCATCTCTCCCATCACGAACAAGCCGGGCGAAATCTCCGGGGCGCTTTGCTTGTTGAGCGACCTCACTGAGCTTGCGGGATTGCAGCGGCAAATTCAGATGAAGGAAAACCTCGCGGCGCTGGGCGAGCTTTCCGCGGGCATCGCGCATGAGTTCAAGAACGCGCTCGCGACGATTTCCGGCTACGCCCAGATGATTCGCAGCGAGTCTGAGCGTGGCGAAGTGGCCGAGAACGCCGAACGCATCCTCGAGCAGACACGCGCCATCACGCACGTAGTCACTGAGTTCCTAAAATTTGCGCGTCCACTCACGCTTGCTGACGAAGAGGTGCCGATGGAATAACTCATCCGGCGGCTTGCGGATGACGTGCACGAAGCTCATCCGGGCGTGAACATTGCAGTCGAGGGCGAATTCGGCGAGATTTCCGGCGACGAAGCGCTGCTCCGCCAAGCGCTGCTCAATTTAGTGAAGAACGCAGCTGAGGCCGCGGCAGAGCAACAATTTGGCGGGCGGATCATGGTACATGGAAGTCTCGAAACCGGCGCAAGCGGAGGCTCCCAGCGCATCTCAATCACCGATAATGGGCCGGGGATCCCTGCGGACAGCCTCCCAAAGGTCTTTGTGCCCTTCTATACGACGAAACCGCAAGGCACGGGGTTGGGGCTCGCCATTGTGCAGAAAATCATCGTCCAGCACGGCGGATCCGTCGAGGCGCGCAACCTTTCCGAGGGAGGGGCCGAGTTTATCGTTTGGCTACCAACTCGCCGAGTGGTCTCACAGGACGTTGTATCCGCTGCCGCACGCATCTAAACTAAGAGGGAGCAGCCCTCTGCATAGCTCTAGAAAGGCCTGCACTATGAGATTCCATAGGGTCCTGGCGGTATTAATAGGATTGTCCGTTGCCGGCGCCGCAGCAGTCGCGCGTCCGGTGCAACAGCAGCAGTCGGGGTCATCGCAATCATCTTCCTCGTCTCAACAAAGCGGCCAGCAGGCGGCGCCTGCGCAACAGGGTCAACCAGCGCAGCCTGCCAAACAGCAATCGCTGGGAGATGCCGCGCGTGCGGCACGCGAAAAGAAGAAGGACGCGCCACAGGCGGCAAAGTCATACACAAATGATGATCTTTCGAAGATTCGCACTGGGGGCATTTCTACGGTAGGAGCGCCTCCGGCCCCACCCACCTCCGAAGAGGGGGCCGCCAATGCCCCCGCGAAACCAGACAGGAAAAAAATGGAGGAGGAGTGGCGCAAAAAGTTTGCGGCCGCGCGGCAGAAACTCGCGCTGGCTCAGCAGGAACTCGATATCCTGCAGCGCGAGCTGAGCACTCTCCAGACACAGTATTATCCGGATCCCAACAAGGCCCTGCAGCAGCAATACAGCCGCTCCGACATCAACGAAAAAACGAACAAGATCGAGGCTAAGAAACAGGAGGTCGCCAAGCTCGAGCAGGCGATTCCCGATTTGCAGGACGAGCTGCGGCGCGCCGGAGGCGATCCGTCCTGGGCCTATTGATTTGCGAAAGAGAGAGCCCGCGCCGCGAGACTCGCGGCTGCCATAATTCTGATGCCTGAAACCGCACAAATCACCGCGCCGGAAGTCTCCACACCGATCAAGCGCGGCAAAAATGAATCCGCATCGGAGCCGATCCTTCTTGTCGAGGACAAGAGCGAATTGCGCGCGATGCTTCACAAAGCGCTGGAGCGCGCAGGGTATGCCGTGGACGATGCGGCTGACGGAATCGAGGCCGTTAACAAGATTCGCGCCCGTCGCTACCTGCTTGTTCTGACGGACCTAAAACTTCCGGGCCGCTCCGGAATAGAGATTCTCCGCGAGTCAAAGCTGTCTGACCCATCCATCCCCGTGATTCTCATTACGGCCTACGGTTCCATCGAAGAAGCAGTGACCGCGATGAAAGATGGTGCGTTTGATTTCATCCAGAAGCCAGTGGACCTTGACCACTTGAAGCTGCTGGTTGGCCGCGCCGCCGAACAGCAGAATCTTTTGCGCGAAAACCTGTTGCTGCGGGCGGAATACGCCGCGCGTTACGGCTTTCCGCGCATCGTGGGCGAAAGTTCGGCGATGAAGGACGCGACGGCGCAGGCCCAGCGCGTGGCGGCAACCGATTCGACCGCATTATTGCTCGGGCCCAGCGGCACGGGGAAAGAGCTTTTTGCGCGCGCGATCCATCATCTCTCGCCGCGGCGCGAGCAGCCGTTTGTCGCGTTGAACTGCGCCGCGATTCCCGAAGGTCTAGTGGAAAACGAACTCTTCGGGCACGAGCGCGGCGCTTACACGGGCGCGGGCGCGCGGAAAATCGGCAAGCTGGAACTGGCGCACCACGGCACATTTTTCCTCGATGAGATCGGCGAGCTTCCTGTGGCAATTCAGACAAAGCTCCTGCGTGTTCTCGAGGAGCGGTGCTTCGAGCGGGTCGGCGGCACGCAGCTTATCGAGGTTGACGTCCGCATTATCGCCGCGACGAACAAGGATCTTCGCGCTGCTGTGGAGGCAAGAACATTTCGCGAGGACCTCTACTTCCGTATTTCCGCCGTGCCGATATCGATTCCACGGCTTGCGGACCGCGGCGACGATGTGGTTTTGCTGTCCGAGTATTTCCTGGAGAAATTTCGCCGCGAATTCCGCAAGCCGGACCTCCATCTTTCAAAGGACGCGGCCGCGCGGCTGAAGGAATACGCCTGGCCGGGAAATGTGCGGGAATTGCAAAACACTATCGAGAGGGCGGCAATTCTGGCCGACGCAGATGAAATTGATGCGGCCGGGCTTCAGTTACCTGCCGCGCGCCCCGCGCCGGGCCAAATGCCGGCCACAATGCTCGATGAGAATTTCAGTTGGGAAGGCTCCCTCGATGAGGTTGCTTCGCGGGCGCACGCGCACGTTGAACGATTCAAGATTGCGGAAGCGCTGCGCGAGTGTAAGTGGAACAAATCGAGGGCTGCCGAACGGCTGGGCGTTTCGTACAAGACTCTCCTTAATAAGATCAAGGCGTTTGGGCTGGAAAGCTAGTCTTCCCCTGCGGGAATAATCCACTTAGAGTTTTGTTGCGCGATGAAGTGCGACGGTTCCGCCGGTCCAAAGCTCGCATTGAGGATCGGCGAAACCTGCCGCGATTATCATCTGCTTCAATTCCACAGGCGAAGGAAACTTTCCCACGGATTCCGGCAGGTAGCCGTAGGCTTTCCGGCTTCCAGAAATGGAGCCGCCGAGACGCGGCAGGATGCGCTGAAAGTAAAACTGGTAGAGGCGCTTAAATATAGCGCCGGACGGCTCCGCGAATTCAAGGATCCCGATTTGGCCTCCGGAACGAAGGAGACGAAACATTTCACGCAATCCGCTCGTGTAATTCGCGAGGTTGCGGAATCCAAAACCCACCGTAATCAAATCAAAGCTGGCATCAGCAAACGGCAAAGCGAGCGCGTCTGCTTCGAGGAAACCGAGCGGCGCCTTGCGCGAATCCACGACTGCAACCCGCCGCGCCTTCTCGATCGCGCGCATGAGCATTGGATGGGAGAAGTCCGCGCCGAAAACGGATGCTTGCGCTGGGGCGGAGAGCGCCAAGGCGAGATCGCCCGTACCGCAGCAGAGGTCGAGCGCGCGCGCGCCCGGCTTGGCGAGAACCGCTCGAAGTCTTCGCACGGTGCGCCTGCGCCACAGGCGGTCCAATTGAAATGAGAGGAAGTGGTTGAGGAAGTCGTAGCGCGGAGCAATTTCATTAAACATCTCGCGGACTCGAGCCGCGGCTTCTATTTCGCCGGAAACACCCGCCGGCCGCGCGCCGGGCGCTGACTCCGTTACACTTGCTTTGGCGGCGTTCATTAGATCATTCGCCTTCGGAAGCGGTGATTTCCGCCCAGGTTTCGGCGATCAGCGATTCCGGCAATTCAACGCCGCGATTGACAGCCCCGATTCGCGTGGGCAAAACAAAACGCAGCCTGCCGCCACGTGTCTTTTTGTCTGAGCGCATTGCGGCCAGTATTCTGATCGCGGAGACTTTCGGCAGCGGCGGAAGCGGGCCCACGCGCCGCACCAACCGGATGATCCGTACCGCATCCCCGATTGCCAAATTGTTCGTGGCGATGCCGAGCGCTGCCGCGACGATCATTCCCCACCCCACCGCTTCGCCGTGACGGAAAACACGGTACCGCGTGACCGATTCGAGCGCATGACCGAACGTGTGGCCGAAGTTGAGGATTTCGCGGACGCCGGATTCCTTTTCGTCTTTTGAGGTAACACGGGCCTTAAGAGTAATGCAACGCGGAATCACGGCGTTGAGGACACGCGGATCGCGCCGTAGCATTTTATCGAGGTCGTGCTCCAATTGGGCGAAAAACGCGGAATCACCGATCACGCCGTATTTAATGACCTCATAGATTCCGGAGCGATACTCACGATCGGGCAGGGTTTTCATAGTGGCCGGGTCCGCCATCACAAGATCCGGCTGGTAAAACGCGCCTGCGAGGTTCTTGCCTTCGGGAAGATTGACGCCGGTTTTCCCGCCGATGGCGCTATCCACTTGGGCCACAAGCGTTGTGGGAATGTGCACTAGCCGCACGCCGCGCAAAAAACTTGCGGCCACGAATCCCGCTACGTCGCCGACAACGCCGCCGCCCGCGGCGACGAGCGTGCACTTTCGGTCGGCGCCAGCGCGGGCGAGTTCGCGGCACACACGCTCGACGGTCGCGAGATTCTTCGCGGTTTCGCGGTCGTCGAAGAGGATGAGCTTCGCCTTCAGGCGGCGAACGATTCTCTTTTCGAGAGGGGCGCGGAGGCTGGCCCACACGCGCGGCGATGTGAGCATGAAAATGCCGGTCGTGGCGCCCATGCGCGGGATTTGTTTTGCGCCAGCGGCGAGAGCGCCCGGGCCGCACAGCACGTCATATTTCTTCGATGGCGTGCGTACTCTGATTTTTCGCAGTGAAGGCATCGCAGACCTATTTGAATCTAGCATACCCAACGGAAATGCCGGAAAAGCAACGAGGGTGAACGTTTCAGAATATTTGAAAACTCTAATGAATCCGTTTTGCGATTTCCGGCAGACTGGCGAGGATTACGTCGCCCACGGCTTGCAGGCTGCGCGCGCTGATCTTGTCGAGCGTGTCCTGGGGCGTGTGCCAGTAAGCGCTCGGGTACTCCCACACGTCGCCGATGATGTCGAGCGAAGGAATATTTCTATGGACGAAGGGCAGATGGTCATCCTCAATGGGTCCGAGTTTTTCGGAAACGAAGAATTCGGTTTGGTGAAGCTGAGATGCCTTGTTCCAAACGATGTCGGAGAGCCACGGAGTTGAATTCTGCTCACGCTTGATTCGCAGATCCTTGTAGCCGACAAGATCGGCCAGCACGAATGCCTTTACGCGGGTCAATTCGCCGGAACCGTTCAGCTTCGCGGCCATCTCCCTGCTGCCAAAGCAGCTATCGGTTTCGCTCCAGTGCTGCAGCGCCTCTTCCCCATCGAAAAACGCGATCCACACCGTGGCGGGCTGGGGCTTGCCGCATAGCATACGCGCGATTTCGAGCATGACGCCCGTTGAAGAGCCGCCGTCGTCAGCGCCGACAAAGTTCGCCATCTTCTTGTCTTGCGCGTCAATCGTGTCGGTATCGTAGTGCGTGCCGAGCAGGATGATGTTCTGGCTCGCGCCCGGGATTTTCGCCAGGATGTTTTTCATCGCCAACCGCCCAGCGGGGGTGTTCGCGTGGAAGTCATCCGTATCCACCTCGCAGCCAAAGCCCTTCAATTGACCGATGATGTAGTCCTGCGTTTTACGGATGGCGTCGGTGTCCGGAGGGCGCGGGCCAAAGGCAACCTGCTTCGCGACGTGGTCATACGCGCGTTCGCCACTGAAGCCGGTCGCGCTCGGCGGAAGTGGTGGCTGCTGCACGCTACCTGGGGCCGCAGGTTGGGCGGAGGGCGGAGCCGGACTTGCGGCGCTGGATGTGGAAGTATCCTTGCCGCAAGCTGACATAGCGATTGCCAGCGCAAGACTCGAGAGGGCAATTGTAAGTTTTGTATTTCCCGTCATACCAAAAAATCCCCTTCCCCTAGTGCGCCTTCTGCACCCGCCGCCTCACCGCAAGCCAAGCTACGCCGATGCCAACAAGGTAAAGAACGATCATTGGACCCATGAAGACAAGCATGGTGGTCGCATCGGGCGGCGCCACTATCGCCGCGATAATAGTGATGATGAGAATGGCGTAGCGGAAATTCTTCCACAGGAATTTAGGCGTCACGATGCCGAAGAACGCGAGGAAGAAAATCAAAATCGGCATCTCGAAAATAATCCCAACGCCGAGCAGCACCATCAAGAGCAAGTCAAAGTATTCGTTGATGCTGATGAGTGGCGAAAAGTTGCTGTGCGGGCCTTGGAACGTGACTAGAAGTGTGAGCAGTCGCGGAAGCATCAAATAATAAGCGACCGCAACTCCCGTTAGGAACAACAAAAACGAGCAGGTTACAAATCCAAACACCGCCTTGCGCTCGTTCCTGTACAAGCCGGGCGCGATGAACAACCAAACCTGATAGAGGACGTAGGGCAAGGCCATCACAAGGCCCAGATAAATCCCGAGCGTAATGACCATGGTCAAGTAGCCCGTGGGACTGGTGTAAATCAGCTTGTCTTCGAGGCCCGCGGCTTTCAGCGCAACGTGCATCGGCCGGGCCACGAACTCAAATACTCTGCGCGCAATGTAAAAGCCCGCAACGCTTCCGAGCATGATCGCAGCGGCGGAGCGGAGCAGGCGTTTGCGCAGCTCGGCTAGATGCTGGAAAAATGACATCTTGCCGCCCGGCTCTTCAGAACCGGCTTGCCGGGCGTGCGCGTCAGGAAGGGTTGTGCTTGACATGGGAGAAGTCCTGCTCGATATCCGTTTCTGGCGCCGGCTCCATGGCTAGCGCTTCGGCCTTGCCGACGGTCGGCCTGTCAGCCGTGACCGTGCCGGAAGGAGCGGCAGGTTCCGCGCTTAAATTCACGCTTGCATCCCCGGCGGGTTGCGCAGATTGCTGGTCCTGCGAAGAAGCTGCTACTTGCTGCTTCTGTGCTTCTTTCTCCGCCGTCTGGCGCTCAATTTCGCGCATCTCGTCATCCATCACGCGCCGGACATCTCCCGTGAGCTTGCGGAAATCGGACATGGCCTTGCCAAGCTTTCGGGCAAGCTCCGGCAGTTTTTCCGGGCCGAATACCATCAGCGCGATGAGGAAGATGATGATTAAGTGCGGGAGGCTCAGCATCTTAAGGGGAGGTCACAGTGTTTTCTCTTGCATCATAGAGGAGCGCTTCAGTCGAGTCAATTCGCGGAAGCCCTATGCTATACTGAAATTTCACGAGTGGCAAAAGGGGTGACCATGCGTTCGGACAAACGCGGCGCATTGCTTGTTGCGGCAATTCTTGTTCTATCTGCTCTGCTCGGAGGCATCTACGGGCCTTCCGCCAGAGCGACTGCCGCCGGGGCGACCGACTTCCAGGATTCCATAAGGTCTTTTAGTCAAGTTCTGACCGTCGTGCAGCAGAATTACGCCATTCCAGTGGACACCAGCAAGATTGTTTACGACGGTGCGATCCCGGGAATGCTACGAACGCTCGACCCTCATTCGATCTTCTTCGATCCACACCAGTGGGCCATCATGATGGAAGACGAGCAGGGCCGTTATTACGGCGTTGGAATGACTATCGTTCAGCGCACGAGCGACAACAAGACCATGGTTGTTTCCCCATTTGTCGGATCGCCCGCGTTTAAGGCTGGTATCCGCCCCGGCGACATCGTCCTGAAGGTGGAAGACAAGACGACAACGGGTCTTAGCAGCACCGAGATTGCCGACATGCTGAAGGGGCCAAAGGGCACCACGGTACACATCTCGATGGGCCGCGAAGGCACGCCCGAACCGCTCGTATTCACGCTTGTACGTGACGAAATCCCGCGACACGACGTGGACACGCCGATCATGATCCGTCCCGGCGTCGGCTACATTCGCTTGACCGGCTTCAATGAAACCACCGGCGAGGATTTTGCAAACGCATTCAAACAGTTGAACCCATCTACGTTGACCGGCCTTGTGCTTGATTTGCGGGGGAACCCCGGCGGGGTGCTCAATTCCGCAATCGCTGTCTGCGACGTCCTGCTCGACAAGAACCAGGTCATTGTTTCTCAGCGCGGGAGGCGTTCGCCTTACCATGCATATTACGCGCTACACGGAAACGCCGGTCTGCGCGTCCCGGTGGTTGTGTTGATAGACAGCGGCAGCGCTTCGGCTTCAGAGATTGTCACCGGTGCGATCCAGGATCACGATCGCGGCCTCGTGCTTGGTGAAGTGAGCTTCGGCAAGGGACTCGTACAGTCTGTTGGATCGCTCAGTGAAGGCACCGGGCTCGCATTGACCACCGCTCATTACTACACGCCGAGCGGACGGCTCATCCAGCGCGATTACCACGATGTTTCATTCTTCGATTACGAATTCAATCGCAAGGCGACAATCAAACAGACCGAAATCAAGCTCACCGATAGCGGCCGGTCGGTTTATGGCGGCGGCGGAATCACACCGGACGTCAACTACGCCACACTTAAGCCGACGCCGTTCCAACAGGTTCTGACGCGCGCCGGGAAAAACATCCTCTATCCTGTGGACATTGGCGTCGGTGATTTCACGACGTACTTTCTAGGCACCAAACCTGCCATCACCAAGAACTTCACGGTGGATGACTCTATAATCGCTCTCTTCAAGAAGTACCTTCAGAAGCGTGAAGTTGCCTTTACCGACCAGGACATCGCTGAAAACCTCGATTGGATCAAAGTTCACATCAAGCGCGAGATATTCACCTCAATGTTCGGCCAGCAGGAAGGATTTCGCGCCGAGATGGAGGCCGACCCGGAAGTCGCGAAGGCCGCCGACCTGGTTCCACAATCCCGCGCGCTCTATGACAATGCGCGCCGTATTGTGGCTGAGCGGATGGGCGCGCCGAACGGACCAACGCCGCATTGAGGCGAACGCAGCAGGGCCGCCCGCGTAATTTCTTCAGACAAACTTAGTGCACCCAACATTGGAAAGCGGAATGTCCCTCTGTTAGAATTTTGTCCCGTGGGCGGCTAGCTCAGCTGGGAGAGCGCCTCGTTCGCAACGAGGAGGCCGGGGGTTCGAATCCCCTGCCGTCCACCACTCTCCTCAGAAGGATTCTTCAAAAACGCGGATTCGGCGCTCCAATTCCCACTGTTGCCAGGCTTTCTCATTTGATTGAAGAAAACCCAAACAAGAGGCGGACGGTTTGGCGGAACCCAGCGTCTCCTGCGAACAAGCAGAGACTGCGTGAGTGAAAACGTCCTGCTCCTTCCACAAACTCGCGCCCGGAAGGAAGCTGTGTTCAAGGCTCGTCCTTGCCATTTTCTTGAGATCTGAATAGTGAAGACCGAAATCCTGGGCGGCGCGGACGTATTCATTTGTGATGTCAATGCGTGATACGCCTTCGTCATCGGTGGAGAGAGCGATGGGAATTGCATTTATTCTGTAAATCGGCAGTGGATGGTTTTTCCCGCCGATCCCCAGAATCAGATCATTGCTGCTGATATTCATTTCAACCATGACGTGCTTTGCCGCCATCTCTTTCAACAATTCACGCGGGTTGTCTTCGTACATTACGTCAACACCATGACCGATACGCTCCGCGTGCGCCACTTCGACCGCCATCCGAATGTGGCAGCAGAGGCCCTCCGGCGGGACCATTCCGGGAGCAAGTTCGCCGGCATGCAGGCTGATATGCACTTTCGGATAGAGTCCGTGCAAGAACCCGACGATCCGCATGTGCAGGTCGTAATCGGACATCGGGACGAAGGCGTCTTCCGGTTGCACAAAGTTTATGCCGACGAACCTGGGGTCGTTCGAAGCAATTTCAAATCCGAGCAGTGTTTGCGCAAAAACCTGTTCCTTGGGGCCGGCCCGAAGCACCTGATAAATAATGCGGAGTTGGACTTCGCACGCAGGCATCGCTTCATGCTGCGCACAGTGTTCGCGTTGCCGCCGCGTTGACTCCGCCTGATTCAGGAATGCGCGGGCCACAGCAATATCGTCGCGAATACCTTTCGATAGATACTCATCGCGCATGGATGCGAAGTCGTCGCGCCAGACAACCTCTTTGGAGAGGGCCGCGGCGCGGGGAAAGCCCGGCGTGACCATAAGTTCGAGATACTGCTCATTCTGGCGCGCGGCACGCGTCGCCACTTCATCAAGCCAATCGCCGGTGTGGCGCGGGTCGGTGCCGCCAAATTTTCCAAACGTATCAAAGAAATGATCGTGCCCCGTGGTTCCAGCCGAAGGCACAAAGCCTCGCATCGAAAATGCATCAATCAGGGAATCGTAGAGGTGCTGATCGTGAAATGCCTGCGCGGCGGGAACCTTGCCTTCACCGCAGGCCGGCTGAGCCGACGGACTCGAAGGCGTGGTGAGTGGTTTTGAGAACGAAAGGGTTGCCAGGGTCACGCAAAGCTGATCTTCGCTTGCAGCGCGAATCCAGGATTCCGCGTAGACCGCACCGCTCAAGTGGTTGTGAAGGTCGGCGCCCTTCGGCATGCGCACAAGGAACGCGCGCAGATTCAACGGGTTTCCGCGCGCACCATCAAAGGCGCGTTCGGCGCGCTGCTCGGGGTTGAGTGCGGAACGCTGGGACCACCCAATCACCGCGAAGCCAAAGAACAATGCAAAAAGGACCGCCACGATCCTATGGATTTGCCTCATTCGATAAAAAAAGTAGTCCATCGATTCGTTGCGAGCCTGGGAGCGGCTGTTCAACTGGGAATATAACATATGTCATCCGGGTCTCCAGATGACCGAACTCCTATGTCTCAATATGCCGATGGGCAATCACCTGGCGCGCGGATTCTTGTGGAGACACCTAGTGGACAGGCTTCGCGAATTTCGCGTCGTCGATTGCTTGGTTTACAAGGACTTGCACAATGTGAACGGTAAATGTCTGCTCGCCGTGAATCTGCCGGATGGTGAATGGGTGCTTTACTCCTTCGACGTCCCTATAGTCTTGCAGATAGGAGAGGGTTGATTCCCTCCCGTTCGGGGTGTCCAACTCTTCATCATTGCGCACCATCAAACCGGTCTCAACGTCGAAAAACATTCTTCGCAACGTTCCATCGCCCGGATCGGCATCAATTTCGTAGGCCGGGCGCGCGGCCACACTCTGCGTGCCCTTGAGCGAAAGTTTTGTGTAGAGCTGGGCCATCTTCAGAGCCTCATAAAACTCCGCTGCCCTCCGCATGGACGACAACTCCTGCCCCTGCATATCTCTTAGCCCGCCAGGGTCGCTCACCCACCCCATGTTCCCGTCGAACCCGTGCTTGCTTTCCCCCTGGCCCGGAACCTGGATGAGAGTCGCATACTTGTTCGGAGCTTTCGCATAAGCCTCGGCAGTCCCCACTGTGGTGATGCCGGTCGCCTCAAACGTGCCCTTCGCGATTCGCGTGGTCATGCGCTGAATGGCCGCGCGCCCGCCAAGTGCGTTCACATAATGCTCGAGTACCGAATCCACAGTCGGCGTCTGCGCTTGCGCCACATGCGTGCGCGAGATTATCTGCCAAACTGCGAACCCAATCGACGCCAACACAATCAGCACTACTGCGATTCGTTTCACGTTATTTCCCCGCCCCCAGTTTATCAGCAGCCTTCGCTAATATCTCTTCGACGCGCCCTGCCTCCGAAACGCTGCCCTGCGCAAAATCTTTTGACCCGCCGCCCTTGCCGCCCGCCACAAGACATTCACGCAGCAGCGCATTCATGTCGCCATCCAGGCCCGCACTCTGAGCGAAGATGATGTGACCGCTGCGCGTGCCAATCAGCGCGCGCACGCGCTCCTGCTCGACAACCTTCGTCGCGAGCATCCGCGCGTAGCTCGCGTCCGCTTCGTCGAGAACTCGCACGACCACGCCGGGCTCGCCCGCCTTCACTGCGCGGCGCTCCGTTGCCAGCAGCATCAGAGCCTGCACCTCGGCCAGCTCTTCCGTTAGTCGCTGACGCGCGCGGTGCCCCGCCTGCCGTTCTTCAAGCGCGCGTCCGACCATCGCGGCCACTTCACCCGGCGCGCAGCTTAGCAGACGCGCCGCTTCGCCGAGCGAGGCCGCATCCTCTCGAGCCGCGCGCGACGCGCGCGAGCCGCAGACAAACTCGACGCGCCAGTTCTGCTTCACCTTTTCGAGCCGCCGCAACAGGATCATACCAATCTGTCCGGTGCGCGCGACGTGCGTCCCGCCGCAGGGCTGGCGGTCAAAGCCTTCGATTTCGATTGCGCGCAGCACGCCATCGCGGTCCACCTGCTTGCGCACACCCGCGGCGGCCAACTCTTCCGCCGTGCCGTAATGAATGTTCACCGCGCGGTCGTCAAAAATAATTTCGTTTGTGCGGTGCTCGGCGGCTTCCAATTGCTTTGCGTCAACATTTGATCCGGCGATGTCGATGGTTGAAATCTCGCGGCCCAGATGAAATGAGACCGTCGGCATTTTGAATAATTCGATGAACGCCGCGGAAAGCAGATGCTGGCCGGTGTGCTGCTGGATGTGGTCGAAGCGCCGCTCCCAGTCAATTTTCCCGTGGACAGGCCCGGGCTTCAGCGCGCGATCCGTGAAGTGGAGCACATCGGCCTTGCCATCGGCGCCCGGCTCGCTGTCCAACACTTCAATTACGCGTGCATCACCCAGCGTGCCCGTATCGTGCGGCTGGCCGCCCGAGGTCGGATAAAACGCCGTGCGGTCAAGCACGACGCGCCAGCGGTCACTGTGGTCCGTGACTGGCTCATCTTTCAGACGTGACTTGTCTATCGTTCGAGGTTCGTCCTTCACGCAAGACAGCACCGTCGCGTCGAATTCTATCAGGAACGAATCGTTGTAGTAGAGGCGTTCGGTCATCTCAATTTATTGGAGGAGTTTTTCTGTAGCCCGGGTTCCCCGAACCCGGGTGTCTTGCTTTCACGTCCCCGCGTTCGGGGGAACGCGGACTACATGCCCTTCAGCGCCGCGTCCCACGCCTCGCTGTACTTGTATCCCGTGCCGGTGTTGAACAGCACCACGCTCTCATCCGGTTTGGTCCACCCGCTGGCCGCAAGCTTCTGCGCCGCAACGACCGTCGCCGCGCCTTCCGGCGCTGCGAAAATCCCTTCGAGCCGCGCCAGTTTCCTGCCCGCCGCAAACATTTCTTCGTCCGTCGCGGCAAGTGCCGTCCCGTGCGTCGTCGCAATGTCATTCAATATGATGAAATCTCCAATCGCCTTCGGCACGCGCAGCCCCGAGGCCAGCGTCGCGGCGTTCTCGAAAAATTCCGAGGATTTCGCTCCCGCCTCAAACGCCCGCACAATCGGCGCGCACCCGGCCGCCTGCACGCTCACCATCCGCGGACGCGCGCTGCCAATCCATCCCATCGTCTGCATTTCGTCAAACGCCTTGCACATTCCCACCAGGCCCACGCCGCCGCCCGTTGGATAAATAATCACGTCGGGCAGCGCGCCGCCGAACTGCTCCCACAGCTCGTAGCCCATCGTTTTCTTGCCCTCGATGCGGTAGGGCTCCTTGAGCGTCGTCACCTCAAACCAGCCTTCGCGCTCCTTGTGCTCCGCGACGTACTTGCCGCAATCCGAAATCAGTCCGTCGAGTTTCCGCACGTCCGCGCCGAAGGCCATGCATTCCTGCACGTTCGCGTGCGGAGTGTCCGCCGGCATCACGATCACCGCGGGAATTCCCGCCTTCGCGGCGTAGGCCGCGAGGGCTCCGCCCGCGTTTCCCGCAGTCGGAGTCGCCAGAGCCTTTGCGCCCAGCGCACGTGCGCGCGTCACCGCCACAGAAAGTCCGCGCGCCTTAAACGAGCCGGTCGGGTTCAGGCCTTCGTCTTTGATGTAGAGCTTGTGCAAGCCTAGCTTTGCGCCGAGGCGGTCTGCGTAGAGGATCGGCGTCATGCCTTCGCCGAGCGTCACCGGTTCGTCGCCCGGCAACACCTCGGCGTAGCGCCAAATGCTCAGCGGACGCCCCGCCATGCCGTCAGGCCGTGACGCGCCATGCGCGTCCCGAGCGCCCGCGAGCGCCGGGGTAAGCGTTTTCGCCGCTTTCGCCAGGTCGTAGCGCGCCAGCAGCGGCTTCCCGCAGTCCGGACACAGGTTTTGCAGCTTCGTGTGCGGTAGCGTCTTCTTGCACGCCGAACATTCCAGATGAGTGAGTGTGGAAAGTGATGTCAGAGACGATGACGCCGAAAAGGATGAATTACCTGCGGAATTTGTGCTTTTGGCCGTGGACATAGCGAGTCAGGATAGCACAGGAGCGGCAGCTTCCCCCCCGAGGTCCTAACAGAAATTCGTATTTCACAAATACCGCGACGCACATCGCTTTAATGATGTAAATCTATCTAACTATGACTCCGTTCGTTCGAGGACGAATACTGGCAGAGGTCGAGAGCGCCGGGCGAGTAAAGCCTTACTTGGACGTACTCGTTTGGCTGCCCCAACCCGATCGGGAACACTTTCGAGTCCTAAATGAAATTTGCATCCTGAAGGAGTACCTCAGCTCAATTACTCCTGCCATATGTGATATTCGACTCCACGTTCCGAGGGCGCTTCCCCACATAGCACAGGCCCTTGATTTCTTCGCCGTCCCATTTGATTTCATCGATGATGTTCCCCCACAGGAATCGGTACCTCTCGTATTAGGGAAAGACGCTCCGGTAGGATTGCTTGATGCTGCCGCCACAGCTATTTCAAGTGACTGCGATCTCATCTGGATTCATGAGAATTCCTGGTTTCCTTACTGGCACGAGCTCGAATCGCTGAACCTACTGGCGGTTAGCAGTCATATCCTAGAGCTTCAGTGCGAGATTTTTGTACGAGGGCATGACATCCCCTGGACGTTTGTAGATATGGCGTGGAACCGACCTTGGACAACCTTTTACTTTATGGCTGAAAACGAGACATTTACAGTGGGGCTTCGTTTTCTCGATAAGTGCCATAAGAAGAACCTCAGCGCAGAGACCAGTGAGACGGGACGAATGTTGATATATAACCGTCTCTCGAACCTGTGTTTTACACGGGATCGATTACTATTTTACGATTTAGAACGGCGCGCCGCTTCTCGTGCGAAATGGACTAGACAGCGTTTTGCATTCGAGGTTGGATACTTCCTTGAATTCTACTATCTCCTTATATTCGGCGGATTGGACAGCATTGCGGTCCTATTGAACGCCGCCCTAGATCTTGGAATTAAGCTCCGAAAAGTGGCCGCTCAGTCGCAAGCCTTCCTCAATGCGCTCAAGACGAAAGCTCCTGAAATTCATATGGCGTTCGTGGATCCTGAATTCTCTAAATTTCTTGATCGTATAGCTTATTTAAGACACCTTGCAGCACACAGGGGATCGATAATGCCGGGCCCGGTGTATCAAAAACCAGTAGTTGAACCGACCCCCGAGGAACTCGACAAAGATATTTCCGAGGAAGACTTGGATGCGACGATCAATTTGTCTCCTAAAGGACCACTTCGGGAGCAGGTTCGTGGTCTTTATCGGTATAAGATGAAAATCGACAGATCGAAAAAGATCCTGGATGACGCCATCCTGATCGAAGCAAAAGGCAAATATGGGTTCATTCGCCCGATGGCAGACATCGAGTGGAATTTCAACAAATTCCACAGCTTTATGGTTCGAGTCTTGGAAGCTTGTGAGAAGAGGATCTAAGACGAGTCGCGTGCCACATGTTCGGCCAGGACGTGAGGTCTTTCGATGTTCCCGACCTAGCTTGCCGATTCCCAGGCGTCTGCCCGCCCTCAATGGCAATTCGCGTTATCCGAGAAAACTCCGCCGCTGATCATGCCCCCCAGAAACCGGCTGCACGCAGTAATCTTCACGAGCGCCGTATCGTTCTTCAGTGCATTGGGATCCACGAACCGCGCGGCGTTCAAATTCTTCCTCTCCGCGACGACTGTGTCCGACCACGCGCTCAAATTTGTAAAGTTACTCTGCAGCAATAGAAGAGCGCTGTGGTCTTCGTCCGTCATGGCAAACACCTTTGCCTGATTGGTGCTGGACTCGACCTGGTCGCGGTAATCCTGCGGCCACGTTCCCACCACCGGCACGGCATACCTGATCACACTTTCGACGGCGCCCTGCCACTGGCGCATTTCGCCCAGCGCGGTGATTGCGGCCGACCGAAAGTTTGTTGAGAGGCGTTCCGATCTCGCCGGCGGGTTCGCAGGGGTCTGCTGCGGAATTGAAGAGGAGTTGACTGCGCCCGCGGCGGGAATCGCAAGCGTAATTCGGTCCGTCTCAATCGTCAGGGTGCCGCCGAGCGCCTGCGAGAGCATCTGGAGGTCCACATACGTGCGGCCTTGCACATCGGTCAACGCACCAGAAACGGTTTTGCCATTTACGATCAGCGTTCTTTCGGGCGCGCGTTGCGGCATCGCCTGCCGCCCAAACGCCAGCCCCGCAAGCGACAGCGCGGAGCCAAGCACCAATGCGCGCCGAAAGTAGCCGTATTTGCTCATTGTGAGATTACCTCAGTGAATTCAAACGCATCGTCCATTTTACACCTGTGCCGCATTGCGAAGCTCTCACATCATCGTGAAGAGTGGAGCTCTTCAATATGGCAAGACTTCGCGGACGAGGTTTCGGTTCAAAGGCGAGGTTTGCCTCAGCCGGGCTTCACGAATGGTCATTCAATGTTGAGGCAAGGGGTGCCGCATGATGGTCCCGGACGGACGAACGGGGCGTCTTTCGACATATTCGATCTACGCCAGAACTTTCTTGAGCGGTTCCCAGTAATTACCGTTCCAACCTTCGAGGAGGTGCGCTGCTTCGCCATTCGGGAAGCCCATGTGGTCAAAAATAAGTTTCGTGTCGGCGCCCAGGTCCGATAGCTTGAAGCTGGCGATGGAATAATCGCCAGCGGGCCAACTGCCCGCTCGCCAGGCCTGCACGATTCGTTCACCGGGCACAAGGTCGAGATGGCGGCCCGAAATGTAGCCGCCGAAAAGTGAAAATGCGCCGCCTACTTCAAGGCTGATCTGCGTGGGCTTCGTTCCAAGTTTCATACCCGACGCCACGGCCATGCTGAGCTTCACCACCTTGTCGAACTGTGCGGTTTCCGTGAGCGCCTCGTACACGCGCTTCCGGGGGACGTTGAACGTGACTTCTTGATGGATGGCTTCCGACGAATGTGAGACTTCAGGGCCCGTGGCAAGGCTGCCCGTCTGTGAGTGGATTGGTGATGGCAATGCAAGTCCGGCGAGGCCGGCTCCCGAAATGAGAGTTGCCAAGCGAACGGAAAAATCCCTGCGGTTGAAACTGTTATTCGTCATTTTGAGATTCTCCCCTACTGCGTTGTCGTCCCCGGATAGTCGATGATTGCCTTCCAGTTTCCATCCGCCTGCTTCATCCACACTACCAGATACAACCCATTTGAACTCTGCGGCTTGCCCTTTGCGTCGCTCCCGGTCAGCGAATAAGTGCCCAAGTCGTAGGCGAGGTCTCCGGACTTGGACACTTCAATTTTTGTCGGCCCGAACGTCACTGCAAAATTGTGGTCGGCCATCGCAGCGGTCACGGCCTTCCGGATGGCATCCTTCCCTCTCGCCGCGGGAGCGCCGGGAAGCATTAGCGTCGCATTGTCGGTGTAATTCGCCACCCAGCCCTCTACATCTTTCGCTTGTGCAACCTTTTGCCATGCAGCGTCCGCAGCGCGGATCGCTGCTTCATCCTTGGCGGGGTTGTTCACTTGAACGGAAATCCCCGAGCCTTCCTTTTCGCAGGAAGCGATGAAAACTGTAGCGGTGATAAAACACAGCGTGATTGCGAGATAGCGGAAACGGTGCATTACACTCCTCCTCAAAATGAATTGTCGTCTGAAACGCGCGGATTCTACATCAATAAGCACAAATCCGTGAGTACCATCGCCTCGAACTGCTTCACCAGCTACAATGGGAGCGTGGCCATACGACTCATCGCCGTGGATATTGACGGCACGCTTCTGGACAGCCACTGGAAGGTTCCCGAAGCCAACCAGCGCGCCATCGCCCGCGCCGTGGAATCCGGTATTGAGGTCGCGCTGGTGACCGGGCGCCGCTTCGATTTCGCTCGCCCCATCAGCGCGCAGCTCCAATGCGCAATCACGATGATCGTCAACAATGGCGCGGTTGTGAAGTCCAGCAGTGGAGAGACGCAATTGCGCCACTTGCTGCCCGCCGCTGAAGCGCGGCGCGTCCTAGCGGCCACCACGGAATTTCGTGACGGCACGGCAGTCGTTTTTGACCGCCCGCAGGCCGAGCAGGTGATCTTCGAGCGCATGAATCTGGACGACCCGCACCGCCGCGGCTACTACGAGCGAAACAAGGAGTACATCGCCTTCTGCACTCCGCTTGAAGCCTGCCTCACCGAAGACCCGATTCAAGTGATGTACACCGGCACGGTGCGCGCGACGCGAGAAACTGCCGCTACCCTTCGCGGGATGAATTCGTCTAACCAATTTGCGCTCGCTCTCACGGAATATGAGGCGCGCGACTTCGCGTTGGTGGATGTCGTACATCCAAGCGTGTCAAAGGGCGCGGCGCTCGCCGAATGGGCCTCGAGGCAGGGTTACGCGCGCGAAGAGGTGATGGCCATCGGAGACAACCTGAACGACCGCGAGATGCTCGAATATGCAGGCATGCCAATCGTGATGGGAAACAGCGTCGCGGAATTGAAAACGACAGGCTGGCGCACAACGCTTACGAATGACGAAGCGGGCGTCGCGCACGCCATCTGTGCATACGCATTGGGTGAAGCATGATGCGAATTTTGAGAGCCGCCGCACTCTTGATTGTATTCGCGTGTTTTTTCGCGCCCGGCGCGCGCGCTGAGTATGCTGTGCTCCGCAACGGCCTGCGGATTCACATCAGCGGCTATGAGAATTTGGGTCGCATTTTGCGGCTTCATGTTGCGGGCGGCACGGTGGATGTGGCCGCCGAGGACGTCGTCAATATCGAGCCGGAGGAAGTTTTTGTCCCGGCTGTCCCCCGCGGCGCAAGCGCACCGGCAAATGTCCGTTACCCTGAATTGATCAACGCCGCGGCGCAAAAGTATGGCCTCGACGCGCAATTGCTCGCTGCCGTCGCCGCCGCGGAATCGAATTTCGACGCGCGCGCCGTATCACGCAAGAATGCGCAGGGCGTGATGCAACTGCTTCCCGAAACCTCCATGCGGCTCGCCGTCGAGAATCCGTTCGACCCCGCGCAAAGTATTGACGCAGGCGCGCGCTACCTGAAGGAATTGCTCGATCGCTTTCACGGCGACGTAAGGCTTGCGCTCGCCGCGTACAACGCAGGCCCCGAACGCGTCGATCAGTTTGGCGGCGTACCTCCCTATCGCGAGACGCAGGACTATGTTGCGAAAATCACGAATCGAGTCGCGCAACAGCCTCCGCAAAATTCAGCGCAGGAATCCAGGCAATCCACCGCGCCAATAGCCACAGCCTCCACTGCATCTCGAACCTCCGCCGCACCAAAAAAGTCGACATCTGCACCGAATCAACCCGCACCAACCGGCTCAACAGCCGCAATTGTTCGCAGATTCTGATTCGCTTTCAAATTCAACTTGGTGATTCGCCGCGACTCATCCCGGTGCTAATTCAACTGCTACGGATTCTGAGGAGGATTCTGTGGCGGATTCTGACCTGTTCCCGGCCCCGGAGGCGGCTTTTGCGGGCCTCCCGGCTGATTTCCCTGCGCCAGATTGTTCGCGGGCTTCGTTGGGTCCCAGATGAATTCCCACTTAAAGTAAGTGTCGCCGCCTTCGTACACGCGAATCGAATCTTTCTCGACCTTGCTTGCGACTCCAATCAGTTGGCCGCCGAATATTGGGCCGCCAGTGGTGGGTCCCCCAGGCCCCTGACCGGGTTGATTGGGGTTTGGCGGCTGCCCGGGAGGCTGCTGCGGTGTACCCCCCGATCCCGGGGGATTAATCCCTCCCGGCGGCTGAATACCGCCTGGAGGATTACCGATGCCTCCTCCCGGTTGACCTTGCTGTGGTGGTGGGCCCGGAAGCGTCCCTGCATACAGCCTTTTGTGCATCACGCCATTGATGAGGGTGCCGCCGGGGCCAAGGTAAATGAAGCGCCAGCCTCCATCATCGTCGGTGCTCATCGGGTCCTTGTAAGCCTTGCGGATGTAGCGCGGCTGGTCGGTCGTGTACTTCGTCAGATCTTCAAGACTCTTCGGCAGGCGGCCATTCTTCTTGAAGTAAAGCTGGATTGCGCGCACATATTGATTTCCGCGCCATGCGAGTTCGGTTTCTCGCTCGCGCTTGCCCTTGGTTAAGTGGTTGACGGACGCCGCGGTCGCTGCAATCAGTAAGACCGTGGCCATGAACATGACCATGAGCATCGCGTAGCCGCGTTCATCGGAAATAGCGCAACGAGATGCGCCGCGTGACGCACTGCGGTTATCGCGCATTGCTCCGTCATGCCTCATGGCGAGTGTGTCTCCTGTTCCATCGCTACAGTTGCGCGGCGTGCGGGACCTCCCAGTTCCTCAACTTCGACGGTGTCATTGCCGATGCGGAGGAGCCGGAAGCGATTCAAGATCGTGTCACCTATGCCCGCGATGAAAACGTCATCTCCATCGGTGAAGAACGCGCGGCGCATTCCGGTGGCCGGTCCCTCGACAAAGCCGAAGCACTTCAGCGGAAACACGAGGGGTCCGGGGCCGGTGTCCACAGGACGAGATGTAAATTGATTCGGGTTTTGGTCTTGAGGCTGCTTTATTTCAACGGGTAGTTTGTCGTCGAAAATATTCCGGTGGCGGCCGGTGTACTGCGCCGTAAGAGAGTGGGCGATCAGATCAAATCGCAGGGCGGGATTCTCAATGGTCATTGGCTGATAGTTGCCGGTGGCGTCAAACGCCGGAGCCGGTGCTGAGGCGCCCTGGTATTTCGTATAAACGAAATACAGCAGCAGAGCCAGAATCGGCAGCATGATCACGAGACGAATTTTCTCCGGCTTGGTCATGACCTGAAATAAGTGCGCAATTCGAGATTCAACCGCAATTTTCCTTCACTGCTCGAATCCAGCGAGAGGCTGTCAAGCAAATAGAAACTACCGGAACGTTCGAGTCCATTTATAAAACTCACCAGGCTCGGATATGCCCCCGTCATGCTGAGGGATATCGAAACCTCATCGACGCCGCGCTTTTCGAGATTCTTTTGGCGGAAGTGCGTGGAGGTGATTTCCAGCCCCGCATCGTGAGCAAGTTTGCCGAGGTCCGCACTGACGGATGAATATCCCGCTGCCTCCGGCCGCAAATCCTTTTCGTAAAACTTTGTGCTCTGAGTCTCCACGTCAGGGAGGCTCTTGCGGATGTCGGAAGCGCGGCGGACATCAGCGCCCATCATGTCCCGGCGGCGGCGCAAGAGACGCAATTGGTCTAAGGTGGCTTCCGGCGACGCGGTCAGCTTGTAGTTCGCGGCGATCAGCGCGCCATCAAGCAGGAGCACGAGAGCGACCACGGCGCGAATTGCGATTTTGCGGTTTTTCATGGTCATCGGTTCAACTCGCCGTGTGTCGTTGGGTCCGGTCGCGAGGAGTGAGGTTCCGTCTGAACCGCCGCCTTGGGCGCATCGCCGATTGCCGTGTACCACGCGGTCAGATCGTAATGGACGTGGTCAACATCGGCCGCGCGTTCCGGCCGATCTTCTGAAATCAAGGCGATGTGCGAAAACGAGCGCGATGATTCGAGCGCGCGCAAGAATTTCATTCCGTTCTCGTCTGAAGTCGCGCCGACCTTCAATGTAAGCTCGATGTGCCCGGACTTGAGGCGCGGAGTGATGCTTGTGACGCGCGCTCCCTCGGGGAGTAGGGTTTCAAAATCCATGAAGATCCGCGTCCACGGAAAACTGCGCTGTTCAATCAGGCCGTTCAAAAAAGTCGAGCGGTCGCGGACTTCCATAACCTTTGTGTCATTGAAAAAGGTTTCCAGCTCCTGGCGCTGATTTGTAAGATTTGTGATTTCACTTTCAATTCGCGCCATTTCGGTGCGGCGCGATTCATTGGCCTTGCGAATTGAGTAGGCGCGCCAGGAGAGAACGAGAAGGGCGATCACCGCCACAGTGCCGACCAGGGCATATCCGAAAACGAATCGACGGTCGTTTTCGAGCGGCGCAGTGGCGAGATTGAGACGTACTTTCATCAGTTCCCTATTCGTTCCTTTACTCCTGCAGTGTTACGACCCGCGGTTCATGCTCCAGCCTACAAGCGCGTCGAGTTCCTGATCCGCCAGGCGCTGCGCGTCATTGCTGAGCTTCCCCGCCAATTGCGCTGCGCGAAGCAATCCTGTGACCGGACAGCCAAACTCCGCTTCCAGAGGCACGCGGAAGTCTTCGAGCCGCTTCCCAAAACCTGCCAGGCGCAAACCCTGAATGCCTTCGCTCCAGGCATCCTGATAATAAGCGGCCACAGGAAAAAGCTCGTCGAGCAAAGTTTTTGGCTCGAGCGCGTCAAGTCCCGATGGAAGCTCGGTGCAACGGTACCCGGCGAGAATTCCTTCCCTTGCGATTCCGGTGGTAAGCGTGGCGCCGGAAATGCGGGCAAGCATCACCGGGCGCGCGTCATCGAGAAGCGGAAGAGTGGCAAGAGTAGAACTCATCACAACTCCGGGATGCGCCCCGGCGGACTCCACCAGAGATTCATATTCCTTCACGATGCGCAAGCGGGCGAGGGCGGTAACGATGTCCACGCCATCATCGCGCGGAGCCTGCCGCATATATGAAATCAGCGTCTCCTCCGCTTCAAAAGGGACGCTTTTCTTCAGTCGCCAGCGAAGCATGGGAACAGCTTCCGCGGAGGATCGCGGGAACACGTCAAAATGGAGAACGAATACGCGAATCACTGCATCGGGAACAAGCAGCGCGACGCTTTGATTGCGAACTCCCAACTTTCGCATGACCTCATTGATCGCGCCGCGAACCGCTTCCGCATTCACCAAATTGGATTCCACGGCGCTTGGCTCAATCGCGCCCGGCGGCAGCGGAACGAACGCGAAGTCATCGAGGCCGTAGGTGCCGCGCCGCCAATTCGCGGCGGCCACATAGTCCGGCGAGATTTCGCATGCCACAAGCGGATGCGGCATGGAATCAAGCATTCGCGCGACGCGGCGGACAAAAGCGCTGCGGTAAACTCCCTGGCGGATTCCGGCGGAGCTACTCAATGAACGTCACCTTATTGATTTCGCGCAACGTTGTCACGCCCGTGCGCACTTTGGCAAGTCCCGCATCGCGGAGGAAACGCATTCCGGTATCCTTCGCGTGGCGCTTGATTTCAGAAGTCGGGCGCCGGCTGATAATCATCTCGCGGATGTGATCCGTGAGGTCGAGCAATTCGGCGATGGCCACGCGTCCATGATAGCCCGTTCCCGAACATTCCAGACAACCCGCCCCAGAGGCAATCGGCACCTGCGCCCAAATCTTTGGGTCGAGGCCCGACGTTTTCAGTTCGTCGATGGTGGGCGGCGCAAACTTCCGGCAGTGCTCGCAAACGACGCGGACAAGGCGCTGGGCAAGAATGCAGTTCAGGGCGGAAACGAAATTGTATGGCTCGACGCCCATGTTGATAAAGCGGCCGATGACGTCGGTGACGTTATTGGCGTGAACGGTGGTGAAGACGAGGTGCCCGGTGAGCGCGGACTGAATGGCGATCTGCGCGGTTTCCTGGTCGCGGATTTCGCCGACCATGATTTTGTCGGGGTCGTGCCGCAAGATGGAGCGCAAACCGCGCGCGAACGTGAGGCCCTTCTTTTCATTTACAGGAATCTGGGTAATGCCGCGCACCTGATATTCGACCGGGTCCTCGATCGTGATGATCTTGTCTTCGTCGGTCTTGATTTCGTTGATTGCGCCGTAGAGTGTGGTGGTCTTGCCGGAACCCGTGGGGCCGGTGACCAGAACCATTCCATAAGGCTCTTGAATGTACTTGCGGAACTTGCGCAAGTCTTCCTGATCGAAGCCGACGACATCGAGCGTTAAGTTGTGGAATTTTTCCGAGAGAGTTTCTTTGTCGAGGACGCGAAGGACGGCGTCTTCGCCGTGAATGGACGGCATGATGGAGACGCGGAAATCCACGAAACGGCCCTTGTAACGGACGCGGAAGCGGCCGTCCTGTGGCACGCGGCGCTCGGCGATATCCAAATCACTCATGACCTTGATGCGGGTGAGAATCGTGGAGTGCCATTCCTTGGCGATGGGCATCATGGCGTACTGAAGAATGCCGTCAATACGGTATTTGATGACGACTTCGATATCGCGCGCTTCGATGTGAATGTCACTGGCGCGGCGCTCGAGAGCGGTGAAGATGACGGTGTCCACAAGACGGACGACGGGGCTGATGGCGGAATCGCTGGTGAGGCGGTCCGCGGAGAGCGTTTCGTCGGACTCTTCATCTTCCTCGACAACCTGCAAAGTGAAGGCTTCCGTCGCCTGTTCGAGAACACGCTGGGATTGCTCGGTGCGTTTCAGTAGATCGCTGATTTGCGCGGGTGTGGCGACCTTGAGCACCAGCTTCTTGCCGATCAGGAGGCTCAACTCGTCGCTGAGGAGCACCTGTGCAGGGTCGGCGACGGCGACGATGAGCGAATTGTCATGCGACTCGAGCGGAACAAAATTGAAGCGGAACATCAGGTCCGCGGGAATGCTGCGGAAGAGTTCGGGGTCGATGTGCTGCTCGTTTAAATCCACGAAACCGCAGCGATAGCGCGCAGCGAGGCGCTGGGCGTGATCGCGGTCATCATGCTCATCAATGCTCAATGGCAATCCTGTATTGTGGTTCGCAATGCTCAAGGGTTATCCACCTTTGCTATCCACCGCCACCGGCGTTGGCGCCGAGAGAAAAACTGAAAATCGGCAAATAGAGTGAAACAAGAATAAAGAGCACGATTCCGCCCATGAAAATCAAAATCGCCGGTTCAATCAGTGAAACCATTGTTGCGGTGCGGACGTTGACCTCTTCTTCGTAAAACTCGGCCACGCTCGTGAGCATCGGTGCGAGAGCGCCGCTGGCCTCGCCGACTTCCGTCATTTCCAGCGCGAGCTCGGGGAAAATCCCGGTGGAGGCCAGGCTGGCATGGAGCGATTGGCCTTCGCGGATCAGTTTCGCCGACTCGCGCACAGAGTCGCCGACGAGTTTGCTGGTGATCGCCTGCGCGGCTGTGTCGAGCGCCTGGACAAGCGGAGTACCGCCAGTCAGCAAGGTCGAAAGGGTTCGGGAGAACTGCGCGATCTGGAATTTGATCCAGGTGTCACCGACAAATGGCAATTTGAGTTTCAGGCGATCCATTGCCACGCCGCCTGTCTCGGTGCGCGACCAAAAATAAACCGCAATCGCGGCGGCCACCAGAAGGGCGAAAGCGCCGATGAGGTAAGGGCGAAAGCCGACAGCGACTGCAATCAGGATTCGAGTTGCGAGCGGCAAGGTGATGCTCATATCCGCGTAGAGCCGGGCGAACTGCGGAATCACGTAGGCCACCACATACGTGACGATCGAGATCGCCGCAAGAATAAGAATCGCCGGATAGACGAGCGCAGCGATCAACTTCTTGCGGATGCCGGTGGTAACGCGCTGGTAGGCGATGTAATAGTCCAGCACACCGGGAAGATTGCCGCTCTTTTCGCCTGCTAGAACCGAAGTGGTGTAAACCTTCGGGAAACTGCCGTTCTCCGCAAGGGCCTCAGAAAGAAGCGCGCCTTCGCGCACGCGGCGGCGGACTTCGCTGAGCACCGGACGGAGCCTCGGTGCGGCGACGCGCTCGGAGAGCAAGTCAAGAGACTTCAGGATGGGCAGGCCGGCCTTGATGAGAGTGTTGAATTGCTGATTGAAGATCAGGAATTCGGTGCCACCGATAGCGCGCTTGCGCTTGGTTTGCATAAGGGCGCCAAGAATGCCGCCCTGCGGACGCACGGAATAGACAAACAGGCCCCGCTCCTGAAGCTTTTGGCGAGCCTCGTCGAGGGTCTGGGCCACTTCCACTTGCGAGGAGATGTGCCCGTTTGCGTCAGCGACTTTGCATACAAAATCAGCCACGGTGCCAGTTTACCTCAATCGCACGGGTGTCTAAAGCGCGGTGCGCTTACCCCTGCGCGGAAGGGTACATTCCACAGAGTTTGGGCAGGATGCGGCCTGGGTAGATAGGCCCCTGCCACCCACATACTAAGACCCTGGATAAGGGGAAAAGGTTCACTGGGGCTGGCCGGTTGGTGCCCCTTCCTCCACGATGGCAACGCCTTTGGGGGCCGTGAAGTGAAACATTGTCTCGGGAAGGTCCATGTCCTTCTGCCAGCGGCCAAAGCGATATTCCAGTTCGATGCCGCCTGTTTGGCGGATTACGACGCGAGTGAGCCAACCGTCCCTGGGGTCCACGTCAAGAATCACTTCCCGGATTTCGCCGGGATCTTGCGGCGAACTGGTCCTCACAGTTGACGCAGAATGATTGTTAGAGGAACTAGCGGAATCCGAGGAACCCCTCGGCTGGCAACGAAGCGTGACTGCACCGACTTCTCCGGGCTGTGGCAGCAAATCGATGTGCTTGCAGAAGCGGTCCAGGCTGGACCTGCCTGTAATGAGCGAGAGCGGCGTGCGCAGGTCGCTGCTCTCCTTCATGGGGGCGCGCGTTACGGTGTGGTCGCTGGGAACGTAGAACCATACGGTCTTCCCGTCGGTTAGAAAGAGCTTCACCTCCGGCTCTTCGTACTCCCATCGCATGCGGCCGGGCCGGGAGAAATAGGCGGTTCCGGATTCGACGCGGACAGTGAGCCGGCCTTCCGTGTAGCGTTCGAGAAAAACAGCTTTCAGCGTGCGCGCGGAATGGTAACGCGATTCGACAAGCTGAACGATCCGCTTCGCGTCGTCTGAGGGGCCGGGCGACGCGGCGGCGGAGAGGAAAAAGGTCGCGAGTGCGAGCCGGGCGAAAATTGCGCGAAAGCGCATGACAATAGCTTAACAGAGGCTGGAAATGATGCTAGAGGCAGATGAATCACGAGGATGCGCTAAACGATGATTACCTGAGCGGGCTCGAAGCGGATGCTTGCGTCCCGTCCGTGGTGTAGTGGATGTGAGTTGACTGATCCATGAAGAATCGCTGCCTGCCCGTATTATTGTAACTCGATGGATCGGCATAGACTGAATACGTAGCGATCACACCGTTGGTATCCGCGGGGCCCGCGACATAGCGGAATGCGTAGCCGTCCTTATTTGCGGCGACGCCGCCCGATGGTGCCAAATCGCTGTTAATCAAATCAGCGGCATCCTTCCCGCTTGGATTGCCGCCCTGAGGCGGGCCAAGCTGGGACTGATCTTTCGGAAATGTTCCGTAGCTGGTTTGGTAGGCGAAACAAACAGTTCTCAACGTGTCGAGCGTCTTCAGAGCAGACGTCTCGTTGCCCGTCATGCGCATCTTGGAAACATTTGGGATTGCGACGAGCATCAACGTCAGAATGATTGCTACGACGATGAGAAGTTCGAGGAGAGAAAAACCGCGGTCGCGCCTTTGCATGATGACCTCCCTGGAGCATTTTGCCCCAACTGCCCAGAGCGGGTCCTCAGTACCCAGCCCAAAAACCCCTGATAGTAATCCAGAGACAGTATATCTGGACGGTCCAATTTAATCCAGCGGGAATTCATGGCAGCCCATGCAGCGGATTCCAGGAGTTGGGTGGGTTCCGCTTTGCACAAGGTAGGCTGAAATGCACAAGTTGGAAGTGGGCCGCGACAGTAGAATGGCAAATGCAAGAAGCATGGCGAACAGTCCGGTGGCGCGATTCTTATTTGCACTGGAAGGAAACTGAGCGGCCTTGGAAGAAGCAGGTAGCGAATTGTCTGGTGCAAAACGAGCGGGGCGCTCACGGGAGGCGCTTCTCTTTAGCGCGCTGATACTGGTGGGCGTACTTCCCTACCTCAACACACTCGGAAACTCATTCGTATACGACGACGATTTCCAGGTCCTTCAAAACCCTTATCTGCGCAATTTCCACCATGTAAAACAGATTGTCACTTCGTCGGTCTGGTCCTTCCGATACACAAAGGTTCCGACAAACTATTACCGCCCATTGATGCAAGTCGAGTATCTGCTGCTCTATCAGCTTTATGGGCCGCTGGCATACGTGTTTCACCTGGCGAACGTGCTATTGAACGCGCTCGTCGTCATATTGCTTTTTCTTGTTACGCGGCGGCTGTTCCGGTCTGAGGCCATCGGCTTTCTCGCGGCTTCGATATTTGCATTGCATCCCGTTCATACGGAGGCTGTCGCATGGGTGGCCGCGGTTTCGGACTTGCAGCTTGGATTCTTCCTGCTGCTTAGCTTTTGGTTCTTCTTGAATTTGGGCGATCCGAAGCGCAGGAAATGGTGGACGACGCCAATGATGTGTGTCTGCTTCCTTCTGGCGCTGCTCTCGAAGGAACCCGCGATTGCCTTCCCCTTGATCGCCGCGGCTTATCAGCATTTTTTTGCGGAAGATCGCACCAGTACGGCTTGGGGCGAAAAGTTTTGGCGGCATGCGCCGTTGTGGGTTGTGGCGGCAATCTACTTGAGCGCCCGGATTGCGTTCATGGGGAGTCTGATTCCAAGATTACAGCGAGCGCACCTCCCGTGGGGCAGGGCTATTCTTTCCAGTGTCACTCTCACGGGAGACTACCTGACAAAGATTTTGTGGCCGTTGAAATTATCCGCCCTCTATTCGTTCGTTCCAACTGTCACCTGGCGCGAGCCGGGGTTTATTTCGGGCATGGCGTGGATCGTGTGTGTGATCTTCCTGTTTTGTTTGTTGTGGAAGAAAAACCGGATAGCGGCGTTTGGAATTGTATGGATGATACCAATGTTGGCCACCGGGCTCAATGCGCGATGGATGTCCGCGAACGTTTTTGCGGAAAGGTATCTGTATGTACCGTCCGTGGGATTTTGTTGGATGGCCGCAGTGGGGTTCTTCGCGTTGTGGAACATTGAGGGCGTAAAAAGGCGGAAATGGGCAACAATCGGACTATCGGGCGCTGGAATAATTCTTGCAGGACTTTTGGCATTCAGAATTGTGAAGCGAAACACGGAATGGCATGACGAGATTAAGTTTTTCCAGGCGATCGTGGAACAAAATCCGAATAATGCGACGGGGCATTCCGACCTAGGCTCAGCCTACTGGAAGGTGAGCAACCCTAAAGAGGCTTATAAAGAGTGGAAGATTGCGCTCGAGTGCGATCCGAATAATGCGTTTGCGCTGGGCAATCTGGGCAGGGCCGCGGTTTCGGAGGGCAGGTTTGCTGAAGCGACTCAGTTGTTGCGTAAGGCGGTAGAGATAAACTCGAAGAATTCCGATGCGCACGTCGGACTGGCGGAAGCGTTTGCGGGGCAAGGACAGGACGCAGAGGCCGAGGCTCAGTTTCGCGCGGCGCTCGACATTTCATCGTATGACTGGGATGCCTTTAATCGGCTAGCCGGTTTCTATGTCAAGCGAGGTAGGATTCGCGAAGCAGAAACTAAGTACCGCGAATCCGTGGACATCATGCTGAATACGGACGGGCTCGACGGCCTCGCTGATCTCGCCCTGCAAAAGAATGACTTGGTTGAGGCTGAAAAATTCTTTCGGGAAGCCGCGGAGTTCGACTCCTACGATCATCACGCGCTCTACCAGCTCTCATTGATATACGCGAAGACAGGCAGATTGGAAGACGCGGAGCGTGAGTATCAGCTTGGCATGAGGGTGGACTTTGGTACGGATCCGCTTTCTAGGCAGGCAAAAGAAGAAATCGAGAAGCGCCGCGCCCACTAGAAATTAGCGATCGGATCGGACTGACTGCACTGCCTTTGTTCTGAAGGTGATGGCGACAGCAATTGTTCGCGGTTCTGCCGCATGGTCTGGCTTCTCCCTCAGGTGAAATCAAGTCCCATAAAACACAAAGGCGGAGGCTTGTGGCCTCCGCCCTTGCTGTCGCGTTGGGGGGTTTTGGTGGTTTACTGCAGGGGTGAGTCCGTAACGGCCGCCACCGCTGCCGCGTTGAAGCGGAGCACGCCGGACTGATCCGTGAAAAAGTGACGAACGCCGGTCTGGTTCACCGTGACAGGGTCGCCAAGGATCGTATACACCGAGCCAGTGGCTGAAGTGTACGTAAAGGTGTAACCGCTCTTGGTCGCGTTCCCGCTGGCAGGAGCAAGCACCTGGTCGAGCAGGTCAGCCGCAGTGCTGGTCGGAAGAGCAGGTGAGACCACTGGGGCAAGGTTCGAAATCGCTAGCGGATATAGGCCGTAGGTTGAGTTGTAAGTGATGCACGCGGTGTTCATCGTGCGCATTGAGCTGACTGCGGAAGCTTCGTTTGCTGAAATTCGCGCACGGAGCAAGTTCGGGATCGCAATAGCGGCGATAATGAGAATAATCGCCACAACGATCAAAAGCTCGATTAGGGAGAAACCTTTCTGTTGTTTTCGCATTCTTTCCTCTCTCTTGGAATCTATTCTCTTGGAATCTATTCTCTTGGAATCTATGAGACCCTACCGGGTTCGGCCTACATAGATGCAAGCCTAGTTCCAGTACTGCGAACGGAGGTGACTTCATAGGCACAAGCCGGTAACATGCCTAGAATCAGGCAGTTACGGTATGGATGTGGATGGCGTTTGAGGTCCAGCCAGTTCGAATGAGTCTGCCCTAAGGGTGAGTTGACAAAAAACGTCACAATTTCCAACGATAAAGTGTCGGAATTCCTCAATGCGGAATGTGGCACAGAGGCGGGTGTCAGATGGTCCAAATGACGGTAGGGAACTCAGATGGTGATTGCCGTAAGAGCCTACGCAAGTAAAGAGGCGACTGTAATCAAATGGGCAACGACGTCCCGCAAAGCCAAGCTGAAGGATTGTAGTCGGGTAGAGGTCACCGCTAGCATGGGAACCTGGAATTGAAACAACGTCGTAAGGATGAATTGGATAAGCGAATGAGCATTGTCCGGCGAGCCTTTTTATCCCTTTCGGTCATTATGGTATTCGCGTTCGCGGTGCGCGTGGAATTATTGTGGTACGTCCATACTCGTTCTTCCACAGTCCCCATTATCACAGCGCCGCCGTTTGGATATGAGACCGGACGCATTGCCAGATCGATCGCAACTGGGAAAGGGTTCAGTTCCCCACTTTCAATCCCGACGGGGCCGACGGCGTGGCTTACACCAATCTATCCCTACTTACTTGGAGGTGTGTTCAAACTCTTCGGAGTTTATTCATACCTATCGCATTTGGTCATCATCCTCTTGAATGACCTGTTTTCGACGCTCACATGCATACCTGTCTATTTCATCGCGAGACGGGTCGGCGGTCCGAAGCTCGCAGCGGGCAGTGCATGGTTGTGGGCGGCATTCCCCAACTCCATCCTGATTCCATTTGAGTGGATCTGGGATACATCTCTTGCAGCACTGTTGGGGGGCCTGGTGGTTTGGGCAACCCTGGCGATTGTGGACTCAAGGCGCGTAAGGGATTGGATTGGGTACGGTCTCCTGTGGGGCGCTGCGCTTATGACGAACGCATCATTCCTCTCCGTCCTCCTGATATTGTTCGGCTGGCTGGCGTGGAAACTGTTGAAGTCACACGGCCGATGGATTCAGTTGCCCGCAGTCGCCGCACTTGCCGCAGCGCTGTGCTGCGTTCCCTGGACAATCCGGAATTATATTGCGTTCCACACGTTTATTCCGTTGCGATCCAATCTCGGGCTCGAATTATGGCTAGGAAACAACGATCAAGTGCCCGACACATGGGCGGGGTTCCTCCATCCAAATGACTACCCGCCAGAACGCGAGAAGTTTGCCAGAATGGGCGAGATCGCATACATGCAAGAGAAACAGCACGAGGCCGTGCAATTCATGTTGGGCCACCCCAGAGACACAGCGCGATTCTTCTGGCGACGGTTCGCGGAGAACTGGATAGGAACCTGGGACCCGATTCAAGACGTTTGGCATTCGCTCGGGTGGGACAGCAAAATCACATTGGTTTCCAATATTTGCGTCTCGTTGCTGAGCTTTATCGGCTTGTTGCTGCTCTTTCGCCAGAAGAGCCCGTACGCATTTCCTGTCGCGATGTTCCCGCTGGTCTATCCCATCGTGTATTACATCACCCATACTTCGCTTCGATACCGCCATCCCATTGATCCGGCGTTGATCATATTGACTGTCGTTGCTCTCGGGTATCCCATCCAGGCGATTGCAAAGCGGATAAGGGTGGCTCCCACAAATGAATCTCTTAACGCGAGCGAAGCGGGTTCGTAATTCCTGAAGGATTCGGGATATCGGGATCCTTTAGAGACGGAGCGAACCCTTAGATCCCGTATTTCTTGGAGTAATGGCGGAACGACCGGTAGGTCATTTTGAGGAGTTCCGCGGCGTGAGTCCCTACGCCATCGGATAGACGCAGCGCCTCAAGCAGATAACCTTTTTCCAGATCCTGAATCTTTTTCTCGAGGTCCACGCCGCCAGCCGGAATGAGGGGATGGCCGTTTGAGGCAGCCGCT
>JBGPHM010000018.1:0-61872 GCA_041484365.1 Terriglobia bacterium | reverse complement strand
GATTGCACTGCAACTCGAAAAAGTGCGGGACAAAGTACCGTTGCTGTACGAACGCGACGACGTCCTGCTTTCCATGATCCAACAGCGCGGCGATGTCGAGAAAGTTTCCAGCCGCTCGATGCGCCTCCCACTTCAAGTCAACCCCGGCGGCAAAGCCGGAAGCTACAACGCCGATGGCGGCGACCTCGGCCGCGGCTCCGGCACCGCGTACGACGTCGCGACGATCTCGCCGGTCTTCTACCGCTTCGCGGTGGAGATCACCAAGCTCGTCGAGTACGCCACCAACGCGCGCGAGAAGGCCGTCGAAAACGCCGCGAAACGCGAAGTCGCGAACGGCATGAAGCAGTTCCGCGCCTTCCTCGACAAACTCATCCAGACCGCGGGCAACGGCGTGCTCGGCTCAATCGCGTCCATCAGCGGCGGGACGTTCACGATGAACGTGCCTCCGGGCGCGGCGCTCGTTTATGTCGGGCAGACCGTGCAGATTTACGACGCCACGCTCACCACGAACCGCGGGACTTGCAACGTCACCGCCGCCGACCCCATCACCGCGCAAACCATCACCGTGGATTCCATTCCTTCGGGCACGGTCGCCACGGATCTCATCGTCCACGACGGATTGAGCGGCGCGCAGCCGGTCAGCTTGTTCGGCATCAAGTATCACCAGAACAACGCGACCACCGGCACGTGGCTCAACCTGAATCGCGCGACGTATCCCACGCAACTCGCCACGCCGCGCGTCAACGCGGGCAACGCCGCTCTCACTCCGGCAAATGTCCGCCTCGCCATCAACAAGGTGAGGAAGTCCCTCGGCATTAACCAGGTCGGGAAACTCATCGCGTACACCAGCGTCGAGCAGGAGCACGCGTGGGAAAATCTCGGCATCACCGTCAGCCAGATCATCAAGGAAGGGCCGCAGGGCAGCGCGAACGACCTCGACATGCTTTTCACCGGACGCAAGACGATGTCCGGCGTGCCGATTAAGTCGAGCGTCAACGCGGATCAAACCCGCGTGGATTTCCTCGACCTCTCGCACTGGGGCCGCGCCGTGATGAAGGACATCGACTTCTTCGAGATCGGCGGGCAGACGGTGTTCCCGATTTACGGAAACTCCGGCGGGCTTGCCGCGTCGTACATTTTTTATTTTGACGTCGGCATGCAGCTCTGGGACGATTCGCCGCGCAGCGGCGCATTCATCGATGCGCTGGCCCGCCCGAGCGGGTACTGATCCTCGCGCGCCTTGTCGGGGGACAGTTGAGAAACCGTCCCTCAGCTTGGCGCATCTAACGTAAACAGGTATAACTGCACTCGAGCGAGACATAGGCGTGCATTTGGACGGTACCGCGGACCTGGATTGGATCACGAGCAGGTCCTATCTTATAGATTTCAAGGGACTTATTGCTTTACTCTTGACAGACACCCGTTTTTGTGGATAATGATCTACAGGCTAGCTAAAAAGATTAGCGGGTGAAATCCCCGCGCGTAATCGTCTGCCGCTCGGTCAAACGGGCGGCAGACGTGTTTTAGCTCCTCACATACATTAATTTACCCCTTCTCCACTTTTGAGCGTTTCGCCTCTTAGCAGGAAAGCTTGTCACAACAACGGGGTCCTCTCCACGTTCTCCTACGAGTAAAATTGTATGCGACTAGGGGGAGGTATCATATTCCGTGATGTAGATCCATCTAGCGGAATCAAGTGTAGGATCATCCCAAACCTCGTCGGGGGAACAAAGGCAATGAACAGCGGATTCTAAGTAGATTGCTCGCTGCCTGTCATGACTATACGGCCCAAAACCGTTTTGGGTGGCTAAGATCGTCGTCTTCTCATTTGACATGAGCAATGGTTTGGATTTTTCAGGGTGGTCAAGTTTTACGACATGGAAGAAATGGTGGTCGAAGACCGTGATTTTGTGTCCACAAGTAGATTCGAGAGTGTGACTTGTTGAATTACCACCTAAAAACAGCCGCTCGAAATGTCGATACAATTCGCAGACTGAACTGAAGTGAATTAACGGAGGTCGCGACTTTTTCATATTTAGGTAATTGGCATAACGTATCACATTTCGGGCTTCGTGTTGTTTGTTCTTGCTGACTGCACATTGACACACCCCTCCTTTGGTCTCCGACCTTGTGCGCAATTCGCATAATCCGGGAAGTTCACACACCGCCGCCGTTCGTCGAGCACGCGCTCGCGCGCGCGGGCGGCACCAACCGCTTCGGCGAGCCCAACTTCCGCGCGGTGTGGGGATGGTCGCGTCTCGCTTGGATCGGCGGACGCTTTGAAGACCGCGACGCCGCAGGCATCCTCATACGCGAAAGCGTCGAGCTGCGCTACGAACCGAAATATTTTCCGCGCGACCGCTGGCACATCGAGCGCTGGTGTGCGCCGGAAATGTACGGCTCGCCCGATGATTGGGCGCGTACGACGCTCGAGGTCGAAGGCGCGCGCAGTATCGCGGCGCTCGGGCCGTATCCTTCGCGCGGCGAATACGAGCATGTGTTCACGCTTGAAGGCCCGCCGGCCTATCGCGGCGCGTCAAATGATTCTTGCAATGAGCCCACAGGCCCCCGCCTGGGGGCGGCCCCTGTCCGCGGCGAATTCATTCAGCTCACGCCAACAATCGTCGAGCGCCTCGCGCGGATGATCGAAACGAGCCGCGCTCTCACCGGCGCGGGCCACGCCGATGCCGCGCGCCGCGCGGCATTTTCCAGCAATGCCGCTGGCAACGCCGCGCATTATTCTGGTAGTGGCGGCATAAATTGTTTTGGCAGCGGCGCGTCAGGCGCCTCATCTGCCGCGCGTCGGGGCAGGGAAGCTCTCTATCGCCGCGAAGCCGCGCGCGACCGCGCCTACGACTCCTGGGCCGACACCGTGCTCAGCGACGCCGGCCCCGCGTTCCACGGCGCGCCGCACGTGATTGTTCCCGTCGAAATTCCTGACGGGGTATCGCGAAGCTCGCCGCGCTAGACTCTCTGCCAACAACGCGCCTATACTGTAAACAAGCAGAAGGTGCCGCGATGGCTGATCTCAACTCCGAAATCGCCGCTTATGACACGATGCGCCAGGACCTCGAAGCGAATCACATGGGGAAATGGGCGCTCTTGCATGATCGCGAGCTAATCGCCTCTTTCGATTCATTCCAGGCTGCTGCGGAAGATGCGGTGAGCCGTTTCGGACGCGGACCCTATCTCATCCGGCAGGTCGGCGCACCTCCACTAACATTACCTGCATCGATTTTGTACAGGCCAGTTTCAAGCCGCTTCCAATTCGCATCTCTGAACTAAGAATCACAGCTCAGCGAATCCTGGAGTTTCTCCAGATGACATCGCAACTCAAAGCCGCTGGCTTTGGGGAAGGGAACCCATGTCCGTCGCAGGATATCTTGACGCGCCGCTCGATCAATTCGGCGGCCTGGTCACCGACATGCCGCCCGCGGATCTCCCGCTCGGCGTCTCGCCCGATTGCGCCGACGTCGCGTTTCTTCCCGGCGCGGTGCGCACGCGCCCGGGTCTGCAATCTTTCTTCACCGCGATCAGCGGAAATCCCACGGTGAACTATCTCAAGACGTTTATCAACTCGAGCGAGCAGCAAATTCTTCTCGCGCTCGATTCCGCCGGATTCCTGTGGGCTGAGCTGACCGCCGGCGCGCTCACGCAAATCGCGCAAGGCCTCGCGGCAAACGCGCTCGCGAAATCCTGCACGCAATTCGGCCGCGAATACATCGCCATCTCCGACGGAAAATCCGGCGTGGACATTCCGCGCCAGTATGACGCCACGAATTTCGATCGGGTGAGCCAGTGCGGCCCCGGCGCGGGCCCGAGCATCACCGAAGCGCCCGTGGAAACGAGCATCGCGATCGCGGCGTCGCCCACCGGCGCGGCCCGCGCGAACAACGTCGCGACCATCACGACGACCGCGCCGCACAATTATCAGATCGGCCAGACCGTGCTCATCGTCAACGTCGCCGACGCCACGTTCAACGGCACGTTCCTCATCTCTGGCGTGCCCAGCGCCACTCAATTCACGTACGACAATCCCGGCGCGAACTCCGCTTCCGGTGACACCGGCGCGGGTGCCAGCTCGACTCTGCAGCCGCAGGTCTCGCCCGGTGTGCATCAGGTCAGCGTGATTTTTCAAACGCGCCAGGGCTACCTCACCGCGCCGGCGCCGCCCGTCGCGTGGAGCACCGGCGGCGGACGCCGCGCCACGCTCACAAATATTCCGCTGGGCCCGGCGAACGTCATCGCGCGCATCGTCGCGTTCACCGGCGCGAATGGCGCCAGCTTTTTCTACGTGCCAACAAATGTGCCGCAATCCACAGCGATGCTCATCCCGGACAACACCGCCACGTCGCTCACCGTGGATTTTTCCGACGCCGCGCTGCTCGCAGGCGCAAACGTGGACAATCTTTTCAAGCTCGTCGAGCTGGGCGAATGTGCCGGCGTGATTGACTACTCGTCGCGCCTCTTCTGGTGGGGCGAGCGCGCGAAGCTTGATAATTTCGTGAACCTCACGTTCGACGGCGGCTTCGATCCCGCCGGAATCGTCCCGCTCGGCTGGACCGCCGACGCCACGCTCGGCCCCGGCGGCTCGCAGGAAACTTCCGCGATCGTGTGGGGCTTCGCGTATCGCATTCATGGGCCTGTTCCATCGGGCCCATCAACGCGCGGCATGATTACGCAATCGGCGTATCGCGACGCGAACGCCATGCCGATCCTGCAGCCCAACACAAAATATTCCGTGCGCATTCGCGCCGCGCGCGGCAGCTCACTCGGTGCGGCCACGCTCACCGTTGACATTTTCAGCGCGACCGGCGGCGTCCTCGCAAGCGCGAATGTTTCGAGCGCGCAGCTCACCGCGGCGTACAAGGAATTTATTGTCGCGTTCACCGCGCCAACGCCCGCCGTGATTCCCGCCGACGCCGTGCTGCGGCTCTACGCCAATTTTGAAGACGCGCCCGCGCCCTCGGAATCGCTCGTCGTGGACTGCATCGAAATATTTCCCACCGCGCAGCCCGTGAATCTCTCGCAGATTCGCGCCAGCTACGCCGAAGATCCGGAGAGTTACGACGCCATCACCGGGATTCTCAGCGCCGCGGAATCGAATGGGCAGGCCGTGCGCGCGGCGTTCGCGCTGCGCGATCAATTGTACTTCGTAAAAGAGCGCAGCTTTTACGTCACGCAGGACGACGGCACGAACGAGCCTGACCGCTGGACAATTGCCGAAGCCTCGCACAAAGTCGGCACGCCCAGCGTGCACGGCGTGGACGTCGGCGAAGATTGGGCCGTCATCGCCGCGCGCGAAGGCCTCTATTTTTATTCCGGCGGCGAGCCGGTGAAAATCTCACAGGAAATTCAGCCCACGTGGGATTTAATCAACTGGCAGGCCGGCCACACGCTCTGGGTGCGCGTGGACACGCGCAACAAGCGCATTCTCTGCGGCGTGCCGCTCGGCGCAACCGCCACGCAGCCGAACACGATTCTCATGCTCGATTATCGCGGCCTCGCGAGCGCCGAAGAAATCGCCGCCGCCGCGCCTGTGCACTTCAGCTCGATTACGAAAAAGCTTTTTGCGTTTGGCAACGCGCGCAAGTGGTCGCCGTGGACGATTGCCGCGCGCGCCGCAACATTCGCCGAGCGTCCCGACGGCACCGCGCAGATCTTTCTCGGCAACGCCGCCGCCAACGGAAAAATCTATCAGCTCGGAGACGGGCAGCTCACCGACGACGGCGCCGCCATCAATTCCTATTACACCACTGCGTTTTTGCTTCCCGCGGACCTCGAAGCCGATTTGCAACTCCGCGCGCACCGAAAACTTTTCGCGTATCTCACGGCGAATGTCGAAGGCGCCGGACTGCTCGGCCTCACCGCGTTCGCAAATAATGAAGCGTTCGCGTTCGTGCTCGAGCCGCTCGCGCTCTCAAATCCCGCGCCGCGCGATCTCGAGCTGCCCATCAACGTCACCGCCGAGCGCGTCGCATTTCAAATCGGCTGGCCGCCAACTGGCGCGCCGCCCGCAATTCCGGGCGCGCCCGCGGAGCCGGCAGGCCTCGCCGCCTCGCCCGGCTCGTGGTTCCGTCTGCGCCGCCTCGTTCCTTCGCTGACGCAGGATCCCTGGGCGCCCGTCAGGGGAGGGAACTAGCGCCGCTCCAGGCTGGAAACTGATGCATATATCCCATATGGATATCTAGCTTGTCTATACACATAAATCGTTCTGGTATAGAATGCGCTCCCTGTGAATTGGCAGAAGCCGGATTGGAAGATCGCAATTACGCGCATTGCAGAGTCCGTGCGCGAAATCGGTATCCTGTTGTTTGTCTTCGTTCCTTTGGAGATTGAGCTTAAGGGTTCAGGGGGCAGCCACGATTTATTAGTCGCCCTTGCATTCGCATCCGTGGGAATTTTATTCGTGATTGTCGGACGGTGGTAGAATCGAAACTATGAACGATGCAGTGTGGGCTGTTCTGCTTGGCGAATGCGTTGTGATTGTTTCGGTTTTGTTCTACGCGCGCCACCGCTATTATCGCAGCCTCGAAGAACACCGCAAGCAACACGACGCCTCCGCGCGCCATGCCTGAGAAATACTGCGCGCTGGATCTCTCACGCCGACTTTCTGAATTCCGTCGCAGAAAAACAAGAAGGGCGGCCCTTTTGGAGCCGCCCGAAACTCTCACCCTAGCTCAATTGGCTAGAGCATCCGTCTGCTGACAAAAGACTACGGCGCGGATTGCCGTTTGTCAATAGTGCTGAACAACTTAATACGAGTTTGCAACAGCAAAGAATTGGGGCGGGCCCGGCGAGACTCGAACTCGCATCTCTCCATTTAGCAGACGGATGCTCTATCCATTTGAGCTACGGGCCCATTAAGAATCTTGCTCAAGGCCGGAGCATCTATCCATTCGGAGTGAGTCTGCGTCTCGCTTCTTCTCCGCGCGCACCATAACACGCAGAGTAAGTTAACGCAACGTGTAATCAGCCATGCTCCAGCTCCCACAACTCAAGCATCTCGAATCCGGCGACCCGCGCCTTTACGACGCGCTCAACCGCATCGTCACCGCGGTGAACAATCTCGGCCGCGGCGTCGGCGTCGATCCCGTTGGCGCGACGCCCGCGCCCACGCAGGTCGCGGCGCTCAGCGTCACCGCCGCGGGCGGGATCTTCGACGTCGCCATCACCGACAACTCGCCGCTCGTCCGCGGCATTTCGTATTTCGTCGAGTCGGACACCACGCCCGCCTTCGCGCAGCCGCACGTCTATTCGCTCGGCCCGTCGCGCAACGCGCGCTTCTCGCTCGGCAATCTCACGCTTTTTTGGCGCGCGTACTCGCAGTATCTCGGCTCGGCGCCGTCGGCGCCCATCGCGTTCGGAAATCCGCCGAGCGCTGTCGTCGGCGGCGGCGCGACCGCGGGCCCCGCGCAGCAGCCGTCCGCCGGCAGCGGCACCGCCGCGGGCAATGGACAGCAGGGAGGCAGCGGCTTCGGCAAAGAATTATTTCGCGACGCGCCCTCGGCTTCGCCACCTGCAATCACGTAGTGTTTTCGTGACGCGCCGTCCGGCCCGCTCTCGATCACGTAAGTGTTTGTGTAGCCCGCGTTCCCCGAACGCGGGGAACCCGGGCTACACAAACGATCTGTTGCATTGGCTAGCCACTAGTCACTAGCCACTGCCATTCCATGCTCATCCGCGAATACACGGACGCCGACCTCGATTCGCTTCGCGCGCTTCACGCCGCGCAACGGCTGCCCTACGCGTTCCCGGATCTCGCGAATCCACTTTTTCTTACGCGCCTCGTCGCGGTCCGCAGCGGCGCTCACGCGTGCGATCGCGCCCCGCGCGATTCCGACATCCTCGCCGCGGTTTTCCTGCGTCTCACCGCCGAATCATATTTCTTGCTCGACCCGCGCGCCGGCACGCCGCGCGATCGTTGGCGCGCGTTGCTGCTGCTCCACGAAGCCGCGCGCGGAGACGCAAATCGCCGCGGCCTCGACGACGCGCACGCCTGGCTCCCGCCGCAAGTCGCTCGCTCGTTCGGCCGCCGCATTGAGCGCCTCGGCTGGACGCGCGAGCCCTGGCCGTCCTATTCGCGCACCATCGCCGCGCCCACGCCGCATTTGTAATCCGCAGCCGAGCCCCCAGGCTCCTGCCTGGGGGCGGCCCTTGCACGCGATGATTCAGTTCGCCCGGAGGCCGGAGCCTCCGGGCTCGACACTTAATGTTTTCGTCATCCCGCGGCGTAGTCTGACGCGGGGGTTTCCATAATTGCATCGCAACTCTAACGGAGGCACACATGTCCCGCGCATCACAACAAACCGCGCAATACACCGACGAAGAACGCGCCGCAATCAACGCCACCAACCAGCAACTCCTCGCGCAGCAATCCGCGCTTGGCAACACGGTCGTGCCCGCGTATCAAAACATGCTCGCGAATCCCGGCTACTCGCAATCGCAGCAGGCCGCCATCACCGGCGCGACGCAGGGTTCGCTCTCGAGCGCCTTCGACGCGCTCGCGCAGCGCGCCGCGAATCGCACCGCGCGCACGAATAATTCCGCCGGCTTTAGCGACACGCTCGACCAGCTCGCGCGCTCGCAGGCGCAAACGCAATCGCAGGCCGCCGGCCAGAATCAAATCGCGTTCGCGAATCGCTCGCGTTCGGACCAGCTCAACGCGCTCTCGGGCCTCAGCGGCCTCTACGGCGTGGACGCGAACATGCTTTCGCGCACGCTTGGCATTCCCGCCGAGCTGCTCGGCGTCCGCGCGCGCGTCACTCCGGCGAGCTCGAGCTCGTTGCGCTACGGCTTCGGCCCGCTCGGCCTGAATTTCGGCTTCTAAAATGCGGTCCTACTGGCCCACTCTCGTCATCCCGGCGCTCGTGCAATTCGCGCTCTTTGCGCGATGGCTGTACCGTCGCATGCGCGATGACGAAATCCATCGCGCCTTCGTCCGCGACATGGCGACGAATCATCTGCCGCACATTTACGAAGCGCTCCGCGCGCTCACCCGCGCGATGAACGTGGAACTCCCCGAGCCGCCGCCCGTGCGCTTCATCATTTTCAACGGAGACCCGCCCCGCGGCGGCCGCCACGGTCCATGAATCGCGACTCTCTTATCGCCCTCGCCCGCGCCGCTGCGCTCGCGCACTCGCTCGACCCCGCGCTCGTCTGCGCCGTCGTCGAGCAGGAGTCCGCGTGGAATCCCTGGGCCATCCGCTACGAGCCGGGCTTCCTCGCGCGCTACGTCGCGCCGCTTTTCACCGCGGGAAAAATTTCCGCCACCGAAGCCTACGCGCGCAGTTTTTCGTGGGGCTTGATGCAGGTGATGGGGCAGGTCGCCCGCGAACACGGCTTCGGCTCGTCCCCCTCCGATTCTGCCGTCATCCCGAGGCGCCTCGCAGCCGAGGGATATCCCGCGGCGCAGTGTGACGCGGGGGTTGCAGGTGCCCCACACGCCGGATCATCCGCCGCGCCGCACCAAGAAAACGTTGTCATCCAGAGCCCGCCGCAGCGGGCGAAGGATCTGCTTTTCTCTGCGCCCGGAAACTCCGCGAACGCAGGCCATTCACTCGCCGAGCTTTGCGATCCCGCCGTCGGCCTCGACGTCGGCTGTCGCGTCCTCGCGCACAAACTCGCCGCCGCCGGCGGCATCGTCGAACGCGCCCTCCAACTCTGGAACGGCGGCGCCAATCCCGACTACGCCGCGCAGGTCCTCGTGCGCCTCCCGCGCTATCGCGTGTAGCCCGATGTCCCATATGACTGACGCCCATTGTGATGTCAATAGTGATGTCATGTATTAGCTCTTGACAAGCATCTGACTTAGCGTCAGGATCGGGCGTGATGAAGGCGATGCCCAAGTCTCTTGGTTTCCTGTGCTTACCAGTCCGAAGGGGAGGTGAATATGCCCACAGACGGTAGTGGCGAAAGGGTCCGAACCACGGTCCGTTTGCCGCGTCCGCTTTACGAGGAAGCGCGGCAATTTGTGGTGAAGGAGGCCAGCCCCGCTGAAACGATTAATGAGTTTTTCGTTGCCGCGATTCGCGCATACGTAAAACTCCTGAAACGCAAACAAATTGACGCGAAATTCGCGCGTATGGCGGAAGACACCGGTTATCAAAAACAAGCGAAGCTGATCGCCGAGGAGTTTAACCAAAGCGATTGGGAAGCGTTCCAGATCGCAACCGAAGATGCAGTGGAGGCTTGAGAATGCTACGAGGGGATGTGTATCAGGCTATCTTAGACCCCGCGCAAGGATCGGAACAGGCCGGTACACGTCCCGTCGTAATTGTAAGTCGGGACGCTATCAACAGAAGTAGCCCAGTCCTAATAATCGTTCCGCTTACAGACCGCAACAACAAAATCCGCATTTATCCCAGCCATGTCGAAATAAAGGCGGGTGAGGGTGGAGCAACCATGGATTCTATTGCCTTGTGTGAGCAGATTCGGGCAATCGCAAAAACCCGTTTGACGAGGAATCTCGGACACCTTCCAAACGCCAAAATCTCTCAAATTAATGTGGCCTTGAAGATTGCTCTTGACCTTCCGTAACCCCAATTCTTCCTAATCCGCCGCGCCGGGTTGTATCAATGCACTCAAGACATAAATGGTTTTCATCCTGATGCCGCCGCGTCGGGTCGCACCAATGCATTCACCACAAGAATCGTTGTCATCCTGAGCGCAGCCCCGACGTTTTTCGTTGGGACGGAGCGAAGGATCCGTATGCTGCAACCACAAGCCAAGCCATTGTCGCCGTTTCAACTGGAACCATTGTTGAGCTTTCGATAGTCGCGAACGGATTCATCTCTGCGGGCCGACGAAATGCGTCGTCCCTCCGCTCAGCATGACAAACAAGAGAAGGTTGTCATCCAGAGGCCGGTTTGTGGCCGAAGGATCTGCTTTTCTCCGTGCCCTCTGCGTCTCTGCGTTGAAAATACATTGAAAGGGAAGGGAATCACCCATGCCGATCTTCCCCGCTTCACTCGCATCAATCTTCGCCGCACTCAAGCGCCACATTACGCTCGCGCTCTTCGCCGTTGCGCTCCTCGCGTCCGCGCTGCTCGTCCATTCTTGGATTAGCGCGCGCCGCGCCGCCACGCAACTCGCCGCCACTCTCGCCACGCAGCAAAAAATCACTTCCGACGCCGACGCCCGCCAGTCCGCGCGCGACGCCGCTCTCTCGCAAACCCTCGCGCAAATTGACGCGCTCAAGCGCCGCGTCCAAACTCCGCAGCAGGCCAGCGCCGCCCTCGCGCAATCGCTCCCGCAATTCATCGCCGGCTCGATCACGCCCGCCGGCGAGGCAGGCCCCGCCCCGCTCCCCGCCCCGCTACAATTTATTCCTCAGGCGGAATCATCCGCCCCACCGACATCGTCGCCCATTTCTCCCAACTTACCCGTCACAGAAAATCTCGGCTCCCTCTCCACTCTCAAATCTCAAATCCTAAATTTGAAAGCGGCCCATCCGGTTTCGCGGCTCCCGTCCCAACCACCCACCGCACTGCAGCAGGGAGCCGCCACCGCTCCAATTCCCGGCTCCATCTGCATCCCGCCGGCGGACCTGAAGCCGCTCTTCGACTCCATCGAAAATTGCGAGGCCTGCGCCGCGAAGCTCACCGCCTCGCAAGCCGACCTCACCGACGAGCACTCCAAATTCATCGCCGCCACCGCCCAGCGCGACGCCGCGCTAAAAGCCGCGCATGGCACTTTCTGGACGCGCGCCGCCCGCGCCGCGAAGTGGATCGCCATCGGAGTCGCCGCCGGCGCTGTCCTCGCCCGCTACCACTGAAGCCTCCTTTCTCCTTGACAATCTAGGAGAACGCGCCTATCCTCCTAGTTGATCTAGGAGAGGCCACAATCTTGGACAAGCAAGACAAACAGCTCGACCTTCTTCGCGGCACGCTCGAGATGCTCATCCTCAAAGCGGTTTCGCTCGGGCCTTTGCACGGCTACGGCGTCCTGCTGCGCATCCAGCAAATCTCGAAAGACCATCTCGAAATCCTGCAGGGCTCGCTCTACCCGGCACTCTACCGCCTGGAGCATCAGGGCTGGATCGCCAGCGAATGGGGCGAATCCGAAAATAATCGCCGCGCAAAATATTACCGGCTCACCGCCGCGGGAAAACGCAAACTACAATCAGAGGCCGCCGAATGGAACCGCATGGTCTCCGTGATTGGCGGCATCCTGCGCACCACGCCGGAGCAGGTGTGACGCACATGCGGGACAGAGTTTGGTTGTCATTCTGAGCGGGCCCGCGCCAAAACGTAATGCGTTGTCATCCTGAGCGTAGGCCGCTTCGGCCGCAGCGAAGGATCCTGACGCGTTACGAGAAACCGAGCCATTGGCAATGTTTTGTCATTGCAGTAAGCGGATCCTTCGGCCACGAATCGGCCTCAGGATGACAACGGTTTTTTTGTTTTCGCAAAGAGGTGTGAAGCACAATCTATGACCCTCCTCTCCCGTCTCCGCTCTTTCCTCCGCGCAACCGTGCGCCGCTCCCGCACCGATTCCGAAATGGACGCCGAGCTCCGCTTCCACCTCAACGCCCGCGCCGATGACCTAACGCGCACCGGCCTCTCCCGCGAGGAAGCCGCGCGCCGCGCGCGCATCGAGTTCGGCGGCATCGAAGCCGCCCGTGAAGAATGCCGCGAAGCACGGAGGGCAAACATGCTCGAATCTCTGCTGCTGGACGTCCGCTTCGGCGCGCGCATGTTGCGCAAGAATCCCGGCTTCACATGCATCGCCATTCTCACGCTCGCGCTCGGCATCGGCGCAAACACCGCCATGTTCAGCATCGCAGACGCCGTCCTCTGGCGCTCCATGCCCTATCCGCATCCCGGGCAGCTCGTCGTCGCCGGCGAAGTCAGCCTGAAAAATCCCGACAACTCGTGGGGCGTCACCTATCCCACATTTCGCGATTGGCAATCGCGCTCCACCACCTTCGAGTATCTCGCCGCGATTCTTTACGATTCGCGCATCCTTCGCGACGGCCCCGAGCCGGTCCGCATCGCGGGCGCCGCCGTCACTTACGATTATTTTGAAGTGATGGGCGTCGCTCCCATCATCGGCCGCGTCATCTCCGCCTCCGACGACACCGCCGCCGCGCCGCCCGTCGTCGTGCTCAGCCATCGCATGTGGGCAGAGCGCTTCGGCTCCGATCCCGCCATCGTCGGCCGCACCATTCACATGGCGCGCAGCACGGGCATCAACTTCACGGCAATCGGCGTCATGCCCGCGGGCTTCGACAATGGAAAAACCGACTACTGGGTCCCGGTCGTCCGCATCATCCCGCCGAATTTCGCCACGCGCCGCGACGTCTGGGTCTTCACCACCGTCGGACGCTTGCGCTCGGGCCGCACCGTCGCGCAGGCGCAAACAGAAATCGAAGCCATCACCGCGCAAGTCCGCCATGATTTTCCGGAGGCTTCGCGCGGTCTCGTCGTCCGCGCCGATTCGCTTCGCGATAGCATGAGTAAGGATCTCCGCCCCGCGCTTCTCGTGTTGCTCGGCGCCGTGGGACTCGTCCTGCTGATCGCCTGCGCGAATCTCGCTGCTCTGATTTCCGTGCGCGCCGCGGGACGCGGCAGGGAACTAGCCGTTCGCGCCGTGCTCGGTGCCGGGCGCGCGCGCCTCATCGCGCAATTGCTCACCGAAAGCGCGTTGCTCTCATTCCTCGGCGGAGCGCTGGGCGTCGCACTCGCCTACTGGGCCACGCGTTCCCTCGCGCTGCTAAGTAAGGACCCGCGCCTGCTCCACGCCGCAATCAACTTGCCCGTTTTGCTCTTCGCGCTTGCCGCGACAGTCGTCACGAGCATCCTTTCCAGCATCGCGCCGGCCCTTCACGGAGCGCGCGAGACGCTCAACACGCGCACCGGTGGGCATCGCCGCCGCGCGCGCTTGCAGCAATCGCTTGTGATTAGCGAAGTCGCGCTGTCTCTCGTGCTGCTCGTCGGCGCGGGCCTGCTCTTCCGAAGCCTCCGCAAAGTCCTCGACGTGGACCCCGGCTTCCGCGCCGACCATCTCTTGACGATGCGCGTCAGCCTTCCCGCCACCTACACCGACGGCGTGCAGATCCTTCAGTTCTACCGGGCGGTTCCAGAGCGCCTGCAGTCCTTGCCCGGAATTTCCAGCGCGAGTCTCGTCAGTTGGCTGCCGGTTGCCGAGGGCGAGCCTACGGGGGACATCACCATCGAGGGCCGGCCCGCCGCGCCCGGCGCCAATGGAGGCGCGAGTTTTCGTCGCACGCTGCCGAACTATTTCCGGATGATGGGCATCCCGCTCGTGCGCGGACGCGAATTCAATGATCGAGACGACGGCGCGCATGAACTCGTGGTCATCATCAACGAGCGCATGGCGCGAAACTTTTGGCCAAATCAAAATGACGATCCCATCGGGAGGCGCATCAAGATCGGCCCGCCCGATCGCAGTCCGTGGCTCACGATTGTCGGCGTCGTGAAAGATGTGCATCACACCGGGCTGAGCGATCCCATCGGCTACTCTATTTATGACCCGCTCGCGCAGGGCGTGGACACGGGCATGGACCTGGCCGTCCGCACCGGCGGCGGCGATCCTGCGGCGGCAATCTCCGCCGTGCGCGCCGAACTGCATCGCCTCGAGCCGGCCGTGCTCGTGGACCGCGTCGCCACCATGGACCAGCGCATCGCCGATTCCGTCAGCCCGCGCAAATTAAATTTGGTTTTGTTTGGACTCTTCTCCGGCCTCGCGCTCGTGCTTGCATCCATCGGATTGTACGGCGTGGTCGCCTACTCCGTGGGCCAGCGCACGCAGGAGTTCGGCATCCGCATGGCGCTCGGCGCGCAGCGCACGGACGTGGTGCGCCTGGTGCTCGGGCAGGGAATTAAGCTCGCGCTCGCGGGCACCGCGATCGGAGTCGCATTCGCGCTGGCTCTCGCGCGCCTGCTCACGCAATTGCTTTACGGCGTCCGCCCTGCCGATCCGCTGACCATCGTCTGTGTGGCGCTGCTGCTCACAGTGGTCGCCCTGGCCGCAACGTGGCTCCCAGCCCGCCGCGCCAGCCGCATCGCCCCCACCGACGCCCTGAGAAGCGAGTGATTGCCCTGCGCATGGAGTGAATGTTTGTGTAGCCCAGCCCGCTTTGTAGGGCTGGGGCCTTTCCCCGTCGGCGCCGCGCATGGAATGACGCCTGCTGCCCTGCGCATGGACTAGCGGTGGTTTTGACTTGCCTTTCTAGCCTAGGGCGCTCCGCAGCTCTGTGGCCGTTTGCTACCCGCTGCGCTGTCGTCCGCCGAGGAAACGTTGTCATCCTGAGGCATCTAGGAAACGGCTGTCATCCTGAGCGAAGCGAAGGATCCGTTTGCTGCAACAGCAATCCGCGCCACGAGCGCCGATGTGAGTAGCACAGGCATTCCTGCCTGTGCGGGCGCCCCACACGCCGTGGTTGCGTGTGGGTTTTCTGCGCTTGTCATCCTGAGGCATCTAGGAAACGGTTGTCATCCTGAGCGAAGCGAAGGATCCGTTTGCTGCAACAGCAATCCGAGCCACGAGCGCCGATGTGAGTAGCACAGGCATTCCTGCCTGTGCGGGTGCCCCACACGCCGCCCGCGCTACTACTCGCAGCTCGCGATCATCCTGGGGTCGCTAGGGAAAAGGATGTCATCCTGAGCGGAGCGAAGGATCCGTCTGAAAACTTCTCCGTGGCCGTGCCATGAGCAATGGTTTGAGTGGCGTGGCTGTCGGCCGGCCGGGATTTGCTTTTCTCTGCGCCTCTCCCACTTGCCGTCATCCCGAGGCGGTTCGCAGCCGAGGGATATCCGGCGGTGCAGCGTGACGCGGGGGTTCATCGCGCGCACAACAAAAGTTGTCATCCTGAGGCCGCCTTGCGACCGAAGCCTTGCCTGGCGGCCGGGATCTGTTTTTCTCTGCGCCTCTCCCACTTGCCGTCATCCCGAGACGGTTCGCAGCCGAGGGATATCCAGACGCGCAGTTTGTGTCGGGTGGGTGATCGTAATTGCGCCGCACCCCGCCAATAGCGCCACAGGACCATTTTGCGCAGCGCATCCCGCCGGACGTAGCACGAGATCGTAATTGCGCCGCACGCCGCCAGTCCCGCGACAATGACAGTCTCGAGATAGTGATGAGCCCTCTCTCGATTGTGTCGAACGGAGGCATCAGGCCCCCTTGCACAGGCGCAGTCCCCGATGGGAAGCGCCTTGACAGCCATGAGCGTATAATATATATTATGTTAAGTTATGAAGAATCGGGACTACCAACCAAGAAGAGATTATTTCAGTATCCGTGGGTTTGCATTCGAGCTCAATTTAGAGTTGTACCTCTGCTTGATGCTATTTCGTAGCGGATGAATTGCCCGAGCGTAGCGGCGTCAGGGCCAATGAGACGGTGTCCATTAACGAAGATCGTGGGCGTATTCGCAATATGAAGCGCCTCCCCTTCGGCCACGGATTTCTGGATCTGAGCCTGGACAGATTGGGCGGATATGCATGTCCGCAGCGCAGTTGAGTCGAGTCCTGCTTGAGTGGCGTACTCCTGCATTTTATCCCAAACATTGCCGGGCGATATCAAATCCTGATGGTCGAAGATCAAATCGTGAAATTTCCAAAAGGCGGCAGGGTTCTGATTATATGCGCACCTTCCGGCCTGAGCTGCAGTCATTGCCCACGGGTGGATCTGTGTTAGTGGGAAATCCTTGTAAACCAAACGAACCTGTGGAAAGTTGGGGAGGATCGAGCGCAGGATGGTGTCCAATTGTTTGCAGCTCGGGCACTCAAAGTCAGCATATTCGACAAGAACTACTCGCGCGTTGGCGGGGCCTGTGGACGGGGAATCCTCCAAACGAATCTTCTTACGGATTTCGGCCATGGGGTCGGACGTCATGTCCTCAATCTCGGCGCGGATCAAGTAACGACCATCTTTTGAAACATAAAACGTCGCGGCATCTGTCTGATTGTCCACCGCCAAATCCATCGACACCTGATAGAGACCCGGGACCGGTGCCTCTTTCATTTGGCCAAATGTAATCTTGAACGATGGGCCCCACGCGTAAACGTGGCGCAGGTATGCTTCGATTTTCTGTTGGATTGCGGCGGAAGGGGCGGAAGTCGAAGATGTTGCTGGTGGCGCAGGCGATTGTCGCGGGGGCGCAGACGTAGATTGTTGCTGAGCGATTATCGCGCCGACACAGAGAGTTGTGGCAATCAATGCAAGAAGGTGTTTTGATTTCACCTTGGTCTCCTTGGCCCCTCTTCCTATTCAACTTCGTGTACGCAAACCGAATTCCTCAGGGTTGAAACTTTTGTGCAATTGGAAATGGCCGCCCAAAGCCAAACGCGCGAGATGTTATTTTTAATCCCGGTGGGGCCTGCTTGCGTTTGTATTCCGAGCGATCAACTCGTTGCGCAATTGATCGCACCAGTTCCAGCGCAAATCCATAGTGATCGGCAATCTCGTCCGGACTACGGACCTCTTCGATGTACGCCTTCAGAATGCAATCAAGGATTTCGTAAGGCGGCAGGGTATCCTGGTCCGTTTGATTGGGGCGAAGCTCCGCCGACGGCGGCTTGGTGAGGATTGCCGCTGGGATGACTTCCCTGCCCTCATTGCGCCGATTGATAAAGTATGCGAGCTCGTAAACCATTGTCTTCGGCACATCAGAAATCACGGCGAGTCCGCCCGCCATGTCGCCGTACAGAGTGCAATATCCAACGGCCATCTCAGATTTATTGCCCGTGCTGAGAACCAGCGAGCCAAATTTATTCGAGAGCGCCATCAGGTAATTCCCACGAATGCGAGCCTGGATGTTTTCTTCCGCCACGTCAGCCGGTCTGTCGCCAAATGCAGGCCGAAGGATGCGCAAATAGCTTTCAAAAACCTCAGTGATTGGGAGCTCGATTAGACGTATGCCAAGATTAGCCGCAAGCTGGCGGGCATCCGTAACACTTCCAGGCGAAGAGTACGGGCCCGGCATCGCAACTCCCAAGACGTTTTCTGGGCCGAGGGCGTCCACAGCGATTGCCGCGACCAGGGCAGAGTCAATGCCTCCACTGAGACCTATTGTGAGGTCGCGGAAGCCACACTTCGTAACATAGTCGCGCGTGCCGCAGACCAAAGCTCTATAGGCCGCCTCAATCTCCTCCGCGGGTTGGGATCGGACGTCGCCCTGCCCCGTTTCTGAATCGAAGAGAACGAGATCCTCCTCAAATGATTTGGCCTGGGCTGCGACGCGGCCGTCAGGCATGACGGCAAGGCTGCTGCCGTCGAAGATAAGGCTGTCGTTGCCACCGACCTGATTCACGTAAACGACAGGGCGGGAGTGTTCGCGGGCAAAGGCGCGCAACATTTCTGTGCGGAGGTTGCGTTTGTCAATCGTGTAGGGCGAGGCGGAAATGTTGATGATTATCTGCGCGCCTTTGGAAACCAATTCGGCGACAGGGTCGCGTTCATATAAGTGTTTAGTCCAGAAATTCTTGTCGTTCCATATGTCTTCGCAAATGGTGATGCCGAGACGGTTTCCTGATAGGGAGAAAATGAATTGCTCTTTCGCGGGTTGAAAATAACGGTTTTCGTCGAACACGTCGTATGTGGGCAGCAACATTTTTTGCTGTTCAAATGCGACATGGCCGCCGGCCAGCAGCGCCGCTGAATTTGCAACGGGCTTGCCGGTCGTTTCATGGGGGCGGCCCGCATACCCGATGATTGCTGGAAGCGGCAGCTTTTGGGCCAGCCAAGCAAGCTCTTTTCTGCCGCGTTCAAGAAACGCAGGCCGTTCGAGAAGGTCCTGCGGAAGATAGCCGCAGAGACAAAGCTCGGAGAAGACAACAAGTTCAGCCCCGCGCCGCAGGGCCTCGCCCGCAACATCCATAATCTTCGCGGAGTTACCCGCAAAGTCGCCTACAGTGGGATCAATCTGAGCCAGGGCGATTTTCATTTAGGCCACAAGCATACGGTTACGAGGCGCGGTTTTCAAATGAAGGGAAGCGCAAACAGGGAAGCCAATTCCCTGCCCCAACCTGAGAGGAGGTCCGAAAAGAAGAAGCCTCCGGATTTTCCGGAGGCCTCGAGAATCGTCCCAATGTGTTGAAGCAGGTCTATTTATTAGACGCTGAAAGAGCTCCCGCAGCCGCAGGTGCTCTTCACATTCGGATTGTTAAACTTGAATCCAGCGCCTTCGAGCGTCTCGATATAGTCGATTTCGACGCCTTCGAGATACATCTCGCTCATCTGGTCCACGAGGACTTTCAGGCCTTCAAATTCGTACACGTTGTCAGCCTCATTGACCTGAGTCTCAAAGGCCATGTGATACGAGAAGCCGGAGCAGCCGCCGCCTACGACGGCGACGCGGAGCGCCGTGGGCGCAGGGGTCTGCTGGGACATAATTTCTCTTACTTTCGTGCTCGCGACAGGGGTTACGCTGATCATGAGATTCTCTCAGCTCCTTTGGTGGCCAACTCGGCCGCACTTTCACAGGCCGATGTAGCCCCATTATACCAGAAGAATCAAATTAATTTCGAGGGGTGCTTGGGTACCACTATCCCAGCTTATTTGATGATTTCGCCGCGTATTTTGATTCTCGCGCGCTACGTTCGACAAGTGCTGCTCTTTCCCTTAAAATTGGGTGATTCTATGACTCGCAAAGTGACTCTGATTCCCGGCGACGGCATTGGTCCTGAAGTCGCTCAAGCTGCCCGGCGCGTGATTGATGCGTCGGGCGTTTTGATGGAATGGGAGGAAGTTCCCGCGCGGCCCCCCGCGGACAATCCCAAGGCCGACTATTCGGAATGGGACGCCGTCAAATCTGTGCGGCGCAACGGCGTCGCCTTGAAAGGTCCGATTGCCACTCCGATTGCGCACGGCCCGCGCAGCATCAACGTCGGATTGAGGATTGAACTCGAGCTCTATGCCAATCTTCGCCCTGTGAAGAACCTTGAAGGTGTTCCCTCGCGCTGGGAAAACGTGGACTTGATAATCGTGCGGGAGAACACCGAGGATCTTTATTCGGGCCTTGAGCACTTGGTCGTCCCCGGCGTTGTGGAAAGCCTGAAAATCATCACGGAAAAGGCATCCACGCGCATTGCGAAATTCGCTTTTGAATATGCGCGGAAAAAGGGACGCAAGAAAGTTCACGCCATCCACAAAGCCAACATCATGAAGCTTTCCGACGGCATGTTCCTGGCCTCCACGCGGAAGATGGCTCAGCATTACTCTGGCATTGAGTACCACGAGATGATTGTCGACAACACCTGCATGCAGCTCGTCATGAATCCGCTTCAATTTGACGTGCTGGTACTGCCGAACCTTTACGGCGATGTGGTCAGTGACCTGGCGGCTGGCCTTGTCGGCGGATTGGGAGTCGTTCCCAGCGGAAACATTGGCGACCAGGCAGCGATCTTTGAAGCCGTGCACGGCACCGCGCCGGACATAGCCGGTAAAGGCATCGCTAATCCAACGGCGATTCTGATGAGCGGCATCATGATGCTCGATTATCTCGGCGAAGTGGAGGCGGCGCGGCGGATCGAGAAATCGCTGCACGGAGTTTATCGCTCGGGCAAGCATCTGACTCCCGATGCCGGCGGCAAAGCCACGACGCAGGAATTCACGGACGAAGTGATCGCGGCGATGGCGAAGAATTGAGCCGCGAGCCATGCGAATTGCCGCGTTGACTTGACCCACCGCGTCGGCGAAAATAGAATTTAGTCAGACACGCGCACAGGAGAATCCATGGCGGATGCAACGGTGACGGCCGCAAAGTACGAACCCGGTGAACTCGTGAAGGCCCACCCGATGTCGGGCGGCACCACGACTCAGCGGAAGCGCAAGCCGCACATCCTTGCCGTCATCAATGAGAGCTGCACGGGATGTTCCGGCTCTCCCGCCTGTGTGGACTATTGCCCCGTAGATGCTTGCATGTTTTGGATTCCAGACGCGGACCATCCGCCCTTCGGACGAATTGAAGTGGACAAGCTTCTTTGCATCGGCTGCAAGCTTTGTACCAGCAAGGGTCCGGATGGAGCTTTCCTCGAAGGCTGCCCCTGGGACGCTATCGACATGGTGCCGCTCGCCGAATGGGAAGGCGAAAACGGCAGCCTTCCCTTCTAAGTCGCATCTTTCTCAATCACAATTGATCTAAGGATTGGACGACGGCCCTGCGCCCGCTCGATTGCGGATTGCTGTAAGCGTGAGCGTCGCCTGTTGAGCAATGTTTGGAGGCATCCCAGTCACGCCCCGCGCGAAGGGAACAACCGCGGATTCGTCCTGCGCGATGCCGATCAGGTACAGCGCGCGAAGTGCCTCCCACACCACGTCCGAACTTGGGTCCAGCCGCGCAACAGTCTGGCGTGAGGTGACCATCGCGCCATCCGGCAACGACCACCCGACCAAGTTTCCCGGAACATTTGTTCGGACCTCAGTCGTAGCGCCGCCGGTGCCTTCAATCCGTCCGACGAGTGTCCCCGGATTCACGGCATCGCCCGGTTTCAGCCGCTCTTCCAATTTCCCAGTGGCAGGCGCGGACATCGCATAGGGCTTCAGCATTGCGCAAATAACGTCATGTCCACTGGAGTCCCCGAATCGCACGAGGGAAAGCGCCGCGTTCCGTTGGACCATGGGATTCGCATCCGCCAGCAGAGCCAGAAGACGCGCGTGAAATTCTACAGCGGTCGCGTCCTGCCCCATCACCCAGGCGGCGGTCGTGCGTAGCGCGTCATCTGAATTTGCGGAAAGCGTCAGTACTTGCGGATACCAATTCTTCGCGGAAGCACGCGTGCCCGCATCACGGCTCAGTATCCGATCCGCGATCTGAGAAAGCGCGTGCTGCGCCTCGCGAGGGTGCTTCGCATCTGCGAAAGCCTTCGCCATCTGCACATCATCGAGCGGGCGGCCAAACCAAGTCGCCTGCCAGAAGAGATAAGGCATCATCACGAAAAGGAACGCGAGAACAAGCACAGCAATGAGCCACTTTTTTGCGATGCTCTTCGCGGGCGGTTTTACTTCGGGAGCCGCTGCTTTCGGCGCCTCTGAAGCGCCTGCCTCTTCCCTGCCCGGATTTGCGGTTTCATTCATGCGGTTCGTCTATGTTGCCGGCGCGTACAGATGGTACAGCATCACGTAAATGATCACGCCCGTCACCGACACATAGAGCCATATCGGCAGAGTCCACCGCGCGATGCGACGGTGCTTATCGAACTGTTCGCGCAAGGCGCGGGAAAGCGTGATCAGCGCCAGTGGAACAATCGCAGCGGCCAGCAGTACGTGCGAAATCAGCAGAGTGAAATAAACGTTCCGGATCCATCCCTCCCCAAGGAAATGCACGTTGCCCACCCGTATGTGGTAGATGACGTATGAAACCAGAAATGCCGTCGAGCAAATAAATGCCGCGACCATAAATGCCCTGTGAGCTTGAATCTTGTGCCGGCGGATCATCGTGTACCCGCCGACCAGAAGAACGGCGCTCGTTCCGTTTAGCGTGGCGTTAAGCGCTGCCTGAGAATACACAGAGTGGTTGCTACTTTGCCGCCGCGGCGGGCGCGGGAGCGGATTCAGCAGATTTACCGCGGCCAATCCATCCCTGCTGACGCGCGAATGCGACAAGCATCGCCGTAAAAACCAGCGCCATCATCAGGCAGACCGATACAAGGAGGAGGCCGTCAATATTGTAGATGATTTTCGTAAAGAAACTTGCGGCGAGACCCGCGGCGGAAAGCAAAATAAACACCAGCGCCACACCAATTACTTCAAGAACTCCCAATCGCTCGTTCGCCATGGTTCCGTCTGCCTCCACACAAGAATCGAAAAAATCGCCTACCGCGCAATCTTGTCGTACATCATCAGCCCCAGAAGCAGCGGCAGGTGCAGCACGGTCGCGTGCATCAGCCACTTGGCTCGCGCGTTTGTGCGGCTGGCCGAAGCCCAAAGACACAATTGAATGAGCAGTAGGTTTAATACCACCGCTCCGAAAAAGTAGCGAACTCCAGCAAGGCCCATGAATACCGGCAACGCGCTCATCGGAAGCAACAAAAGTGCCGCCCCAATAATCAGTCGAAACGTCGCCCGGCCCGTCGGGTCCACCACCGGCAACATCTTGATGCCCGCGCGCGAATAGTCCTCGCGGTACATCCAGGCAATCGCAAAAAAATGCGGGAATTGCCACAGGCACATGATTCCGAAAAGCATCCAGGCTCCGATGTCCAGCGATCCACCGGCGGCCACCCACCCAATCAGCGGAGGCATCGCGCCAGGAATGGCGCCAATGGCCGTGGCAAGGGTTGTGCGCTTCTTAAGCGGCGTATAAATGCCCAGGTAGCTCGCCGAGGTAAAAATGGCGAGAAGGCTCGCCCGCGCGCCGGCTGTAAAAGCCAGATAAACCGCTCCGGCAATCACGAGGCTTATGCCGAAAAGCAGCGCCTCAATCGGCCTCAACTGGCCGCTCGGCAGCGGCCGCGCGGCTGTGCGCCGCATAAATGCGTCCGACGCCCGCTCGACGTAATGATTGAGCGCGGATGTTCCGGCGGCGACGAAGGTGGTCCCTAATACAGTCTGAACCATCCGCAGCCAGTCCACTGCGCCGCGAGAGCCGAGGTAAAAGCCCGCCAGCGTTGTGAGCACAACGAGAAAAGAGACGTCCGGCTTCGTAAGCGCAATGTACGCCATCGCGCGGGACGTCCGTGCGGCAGGAATTGTCCGCGTCGCGCCCACTAAATCGCCTCCTGTGCGCTACTCGTAGACACGGCAGCTTCGCGTTCATGGCGCAGTAGACGATTCGTGACCAGCGCCACCGCGACCGTCCCGGCAAGCGTAAGCGCGCCGACGACAACGTGTGCCACCGTCAGCGTGACCATCACGGGCATCGGCTGCGGTGCCGTCTGGGTCGCGATGCGCGACCACCACGCGCCTCCGCCCAGGAGCAATTGCGTGCCAATGAGCGAATGGAGAACAATCCGGCACCTCGTCAATGCTGGTGACGTCGGGAACCGTCTGCGGAGCGCGCCTGCCGTCCAGAAGATCATTCCTGCAACGACTGCCGCCCCAATTAAGTGCGGGACGATGCCGAGTCCCTTGTGACGAAACTCCGCGCCCAGCACAAGCTGAAGCAGCGTGGCAACGGCGGTAGCAAGAGCGAGCGTCCGGACGCGCGGCGCGCCGATGTCCTCCATTGTGGAGACATCCTGCCACCACCAGCGGCTCGTAAAAAAGGCAAGGCTCACCACCGTGCAGAAAAAGAGCTGGGCCAGCGTGGCATGTGCCACGGAAACCAGCACCGGCTGGCGAAAGATTACCGTCATGCCGCCCAGCACCGCCTGCGCGCACACGACGCCCACGGCGATCCAGCCGAAGTTCTGAACTTTCTTGCGCGGCTCCGCACGCCAGAGCCACACTGCAAAGATCAGCGAAATCGCGACTTCGCACGCGGCGATAACCCGGTGCGTGAATTCATACCGGATCCCGCCGATAAACGGCGGCAACAGCGAATTGTAAGCAAGTGGCCAATCCGGAATCGAAAGTCCGGCATCATTGGAAGTGACAAGCGCTCCAGCTGAGATGAGGATCAGCGTGAGGCAGGCCGAAAAAACGGCAAAACCATGAAGCCGTGGATTGAAACTGATCCGCGGAATGTTGAGGTCTGATCCCATCTGAATTCTGCGCGGCAGGAATCCATCACCGGCGGCAAATTACCTCGCCGGCGAAAGTTCCCTGCCGCGTCTAACCTAGTCAGTCTCCCGACGAAGCGGCGTTAAAGGAAAGGTTTACGGACTTCGATTCCTTCGCGCCGATGGTGACTTGCTGCGTGGTCGTGCCGAACTGCTCCTGCCACGCAACGATTGTGTACGTCCCCGGAGGAAGATTCGCGATGCTGAATTTTCCGTCCGCGCCGGTGACGCTGAAATATGGATTCTTAAACACAAAGAGGTAGGACTTCATCCACGGGTGGACATTGCATTTTACCGGAATGGCGTTTTCAGGCCGGGCGAAGACTTCCATTATTGGCGCGGCCCCGGGCGGCTGCGACTGATTCCAGTCACGGTTGTCCTTGGGGACCGGATGGATATTGTGAGTCGTAGTGTCGCTGTTCGTGACCTGCAAGGTCTGGCCCGCCATCATCCCTAGAACATGCGGGTGATACTGGCAGCCCTTCTGGTCAAACTTTGCGGGATCGGTTGGCGCCGCGAAGCTGTACTTACTCATGTCTTCCTGAATGTAAACCACGACATTCGAAAGCGTCCCACCTGGCCCGGTGACCACGGACTCATCTTTCACCGGCGTCGCGTGCTGCGACATGCAATACGCCTCCGCTGACATGTTGATGTTCTTCATGGCAGGCGCCGCGCCGTCGAGCTTGATCGTACCGGTTACGGATCCTGCCGTGGCCGCGTCAACAGCCTGCCCGGCTGCGGGTGCTGATCCTCCCCCGCCCGCGGGCTGTCCGGTTTCCGGACTCTTGCCGCAGCTCACTAAAGCAAACGCGAGTCCTGCAGCGACCAAAACATACGCACTATAACGAATTCTCATTTGTGAAAAGTTCCTCCTATATTGAGTCTCGATATTCTAATGCTTTTCGAGGTTTCAAGTCGCGTTATTTTCCCGGAGGGCTGGCACCGCCGCCCGAGCTGCGTCCCTGCAAGCGGCGCTGTTCATCCGGAGTGATTCCCATCAAGTAGCGGACCATCAGATTTGCGTGATCCCCCGCATAACTCCTAAATTCGCTGGGAATTGCGCCCGTAAACACCCAGCGATCGCCTTCGCGACGGAACAATCCCGAGGGCATGGAAGTACCCGGAATTATCTTCGCCGGGTCTGTCACCCAGCGCTCGGCCCATGGCTCGCGGAGACGCTCGGCCGCCAAAGTGAAGTTCGGCGCCGTTGCGTTTTTGTCATGCGCCGGATCACCTGTCGCGTGGCACTTCAAGCATGGCGCTGCTGGGTTCGTGAACAAGGCCCGCGCGAACGTCGTTTCGGTATTCGTCAGCGACTCACTCTTCGGTGCAATGTACGGCTCTTCTTGGGAGGACAGCGCCTCAAAGAACAGCACCAGCTTGCGAATCTCATTGTCCGCAAGCGAGAAGGTCGGCATCCGCACTTGCAGATAATTGCGCACGCCATTCTTGTTTGTGTCCGTCGTGCTCAACGACGGATTCGCCAGGAAGCGCTTCAGCCATTCCGGATTCACGCGCGCGCCTTCGCTGGTGAGGACCGGCGGCAAATTCGCCTTGTTCTCCGCCTGGTAGAACGGCAAATCCTGCATGGTGGTCTTCTGATCGATGCCGATCTGGTGGCATCCGATGCAGTTGTACTTCGTGACGATCCACCAGCCTTCCTGAATTGCGTGGCGGCGGTCCGCGGGCCTGTACATATATTCGGTCGGAAGTTGCGGATCCACGCTGCCAAGGAGGAACGTCACCAGCGCGTCCACATCATTCTTGTCAATTTGGTGCGTCTTCGGATCCGTCAAATTCGGCGCCGGCATGCGGAGCCGGTCCATCGGGTCAGGTTTGAATTTGGCGTGATCAAACACGGCCGGGTCGTTCAGCTTTGCTTCGAAGAAGCCCTTCGAGTCATACCAGGGACCCCGCGGTGAAGTTTTCCCATTGATGAGCATGCCGCGCTTCGCATCTTCCGTGTAGCGCGCGAAGTCGAGGCGCTCGATCGGCTTGCTGCCTTCATTCGTCAGCTCCGTGCCGATGCGCCCTTCATCTTCGAGGCCGGTAATCTCGTGGCATCCCGCGCAACCGTAATGTTGTACGAGCGCCCGCCCTGCTGCCGCAAGCTTCGGATCGTCCATATAAGGCGCGGGAGGATACGTCGCGTTCGTGTGCTTTTGCGCCATCAAGTAGGTGGCGACGTCGCGCGAGTCTTCATCGCTCAGGCGCAAGCTCGGCATGATGGTCGGCTGCTGGACTTCAAGCTGGTGGCCATCATTCGGGCAGCGCGAATGATCCAGATCGAATTGGAACGGCAGCCTGTGCTTCTTGTAATCTTCCGGAGTGATATCTTTCTTCTCGAATGGGCAATAGGGGAGCGTCCGCTCGCGCGGGTTGTGGACCCAGCGCACAAGATATTCGTAATTTTCCTTTTCGCCGATGCGGCTCAGGTTCGCCGCGAAGTCTCCGCCAATAGTCTTTGAATCCTCGCCGATCGAATGGCAGGAGAGGCATCCGCGCGATTCGACCAATTCCTTGCCGTGCCCTGCATTGCCGGGAGCCACAGGATTCAACTTTTGCCCCGCAATTCCCTGCTGCCAGATGAAGGCCGCGATCTTCTGTACCTCGTCTTGCTCCAGCCGGAACTGCGGCATTTTCGTGGTCGGCCGGAAAGTGTGCGTCTGCGTCAGCCAAACCGGAATCCATTCCTTGCGCAACTTCATCCGGACTTCCTTCAGGTCCGGCCCGACGCGCTTGGATTCGCGCATCAGCGACGATGACACTGATTCGAGCGTTTGTAGCTGCGCGTCAATCTTGCTGCTTTCGATGGTCAGGCTCGTCGCGCGCGCATTCAATTTGTGCGCGGTATCGTTGTCCGGTGCGATGTCGGCCTGATGGTTCAGGCGCGGAATTTCGATCGAGTAGTCGTGCTTCGTGCTTTCCAACTGCATGATCTGCTGGCGCGTGGTCGTGAGGCGCTCGTTCTCATCGTCAAAGCCTGAGTACTTGTGGCAGCCGATGCACCCGCGCGTGCGGTAGAGCGAACGCCCTCGGTTCAGGACTTCAGCATGTTCCGTAACCATGTCTGACGCGTGACAATTCTGGCAGCCCGCCGTGAAGTTCTCGCGGTAGTTCAGCGGCCAGAGCCAGTGTTCATAACGCCCGTGGCCTCGCTCGGCGGAGTCCAGCGCGCGTCCGTTGCCGCCATGGCAGGGCGAACATCCGAATTTTTCGAGCGGATGCCAATTGAAAAGGTCCTGATCGGGATGGCTCGTGAACGGTGCGTCGTGGCTTGCCGCCATTGTTCTGCCCAGGTCGGCCTTGGTCAGCGTCATCGTCACGGGCACAACGAGCGGGTCCATGGCGATGTGGCAGGATTGGCATCGATCCACAAGCCCGATTCCGCCAACATAATTCAGCATCGCGCCCGGCGGGTTCACGTTGATCTGGTGCATGTCGATTTTGAATGTCGACATCGCATTGCGCAGGTTTTGCAGCCCGGCGGCGCTCGGGCCCGGAAGTTTTTCTTTCACAAACTCATTCAGTTTTATCTGCGCGATTTTCACGGACGAATCCACTTCGGCCTGTTGCGCCACAAGACTCGCTTTCAACGCCATAAGGTCCGTGAATCCCGCGTTCAACTGGTCGTAATTCATCTTGCGAATTTCTGTCTTGCCATCGCCGAGCGGATACTCCACTTCGTAAGTCTCCGCCTTCGCCCCATCCACATCTTTCTTTGCGGAATCGCGTGCGCTCTTGTTGGATTCCGGAATGATCTCTACTTGATAGATGAGTGCGCCCACCTGCCCGCGCGCGCTCTGAAAGGCTGGAGTGATCGCCGTCCGTTGCAAATCCGCCAGCGCGATGCGCCGCGCAAATTCGTCGTCCTTCGGTTTCGCGGACTGCTGCGCGGCGTCCAAATCGGCTTTGAGCTTCTTATATTCCGGCGAGGAATAGACGGCGGCTTCAGCTTTTGTCTGCGCGGCGATTTGCTTGCCAAGAAAATCCTGATACGCAGAGGCGAAATCGCGCTGGTAGGCGCGCCATGGGCGCAATCCGAAGAACTCGGACCACAGCGACCATGCCACCGTCAGCATCAGCAGGAAAGTAGACACCAGCATAATCGTACTCCACGATTTGCCGGTTATGGGATCGGGACCGGAAGGTTCAGGCACCCGGGGCCTCCTCGCCGAGGGATTGAATTCGAGCTAGACGCTGAACCACGGGGTCTCCCACACATAATGGATTCGGAATACAAGGCGCAATAGAATCTTGAGCGGCAGCGACAGCATGAGCGCCAGTAACATCAACATCGTCACCGTCTGCAGCAGCGACATCCTCTTGTAAATCTTGCGGCTGAAGGCTGTTCTGTTGGCCAGCCAGTTCATGAAGTAGCCGGACGCAAGGAAGTAGAATGTAACCGGGAATATTCCGAAAATTCCCCGTGCGATCAGACCGGAAAACGGTTTCCACGAGCCGGGCATCAAATGGGCCATCCACGCGCCATCAATGCGCAGTACGTCGTCCAGGTTTCGGTTCACCGCGAAATCCACGCGGCTTGCGTCCCAGGTTTGCGTTGGCCAGAACCACATCCACCCGGGGCCGCGGATGAATGTACCGATCACAATCATCAGCACCCACAGACCAATAAAACCTAGCAGGAACGTCCAGATAGAAAATTTCCGCTGGCGATACGTGTAATACCCATTGCCGAGAGGGTTTTCGTCTATATACGGTATGGCCATCAAGCCGACAATGATGATTGTCGGCATGACCACCCCCGCAATCCAGGGATCGAAATAGACGAGCATCTCCTGCAAGCCCAGGAAGTACCACGGCGCTTTCGCCGGGTTCATTGTCACGTTCGGATTGCTTGGCTCCTCAAGCGGCGCATTCAGCGTCAGCGACCAGACCATCAACAAAACTGTCACGAGGATGGCCGCGAGCAATTCCACGCGCATCAGGTACGGCCACGTGTGGACTTCGCGGTCCCATCCCTTTTCGTAGGGCTGTGTCTTTCTATGCGCGGTTTTTGCGGCGGCGGGATCCGCTTCGAGCTTTGCAATCAGCTCGTCGTTCTTTTTCGCTTCGCGGAACGCCAGCCAGCAATAGAAAGGAATGAAAAACAATAGCGCGACGATCGGCACATTGTCGGGTGCGGAGGCTACTTCCCAGATTTGGTGCCAATCCCACCACATAATGTTTCGTTTCTCCTAGTCGATTCCAACCGCGCTATCAAAACTACTAAACGCCGCTGCGCGCCTTTGCAACTACTACTGCATGCCGCTCGGCTTCATGATCACCGGCCGCGGCCCCTTCTCATCCTTGATTTCCGATTCAAGCATCACCGGCGCCGGGCCGGAGATGCCGCCGTCCTTACGCACGCGCCAGAAATGCAGCGCCATAAAGATTGATGCGATCAGCGGAATCGCAATGCAGTGCCAGATATATGCGCGCAACAGCGCGTTCGCATCCACGATGGAGCCGCCGAGCAATGCAAAACGCACGTCGTTGTATGGCGTCATGCCAAGCTGCGGTCCAAACGGGCCCTCATGCCCCAGCAGCGGAGTCGCCCGCGCCATGTTTGTGCCAACCGTCACGGCCCAGAACCCGAGTTGATCGTCGGGAAGCAGGTAGCCCGTGAACGAAAGCAACATCGTCAGCACCATCAGTAGCACGCCAACGCACCAGTTGAATTCCCGCGGCTTTTTGTACGAGCCCGTCAGGAAAACGCGGAACATATGCAGCCACACCGCGATGATCATCAAGTGCGCCGCCCACCGGTGCATATTGCGGAGCAGCTTGCCGAAAGGCACGTCGTTTTCGAGATACAAAATGTCGCGGAACGCCTGCACCTTGCTCGGATGGTAGTAATACATCAGCAGGACGCCGGTGAATGTCAGCACGATGAAGAGATAGAACGTGATGCCGCCCATCCCCCACGTGTAGCTGTATTTTGTGGCGTCGCGATTGACCTTCGCCGGATGCAGGTGGAAGAAAACGTTGCTGAGGACGCTCAGTGCGCGGTTGCGCGCAGTCTCGTCGTGCTTGAAGCGGAAAATGGACCGGTAGAGCTGCGTCTTCTCGGGCTCTTTCAGCCCTTCGAGCTGCTCCTTCCCTTTTTCAGAAACGTACTTTTTCAACCCCTCGGCGTCGTCCTTAAATTTGCCGAGGAGCCCTTTACGCTTCTGTTCCCCGTTGTCTTCCGCCACCTAATTCCCTTTCAATCGGCCCTTGGAATGGGCCAGGCAACATTCATCAAACGTTCAGGAACGCTCCGCTGTCATTGAAGTGGTTGACGCCCGCTTTGGGATCATCCACATAGAGCCTGCTCGAATCGACGGTAATCTTGCCCGTCGCGTCCAGCTCGAGATGGCACCGGTCCATCGGGCGCGGCGCCGGCCCTTCAAAATTGACGCCTTCGCTGTCGTAACCGCTGCCGTGGCACGGACACTTAAACTTGTTCTCGCTCGACTTCCACTCCGGTGTGCAGCCCAGGTGCGTGCAGCGCGCGAAAATGACGAAGATCCGGTCCGGCTCTCGGATTACCCACACTCGGTTTGTCATCAGGTAGCGCTGGTCGTTGCCCAGCGCGAAATCCGCGGGATATCCGATGGAAAAGATTGGATTTGGTTCAAACAGCGACCGTGGGAAGAAAAATCGGAGGAACATCAGGAAATTGATGCCTAGGTAGCCCCAGATCATCGCCCAAGTGAAGCGGCGGCGCGAGAGATTCACTTCGTCTGCGGGACTTGCCTCCGCTTTCTTCCCTTTTGCCGCAGGCTTGGGAGCCGCCGCGGCGGAAGGTGAAGGTGCTGCTCCTGCCTCCCCGGCTTTGCCCTCTGTCTGTTCCGGCATAGAAGTGCGTGTACCCTCGCTTGGACGAGTCAGAAAATCCGATTCATGCGAACACTTTTTATATTCTGTTGTATCCGCTTGTGTCAAGCCGATTTAGGAGAAAATGAAGCGGGTGTGTGTACAGCGTTTTCGAGGCCGGGGCTACCCCACGCGGGCTGGCTGGGGAGTTTCCACGCCCACGGCGCGCAAAACAAGCTCGGCGAGCGCCCCGATGAACCGGGGCGAATCGCCCACGGCAGGCATCATTTCAAATTGTTCAACGCCGAGCTTCATTGCGCGCTCGCGCGCCTCGATATTGATTTCATGCAACGTCTCGATGTGTTCCGTCACAAATGAAATCGGCACGACAAGGAGGTTCTTTTCGCCGGAGCGCGCCAGATGATCAATTGTTGTGTCCAGGCTGGGCTCCAGCCACTTCTGGCGGCCCACGCGGCTCTGATAACAAAGCGTGTGCGCGTTCGGCCAGCGGCCATCTTCGAGCACCAGCCGCACCGTCTCTTCAATTTGCTTCTGATAGGGATCGCCCTTCTCGATCAGGCTCAACGGCAAGCCATGTGCGCTGAAAACAATATGCGCCCGGTGTGGGTCGGAAAAATGCGAGAGCGCCAACTCGATGCGATCAACCACAGCTTCGATATACAGCGGATGATCGTAGAACCGCTCGATCAGGTGTTCTTCCGGCGAAGCCAATCGAGGCCGGTAAAGCCGCCGCCATTCCTTCACGCTGCTAAGCGTGGTGGCAAAGGAATACTGCGGATACATCGGCAGCAGCACCAGAGTGTCCAATTCGGAATCGCGCACCTCGTCCACCGCCACCTGCGTGAGCGGATTCCAATAGCGCATAGCGACGAAGACCCGCGCGTCCACCGCATGAGCAAGCGTGGTCTCCAGGCTTCGGGCCTGCCGCTCCGTCAAGCGCCGGATGGGCGATTGCCCGCCGATTTCGGCGTAGTGCTCCGCGACGACCTTCGATCGCTTCCGTGAAATGTAACGCGCGAGGGGTTTGCGCAGTAGCCCGCCGAGTAGGCCGAGGGGAATGATGTCGGGGTCGCAGAAAAGATTGTAGAGGAACGGCTCGACGGCGTCCGGTGAATCCGGCCCGCCAAGTTGGAAGAGTACGACTCCGACTTTCTTTCGCATCGTAGTGTCCGGCAAATTTCCTTGCAATGCGCCACCAAGAGTGATGGCTAGCGGCTGCGCTTGCCGATTGACTGCTTCAGTTTTTCCACTTCCTCGCGAAGCTGCGACAATCGCCGCGCGACCGTATAGTGGTAACCGAAAAAGATCAACCACGCTGCAGCGTAGGCCGCAATCAGACTATTGAGATTCTGCATTTGTTCTTCCCTTCCCTATTCTGTTGGATGCGCGTTAAGCGGAATCCGACTCCGCGCGAAGTTCCGCAACTTCATGCCGCAACTCTTCCAGTCGGTAGCGTTCCCAAATCAGAGCAATCATCAATATCGCCAGCACAATAAAGCAATAGAGGAAGACTCTGGCTATCGGCGGCGCAAGGCCCGAGTCCGAGTCCCCGAGAATCACCGGTTTCGGATGTAGCGTCCGGAAAATCCTGTTGGAGAAATAGACCAGTGGCGCGTCCAGAAACGCGAAAATACAAAATACCGCGGAGACAACCGAGCGCCGTTCCGGGTCCTCAATCAATCCGCGTAAGAGCAGGTAGCAGAGTCCCAGCACCAGAAGCACGAACGTCGATGTCAGCCTGGCGTCCCACTTCCAATAGACTCCCCACACCGGCTTTCCCCAGATCGGGCCGGTAATCAGCACGACGCTCCCGAACGCCACGCCCACTTCCATGCAACTTGCCGCCAGCCAGTCCGCTTTCACATTGCGCTTGATCAGAAAATAAATGCTCGCGCCACAGGCGACGGTGAATGCGAGGAGCGCGTTCATTCCGCTCGGCACATGGAAATAAAAAATTCGCTGGATGTCGCCCTGCTTTAGCTCTGTCGGGGCGATTGCCAGGGCCGCATAAGCCGCCGAGAACACAATCGCGGAAAGCGCGAATGATCTAACCGCCTGCATGAATGCGCCACCTTCGTACTTGCCGGTCAAGGGGATCTCCTATTCCTCCAGCAGATACTCTCCGAAAAGCCACGTCGCGGTCAAAAACATTATGTCGAACGCTCCTACAATTACCAGCCACGCCGTTCGCAGCTCAGGCGGATCAGCCAAAATGCCGGCGGTTAATTCGGTGCTTGCCAGCAGGACCGGCGCAAGGGCCGGGAGCAGCAGCAACGGGAGCAGCAATTCCCGCATTCGCGCGTGCGATGCAATCGCGGAAAAAACTGTTCCGATTGTGGCTACACCCACCGTTCCCATCAACATGATTAACGCCAGTTGCCCTGCAACGGGAACTAGCGGAATGTTGTAGAGCACGCCGAAAATGGGTAGGAGCGCCGCTTCCACCAAAGTGAGAAACAAAAAATTCGCGAGTATTTTCCCGGCCAGAATTGCAACTGGCGCGATGGGTGCCAGCCGCAGCCCGCCAAGCGTATCGTTCACGCGTTCGCGGCTGAAGCAGGGCTGTAACATGAGCGACCCCGCAAAGAGCAACGCGATCCAAAGCAACCCCGGCCCAAATCGGCGCGATTCCGCCGCGCTCGGATCAAACGCAAAGCTGAAAACGAAGACCACGATCAACACGAATACGAGCGTGGACGTCAGCAACTCGAAAGAACGGAATTCCGCGCGCAGTTCCTTGCCGAGGATGGCCAGTGCGGCGCGCGGTGCGTTCATGCGAATGGCCCCATGGACTATCTCTGCCCCGCGGTGCTGCTCTCGGAGGAATGTGCTCCCGCGCCGCGCTCAATAATTGATCCCAGATCGCCCCCGGCCCCGCTATCTGCAACCACCGTCCCGCCGCGCATCTCAATCGCGCGCGTCGCGAGCGTCAGCGATTCACTCTGCCCGTGTGAGCTCATTAGAACGGTCGCGCCTGCCGAGCGCAAGCGCACGAGCGTTCCCGCGAGCCATGCCGCGCCGTCGCGGTCGAGCCCGGCAGCGGGCTCGTCAAGCAGCAACAATGTGGGCCCGGCAAGCAGCGCGCGTGCAATCGCAAGCCGCTGGCGCATTCCGCGGGAGAACGTGCGCACCAGATCGCCGGCCCGATCGGCTAGGCCAGCGGGTTCCAGCGCCTCCGTCGCGCGCCGCCGTGGATCGCTCAAATTGTAGAGCCGCGCGAAAAAAGTCAAATTTTCTTCTGCGGTGAGTTCGTCATAAACCATCGTCGCGTGTCCGACCATTCCAATCTTGCTCTTGACGTCCGCTTGTGCTGCGCCATCCGAATTTCCTACCGTGACCTTGCCACCCGTGGGCCGCGATAGCAGGGCCGACAATCGGAGTAGCGTCGTCTTCCCGGAACCGTTGGGCCCGACGAGCACCACGAATTCGCCGGACGCAATTTCCAGTGAAAGCCGGCGCAACGCGACAAGAGAGCCGAACCTCTTCTCGGCGTTCTCAAAAATAATTCCCGGGGCTTTTGAGGATTCGGAGATGGGATTGGCGGCGGGCACGCGGGCCGGTCAGCCTCGCACAAGATCGCGGAGGATTTTTTCCGCTCGGCCGCGCTGCTCGGTGTATTCCTGCTCGGAAATCGTCCCAGCCTGGCGGCGCAGTTCGAGCCGGAACAGCACGTCCTTCAATTCATCGAGACTCGCGCCAACCTTGCGGTCGATTTCTCCAATCGCATCAGTGGACGCGGACGCGGGCGTGGCCGCCTGCCTCGTCGTTGACTTTGCTGCCGCTTGCGCTCCCGCATTGCCGCGCGTTCGCGCGGCAGGAGGCGGTTGCGGACTCCCCGCAACTGTGGGTACCGCGACAGGCCTCCGGTACAAATAGCCGGCGCCCAAGATAAATAGCACGGCGAACCCGCCAATCAACACCCACTTCAGCGTGTCCAGGCGCGGCGGGACAGCCGATACTGCCTGGCCTGAATCACGCCCGCCGCTCCCGCTGTCTTGTCCGGACTGGCCCGCGTTATCTGGAGGGGGAGGCGCCGTACCAGAAACGGAAACGTCGAAACCAGAGCCTGTGAGTGGTCCATCGTGAATGTAGAGGGATAGTCCCTGCTCCAGGCCACCGGATTGAAACCCGGAACTGGTGACCGTCACTGACGGTGGAGCAAGTAGCATCACGCTCGCCACAGAGTTATTCAACGGGATGTGAATTGAAGCGCGATTGGATGGATAAGGGAGGGTGTACGAAAGCCGGACACGGCTTTCCCCTGGACGAAATGGGAATGCAATAGCAAATCGCTTGCCGCCGCGATCGATAGTTCCTTGCACCACCGGCATTCCCTCCGGGCCGGCAGCAGAGACTTGCTCCAAACTCGCGCCTTCCGCGATCTCAAAGTCGAAATTTCCCCCCGTCTTAAAGTATGCGACGGGTGGGCTCGTCTTGTTCTGAATATCGAATTCTTCGCCAACCAGGAGATTCGTGCCATCCGGCTGAAAATATATGATCCTCGTAGGAAACTGAACGGCCTTCGCGTCGGTAGCGGGTTCATACACCTGGACATCGGCCGTCACTTGTCCCGGAGGAAGCATCGCGTGAAAATTCACGCCCTTGTAGCTGGCGCGCACAAGCATCGGCGATTGTCCGGAGGGCGTGTAGTTCAACTCGAAATGTCCCTGCGCATCGGTCTTCGTGGTTGCCACGCTGTCCATTCCGTTTTGCAAATTCAGAAGAATGATGTCCACGCCGGATGCAACCTTGCCCGTCGTGCCATTGTGAACGACGCCCGATATCGTCGTCGCAAATGTCCCAGCAGCGCCGAGCAATGCCGCGACGAATATGATCCCCATGATCCTTGCCGAAAATTTCATTGAGCGGGTTTCTCCACGAATCTCTACGAATGTCCCGGCGCGCGCCGCCCCGTCAATGACGGGCTGCCTGTGGCCTGCTCGATTTCCGTCAGAACCACGGCCGCCTCGGTTTCCAAAGCGAGCCGTGACTCCTCGTAATCTTTTTCCCCGAACTTGCCTGCGCGGTATTCAAACTTCAAGTCGCGCAAATTGTCGTAGATGGTGTCGCGGCGTTCGAGCAACTGGTCAAGCTTTGAGCGATGCGGCGCGGAATCCCCCGGGCTCGGCTGGGTGCCGAACACAAACACAAGAACCGCGGCGGCAAGCGCCACGCACGCAAGTATCACGGGAGTATCGCCTCCCAGTGATCCCGCCAGCCAAAGATTCGCAATCATTCCAGGCATTTCCGGTCTCAATCCTCCGTCTCGTGTCGAGCCCGCTCGCGCGCGCGCGCCAGCATTTCCGCTGACACCTGCGCGCCGCCTGCATTTGCGCTTCCCTGTGTCGCGGGAATTCGCTTGCGCCAGTGTTGAATCACCAGCATCACGATGCCAAGCCCCATGGCAAATGCAAATCCTGGCAGAATCCACGCGACGCGGTTGAAGCCCTTGTTCGGAGGCGAGGAAAGCACCGCCACGCCGTACTCCTGTTCAAAATCCTGCACGACCAGATCGTCGGATTCGCTTCGCGCGATTCGATCGTCCAATTCCTTCAGCATCGGCGCCGAGCTGGGGCAATTGATGTGGTTGCATTGCACCAGCACCTGGCCGCACCCGCACATGCACATCAATTTCAAGCCGAGTTTCTTCGCATGATCCGTTTGCTGGGCGCGCGCAATGGGAAGCACGGCCATCCCCGCGCCAAGCACGGTGACCATCACCAATGCGGCCCAGTAGCGCGAATTTGTCTTAGTCCGAGCCATTGCATTACTCATCAAAGCGTCGCCCTTCGTAATGCACCGTAGCAGGAATCGCTTGTGCACCGGATGCATGTGCGGTCCCAGGTGACGTTTGCGCAACCGCCTGCATCACAATTGCAGGAGCGCGGTTCGGAATCAGCGCCAGAATCGTTCCGAGCACCACAACCACTCCGCCGAACCACACCCACTTCACGAGTGGATTCAAATACGCGTGGATAACCGGCCTATCCGATTGAGGGCTGTGTCCCGCGTAGACCAAATAAAGATCTTCGCGCGGCGTGGAAGAAATCGCCACCATCGTTCCGGATTCCTGGCTGTCTCCATAATTTCGCTTCTCGGGATAAAGCATCATCGTCTCGCGTCCATCCTTCATAACTTCGATGGAAACCCGCTCCGATGTGTAATTCGGTCCGGGAACGGTGTCGAACGCCTGGCAGACGAGTGTGTATCGCCCAATCCGCATCTGAGAGCCAGAAGTCATCTCCATCTGCTTATCCTGATTGAACGCCTGCCCTGAAATACCGATGAAGACCAGCACAATTCCAAAGTGCACCACGTAACCGCCGTAGCGCCGCGTGTTGCGGAGTGTTAGTTGGATCGCGGAAGAAAAGATGTTTCCGCCGCCACGCGCGCTGATTACTCGCGCTCCGCGATAAAATTCCAGCAAGATTGTCATCGTGACAAAAACCGAAAGAATCACACAGGCCAGCGAAAAAAGATCCTTGAAGCCAAGCGGCCACGCGATCGCGCCCGCCACGATTCCGCCCGCGAGCGGCACCCCGAAATTGCGTTTCAGGCTGTCGAGGGATGTGCGCCGCCACGCCAACAGCGGGCCAACGCCGGTGAGAAAGAGCAGCATTAGTCCAATAGGGATGTTGATGCGATTGAAAAACGGCGCCCCCACGCTGATCTTCTGCCCCGTCGCCCACTCCGAAAGCACCGGAAACACCGTGCCGGAGAGCACCGCGATGCAAGCGACGAGCAGAATCAAGTTGTTGAACAGAAAACTAGACTCGCGCGAAACAACGGAGTCCAGCTTGTTGTCACTCTTCAAGTAGTCGCGATTCTTAAGGTACGCCGCCGTGCAAACAGACAGTATCAAAATTAAAAACCCGATAAACCACGGGCCGATGTCGGATTGCGCGAATGCGTGGACGGAGCTGATCACGCCGCTTCGCGTAAGGAATGTTCCAAAGATGCAAAGCGTGAACGTGATGAACACGAGCCACACATTCCACACCTTCATCATCCCGCGCTTTTCCTGCATCATCACGGAATGAAGGAACGCGGTGCCCGTCAACCACGGCATCAGCGACGCATTTTCAACAGGGTCCCACGACCAGTAGCCGCCCCAGCCGAGCACGGCATAAGCCCAATGCGCGCCGAGCAGGATGCCGGCACTCTGAAAGCACCAGGCAATCATCGTCCAGCGCCGCGTCAGGTGAATCCACTTTTCTCCCGGATACCGCCCAATCAGCGCGGCCAGCGCGAAGGCAAACGGAATCGTGAACCCCGTGTAACCCGAATAGAGCATCGGCGGATGGATGATCATTTCGGGATATTGCAAGAGTGGCGTGAGCCCTCTTCCATCCGGCTGCGTCAGCCAGGAAATCACGCCGCCCGGCCCGGCGACGCCGATCATCTTGAATGGACTGGCGATGAAATTATTCAGAACGAGGAAAAACAATTGAACCGTTGCGAGGATGACTCCGACGTACGGCATCAACTCCGGATGCTTGCTTCGGTAGCTCCACAGCACGGAAAAGATGTACACCGAAAGAAGCAAACTCCAGAAAAGCAGCGAGCCTTCCTGCCCCGACCACAGCGCGGCAATTTTCAAAAATGTCGGCTGCGTTCGGCTGCTGTGCTGCACGACGTAAGCAATCGAAAAATTATCGGAGAGGAAAAGATATACGAGGCTTGCGACCGCCAGACCAATCAACCCGCATACAGCCATCCCCGCGTTTCGCGCGCTCTTGATTAGGAACGGGTTGCGGGTACGAATTGCGGCGATTCCGCCGATGATGGCGTAGATGGCGCAGACAAAAGCAAGGAGCAGCGCAAAAGAACCGAAAAGATCCATCAATCAGTCCTTGACTGGAACCTTTCTCGACGGACGCCGCGCCGTCAAACGGCTGGGTGAGTTACTTGCCTGACGGAGTTGGAGCCACTTCATACTTGGACGCGCACTTGGCCTGTACCTGATCCGCCGTGAAGCGGCCATCAGCCCCAAGTCTCCCCTCGACCAGCGCCTGAGCGTCGTCCTTGAATGTGTCCGGCAGTGGGTCCGTGCCCGTGTAGCTGACCGGCAGCCGCCGATTTTCCTCGACCAGTACGAAATCGATGCGTCCCGGGAGGTGTTGAATCGTTCCGGGGGCAACGTTTCCGGAAACGCGCATGTGCCGGCTCAATTCACTCTGGCTTAGGCCTGAAATCTCAGCAATCGTGTGGTAGTAGGTCTTGCTTTCCTTGACGCCTACCCAACCCAGCGCAGTAAGCGTCACCAGGATGATGCCGACGCCCACCCCAAACTTGATTTTGGTATTCACGTTTGGCTCCCGCCGCAGCCCTTGACTCGCCCTCCAGTTTAGCACACCGGCTAGGCGAAGGCGGATACTCGGGGCCGCGCACTAGACAATACGAGAGCTGCTCCGAGGGCTCCGTGACTCAAATCACATTTGCTTGTGCGATTGTCACAGTTTTCGCTGGGTGGTTGAAAACGGAATTTGGAAGCAGATTCTATTGTTTCTCGAAGAGAAAGGGCGTCTCGCGTTTGGGGTCGCGAAACGCCCGAGTCATCGGTTGGGAGCCTTTGGGACGGTCCGGGGTGGTCGGCATTCCCAACCGCTGAATAAACTTTTATTCCACTTCATCAAACACGCCGTGCGCCAGGAAGTTGCTCCACCGCGCGGCGTTATTTTTTCAGCGACCCCTTCAAACAAGCCTTCAACTCCGCGCTCAGCTCCTTGATTTCCATCCCTGCCATCACCATGAATTTGCAGGAAAGCAATTCGCGCGGCTTGTTCTCGTCGGGTAGCTTGCAGGTCACGCGACAATACTGGCAATCCTGGTTCCAGCAAAAGCGCCCGTAGGGAATCGTCTCCGGGCTGATGAATTGAAAGCAGCGCAATAGCGAGTTGCGCTCCGGCACCTCAAAGGTCTTGCCTAGAATCTTGATCTGGACAAGCCGTTCGTAATGGCGAAATGGCCCGGGCAATTCAAAATCCTTTTCCTCGAAATCTTCGATTGTCTTTGCCGGGTCTCGAAAACTGATGACTTTGGTCTCCAAGGTGATCTCCTCTGAGGTGCGACGAGCGTATGCCACTGCGCCCCCCGCCTCAAGGACTCCGTTTGGCGTTTTGACCTATCAGATAATTCCCTACAGGAACAGGAAGGGAGCCGTTTGCGGCTTCAAAGAAGGGTGTGCCATCGACTTATCCGAGGGTCATCCAACCAAAGGTGTGCCAACCAGCCAAAAAGCAGTTGTCATCCTGAGGCGCAATGTTTGCGTCGAAGGATCCGTATGCTGCAAAAACAAATCGAGCCAGTGCTGAGGTGCCAATGGTCTTCTTTAGATTTTTTGATCTGTTCGAGCAGTAGGCAATCCTATGCCGCTTGCGCGAGGTGATCGTATTCTTGCGCGCTCTCGTTCGGCAATAGCACCCAGATGGTGTAAATCCCCAGCGCTGTGCCGAGCGGGATGTGAAGAATTCCGAGGAAGCCCATCACAATGGTTAGCGCCCGCGCCCAGGTTTCGCGCTGCAGAAGGCCCCAACCAGCCACGATGCTGAGAAGGCCTTTGATGCCGACAGCCGTCCCGACGATTGTCAGAATGGTGTGGACGAAAGGCTCTGCGCCTCCGACACCGCCGTGCATCCGGACAGCAATTCCAAACATTACGTTTGCGATTACGTAGAGCACCACTGCCGCGAGAATCTCCAAAGATCCGCAGACGAGCCACAGAATCGACAGGACTTGCAGGTTTCGCTGCACCCTTCCCTGTCGATCAAGGGGCACGACGGCCATTCCCACGGTCTTACCGCAGCCCGAGCAAAACCTCTGTCCATCGATTAATTGATTGCCGCAGCGTTCGCAGTACATTGCGCACCTCCACCCTCAATCCTAAATACGTCCGTGCCTTAAGAAAAGTTCCCTGAATTCGATGTTATTCAATGAAGGGCAAGGAAATGGAGTTATTAATTGTTACGGATTGAACTCGCGTCCACTTTTGCCAGTTCGGCGCGCCATTCTGTTTCAAGCGCGTTGAGGTTCTTTCCAAACGCCGAATCAGCGCCTTTTGCTCCGTGTTGCCAGAGACTCTTCACCGCTTCCAATCCGTATTTTTCGTAAAGGAATTTCACGAAACTCCCCAACTCGGGATACGTCACCATGTCCGGATGTTTCTTAATCCAGTTGTTGTCAACCAGATCTGCGACCGGCAATAACTTGCCTCTATCGAGCAATACCTTTGCAACGGAATGTAGGGGAAGTCCCTGCCACTGATCGTCGGAGTAGACGGCCAAGCCTTCATCAATCCACAGTCCGTGAGCCTTCCCCCAAAGCGTATGCGAAAAAACGTGGCAGGTCTCGTGGGCGCCGATACCCTTAATCTTGTCGTTGTAAACCATAACGGTTACATATTCGATTTTGAATGTGAGCGGATTCAAGGAGCCAAAAGTGAAAGCGTTTCCCTCCGTGCCGACGAGCTGCTTCATTCTTGCACGGGAATCAACGATGAAACTCTCGGTCCTACTTCCGAAAGAACCACCCAGAAGTTTTTCTACTCCGGCGCGGGACTTTTCCATTAGCGCGGCAATTCTTTCAAAGTCCCGCTCCGCCGGGGTGCCCGCCTCGAAGTAGTAATCAAAGTTTGTGGAGGATTTGGATACCCAGGAGAATCCCTTGGCTTTTTTCAGCGATTTCGCGGTTGGAGTCCCCGCAAGGATTCCGCCCGCGGAGATGGCCGCGAACAATATGAGTGTCACTGCACGGCGGAACATTCTGCTGCGGCTGCGACGGTTGGACGACGGACTCTCGGTCATTGCGTTGCCAAACCTCCAGTGAGTAAAACTCATAACCCGCAAAAAAGTTCCGTCTATCTTCATCCCGTTCAATCTCGCATGAATATAGACGACGATTGATATCCGAAGGTTAGATTAGTGGAATTCGATTTGGAAATCCGGGCTACGCTGAAGGCGAAGTGAAGAACTGCCCCATGCGGCGGAACCGCTGGTAGCGTTTCTCAAGCAACTGCGGGACCGGCATGGCGCTCAATTCTCCGAGAGTGCTAAGAAGGATCGGGTCCAGCAGCCGCGCGGCCTCCTCGTGATCCATGTGCGCGCCGCCCTCCGGTTCCGGCACCACGCCATCCACCAGATCGAGCTCGACAAGTTCCGGCGCCGTGATTTTCAGCGCGATCGCCGCCTGCTCCGCCTTTCCCGAATCGCGCCACAGGATCGAGGCGCACCCTTCCGGCGAAATCACGGAGTAGACCGCATTCTCCATCAACAGCACGCGGTCGCCCACCGCAATTCCCAGCGCGCCGCCCGACCCGCCTTCTCCCGTGATCGTCACGATGATGGGCACCGGCAGGCGCGCCATTTCGCGCAGGTTATGCGCAATGGCTTCGGCCTGTCCGCGCTCTTCAGCGTCAATGCCGGGAAACGCGCCGGGCGTATCCACAAAAGTAAAAATGGGCCGTCCAAATTTCGCGGCGAGGTTCATCACGCGCAGCGCTTTGCGATACCCTTCGGGCTTCGCGTAGCCGAAATTGCGCGCCAGCCTCTCCTTGGTGTCGCGGCCCTTTTCGTGGCCAATCACGGTAACGGGGCGGCCGTGAAACCGAGCCAGTCCGGCAACCAGAGCAGCGTCATCGCCAAATGCGCGATCGCCGTGGAGCTCGGCGAAGTCCGTGAAGAGCATGCGGATGTAATCCATCGTATAAGGCCGCTGGGGATGGCGGGCGAGCAGCGTCCGCTGCCAGGCGCCTAGATGCGCGTAGAACTCGCGCTTCAGCTCGTTGACTTGTTCGCGGACGCGCTCGATATCCGGGTCGGCGGTGCCTTGCTTGGAAATCCGCCGCAACTCCTCGAGGTCGCGTTCGAGACGGTCAATTTCTTCCTGGCGGCTGTTCTTCATTTCCATTTCAATCGCGGTCTAGTACGCTGCGGCTGCGGCGCGCGCAGTTTCGCGAATCACATTCACGGACTCGTTCCCGCACAATTCGCGCAGCTCTTCAATCAATTCACGGTCCGCGCGCACGTGCTTGTTCGATTGGATGCGCACAAAATCCTCGTCCGATGAAAAGAGTTCAAATTCCACTGAGCAAACCCCCGGCCGCCCGGAAAGAATCTCGTTGATCGAATCCAGCAACTCATCGCTTACGGACTCTCGGTTCAGCCGCACGCGGATCAGCGCGACGGGCGGCTCCGCAACATCTTCAATCGGTTTCGCGTCGGACGCCGCCAGGCGCGTGCCAGCGTCTTCGACGTTCACTCGCCCGCGCAAAAACAGCATCGCGTGATTTTTCAGCACTGCCTCCAACTTTGCGAACGATTCGGGGAACACAAGCACTTCAACCATTCCCGTCTCATCTTGCAGAGAAAGTATGGCCCATCGCGCGCCACGACGTGACCGCATCTGCCGGATGGCGACAACAATTCCCGCGACGGAGATTTCCTCGCCCGCGGGGTGCCCTTCCAATGTGCCTAAGCTTACCGCGCGCAATTCGCGCAGCCGGTCCGAATATTTTGAAAGCGGATGCCCGCTGACGTAAAAGCCAAGTGTGGCGTATTCGCCCGCCAGCCGGTCGTGCTCGGCCCACGGGTCAGCTTCACGCAACTCTCTCTGAAATCCCGGTGCGGCAACCGCGCCTCCAAAGAGTCCGGATTGTCCGACGGAGCGATGGTGTCCCATTCTTTGAGCGGAGGTGATGGCGTCGTCCATCGTCGCAAGAAGTTGTTCCCGCGCGCCGAGTGAGTCCATCGCCCCGCTGCGGATCAAGCTTTCGAGCGCGCGTTTGTTCAATACGCGTGGATCTACGTCGTCGCAGAAATCGAACATTGATTTGAACCCGCCGAGGCGGGTGCGCGATTCGAGGATCGCTCGCGCGGTTCCCTCCCCCACATTTTTGATGGCCGCCAGCCCGAAGCGGATCGCCTCTCCGACGGGAGTGAAATAGAGATCGCTCGAATTTACGTCCGGTGGCTGCACAGTGATTCCCATCCCGCGCGCCTCGTTCAGATACTTCACCACCTTCTCCGTGTTGCCGGTTTCTGAGGTAAGCAGCGCGGACACGAATTCCACCGGGTAATGTGTTTTCAGGTAGGCCGTCTGATACGCGAGCATGGCATAGGTGCAAGCGTGCGATTTGGGGAACCCGTACCCGGAAAACTCCTCCATCAAGTCAAAAATGCGCTCTGCTTTTTTGGCCGGTATTTTGTTCGTAAGGCAGCCGCTCATGAATTTCTCGCGCTGTTTGGCCATCTCCTCGCGTTTCTTCTTGCCCATCGCCCGCCGCAGGATGTCCGCTTCTCCGAGAGTGAAGCCCGCGAGAAGTTTCGCCGCTTGAATCACATGTTCCTGATATGTGATCACACCGTATGTCTCTTCCAAGATTTCCTTCAATTCCGGCAGGTCATAAGTGATCTTTTTCTTCCCCTGTTTCCGGTCAATGAAATCGTCAATCATTCCTCCCTGGATGGGGCCGGGCCGGTAAAGCGCGTTGAGCGCCGTTAAATCCTCAATCCGCGTCGGCTGGCATCGGCGAAGAATGTCTCTCATCCCGTGCGATTCAAATTGAAAGATGGCGGTCGTTTCGCCGCGCCCGAATAATTTGTAGGTAGCCGCGTCATCCAGCGGCAGCCGGTCGAGTTCAATCTTCTCTCCGCGGTTCTGAGCGATTAGCTTTATCGCGTCGTCAAGCACCGTAAGCGTCGTCAGGCCCAGGAAGTCTATTTTCAGCAGGCCCAGGCGCTCGAGAGCCTTCATGTCGTACTGCGTCGTGATTTCATCCCGGCTGGTCTTATAGAGCGGCAGTATGTCCGTGAGCGGCACGGGAGAAATGACCACGCCTGCGGCGTGCGTGGAAGCGTGCCGCGACAGTCCTTCGAGCCGTTGCGCGATGGCAAAAAGTTCCGCAACTTTTTCGTCGCTCTCGATGGCCTGCCGGAGCTGCGGAGTCTGTTCGAGTGCGTCCTTCAATTTAATGTTAAGCGTTAAGGGAATCTGTTTGGCCAGGCGATCCACTTCGCCGTAGGGCATATCCAGCGCGCGGCCGACATCCTTTATCGCTGCTTTTGCCGCCATCGTCCCAAACGTAATGATTTGCGCCACGTTGTCGCGGCCATATTTTTGCGTGACGTATTCAATCACCTCGCCGCGCCGCCTCATGCAGAAGTCAATGTCAATATCGGGAAGTGTGACGCGCTCCGGATTGAGGAAGCGCTCGAATATCAGATTGTATTGAAGCGGGTCCACGTCGGTAATACGAAGCGCGTAACTTACCAGGCTCCCTGCCGCCGAACCACGGCCCGGCCCGACCGGCACGCCTTGCGTGCGCGCATAATGGATAAAATCCCACACGATTAGGAAATATCCTGCAAACTTCATCCGCTGGATCATGTGGATTTCGTTGGTCAGCCGCGCTTCGTATTCCGAAAACTTCTGCCGCAGATTCCCGGACTTGGCCATCGCCTCGAGGTACGGCATCCGCCCGGCAAGGCCCTCTCTGGCCACTTTTTCAAAATAGCTGTCTGCTGTTTCGCCATCCGGCACTTTGAATTCCGGGAAGGGCGACAGCACTTGCTCGATCCGCACGTTGCACCGCTCCGCAATCGTCCAGGTGCGTTCCAGCGCTTCCGGGACTTCGCTGAAGACTTTCGCCATCTCCTGCGCGGTTTTGAAATAAAACTGGTCTGTTGCAAATTTCATCCGGTGCGGATCGCTCATCGTCTTGCCGGTCTGAATGCACAGCAGGACTTCCTGCGCGCGTGCGTCGGCCTGCGTCAGGTAATGGCAGTCGTTCGTGGCGACCAGCGGAATCCCGCTTTCCTTGGAGAGCCGAACGATCTCTGGATTAATTTTCTTTTCGATGTCCAGACCCTGGTCCTGCACCTCCAGAAAGAAATTTCCTTTTCCGAAAATGTCGCGCAGGCGGTACGCCGCGTCCCGCGCCCTGTCGTAGCCGCGTTCGAGAAGCGCCTCGTTCACTTCCCCGCTCAGGCACGCGGAGAGCGCGATCAAGCCGCGACTGTGTTTCGCGAGCAGGTCGTGGTCAATGCGCGGCTTGTAATAGAAACCTTCCAGGAATCCGGCGGACACCAGCTTGATGAGGTTTTGATAGCCCTCCGCGTTTTCGCACAGGAGTACAAGATGGTTCGTGCTCCTCATCCCGGGTTCCACGGCATTGTCGCGCCCCGGTCCCTTGCCCGCGTTCCCGTTGCCCCCATTGCCGCCGCGCCCGCCATTGGTATCGCGCGAGGCCGAGTCCGCTCCACGGTCATGCGGCTTCCCTTGGCGACGTACACCTCGCACCCGATGATGGGCTTCACGTTTCGCGACGTCGCCTCATGATAAAAATTCTGCGCCGCGAAAAGATTTCCGTGGTCCGTCACCGCGACAGCCGGCATTCCCCGGCGCGCCGCTTCCTCGGCAAGCTGCTTGATCTCGCATGCGCCGTCGAGAAGGCTGTAGTCCGTGTGGAGATGCAAATGTACGAATCGTGGATCAGATGGCATGGATTCCGTCATTCTATTCCGTACAGCGAACTTTATCTACTCGCCGCGAGTGCGGCTCACACAGCGCCGCGGAGCGGGCCGCAAATTATTTCATCGCCCGGTTGCCGCGGGTGATGGAATCACTCCTTACTTTTTCTTTCTGGATTTTTTCTTTTTCTGCGCCTTCGCCGGTCTTTTCTTTGCCGGTTTCTTGGCGGACTTCGCCGCGGCCTTGGCCGCGTGCGCCGCCTGCGCTTGATGCGCGCCCGCCTTTGCCTGCGCCTTTGCCATGATTTGTTTTGCCGCCCCAGGTTTTGTTTGTACTGGAGCTTTCGCGCCCGCTACGGACGCTGCTTCCTTCTGCCCGCCGGGTAACGCCGCCCCTTTTGGCAACGGCTTGCCCGGCTTCTTCTTTTCTTCTTTGATCGGTTTTTTCGGTAGTTCCTTGATGCCGGAGAGCCTGCGGAGCAGTTTGATGCGGTCCTCCGGCGTCTTGCCCTTGCCCGCCAATTGCGCCGCAAAGAATTGCTCGACAACCTTCTCGAACTTCGGTCCGCGCGCCATTCCCAGCGTTTCCAGTTCCGTAGCCACGGCCGGCAGGTTCATGCGCATCGGGCGCCACTTCTGAATATAGTTTCGTATTTTGGCCCGCGCCTTTGTGTTCGGCGATTCCGCCATCACAAATGCGACCAGGTCCAACGGCGTCGTCTCCAGTAGTGTGTATGCGTCTCGCGGCGCGTTCATTTTTCTTCCCGCCAGCACTTTGACAAACTTTTTCCCTTCCGCTTCCAACTTCAGTATCGAAGTTACTTCCGCCGCGCTGTATTTCAAGTGGTGCAGCGCCGCGCTGAGCTCGCGTGACTTCAGTTTTCCGAGCACGGCGAGCGTTCCAGGAATCAGCAGCCGTGGCCGGAGATTTGCGGACATCAGATCGTCGCGCGCGCGGACCAACCGGGCGACGGCGTCATAGTCCGGGTGGCGGCGCGCAAGATGAGACGAAAAGGGTTCGAGCAGTCCGTTTGCTTCCCACGCCTTCAAGATGGCGACGGGTTTTTCTTCGCGCGTGAGCTGCCTCAGTTCGGAGCCTGCGTCTTCCGGCTGGATCTGTTCTTGCAGTTCCCGCTCGATGGCCAGGTCAAACCATTCCTTCGTCCGCGTTTCAAGCTTGCTTCCGGTCCGCGCCGCGAATCGCAACACGCGAAGCAGCCGGATCGGCTGGTTCGTAAAGCTGTGTATCAAAAGCGCGCGGACCTCATGCTTTTCCAAATCCGAGAGGCCGTTCATCGGGTCCAGTAGCAGACCTCGCGAGGCGGCGTTCAGCGAGATCGATATCGCGTTGAACGAAAAGTCGCGCCGCCGCAAATCCTCCATGATCGTGGACCACCGGATTTCCGGCGTAGTCCCCGGCCGCGCGTAGACTTCATCGCGTGCCGCGGCGATGCTGCCGTCCACGTCGCCGGCGAAAATCATTTCGGCGAATCGCATGCGTTCGCTTTCATGCACCACGCGCGCTCCGCCCTTTTCTAGTTCGCGCACCAGGCGGAATGGGTTGCCCTCGACTGTGAAGTCGAGGTCACGGATGGGCATGCCGGAAATCAGGTCGCGCACCGCGCCGCCCGTCAGATAAACGTTTGATTCGGTGGCCACACCCAGCTCCTGTACGCGCGTCAATACCGCGCGCTGTTCGGCGGACAACCGGCTTTCCAGCAAAAACATGTAATCAGGCATTCTCTTTACCGTCCCTTGGGGCGCTTCGCAGAATTGTGAAATATTTCCTGCCGATTTTGCGCCAGTCCCCCGGATTTGCGAGGCGCTTCATGTGCCTTTCGCGTCTTTGTACATGGCCCTCATGCCCGTGGATGGTGCGCTTTGTAAACCGTCCTCAAGCGATCTTCCAGGACATGTGTATAAATCTGCGTGGTCGAAATATCCGCGTGCCCGAGCATCAATTGAACGGAACGCAGGTCGGCGCCCCCTTCGAGCAGATGCGTCGCAAAGCTGTGCCGCAATTTATGCGGAGTCAGTTTTTTTCTCAATCCCGTGGCTCGCCCGTACCCCGCAAGCACTTTCCAAATCCCCACTCGTCCAAGCGATCTTCCCTGCCGGTTGATAAAGATTTCGCTCGGCGGAGTCTGCGGTCGTTTCTTTTTGTGGCTCCGCAGAAGCAAAGGTCTCGCGTCGCGGATGTAGGACTCCACCGATTCGATTGCTTTTCGTCCTACGGGGACTAATCGCTCCTTGTTTCCCTTTCCGATGCAACGGATGCAACCAGCCTGAAAATCAATGTCGCCGATCCGCAGACTCACGACCTCGGATACGCGCAGGCCGGTGGAATAAAGCACATCGAGCAGCGCCTTGTCGCGCAACCCGAGAGCCGTGCGCGTGTTCGGCATCGAGAGCAATTTGTCCACTTCCGCCACGGAAAGATAGGACGGAAGCGTCATTCGTATCTTGGGCGATTCGAGATTGATCGTCGGGTCGTCCTGAATAATTGCGTCAATCACAAGAAAGCGAAAGAGATTCCGGATCGATACCAGATGGCGCGCCACGGAGCGGGCGTCTAATCCCTTGCGGTAAAGTCCTGCCAGGAAATCGACGATATCATCCCGCGTTGTCTCCGTGAGCGCGATCTTTCCCTTCTTTGCGAAAGCGACAAATTTCGTGAGATCGCGCCGGTAAGCGGCGAGCGTGTTCTTGGAAAGCCCGCGCTCGACTTGCGCGTAATTGATGAACGCCGTCACAGCAGCTTCAGGCTGCATCACGCGGCTCCCTCGGCAGCTCCGGCTGCCTTTCTGTGAAACACAATCTCATAGACTTCCCTGAGTTCCGAGGATCGGAACAGCCAGGTAAGACCCAGGTAGATTGCCACCGCGCCGGCAATCGTCGCGACGAGCAGCCCCGCGTCCACGGATAAACTCGGGTGCGAGCCGACGTGAGCATATTGAACCGCGAGCCAGCAAAGGGAGCCCATCAATGCCGCCGAGAGAATCACTTTGCCGGATGAACGGAGAATTTCCCGCGCGCCGATCCGCCCGTGGCGCTTCCGGAAAATCCAGAACAGAACACCGCAGTTTACATAAGCCGAAATCGCCGTGGCCAGCGCCGGCCCGCCATTTTTCAGACGCGAGAACAGGAAAAACAGAAAAACCGCATTCAAAATAAAATTCAAAATAAGCACGCCGGCCGCAATCACCACTGGAGTCCTCGTATCTCGTGTGGAATAAAAACCTTGTACGATTAGCTTCACCGCCGAAATCGCCGGGAGCCCTGTTACATAAAACAGTAACGCGCGCGCTGTCAGCATCGTGGACTCAGCGACAAACTGTCCATGTTGGAATAGAACCCGGATGATTGGCTGCCGCAGCATCACGATGCCGACCATCGCGGGGATGGTGATGAACGATACAATCCGCACTGCGAAGCCAAGCGTCTGTTTCAGCGCCGCGAGGTCCATCACCTTCGCCTGCCGCGACATCATCGGCAGGATTGCCGTTGCCACGGCCACCGCATAACTCCCGAGGACGAGTTGCATGATGCGGTCGGCATAGTAAAGCGCGGTCACGCTTCCGGCCGGCATCCGCGACGACGTCAGAAACAGCGTGTCTACGAGCACATTCATCTGCGCCACGCCGAGCCCAAAAACTCCCGGCAGCATCAGCAGCCCAATCCGGCGAATTCCCGGATCGCGGAACGATACGCCGAATCGAAATCGCATCCCCTTCCGCACGAGCTGCGGAAGCTGCATCAGGAATTGCAGTAACCCGCCCACCGCGACTCCGACGGCAAGCGAGATCGCCGCGGAATGAAACCACCTCCACACCAGCGCCGACGAAAAGATAATAATTGCGATGTTTGAAACCGCCGGCGTCAGTGCGGGCAGCGCGAAAACCCGGTAGCAATTCAGGATCCCCATGCAAAGCGCCGAAAGCCCGATGAAAAAGATAAACGGAAACATGATCCGGATCAGCTCGACCGAGGTCGCCTTCTGGATGTGGTCGTGGCTCATCAATGTGAAGAGGTGAATGATCGTGGGCGAAAAAATAATTCCCAGCATCGTCACGACCGCGAGAATCACCGCCAGCGTCCAGAACAGACGGTTTGCAAATTCCAAAACCTCTTCTTTCGATCGCTCCACTTGAATTGACGTAAATACCGGAACGAAAGACGCCGACATCGCCCCTTCCGCCACAATCCTCCTCAAAACATTCGGTATGCGAAACGCCAGATAAAAAGAATCGGAAACGATCGAAGTGCCCAAGAGGACCGCAACGCGCTGGTCGCGGATGTACCCGAACAAACGGCTCGCCAGAGTCGCGAGCGTGATGACGGATGTGGACTTGAGGATTTGCCTTTTCTCGGTCAATCGGGGCGACCCCCGTCCTAAGTCCTTTATTTACTTTAACTTACGGAGAGTTGAGCCATTAACATAACATACTACTTCCGTTTTTGCAATTTCTACGATTACGTAACACTTCTTCGCGGCGCGCTTGCGGCGGTCTGTTGGACACAGCATACTACTGCTAGTGGCTTAAGATTTGACAATCTCAAGCCGAGATGGGGCTATTTCGATGAGTTCCCGGCGGATCGCATTCATTCTGATTTTGTTGGCATTCGGAGTTTCTCCCGCGCGTGCGCAGTCGGCGCCGAACACGAGTCAGCAGGCCCTTTTTGATTTGCTGAACGCGGAAAGGGCGAGGTCCGGGGTGCGCAAGCTGCAGTGGGACCCGCATCTCGCGGAATCGGCTTTGTCACACGCGCGCAGGATGGCCGATCAGGGTCAGCTCTCCCATCAATTTGCGGGAGAGCCCGATCTGGACCATCGCATCCGCGCAACCGGATTGCGCTTCGATGCTTGGGGAGAAAACGTCGCGCTCGCAGGGAGTGTCGAAGATATTCACGATGCACTGATGAATTCCCCGCCGCATCGCGCGAACATACTGGACCCGAAATATAACGCGGTCGGGATTGCAATCCTTCCGCGCGGGAACCGCCTGTACGCTGTCCAGAATTTTGCAAGTATCTATCCGTCTTTTACAGAAACACAATTCCGTGATGGTTTGATTGCCGCGTTCAATCAGGCAAGGAAGGCGCGAAAAACATTTCCCGTGGAAGTCCGGACGGATTCGCGGTTGGCGCAGGCGGCTTGCTCGGGGAACTCTGATGTCAACACATTGCTCCGCAACCAGCGCGGAGCGGTGACCATCGTTTTATTTACTTCATCTTCGCCCGACAAGGTGCCGCCGGACATGCTGGAAGCCGCGGGAGACTCAAATCTCGCGCGGATGAATCTGGGTGTCTGCTTTCGTCCGGGCAAGGAACAAGGGAACGCCAGTTTTCGAGTGGTCGCGGTTTTTTATCCCGCGCTTCGCAGCCCATGAAAAAACAAGCGCCATCTTCCTCGCTCAAGAAAGTCGTCACTGTCCAATTGGACGGGACTGTCATCCGCGGCTACATAAATCCTTCCGGATTGGGGCATGAAGAAAATCTCAGTCTTCTCACGCAGGAAGGCGAACGCCGGGAAATTCCGTTGCAACAAATCCGGTGCGTATATTTCGTGCGGGAGTTCACGCCGTCCTATCTGCCAAGCCGGAAAGAATTTCTCAGCCGCCCAAAACTGGACGGCCTGTGGGTGCGCCTGAAGTTTCATGATAATGACGTTATCGAAGGCGTGGTCCCCAACGATCTGCTCGCCCTCCTCGATTCCGGCGTGCACATCACGCCGCCGGATATGCATGGCGACACGCTTCGCATGTTTATTCCCCGGAGCGCCCTTTCGGAAATGAAGGTCCTCGGAGTCGTCGGCATCGCGCGCCGCAAACCTGCCGCCACTGCGACCTCGCAGCCGGTTCTCTTCCCCGATTAACTTCTCTCACTTGATTGTCATCCTGAGCGGAGAGCCGATGATCTTTATCGGCTCGCAGCGAAGGATCCGCTTGCCAGGTTCACAGAATTCTCATGTTTACGGAAGAATTGAGTTTCAGGTTTTAGGTGTCCCCTATTTCTGCAATTCAGGGTGCAAATCCAGCGGCTGCTGGTCCGGTGGCAGAAGCTCCGCGATCGCTGCGCGGACGCGTTTCGCCAGCGCGTCGCGTCTCTCCATCGTGTATTGCGAAGCGTCAATCGCGTCGCCGAACCGCACCACAACTTCGCCGGGGCGCACTCGCAAGGATTTCTTTGGCGCGATCTTGTGCGCGCCCGCAAGCGCCATCGGCACGATCGGCACTCCCGCCTGGATCGCCATCGCAAAGACGCCTTTCTTGAATGGAAGCAGCCGCCCATCGTAGCTGCGCGTTCCCTCCGGGTAGGCCAGGAACGAATTCCCCTGCTTCATCCGCTCCGCCGCCAGCATCATGCTCGCGACCGCCGCTTCCCTGTTCGAGCGGTCCACGGGCACAAATCCCGCAACGCGGAATGCCCACCCTGTGATGGGAATGGAAAAAAGTGATTTCTTTGCCAGAATGCAAACCCGCCGATGGATTGCAAATATGAGTGGGGCCGCATCCATGAAGCTTGTGTGGTTCGCGAGAAACAGACAAGCGCCCGCCGGCACTTTTTCGCGTCCTTCAATCTCTACGCGCAGCCCCACAACGCGGGAGATGACATAGACCCCGCCCACGCCTGCTCGAAATATCAAGTCCGGGTTTCCGGTAATCAAAGTATAGAGTAGGAGAATCGGGCCCAGGATCAGTGCTTCCAGTGTGAGAAAGACTGCGACAATCGCAGTTCGGATCATAAGTTTGTGGGCTGCCTGTCCTCGGCCGCTAGTTCGTTGTTCCTTTTAGCATCCCGTCGCGAATGTGTCGCTGTTTTTCTGTGGCTCCCCTTGATTCCTCGACTCGATAATTTTGATCCGTCCGTGATGCGAGCGTGACGGAAACTTCCCGCTCGCGTCCCGCGCGGCGATAGCGAATCTTCACCGTGTCTCCGGGCTGATGTTGAGCGAGCAGTCCATCCACTCCTTGCGACGCGGGTTCGCCGCCCAGGCTGATAAGCATGTCTCCCGCTCGGATTCCCGCAACCTGCGCGGGCCCGCCCGCGGCAACGGAAGTGACAACTGTTTCCGTTCCTTCAAAATTCGTGCTGATTTCAAAGCCCGCGTCTGTATGACGTGTGTTGGTCGTTGAAAGTTCGAGCCCAGTCTTTGCAAGAATCTCCGCAAACGGGACCTCTTCTGTCCCCGCGACATATCGCGCGAAAAAATCGCGGAAGTTCGTATTCGCCACGGCCTCGGCGGTCGCTTCGATGTCCGCGCTGTCGTTATAAAACTTTCCCTTCTTCGCGAAATGTTCATTCATTGCGCGAAGCACGTCGTCGAGGCTTCTCCGATTCTCCGTCGCATCACGAATCAGGATGTCCAGACACACTCCCACGAGCTGCCCCTTGTTGTAATACGAGATGCTGAATTCCGGCTGGTTGTGCTGCGGATATTTCTCAAACCACGCGTCGAGGCTGGACTCTTCCACGCTCTCCCATTTCCGCGCGGGCCGCGACTGCAGCGCGGAAATCTGCCCCGCCAGGTCAAAATAAAATTGATCGTGCGACCACATCCCGGTGCGAACTTCAGTGTACGACGCGTACGTGCTCGTCACACCTTCGGCGAACCACAGCGCGCGCGTGAACATTTCGCGCGTGTAATCTACCGGCTCGAGGCTTTGCGGTCGGATGCGCTTCACATTCCACAGATGAAAGAACTCGTGCGCCGCAATCTCGATCGCCCCTTGCGTCGAGCTCGCGCTGATGGCCGTCGAGTTCGCGTGCTCCATCCCTCCCCCGCCAAACTCGGTGCCGATGTGAATCATAAACGTGTATTCTTTGTACGGCGCGCCGCCCATCATCTGCGTTTCATAGCGCACAATCTTCGATAGTCCATCCGCCAGTCGCTTCTTGTCCCAGTTCTCCCCATGCACAACCACATGCACCGGCGGCGAGATTCCTTCCAAATCAAATCTCTCGAAGACTCCAATCTCGACAGGCGCATCGACCATCTCGTCGTAACTGGGAGCTGAAATAAGGGTATAGCAGTTATTTCCGGATACAAATGTCGCCCCCAATCTCATTAGGGGAGACGCTATATCCCATTCTTCCGCTCCAGCATAAAAATGGAATTGAAGGGTGATTTCTTCCTTACGCCTATTTGGAACATAGACCAGTATTTCCGCCAAATTCAGAAATGCGTGGCTATGGTTAAGTTGTGATGCGAAGGGTCCGGGTTCATCCCAGAAAATGGAGTAACTCATTCCGATCGAGCCATCGCCAGTAATGCGCCATGTCTGTTTATCGAGTTTGGTAATCGGTACTATCTTGTGCGTTTCCCATGGGCCGGTATAAGCCTGCATGTTCTGGATGCGGGAAGCGAAATCGCGAATTTGATAGGTCGCGTTCCACGTGGGCATCTGAATTAAGACACTGCCGTGGACGTCCGTTATGCTTACACTTACATCAATAATGTGCTCTTCCATCTTGTCAAGTGAAATGCTGTACTGAATATTCCCATGAGCCGCTCGGACGAAAAACACGAACGCGCATGCCATCGTGAAGCCAACGCGGATTAGGAAATACCTGCGACGATTGTTCTCTTTTCGCATTGGGAAGGTTTCAATTGTCACTCTGACGCCGGCACAAGAAAAAGTTTGTCATCCTGAGCGGAGTCCCGATGCTCTTTATCGGGACACAGCGAAGGATCTGCTTGTCGATTCTGCTTGGCTCACGATCTCGTTCGCGCCTCTGACACCCGCTCACCCTTCAACCGCTGCAGCAGCTTCTCGCACAACCCATCAAAACTTCCATTCGACATCACCAGCACCACATCCCCCGACCGCACAACCGCCGCAAGATATTCGGCAATAGCATCCGCACTTAAATACGCCGCCGCATACTTCCCCGCCGCGGCAATTCGCTCTGCCACGCGCTCCGGCGAAAGCCGCTCCGCATCCGACAGCAATTTCGCGCGGCTCACCGGCCCCAGCGCCACTCCGTCTGCAATCGCGAGAGCGTCAGCGAGCGGCGCCTCAAACGTATTCCGACGCATCGTATTCGACCGCGGTTCAAACGCCGCCCACAGCCGCCGCCCCGGCCACCGCTCGCGCGCCGCTTCAAGGGTCGCGCGAATCGCCGTAGGGTGATGCGCGAAATCATCCACGATCACCACGCCGTTCGCCTCGCCCTTAATTTGCAGTCGCCGCCGCACGCCGCGAAATGTCTCCAGCGCCTCTTCAATCGCTTCGCGCGGCACGCCCCGGCCAAACGCAAGCGCCGCTGCCGCGGTCGCATTCAGCACATTGTGCCGCCCCGCGAGCGGCAAACGCACACGCGCGATCTCCTGACCCTTCCGCGCAATACGAAATTCTGTGATGTCGTCCGTGGTCGAAATGTCTCCCGCAACCCAATCCGTCGTGCCATCGAATCCGTATGTTTCCACCGGGCAAAATGCCTTTTGCAACACGCGCATGACCGGCGCTGCCAGCGGCACATTGTCCCCCCACGCGATGATCCGCCCGCGCCGCGGTACGAGATTCACCAACCGCCGAAATTGCAGTTCGATTGCATCGAGGTCCATGTAAATATCGGCGTGGTCGAATTCCAGCGACGTAATGATTAGCTCGTCCGGATGGTAGTGAAGAAATTTCGGGCCTTTGTCGAAGAAAGCCGTGTCGTACTCATCGCCTTCGATGGCGAATTCTTCGCCGCCTCCGAGTCCATAACTCTTGCCAACGTTTTCCGCGATCCCGCCAATCAGGAAATTCGGTTTGCGCCCCGCAACGTGCAAAATCCATGCGAGCAGAGCCGTCGTCGTTGTTTTTCCGTGCGTGCCGCTCACAACCAGCGATTCGTGCCCCGGCAGAAAAAACTCCTCGATGGCCTGCGGCATGGACATGTACGGAATCTTCTGGTCAAGCGTGTATTCGATCTCCGGATTCCCGCGCGGCAACGCGTTTGCAATCACCACAAGATCCGGATGCGGCTGCAAATTCTCTTCGCGAAATCCATCGAACCATTTTATCCCGAGCGATTCGAGCACCGTCGAAGCCGGCGGATACACGCCCGCGTCGGAGCCTGTCACTTCGTATCCGCTCTCCGCGAACATTCCCGCGAGCGGCGCCATTGCCGCGCCCGCAATTCCTGAGAGATGCACGCGCTGAATCGGCGGAACGGGTCTCATTTGCTCACCGCGGGCTCGAGGATGTCGAGCTTCCCTGCCCCGCGCGAGCGCAGCTTCGCGCGAACGCCCAGCGGAATCGTCAGCATCGCGCGCGGCGTGTGCCCGATACGCGCCCCCCACACGATTGGAACGCGAAGCCCGCCCAATATGCGTTTGCAAACTTCGCGCACGGATGGACTCCCCTCCGCTGGCGGATCGCACTCCGGAAATTCTCCGAGAATAATTCCGCGCACGCCCTCGAATTTTCCCGCCTGACGCAAGTGCGTCAGCACGCGGTCCACTTGATACGGTTTCATTCCGCGATCCTCTAGCAACAAGAGCGAGCCGCGCGTAACAAGCTCCCACGGAGTGCCAAGCGTCGCTTCAATCAGCGTCATGCAGCCGCCAAGAATCACGCCGCGCGCCGCGCCCGGCGCAAGCATTTCTCCATCGAGGTCGAGTGTCCACCCTCCGCGCGTAACCGAAACCGCATTCCTGAAAGATGACTCGTCGTAACCGCCGAGCGCATCGGCTCCGGCATCGAATCCCGCGGCCACCATCGGTCCATAAAAGCCCGTCCACCCGCGCTTCTGCCAGAAATAAATCTGCAGCGAGGTGACGTCACTATAGCCCAGGAATATTGTCGGCGCGCACCGCGGCAAAGTGTCATCGAGCAGGTAGGTCGAACCATATCCTCCCCGCGCGCAAATAATTGCGGCCGATGAATTCTCCGCCAGCGCATCCGCCAATTCCTTGTACCGGTCTTTCGCCGATGCCGCAAAGTAATCGCCCGTGGACGCCATCGGCGCAGAAATTTCCGGCGCGTATCCCAATCGCCGAAGCTCCGCAATCCCGCGCAACAATTTGTCGGGACCCGCGGGAGAAGCCGGCGAAATAATTCTGACCCTTGCGCCGCGCAAGAGCGCTTTTGGTTTTCGCGTGGCAGGCATCAATTCTCGATTGTCATCCTGAGCGGAGTTCGATGAAAACCATCGGGACTCCGCGAAGCGCGTTTTGTGCGCCCCGATGATTACTATCGGGGGATCTGCTTTTATTGTTTACAGCCTGAATGTCGTGAGCTTGTGAAAGTGCCGCACCCGCTCGCTAATCTCGCGCCGCTTCAATGTCCGCAGCCGGTCGAGCCCAAACTTTTCCACGGCGAAGCTCCCCATCACCGAGCCGTACACCATCGCGCGGCGCAGCGCGTCGGAATTAATTTTCCCCGCGCTCGCGAGATAGCCCATGAAGCCGCCGGCAAATGTGTCGCCCGCGCCGGTCGGATCGTGCACTTCTTCCAGCGGATACGCCGGCACGCAGAAAACCCAGTCATTGTGCACCATCATCGCGCCGTGCTCGCCGCGCTTGATCACCAGCGTGCGCGGCCCCATCTTGAATATTTTCTTCGCGGCGCGCAGCAGGTTGTGCTCGCTCGAAAGTTGCCGCGTCTCGGCGTCATTGATCATCAGCACATCCGTGTGCTTCAGCGTCTCCTTCAGTTCAGCGGGCGTGCGCTCGATCCAGTAATTCATCGTATCCAGCGCGACAAACTTCGGCTTCTTGTGCACCTGATGCAATACGGATCGCTGCAGAGTGGGATCAATGTTCGCCAGGAAGACGAACTGGCTCTTGCGGAACGATTCCGGCAGCTTCGGTTTGAAATCCGCGAAAACATTCAGGTCCGTGGCCAGCGTCGTGCGGTCGTTCAAATTATCGTGGTATCGGCCCGACCAGAAAAACGTTTTCCCCGGCGCGCGCTCCAGCCCCGCGAGGTCCACCGCGCGTCCGCGAAAAACTGCTTCGTGCTCCGCGCCGAAATCGTCGCCCACGACGGCGACGAGATGCACGCGCGTCAAAAAGCTCGCGGCAATCGCAAAGTAAGTCGCCGCGCCGCCAACCGTGCGCTCAACGCGGCCAAACGGGGTCTCGATTGCATCGAACGCGACCGAGCCGACAACGAGAAGGGACATTGTCTCTCCTGACCAAATTGTTCCTACTTAAGATACTTGCCCGCGATGGGCGCCAATTTGCGTCGCGTCGCCGCGGGAATCCGCGCGCGGTCCGTGACAATCGCGTGCTCGAGCGCGCTGCCGCATTTGCAATTCCGCGCCGCAGGCATCGCCCGCACCGCCGCGCGAATCACGTTTTGCGCGTTCTCCGCGTTCTTCCCGAGATTATTCATCACTTCCGCCAGCGTGACGGAGCTGTGATTCGGGTGCCAGCAATCGTAGTCCGTAATCATCGCGACGGTTGCGTAGCACACCTCGGCTTCGCGCGCGAGCTTCGCCTCGGTCGCATTGGTCATGCCGACCACGTCAAATCGCAGCTGGCGATGCACGTGCGCTTCCGCAAGCGTCGAAAACTGCGGGCCCTCGATGCACACGTAAGTGCCGCCGCGATGCGCCTTTATCCCCATGCTGACGCACGCGCCTTCGAGCACGCCTGAAAGTTGCGCGCACACTGGCTTGCCAAAGCTGACGTGCGCGACCGCGCCCTCGCCAAAAAAAGTCGTCACGCGCAATCGCGTGCGGTCATAAAACTGGTCGGGGATCAGGAACTCAAGCGGCTGCAAATCCTCTTTCAGCGATCCCACCGCGCTGACCGAAATAATTCTCTCCACGCCGAGCATCTTCAGCGCGCAAATGTTCGCGCGGTAATTGATTTCTGAGGGTAAAATCCGGTGCCCTCGACCATGCCGCGCGAGAAACGCCACGCGACGCCCTTCCAATATGCCGGTGACCAGTGCGTCCGATGGATCGCCAAATGGCGTGCGCACGCGCACTTCCCGCGGCTCTGCAAGTCCATTCATTTCGTAAAGCCCGCTGCCGCCGATGATTCCGATCTCGGCCGCGGGTTTCGCGCTGCTGCGTCCGCGTTTCACTTTCTTCGCCATTCGATTTTCTCCAACAAAGTTATTGCTTGAACTGCGTTGCTCAATCGAGCGACGCGGCCTGCGCCTCGATTACTCCATCTCGCTCGATCAATTTGGCCACGGGCATGTGCGGCTCGTGCCCGAAAATCACCGCCCATCCCTCGCGCGCGGCCAGCGGCAGCCACTTCTTTTTATTCTCGAGCGTCTTCAGCGGATACAGGTCGTACCCCATGATCCAGGGATATCCGATGTGCGCCGCCGTCGGGACAAGGTCCGCTGGAAAGAAAACTGTTTTCCCGCCGCCGGTGATTTTCACGCACTGCATGTTCGCATTGTGGCCCGGCACTACGAACACCTCAATGCCGGGAACGATTTCGCCGGGGCCGTCCAGCAGCCGCCACTGGCCCGACTCCTTCATCGGTAAAATGTTTTCCGGGAAATAACTTGCCCTGTCGCGATCCGTCGGAGATAAAGCGTGCTCGAATTCTCCGCGCTGCACAATATATTCCGCGTTCGGAAACGTCGGCACCGCCCGTCCATCCTGCATCCGCGTGTTCCATCCGCAGTGGTCGAAATGAAGATGCGTGTTCAGGACGATATCAATTCTCTCCGGCGTTAGGCCCGCCGCCGAAAGCCGCTCGGGAAAACGATTCACGCTTTCAAACGCGTAGATCTTGCGGTGCTTCTCATCCCATTTATCACCCGCGCCTGTTTCAACGAGAATCCACTTCCCCGCCGCGCGAATCAACAGGATGTTCATGGCCATCAGAATGCGATTGCGCTCGTCAGGCGGCGACTTCTTCTCCCAAAGTGGTTTTGGAATTACGCCGAACATCGCGCCGCCGTCGAGGCGGAACGTTCCGTCGCCAAGCAGGCGTAGCTCAATTTCGCCGAGGCGCATTGTCCTTACTTGCCCGCCTGAAAAAGTTTTGATTGCTTCAAGATTTCATCCACCGCCGCAAAGGGATCCTTTTTTCTGGCCGCAACTTCCTTCGCCAGCGCCGCCAGCCGCTGTTCACTTTCCTTCGTGCCCAGCAGACGGTCCATCAGCTTCGCCTCGATCATTTCAACCAGTCTGCGGCGCCAGTGGTCGGTCTCTCGCGTCTGAAATGCCGGCGAGGATTCCGCGCGCTTCAGAAAGCTCGCAATTTCCGCGGCCAGTTCGTCAATCCCCTTGCTCTCCGTCGCCACTGTACGCGTAACAGCGGGTTTCCATCCATCGCGCTCGGGCACGAGCGCGAGCATCGCGTGTACCTGTTGCTCGACCCGCTCCGCGCCTTCTCGATCGGCCTTGTTGATTACAAAAATGTCGCCAATCTCCATCAGCCCGGCTTTCATGTTTTGCACGTCGTCGCCAAGCCCGGGCACCAGCAAAACCAGCGTGCAGTCCGCGAGCCGCACGATGTCCACCTCGTCCTGGCCCACGCCCACTGTCTCAATCAAAATCATTTCTTTGCCCGCGGCATCGAGCAGCAGTGCGACGTCCGCCGTCGCGCGCGCGAGTCCTCCAAGAAATCCGCGCGTCGCCATCGAGCGGACAAAAACTCCCGCGTCGCTCGCGTGGCCCTGCATGCGGATGCGGTCGCCCAGAATTGCGCCACCCGTAAACGGGCTCGTCGGGTCCACGGCGATGATGCCGACGGTTTTTCCCGCGCGCCGATATGTAGCCGCGAGCTTATCTACAAGTGTGCTCTTCCCCGTGCCGGGCGCGCCGGTGACGCCGATCATCGAAGCGCGGCCTGTTGAATAAAAAAGTGACTTGAGCAGCGCGTCCGCTTCGGCGTCGTGATTCTCGATGGCGGTGATGGCGCGCGACACCGCGCGAGTCTCGCCCGCGCGGATTTGTTGCGCCCAGGTTTCGATGGCAGTCGGCATTGTTGTGGTGATTATTTCTTACCGAGAAGCTGGCGCGCAATCACAAGCCGCTGGATTTCGCTT
>JBGPHM010000017.1:0-62704 GCA_041484365.1 Terriglobia bacterium | reverse complement strand
TATTTAGTGTAGCTTGATGCGACTGCCATCTCCCCATTGGGATGGGTACTTCGGCCTGAAACAAAAAAAGCCGCAGGGCGTGCCCCGCAGCCTAAATGCTTTTAATCCAAAGCAACGACAGAGCAACAAAGCATCCCCAGCGTACCACAGTCCCAGCTGCATGTAAAGGGGCATTCGTGTTTTTGGTCAAAATATGTCCCACTGTAAGTTGTTGATTTTTAGGACTTTACCGCTCCCTCCCATTTTTTCGCCTCGCAGCCTGCGCCTAGCCGTCATTCCGAACCCTCCGCAGAGGGTGAGGAATCTCTCTTTGCGGCCTCCTTCGCTGGACCGAGCCTTACGGCCCCCCCACTCCCTCCTTGTCTCCAGACCGCCTCCTTCACGCGACACAGTCCGGTCCCGCCCCCCGCCAGACCCACTCAGTCCGGGGCACCAACAATCGACACCTCGCCGAACGCAGCTCAGGGGTGAAATTCAAATTAGAAGCTACAGACCGGCTTTGAGGGACGACGGAGGAGGTTCAATACCCAGGAATTCTCGATAGATCCTTGCCTTATACTCTGGGCCGATTTCGTTTACGGCGGAGATGAAAGCCTGATAGGTTCCCAATCCCCCTACCTTTTCCCAGAACTCGTTACCGATTAACACGACGGGATCTTCCTTCATATTGAACCATCGCATAGGAGGGCCCCAAGCGTATTTTTGTTTGGCTCCGTAAGGGTTGTATGGAAGGGCGTAGAATGCTTCGTCCACTTGCGGTGAGGTCATTGCGTACAATTTGAGGAGCTTTTCCTTGCTAACTTTCGTTTGGTCGCTATTCGGCAGCGGAGCCTTCAACTCAAACGCATACCTCTTGTTCTTTTCTGTGTCCTCTGCATAAACATCGCACACGACAGTTACAGGGATGTCTTCTTTGCTCCGACCCTCCAAGACAAACGCCAGTTCCTTGCCCCAGTCAGGCCTCCTACGTGCTTCCCCCTCTTGAGAGTGTTCAAGTTCATTGAGAACTTGCTGAATTCGCCGAAGCCTCTCCCTGTTCACCCTCCCCGTTATGCTCTGAGACAACGCGCCATACCCGAGTCCTCTTTCAGCGGCGACCAGGGCCAGTTTTTCCCACGCCTTGCCGAATGGCGTGACAAACCGTCTTTCAAAATGTGAACCCTTGAAGATTTCATCAGGCACCAGTGCGGCGTAAAGTGGACGTTCGGCGCGATGTTTATCCGCGATAAAGGGATCCTCGACGAGGACCTTTTCAAGGACCCTGTCCATCATATCTTTAACGACGGCCTGTATTGCACGTTTGCGGCTATTCTTGGCGGTCACAGGTCTCACGCGATCTTGGTCAGCGCTAGCTGGCCTTCCAAATCAAAACATCCTCAAAGAAATCTCCATTGCGGCGCCCGGTTCTACGATTGACGTGCCGATTGAACCGGGAGGCCACCCGAAAATCCAATTCTCTAGCCATTTCTTCCGTGTACAAACCCTCTTTATCCCCTATTACAATTACAGCGACGCCCCCCTTTCTCAAGTATTTCCTCGCGTTCGCAAACACCGCTTTGATTCCGTTCAAGTAGTCTTCGTGGGCCTTGATACTCTTTCCTTTGAACGCAGCCCCTATTTCTTCATTTTCTCGATGGGGCAGGTTCAGCAGTTCGTACGCATAGCGGTGTTGCTCATGGTAGTCAATCAAGCCCACATACGGGGGCGACGTCATAATCATGTCGAACTGACTCAGCTTCACTTGTCGCGAGTCATCCCACAGAATATGTATGGGCGCTTCAGTCCGTATCGTTGAGAACTCTTTCACTCGCGCAATACTGTCAATCGAATAGCGCCGCAGGAACTTAAAAGCATCCGATGTAGGCTGGCAAGTGCGGTCATGTTTGCGGCACTCGTAAGGATCTCTTTGGGGTTTCTTCGGAAAATCCAGATTGTGGTGCGCTGTCAGGCGTGCTGACCGGGCAGAGCGAGATAGAATCACCTTCAAAAGATCTTGATACTGATATTTATCTATAAGGTCGCGATAGATCAACAATGCGCGGAGAGCTTCGGAATGGAACCATTCCGTCAAGAATTCGCTCGATGTTTCGTTCTCCTCAAGCCTACCGAACAGGCTGGGATTGAACGAATCCTGCAGTTCCGCCAGCGCCTTGCGAACCTCATGCTCCATGATCGGCACATCATATTTGGCCGTCTTCGCCCTTGACACTAGGCAATTGAAGGCCGAGATGTCACTCCCGGCGCTCTCAATCCCTAGGGCATTTGCCTCGACAAGTGTCGTTCCGCTGCCGCAGAAAGGGTCATAGACACTATTAGGGTGAAATTTTCTGAGAAAAATCTCGACGAGTTGAGGGACGAACTTTCCTAAATACGGATGCAAGCGATGAACGTGCTTTGTTCGTTCCCTTTCCCTAAGATCGCGTTCCCGCCAATTGAGGTTCAGGCCTTCTAGTTTGGTTCGGGGATTGACCTTTGAGAATTCAACAAAGGCCCCAGCTTCATAAGCGGGATTAGCTAGACTTGAATATACTCGCATCGTGAATCGTCAAGGGCTCCAGCAGCCAGAGAGGTCTGCAATTGATTCCAACCAAACGCATTATACATTAGACTAGTCGGCCTTATTGCCGCAGGATCCGATTCTCCAGAGGGTTCACATCTTTCTCGAACCATCCAAGTTTCAGGGCAGTTTCTCAGGCGCCCAACTGCCAATCAATTTACTAAAGCTCAAAAACTCTTCAAAAGGTGGGTAATTCCTCCATCTTCTATCGAAGTGAGGATATTGATATTTGATGAATTCTCTTATGAGCTTTCTCGTCTTGCCTTTGGCTATCTCCGATATTGCGAGAGGAAACAATTCGTTCGTGAGAGGTAGCCCACAACTCTTTGAAGCACCCGCGCCCAATAGGAAAACCCGCCGAACCGTCATCGCCAATTCACCTCCCTCTTGATTCGGTTCGCACAATAATTTCGAGTTTTTAGCACCCAATCACTGCTTGATCCTTCCGGATTGAGGATCCGCGCTAACCGTGATCGTTTTCGCGTTTGGTCCCGCCTCAAGTTCTGTTATGACGCGCATAGTCAAGTGAGACCCCCAAATCCGGACGACGCGATAGAAATCGACAGCCCCGGAAGAACCGTTCTCCACCTTCACCGCATCACCCTTCTCAAGCTTCTGGCCTTTGTAAAGAAATTGTTGATTGCTCCCCATCACGACCTCTTTAGTTTTTCTCAATCCACTTTCTTCCATCTTCCGTGATTTCCCAGACGCCCCTAGGAGAGTCCCCACGAAGTAACCCTTGGTCGACCATGTTCTTCCTTTGCCACTGTGCGCGGTTTTTCCATCGGACTGAAATGCCGCTTGGCAAGACTTCATAATCCGCGGGGGTGAGTACCAACTTCATTTTCTTTTGAACCAGATTCAGAACTGAATCTGCGTCGCTCCGTCCGCCCAATTCGACAAGACTCTGGAGGATGGGAAGCCAATACGCACGAGTGGGTGCAAATGAGGCATCCGCGATAGATATCGCTGCTCTTTCTAGTCGCGAGTTGGACACCTCACCCCGATGGAGTACGCTGCTCCGCGAGCCGTTTGAGTTCGGTCCAAGTAGTTTTTCGACTGCACCAAGTTGCTCGCGACGGTCGGCTAGTTTCTCCATCAAGGGGCCGATCTTCTGCTCCAATTCCAAGATCTCCCGCTGAAGACCCTCTTTCCATTGGTTAAGCTGCTGGTGTGGAAGCTCCATTTAACCCTCCTAATAAACAACCAACTGTTAGTTTAAACACACCATTGGTTGTTGTCAATCTTTCTTTCCACAAGCGCAGACCGGGCCCTGACCTCTAAGAACTTTGCAGGGGACCTAGGCGTCGCCCAGCAAAAGAGGGGACGGTCCTAAACTCTCTGAAATTCAGGCCCATTCAGATCCAACCCCGCCTTTTTCCCTTGACTTTATTTATAACTCTGTGGTAATCTTCTTTGCAGACTGCGACAATCCGTTCGAATTGAGTTCCAAGACGGGAAAAGTCGCCCCTGCCGAAAGCGCTAATCGCCTGATTTGATGCACCTCCCGTAAGAGTAAGCGCCTAAACGACTTTAAGTCCTTTAAGCGCACACTCTTACAAGCTAAATTCAGGTCGTTCCGTAAGTCACTGGAAATACTATGTTTAGTTTACTCAATGTGAATTCCTGTAAGTCCTTTAGGCGCTTACTCTTGCCACCTTTCATTCCTGTAAGTCCTTTAGGCGCACACTCTTACAAAAAGATGGGGGTGGCCCCCCTGCCCCGTCCCCTCCGTAGCCTTGAGGCTATCAAGGACCCCTCAACCCTCAATATTAACCTTCAACTTTTGATTCTCGACTTTCAACTCTCTTTCCAAGGAGCCTCCAATGACTGATAAAAAAACCAAGCCTCGCCCACCTAGGCAACGCGTTCCCGCCCCCGGCAACCGCTGCACCCACAGGGACGCCGCCAGACGCCAGTGCCGTAACCTCGCTCTCGGGTCCACCGGATCCTGCAGCAACCGCGATAATGCCGGCCTGTGCGTCCCGCACAGCACCGAAGAGCGCCAGCTTAGTGACATCCGGCTCACTGCCAAACACCTCTTCGCCAAGAGTCCTCCGCTCAATACGACGGCCGCTATCAATCATGTATTGGCGCGACTCTTCGAGTTGATCGCCAACAACCGCATCCCGATGCGCAACGCCGCCCTGCTGGCCTATGTCGGCTCGCTGCTTCTAAACAGCGTACCGAATGTCAAAAGTGAAGTTTTCCGCATGAAGGGTTCCGCTGGCTTGGACACATTAATTGGCCAGGCCTTCGAGATCCTCGAATCCGACCCAAATGAAGAGTCCGAGTCAGACTCTGCCTCGGACTCCGACGAAGACCCCGATTCTGAAGCTGTGCCCGATACCGGCTTAGAGTCCGACTCAGACGCGGAGTCTGATCCCGCGTCAGAGCCGGACACGAATGTGCCTGCGGAAATGGTCTCAAAATGCGAGTAGAACTAAAGTTTGGCGGGGTACTAGCGGAAGCCGAAAAAGTTCTATTACCCGGCTCCCAGCGGGTTTGTAACCCTTCGCCCATAGGGGTAAAGCGCCCGCCGCCGCTAATCTCCTCACACGTTGCGAGCCCCCGCCCAGCCGGGTTTGCAACGACTGAGGAGAACAAAATGCTTCTAGCTCTTGCGGTACTGCTGATTCAGCCGGCGTCTCTGACGGCGAACACTCCTGCCCAGTTTGCGGCCAATTCAACAGACAATTTTCTGAACGACGACAAGGTCGCACCAGCGAAAGACGATAAGGCCGCGCAAAAGACGGAGTCGCGCCAGGCGCAGGCACCGGCGGCGACACCAGCGCCTTCTTCAACTCCCGCGCCTGTGTTTCCGGCGGCAGTAAGAGAGGACAGCGCGTCGCAGAAAAACGCGCCGGCGCCCGTGACGCAAGCGAACTTGCCGGCCGCGCAACCTATGGGATCGTTCCTGCCCGGGCAGCTCGAAGCGAAGCGTGTGAATTCAACGACTGGAACATTTGAGACGACAGAAGAATCTTCGTCGCGAGTCCCGAATGTTGGGAACGGCAACGCGCCCGCAAGCTTCAAGTCAACGGCCTATTCTCCGGTGCGCGAAGCGGGGCGGATCCATGGACTGCCGAGGAAATGGCTCGTGCTGAGCGGGATCTCGCACGGCGCGGCGACGTTTGACGCGTGGTCAACGCGGCGAGTGATTAACAACGGCACCGGCTACGAAATGAACCCGATGCTGAGGCCGTTCGCGAATTCCAACGCGCTGTTCGGCGCGGTGCAGGTAGCGCCGGTGGCGTTCGACTTCCTGGCCTTGAGAATGATGCGCAGCCAGCACGCGTGGGTGCGAAAGATGTGGTGGGTGCCGCAGTCGGCGAGCGCCGCGGCGTCAATTTTCGGCGGCGTGCATAATTCGATGATGCACTAAGGCTGTCTGCCGGTAGGCAGGGGAATTGTCGGAGCTAAACCTCCGACCCCCTAACAAAAAAGTTCGGAGTAATGGCTCGGCCCCACACCCTCCGGGGCCGCGCTTGCTTTTCGCGGCGAGCAAAGTTAGTGTGCGGCCGGGTGGAAAAAGAATGATTTCCACGACGCCCGCTCCGATGCCGCAAACTGGTGACGCGCCGCAGCCAGCGCGCACCGCGCGGATGGTTTCGCTCGACGCGTTCCGCGGGCTGACCATCGCGAGCATGATCCTCGTGAACGACCCGGGCACGTGGAGCGCGATCCACTGGCCGCTGGATCACGCCGAATGGAACGGGTGGACCCCCACCGACCTCATCTTCCCATTTTTCCTTTTCATCGTGGGCGTGTCGATGACGATGTCGTTCGCGGCGCGCCTAAAGCGTGGAATGTCGCGCGGCGCGCTGGCGCGGCACGTTGTGATTCGCGGCGTCGTGATATTCGCGGTGGGACTATTCCTGAATGTGGTCCCGCGATTCCATATGACGACGGCGCGGTACACGGGAGTGCTGCAGCGCATCGGCGTCGTGTACTTGATCGCGGGACTGTTCGTGCTGCTGACGGCGCGGCGTGCGGACGGAGATGGATTCACCGCGAATGTCGGCGCAATCGCGGCGGCGATTGCGGTGCTGCTCGTCGGATATTGGGCGCTGATGCGATTCGTGCCCGTGCCCGGATACGGCGTCGGCAATCTCACGCCGGAAGGGAACCTCGCGGCGTGGATTGACCGTCGCATAATGTTGCACCATTTGTGGAAGCCGATGTGGGACCCCGAGGGATTCCTGAGCACGCTGCCGGCGATCGGCACGGCGCTTAGTGGCGTGCTGGTGGGGGAGTGGCTGCGCTCGGCGCGCGCGCAGACCCGCAAGATCGCGGGCTTGGCGGGGGTGGGGCTCGCGGCGATGATCGCGGGGCGCCTGCTGCATTACGTTTTTCCGATAAACAAGAATTTGTGGACCAGCACGTATGTAATCTTCACCAGCGGATTCGCGATGATTGTGCTCGCGGCGTGCATGTGGGTTGTGGACGTGAAGGGCTGGAAAAAATGGGCGTGGCCGTTCCTGGTGTTTGGGGGCAACGCCATCGCGGCGTTTTTTTTCGCTACGCTGCTGGCCAAATTCAGCGTGATTTATCACGTCCACGCGGGTGGGCGCTTGGTTACATGGCACGGGTACGTTTACAACCACTTCTTCACGAATCTTGCGGCGCCGAAAAATGCGTCGCTGCTATTCGCGATCTTTTTTGTGCTGGTTTGTTTCCTGCCGATGTGGCTGCTCTACTGGAAACGCATTTTCATCAAACTGTAGGACTCGCGAACGGCTTTGTGGCCATGAGCCTCAGGTTTCCGCACACGCCGGACTCATCTTTCCGTTGAATTATTATTTGGGTTGAGCGATCTTTACGAAGTCGGTGCGACGGACGTAGGCAGGCAACTGGACAATTTGCTTCGGCGTTGTTCCGGCGGGGGCGGGAGTTACGGCGACGGCGCCCCTCAGGCCTGGATTCTTCGCGACGACGGCTCCGAGCGTTGCGTCGCGGCCCGGGCCTTCCGGAGTTTTCGCAGGCGGGCCGGCGGGCGTTCCCGCAGTCAGTCCTGTTGGCGGTGATGGAGGAGTGGACGGCGAGCCGCTGGAGTGGTCGACGGATGGAGGGAGCAATTCGTTGTCTTCGGAGTCGCGCAATTTGGCCAGAGTGGCGTTGACGGAATAAGGCGGGTAGCCCGGGGCCTCAATTGCGAAACTTGCTTCCGTAGTTTCGGGCAAACCGCTGATGTCGAATCCGTAGCGTCCCAATGTGTCGGTGACCTGAAAGCGGGAGATAGCGCCCGCGCGCAGACTCACACGCGCATTGGGGATAAGCGTTTTCTTGGCGATGTCAATGACGCGCCCTTCGATTTGGATCGAGGAAACAACCGGTGGAGGAGGAACGGGACGCGTGAAGTAGTAAATGAGGACACTGCTGATGACAGTTGCAAGAATGCCCGCGCACCAACCGATGATCGCCCGACTCGTGGAAGCCATGGATTTCCTCCAACAGTTTTTAACTAGTTGCGTACGGTACCACCAAACAATCGAGATAGACAAGCCTCTACTCGCTGCCGAACCGGGAGTGGTTTTCATCAAACTGTAACAGTGTTACAGGCAGAATAGAGTGGTTCGAGCCGCCGTCAAATTGGGCTAGCCCATGCTCGCGCTGCGGGCACCCCTACAGGTAGAATCAAAGCAAGTGACGCGAATCCTCATTATCGAAGACGACCGGGACATCGTGGAGCTGGTGCGTTACAACCTCTCGCACGAAGGGTTCCAGGTGACGTCGGTTTCGGATGGCGCGTCCGGGCTGGCGCAGGTGAAGAAGTCGCCGCCGGACGTGCTGCTGCTCGACCTGATGCTGCCGAAACTTTCGGGTCTGGAAATCTGCAAAGAGATCCGCCGCGATTCATCGTTGAACCGGCTGCCGATCCTGATGGTGACGGCACGCGGAGAAGAAGCTGACCGCGTGGTGGGATTGGAAATGGGCGCGGACGATTACGTGACGAAGCCGTTCAGCCCGCGCGAACTGGTCGCGCGCGTGAAAGCTCTCTTGCGGCGCGCGACACCGCAGGGCGAGCCGGACCGCACGGTGGAGGCCGGGGCGTTGAGGATCGATCCCTCTTCTTATCGAGTTACAAAAAGCGGGAAGCCGGTCACGCTGAGCACACTTGAATTCCGCCTGCTGCATTATTTGGCCTCGCGGCCGAACAAAGTTTTTTCGCGCGACCATTTACTGGATGCTGTGTGGGGCGCGGACCGGTTTGTGACACCGCGAAGCGTGGACGTTTACATCCGGCGGCTTCGCGAAAAAGTCGAATCCGACCCGGAGCGCCCGTTTCATCTGAAAACGGTGCGCGGCGCGGGATATCTTTTCGAGCTTGCACCTGAAACCACCCGGACGGAACGCGCCGGCCGTGCGAACTAATCTCGCGTGGCAATGGATCCTCGCCCTCGGAGGATTGCTGATCGTTGTTCTGCTTGGACTGAGTCTCGCGGCAACCCGTGGGGTTTCAGAAGGCGAGTTTCTCGGGCTCGCTGGAATCGGTTGCGCACTCTTCCTGATGGCGTTTCTTTCCACGCTCTCCAGTGAATCCTATCGTTCGCGTGTCCGGTGGCTGGTGGAGGTGTGCCGCCGCGTGGCCGCCGGTGATTTCCCGCAGGTCGAACCGGATTCGCACAGCGACGAACTCGCCGCGCTGGGCCGCGCGCTGAGCGAAACTTCCGACCGGTTTAAACAGACGATCGCTTCGATGAGCGCGGGGCAGAGCCGCACGGCGGCGATCCTGGACAGCATGGCAGAAGGTGTTGCCGTGGTTGGAGCCGACGAGCGCGTGGTTTTTTCCAACGCCGCGTTTGCGCAGATTCTCGGACTCGGAGGGAACGACACATATGCCGGACAGGGTGCAGGCCAATGGGCCGGACATGGACTGATGCTCGTTGAACTCGTGCGGCAGAGCGAATTGCTCGTGCTGGTAAAGAAAGCGCTTGCGGAGCGGCGGCGAGTGGAAAGTGATGTAACGGTCGGAACGTTGTGCCCGCGGACATTTGCTGTCACGGCCGCTCCCGTTGAATCCGCGAGAGCGGACGCGGTGGAAGGCAATGCAAAGGGAGAAACGCTCGGCGCGGTGCTGGTGCTGCACGACATCAGCGAATTGCGGCGGCTGGAGCGCGTGCGGCGGGACTTTGTGGCGAACGTATCGCACGAATTCAAGACGCCATTGACGGCGATCCGCGGCTTCGCAGAAACGCTGCTCGGCGGCGCGCTGGACGATGCCGAGCACCGCGCGCGGTTCGTCGAAATTATTCGCGAACATGCCGAGCGGTTGACGCGGCTGACGGATGACCTGTTGAGACTCTCGAAGATGGAGGCGGGGCAACTTGCGCTGGAGTTCAAGCCGGTGGACGCGGCGGAACTCCTTGTGTCGTGTTTGGATACCGCGAAGTTCGGCGCCGAACAGAAAAAACTGGAGATTGAATTGCATTGCGCGAACAAAATGCCGCCGGTGCGCGGAGACGCGGGGCGGTTGCGCGATGTGATCCAGAATCTACTCGACAACGCCGTGCAATACACGCCGGCGGGCGGACGAATTGTGGTCAGCGCAAACGCGAAAAATGGAGATGTGGTGTTCGACGTCTCCGACAACGGCATCGGCATCCCGCAAGCGGATCTGGGGCGTATCTTCGAGCGCTTCTACCGTGTGGATGATGCGCGCTCGCGCGAGGTTGGTGGCACGGGATTAGGGTTGGCCATCGCGAAGCATATTGTGGAAGCGCACGCGGGAAAGATTTGGGTGGAGAGCACGGTCGGAGAAGGTTCGAGCTTCCATTTTTCCATTCCCATCGCAAATTAGAAGGGTACGCCGACCGCCCTAGCGATAGATTTCCTTGCGGTGTCCGATACGGAGAACCAGCACGATCAGGCGGTCGTCTTCGATCTTGCAAATGAGCCGGTAATCACCCACACGATATTTCCAGAATTCACCGAGCCGCGACCCATGCAGAGCCCTTCCGATGCTGCGCGGATCTTCCAGCTTGGCTACGCGCTGATAAAGGAACTTCAGGATACGCCGTGCGTGTTGTTTGTCGAGCCCGTCCAGTTCGCGGACGGCCGCTGGAGAAAACTCAACGTTCCAGGCCATGGCGTTTCATTACTTTTTTCAGCGGGATGGTGCGCTCCTCGCCGCTGCGGATGCGCTCGAGCGCGCGTTCGGCCAGGTACAGATCCTCCAAGTCTTCCAAGTGCTCCAAGATGGCTTCGCGGGCGTAATAGGTCTTGGTGCGCCCGGTGCTTCGGGCCAACTTCTCAAGTCTTTTTTCAACGGACTGCGGGAGTCGAATCGCTAGCATTGTCTGCCTCGCTATACAAGTATAGCATGCGTTGAAGGTGTAAGGCACGGCGCGGACGGGTTGGAGGTTTCAATGGAACAAGTCAGAGGCGGCACCCTCAAAAAGCAGAGGGTGCGCCACCCGCCATTGGCAAGGTTTTGAGCGCCACGTCAGGATTCTTCGCTGCGGGCCGATGTACTGCGTCGGCCCTCCACCCAGAATGACAACCAAAACCAACATCAAGACCAACATCAAGACCAAAATCAAGACTAACACCAAGGCGAACGCCGAACCCAAGGGCTCTGAAGGGCATTAAATTCCTCGCAGAGTATTCACCCCTGCTTCACGAGGCCGTAACCTTGCAGGCTCATGCTAGATGCGCCGGACCGGAACGATTGGCCGGCAGGAGAGACTCAATGGCGTCAGCAGCACGCAGCACAGAGCAGGTGTATCAAGAAGCGCTCGTCAATTATTTGATTTCAATGGCGAGAACGGTGGAGGGCAGCCTGAACAAGGCGCTCCACGCGCTGTTACAAATTCACGATCCCGCATCGGGACAGATTGCCAGCGAAATTTTTCTTACGGAGCCGCGCATCAACGAAATGGAAATCCTCATGGACGAGCAAGCGGTGCGCATGCTGCGCTCGGGGCACTTGCCGGATGAAGAGATCCGCCTGACCGTGGCCACGCTAAAGATCACGAATGACCTCGAACGCATGGGTGATCTGGTCGTGAACATCGCGGAGCGCGTGATCTCACTGCAGGAGATGGAGGCCGCCGAGCCGCCCGCGGACCTTGCGCCGATGGCGGCGGCCGTCCGCGCAATGGTGGCAAAGAGCTTTGGCGCGCTGATTTTCCGCAATGTGGTGCTGGCGGCAGAGGTGCTGGAATCGGACGATATTGTGGACCGCTACCGCGACCAGATCTTCGAGCACCTGCTTGCGGGAATGCTTGAAGGGCCCACTAGAATCGCAGCAAGCTTGCAATTCGTGCTGGCCACGCGATATCTGGAGCGGATCGCGGACCACGCCACGAACATCGCCGAGGACACGATATTCTGGTTGCGCGGACTGGACGTGCGTCACGGCCGGGCGCTTGCGGCGAATAAGGTCGCTCAGAACGAGGCCACACAGAGCGGGGCCGCACAGACAAGTCTCACGCAGAATTCATAATCCGTTGACAGGCTGTTGAATCCGCGGGCTTAGGATGGCCGCGGCAACAAAGAATCCTTCCCGGCCTCCCCGGCTGGGAAGTGAGTTTCTTCAAGTCGTATCCTGCCTCGAGGCCGGCGTTCCCCTGGCGCCGGCCTTATTTTTTGCGACATCCGAATTGCCGGGCCGAAGCAGGCGGAACTTCTTTCGAGAATTTTCCTTGGACTTGAAGCCGAAAGAAGAACCGGGCAGGAGCGCAACTTGCGTTGCACTCCTGCCCGGTTTGGACGGTTGGAGGAAACTGTAAAACGTCTACGGCAGAACGTAGCGCAGGCTGAGGAACGCCATAGAGAGATGCGCGTTCTTTGGCGCACCTGTGGCAACGAACCACGGAGCGCGCGTCAGATAAGAATACTGGGTGACGAACTGCAATGCCCCGTGTTGTTCACTACGCCAGAAGGTTTGCGTCCAATCGAACGTTCCTTCCTGAATGGCCCGGTTCGCGGAGTTCGGCGAGTTGATACCACCGAAGCCGATGATCGGCTTAATCAGGAGCGGGCTGGTGACGTCCGGGAAGTCATTGCGCTGGAAGTAGACTGCGCCGTAATAAGCGCCAAACTCTGAGTGCTTCCAGAGTCTGCCTTCAAACCCGGCGGTGCCGCCTCCCGCATGAACCAGCGATGGGTTTATGTCGAAGTTCGTAGGGCCGGTTTGAATGGGGACGATAACGGTCTGCGGCCCAAGGCCGAACAAGTAACGGCCGACTCCGTTGCCCCACAAACCATTCACCACGAAGCGGAAGTCCTTAGCGAGTTCGATGTTCGCTCCCCCCTCGATGCCTCCTCCGATCTTGGTGTGAGACTCGAAAGTAATCCCTCCCACGGGAACGACCGTTGCTTTTACAGTAGTCAGAAGGCCGCCGATCTCGAAGTGGAAGTGTCTGCCGCCAGGATTTGAGTCATAGGCGATCTTGGTGTTGAAATCAGGAGCGACGTTGGGGGTGTTGGTATTGTTGGTAGCGTCAAACTGCGGGCTCAAGGCAGCGTTGAACGCAAAGGGGTAAATCGTTTCACCAAAGCCGACAAATTGTTGTGGGTTCTCAATGGCAACGCCCCACGCCCAATGATCGTTGGGGTGGTACACCGCCCGGAACTGAGCCGCGCGGGTATAAGGGATACCGACTTGAATGTGGGCATCCTCGTTCAAGGTGAGCGCCAGATCATCGGGCATCGGCGAGAGTCCGACGCGGTTAGGGGTCATCAGGCCCCATGACTGACCACCGAGGAATTCCCACTTGCCGCGCTTCAAATCCAGCCAGTAAAGGCGGAGCCCGAGGGTGTGGCTGTTTTGGGATACGTACGAATTGGCTGCATCGTTGCCGTTGAAGTCTCCTTCGATGTAGCCGGTGACGTTGTTGGCGCCAAACTTGTCCGTCACTTTCAAACTGAAGCGCGAATACTGGGCGGTCGAACGGAACTCCGTGAGGTGGCCTTGGATGGTGTTGTTGAACGGAATAAGGCCGAAATTGGTTCCGATGGAATTGCCATTGTTTTGGGAAAAAGTTGAGGAGGCGTTGCTGGCGTTCGTGGAGCGGAAGACGTTTTCAAAGTCCACGAAGCCACCGGGTGTGAATTCAGCGCCACCGATCCGGAAGGAAAGGGGCGATTCCTTGTTCTCCTGACGAGCGGCAGACGCCGCAGGCGCCGGGTTTGCCGGAGAAGACGCGTTGGCCGCCGAAGTGCCGGGGGCCGATGCGTTGGAGGCTGCCGACGGAGTTCCCGTGGCGTTTGCCGCCGGAGCGGAAGGCGCAGCGCCATCGCGGCGCTCAAGAGCAGCGCGCAATGCGGCGATCTGTTCGGACTGCTCCTTCAGCATCGCGCGCAATTGCTCAACTTCCGCGGCGATTTCGGCGTTGGAAGGCGTTGCTGGTGCGGTGCTCTTGCTGTCGCTCTTTGGATTTTTCTTGGCGGTATCGCTGGCTTTCTTGTCGGTGTCTGTGCCGTTCGCGGCTGACGCGACAGGTGAAATCACCAGTCCAAACGCCAGCATCCATGCTGCTACTCGTCGCATAAATTCCTCCTTGGAATTGAGACCTGTTTAAGACTGAACCCTGGAAGCGGCCCTAATGAAGGAGCTCAACCATGAGAAATAGTGTGATGGAGAAGGGGGAAACCACTTCAAACAATAAAAGAAGGGTTGTCTAAATCATAAGGGGCGAGGGGATTCGGCTACAAGTGGGAGAGGCAGCCTGCCGAAAGCAAAGAGGGTGGGGATGCAACCTTCGTTGCGTCCCCGCCCGGTGTCGCGATTGATGCGGTTGTGAATCTGTGCGTTTACTTTATTGCGGGAGCGGAACCCGGCAAGGTGTAGCGCAGGTTGAGGAATACCATGCTCAGGTGCGCGTCCTCGGGGGCTCCGGCAGCGATGGTCCAGGGATTGCGAACGACGTAGGAATACTGGCCCATCAAGGTCAGTGCGCCATACTTCCCATCCTTCCAGAAGGTCTGCGCCCAACCCAATGTGCCTTCCTGAATGCTGCGGTTCTGACCAGGAGTCGCAGGTGCGAATCCGTAGCCGATAGGTGTGGTGCCGTTTGCGTCAAACGCCTTGTTTTTCGTGACATAAACGCCGCCATAATACGCGTAAAGCAGGCTGTTCTTGTGCGTGAATTCAACCCCCGAAACCGTTGAACCGGTGTGAATGGGGGACAAGCTTCCATCTGCGCGAATGATTGCGTCCGGGACCTGGCCGAAGATATAGCGGCCGCCACCATCGCTCCAGAAGTTATTTGTGTACAACCGGAATCCCTTGAAGAGCTCGAAGTTCAAGTTGACGAATCCCCCAGCGCCTGTGTTTGAAAACTTGGCCAGCGAAACGGGGTTCCACACGTGGAACTGGCGCTCCACTCCGCCGACCTCGATGTGAAACTTCTTCACGGGGTCGAGAGCGAGTTTCACGATCACATCGGGTGTCCGGTTCGGAGTACCCAGGGTCGTGGCGCCATTGTTCAATTCGGCGGTGCAGATGGTAGCGAGCAACGCCGGGCATGTGATTAGCGGGCCGCCCGCGGACCCTCCGTTGTATTGCTCGGGGTTATCCAGAGCGACCGCAAATGCCACCTTGTCGGACGGATGGTAGACAAAGCGAAGTTCGGGGATGCGCCCCCAAACCAGACCGATCTGATAATTCACGTCAATGTTCTGTGTATAAAATAGGTTGCCGGGCAGAGGCGAAATTCCGGTGCGACCCGGAGTAATCAAGCTCCAAGTTTGTCCGCCGAGGACTTCCCATTTGTCCTTGCGGACGTCCACCCAGTACAGCCGCGAACGGAGGGTGTTGCTGTTGCTACTGACGGACACGTTTCCGGGATTATTGCCGAGGTAATCGGATTCCATATAACCGATGACGTGGGCGCCCTTCACCATCGCGTCCACACGAAAACCGATCCGGGAGTTCTGCATGCTAAGACGGAATTCCCCCAGGTTGTTCTGGAAGACGTTGCCATAAGGAATGCTCGCGAAGTTTGTGCCGATTCCGCTACCGCCGTCATGGTTGCGCCATTCGGCTGTGAAATCCATGAAGCCGATGGGGGTGATGTAGGCATCGCCAATCTTAAACTGAAGGGGTGAGGATTCTGCGCTCTGCGGATTGGCCGGATTTGCCGCGGGCACCGCAGCGGGCGTACCTGCCGGCGCTGTTGCAGGAGCAGCGTTTCCTGTGACGGCTGGCGCTGCGGCGGGCACCGCGGAATTCGCCGTGGAGTTGACGCGATCGATGTTGGCTTTCATCTCGGCCAATTCGCGCTGCTGGCGATCGAGTTGATCGGCCTGTTGCTTAAGCATGGCCTTCAATTGCTCGATTTCCGAGGCAAGCTCCGCGCTCGAAGGCGTTGCGCCGTTGGTGGTCGGCGTGGTGGTCTTCGAGGTATCCCCTACCGGGACCGGCGCGGGCGCAGGAGTCTTAGTGCTGTCTGCGGACTTGCTGTTGTCCGAAGTCTTGCTGTTATCAGTGGTGGCGGTTTTCTTGTCTTTACCTGCCGCAAGAGCAGAAGCCGCCGACGCGGCTACGAAACACAATGCCAAAAACCAGATTGCTGCCTTTCGCATTCATTCCTCCTTGGAATCAGAAATCCCTTGGACTGTAGCCCCCGACGAAGCCGCGAACCGGACCGCGCATTGTAAACGGGCCCTTGCCTGAGCGACACCAAGATCGCAAAAAAGGAGCCTAGGGGGGGCGCGTCAATCGTATGTGAGAAAGATGTGAATCTTTTGTTACAGACGACTGGGTTCATCTGAGGGCGAGACATATTGACCAGGTCGGGAGAATTCACATTAAGCCGTATTCATAATTAAACGTAAACTCTATAAAATGCTTGTCACAGGTGGTTTCCAATGGAGATTTCCGGGAGAACCACAGGAGGTGCCGAGTGGTTTGCCGGAAATACCATGCGCTGTTAATCCTTCTGACGGCCTGCGTCTCGCTGCAAGCACTTGCGCAGGCTCCCGCAGATCACAAGTCTTCTGAAGGGCGTGAACAGATAGGCTCATCAGCATCGCAAGAGACAAAGTCTCGACCTGGTGGCGCAGTGAGTTTCTGGCACAAGTGGTTTGAGCGAGTCACCAGCACACAGGCAGCACAGCCGCACTGGATCACTCCTCTGGCAACAACAACGCCTCGCTTGGAAGAGGAGTTTCGCTTTGACATGGCGTGGCAGCAGGCGAATAACGGCATCTATGCCAGGAATTATGGATTGTCGAAAGGACTTGAGCTGATACCGGCACGGCCTCTTGAAATCATTCTGGGCGTGCCTCCTTATGTCGCACACAACCAGCCGGGAGTGGCTGATGGCTTCGGTGACGTTTCATTCCTGATGAAGTACAGGATGCTTTCCGCCAACGAAGAAAAAGGAAATTACATTGTGACGCTGTTTCTTGGCGCGACCGCGCCGACGGGCCAGGACCACGTTGGTGCGCTGAATGCAACATTGACACCAACCCTCGCGGCGGGAAAGGGCTTTGGGAATTTCGACATTCAGACTACGTTTGGCGCGGTGTTACCCCTCGCGGATTCGGCGATCATCGGCAGAAGTCTCGTTTGGAACACCGCGGTCCAATATCGCGTGCTGCGGAAAATCTGGCCGGAAGTGGAAGCGAACTCAACATTTTTCGTCGGCGGACCGCATGACGGGATGAAGCAAGTATTCATCACGCCGGGGTTTGTACTGGGCAGGTTTCATTTGTGGCGGCGGGTCGGGTTGTCGGTGGGCGCGGGAACACAGATAGCCGTCACACACTTCCATACCAACAACCACAATTGGATTCTTTCCGTGCGGTTTCCTTTCTAGCGGCATAGCGAGCGAGAGTTTCTTCGGCTTGAAGAAATGAGCCGGGCAAGTCCAAATGAACTGTAGGCTTAACAAACCAAAGGACTTCTTGGATTCACTTCGATTTCTTGCCTTTGTAACAGAACTGTAACAATCAACCGCAAGAATGGGTGAGCGGAGGATGTCACTCGCCATGAAAAAGACATTACTGGTTGTGTCGCTGTGTCTTGCGGTGGCGGCGGTTGTCGTCGCCCAGGGTACTATGCAGTTACAAGCAGCTGGCGCAACGTTTCCAGCGCCAATCTATACAAAGTGGTTTGATGCTTACAACAAGATCCATTCCAACATCCAGGTAAATTATCAGCCGGTGGGGTCGGGCGGCGGCATCCGGCAACTGATCGCCAAGACAGTGGATTTCGGCGCGTCTGATGGGCCGATGACCGATGAGCAGTTGCAGCAAGCCGGGTTCAAGATATTGCACTTCCCGACAGTCCTTGGGGCTGTTGTCCCGAGCTACAACGTGACGGGCGTGACAGGAACGCTCAAATTCACGCAAAAGGCACTGGCGGGAGTTTTTCTGGGCACGATCACGAAATGGAACGATCCGGAAATCACCAAAGCTAATTCTGGCGTGAAACTCCCTGGGGAAGACATCGTTGTGATCCATCGCTCGGACGGCAGCGGCACCACCTATATTTGGACGGATTTTTTGAGCAAGGCCAGTCAGGACTGGAAAGGCAAAGTTGGCACAGGCACTTCCGTGAACTGGCCCGCGCCCACGAGTCTCGGCGGAGCCAAGAATGATGGCGTCGCAGGTTTGATTAAGCAAACGCCGAATTCCATTGGCTACATTGAGCTGACTTACGCAATTCAAAACAACATTCCATACGGCGACGTGCAAAATTCTGCCGGATCCTTCGTCAAGGCGACACTTACATCCGTTTCTGAAGCGGCGGCGGGCGCGGCAAACAATATGCCGGAGGATTTCCGCGTCTCCATCACAAACGCTCCCGGGAAAAATGCCTACCCGATTTCCAGTTTCACATGGCTGCTGATCCCCGCACAGATTCAAGACTCGGGCAAGCGCGACATCATTAAAGGATTCTTGAACTGGATGCTGAAAGATGGGCAACAGTATTGTGAAGGGTTGTCCTACGCCAAACTGCCGCCCGCAGTCGTGGCCAAAGAGATGAAGGCGATCTCGATGGTCCAGTAAGCAAGAGTGTTAGACTTCGGCCGGCACACGATCTATGGGAACAGTGTCAACAGTGGCGGGACCCGAGGCGTCAGGATCTCGCCTATGGGTCCTGCTGCGCCGGCTTAGAAGCGGCGATACGATTGCCCACTCGATAACATTTACTTTCGCGTCCTCCATATTGGTCATAACGGCGCTGCTTGTGTATGAGTTGTGGATTCAGTCCGGGCCCTCGCGCGCCAAATTTGGCTGGCATTTTTTCTACACATCCACCTGGGACCCAGTTTTCGGACAGTTCGGGGCGTGGCCTTTCATATACGGCACTCTGGTCACAACGATTGTCGCGCTGTTCATGGCCGTCCCGCTTGGAATCGGGGCCGCGATTTTTCTTTCCGAACTTGCTCCGCCGAAACTTTCCAGGGGACTCTCATTCGTTATCGATCTTCTGGCTGCGGTGCCCAGCGTTATTTACGGGCTTCTGGCGGTTTTTACGCTCGTGCCGCTTATGCGAACGACCGTTGAGCCTTTTCTGAAGAAGACCCTGGGCTTCCTGCCTTTTTTCAAAGGACCGGCATACGGGGTCGGCTTCCTGACGGCGGGTATCGTACTGGCGGTCATGATCGTTCCCTACATCATCTCCGTTTCGCGCGAGGTGCTGCTTGCTGTGCCTCAGGATCAACGAGAAGCTTCGTTGGGTTTGGGAGCGACCAAGTGGGAGACGACCTGGAAGATTGTCGTTTCCTATGCCGGAGCGGGAATCATGGGGTCTGTTTTCCTTTCGATGGCCCGCGCGCTGGGGGAGACCATGGCAGTAACCATGGTGATCGGCAACCAGCCCAAGGTTTCCACCTCGCTTCTCGCTCCGGGCTATAGCATCGCTTCAGTAATCGCCAACGAGTTTGCAGAGGCTGCCGGGAATCTCCATCTGAGCGCCCTGATCGAACTTGGCCTGGTGCTGCTCGCATTGACGCTTGTGCTCAATGGGCTGGCAAGACTTCTGATCGTCCTGACGTCGCGACGTGGCGCGGGGGTGGCGCGATGAACCTCAGGATGGTGTGGCGCAAGGGTCTGAATGTAGTCATGCTGACCATTACCGGCGCGTGCGCGCTGGTGACCGTGTCGGCGCTGTTCGTAATTCTGGGGTTTCTTGCGTGGCACGGCGCGCGATCCATTCACTGGAGTTTCTTCACCCATCTCCCTGCGCCTACAGGCGAAATCGGAGGAGGAATCGCGAATGCCATCGTTGGCAGCGGAAAACTCCTTTTGCTTGCCGCCTGTGTGGGGGTTCCCATCGGCTTGATCGGCGCCATCTATCTGGCCGAGTACGCGGGGGCTGGGTTCGCCTTCATCATTCGATATGCGGCAGATCTGATGAACGGCGTCCCTTCAATCGTCATCGGGATATTCGCATACGCGATCATCGTGGTTTCAATGCACCATTTTTCGGCCCTTGCCGGAGGTTTCGCATTGGGGATCATGATGATCCCGGTGATACTTCGGAGTTGTGAGGAATTCCTGAAGACCGTGCCTCGCTCTCTTCGTGAAGGCGCGATGGCCGTTGGAGCGAGCAAATGGAAGACGATTGTGACGGTTGTCGTCCCCGCAGCTTCTGGAGGTATCATTACTGCGATCCTTTTGGCCATGGCACGCGTGGCCGGCGAGACTGCGCCGTTACTCTTTACCGCCTTTGGGAACCAATTCTGGTCGCGAGGGCTGAATCAACCGACCGCGGCGTTACCAATGGTTATCTACAATTATGCGATGTCACCCTATGACGATCTGCACCGCCAGGCTTGGGCAGCAGGGCTTGTACTGTTGGGGCTGGTGTTGGTTACCAACATCGCCACGCGCCTTGTGCTTTCCAGGCGGACATCACAGGCGCGGTAAGGAGTGGAGAATATGTCCGCATCCGCTAGGCCCGCATTCTCCAAGGAGGAGCCGATGACCGCGGTGCCATCCATGCCGCTGAGGGTCTCGACGGAAATTGCGCCGGATACCCCGATCCGGATATCGGTCTCCCATCTCGACTTTTTCTACGGAAAAGTGCAAGCGCTTTTTCACGTCAACCTCAAGGTTGCGTCCAACCGGGTGACGTCGCTCATCGGGCCATCTGGTTGCGGGAAATCAACCCTGCTGCGCACCTTCAATCGGATGCACGAGACACTGAGCCACACACGACTGACCGGGCTTATCCTTCTTGATGGCGAGGACATTTTGAAGCAAGACGTCACGCGTTTGCGCCGGCGGGTCGGAATGGTCTTTCAGCGGCCCAATCCGTTCCCGAAATCAATCTACGACAACGTGGCCTACGGCCTGCGCATTAACGGACATACGGGTTCGCTCCACGACGCCGTAGAGCACAGCCTGCGGCGCGCAGCCCTCTGGGATGAGGTGAAAGACCGGCTGAACCGCTCGGCATATGGGCTCTCGGGCGGGCAGCAACAGCGCCTTTGCATCGCGCGCGCCCTGGCGGTCGACCCCGAAGTGATTTTGCTCGACGAACCTTGCTCGGCCCTTGACCCCATCAGCACTGCGAAAATCGAAGAGCTGCTCATACAATTGAAAGAGAACTGCACGATTGTGATCGTCACGCACAACATGCAGCAGGCCGCGCGCGTGAGCGACTTCACCGCATTTATGCTGATGGGCGAACTGGTGGAATTCAACCCCACACCGACCTTGTTCACGACTCCGTCCGATCCGCGAACAGAAGCGTATATCACTGGACGATTCGGATAAGAGAGTTGGTTAGAGGATTCAGCCGGCGAAGTTGACTCGAGGAGATTGAATGGAACGCCACTTTGAAAAAGACCTGGAAGAATTGAAAGAGCGGTTGCTCTGGATGGGCAGCCTCGCCGAGCGTGCCGTGCACCAGGCGATTCATTCCGTGCTGGATAGCGACGAGAAGCTGGCGCGCACTGTGCTGGATGAAGAACCCGCCATCAACGAGCTGCAAGTCGAGATTGACGACCGCGTCGTTCAATTGCTGGCGCTCTATCAGTTGATGGCCACGGACCTGCGATTCGTGCTGGCCTGCTCGCGCATCAACAACGACCTCGAACGCATCGGCGATCAGGCCGTCAACATCGCGCAATCCGCGCAGCGCATCGTGCGCCATCCGCGCGTGAAACCCTACGTGGATCTGCCGCGCATGAGCGAATTGGCGGAGGAAATGATGCGTGATTCGCTGAATGCGCTCGTGCGCAAGGATATCGAGCTTGCGCAGGATGTTCTGAAACGCGATGACCAGGTGGACCAGCTCCGCGACCAGATTTTCCGCGAGCTGCTTTCCTACATGATGGGCGATTCGGCGGTAGTGTTTCCCGCGTTTGAGCTAATTCTTGTGGCCAAGAACCTCGAACGCATCGGCGACCACGCCACGAATATCGCCGAGGACGTCATTTACATGGTTGCGGGGAGCGACGTGCGCCACTCGGCTCCTGACAGGCGCTAGTGCGCGATAGCGGGCAGAGGCGGCGCGGCCGTCTTCTGTTTGTCAATCTGGAATAGCTGAAGTTTGCCGCTGGTGTAGATCACGTTTCCGATGCTGTGCAGCCCCGGCTGAAACCTGTCGGGAACGTCATAGCCCCAAACATAGTCGTAGTCGGTCTGCATATCTTTCCAATCCACCTGCTCGTCGTAAACCAGTTCCCAAAACCCGTCCAGGGTGTAGGTGTCCTGCGTAATTCTCAATGGAAGGAGTCCCGGGAACGTGAAGAGATACGGGGAAAACCATCCGCGGTCAACAACCCCGAAGGCCCAGAAATGCGCGAAGTATTGGTCCATCGGCTCATCGTAGGTTCTTTCCACGATGGGCAGCACGCGCGCATTTGGCGCCGTCAGTGAGAAAGATCTAGCCAACCCTTCCAATTCCGGCTGCGCCGCGCGAAAAGCATGCGTGACGCTATATGTGCGCACAGCGAAAATCAGGAGCGCCAGTGGAACGAGCCGCCATCCGCGCTTGCCGAGGCGCATCATTGCGAAGAGCACGATGAAAAGCACCGGTAACGCGCGGATGTCCACGTTATATCCCTCGCCGTAGCCCGATGGCAACGCGGCAAACGCGGCGAAAACGCCCACCGCAACCACCAGCCAGCGCTTATCCCACTGGAACTCGCTATTTCGCCGCCACCCGAAGAAGAGTACCGAGACAAGGGCCAGGGCGCTGAGCACATCAACCAGAATGGAATTGCTGAACAATAGAAAACCAAACACTTCCAGCTTTTCGAGCAGCGGCCAGAATTCCGGACCGCCGCCTTGCTGCTCGACTGCCCTCGACGAAACAAAATAGAAAACGATTCCCGGGATCGCGAGCGCGGCGGACCAGAGCCACTCGCGCCAGCGCGGACGGGTGAGTGAATACAGTCCGATGATCAGCATCGCGAAGATGAACCCGAAGAGATGCGTGAAATAAGTCGTTGTCAGCGCAAGGCACACGAGAAGCCAACGTAAGAACGACGGATTCTTCAGCCATCGCAGCCACAGACCCACGGTAAGAAACATCAAGCCCATGCTGCAGAAATAACCAATGAATCCGTATCGAAAGAAAACATTGTGCACGATGAGCAGAAACCAGAAGGCGAGCGCGTCTTCCCCGGGATGCGCTTGCCTGAGAAAAAACCACGCACCCAGCGGAAACCCGAGCGCGCCAAGGCTAAGCAGAATCTTTCCTGCGACAAGCGGCGCCACGACTTTGCCCAATTCCATCATCAGAAAATCGGTTGTGATGTAGGGCTTCAGGCCCCACTCGCCCGCGTAATACTGGCCAAACGTGTACGAAGGATCGTGCAGGTGCGCGAGCACGAAACTGCTTGCCACGTGATTGGGAAAATCCAGGAGCGGCGGGTAGTGGACAACCCAGATCGGCAACAGGATCGCCGCTGCGAGCAGCACGAACGCTATAGCAGCAAGGCGTTTGTCGCGGAAAAATCGCTCCGCGCTGGTTGAAAGGGGTGGATTCCCGCTCATTTCATTCATGGCCGGCATTTATATTACAAGACAGGCACGCAGCGGGGCGCTAATGACCGTCATTTTCGAGTGGCTCGCCCCAAATGTAATGCGCGAACCAGTGGAGATTTTCCTCCATCACGGAGCGCTGCTGCTTCGGTTTGTTGATGGGATGGCCGAAGCCCGGGTAGACCACCATGCGAACGGGAACTCCCTGATCGCGGAGGCCCTGATAAAGCTCGAAGCCGTTTGGAATCGGCACGCGACGGTCGCTGCCTCCATGCTGGATGAGCGTCGGCGTCTTTGCCGATTTGATGTATGTGATCGGCGAGGTCTTTCTGTAAATTTCCGGGTCATCCCACGGCGTCGCGTGCAGATATTGCCGCGTGAAGGGATGAATGTCCGTGTTCACGTAGTAGGTCATCCAATCGGAAATCCCCGCGCCGACGGAGACAGCCTTGAAGCGGTCGCTGAAGGTTGTGATGAATGCCGAAATGTACCCACCCTCGCTCCAGCCCATCGAGCCAACGCGGTCGCGGTCCACCCACCCTTTTGCGATAAGGTAATCCACGCCGGAAATTACATCGTTGTAGTCGCCGGTGCCAAGATTGCGGACGTTGAGGGAGCGGAACGCCTCGCCGTATCCCGCCGAGCCGCGGTAGTTCGGACGCAGGACGAGCGCGCCCTTGGCGACAAATATTTCCATCGGATAGTAACGGTCAGCCGCAAGATTCGTTCGGTCCACACCTGTGGGCCCACCATGAATAATGACCAGCAACGGATATTTCTTTGTGGGATCAAAATCGGCGGGCTTCAGGAGTATTCCCTCAATATGCGAGGCGGTTCCCTCAAAATTGGACGTCCACTCAATTCGCTCGCGAATCGCGGGCTTGAATGCTTTCAATTGGCTGGCCATGTCGGTCAACGCGCGCGGAGCGAATCCACGAAGCGCGGATAAGCAAACCTCCGGGTAGGCGTTATCCGTGGAACTGACGAACGCCGCCTGCCGGTAGTCGCGCGTGAACGAAAACTGTGAAGCGATCAATGCATCCGGCGAAGTGACGCGCTCAATCGCCGCGGTCTTCGGATTCAAGCGAAACAGGTGCGAGTAGGTGCGCTGCAACGCGCTGAAATAAATCCCGTCCGGTCCCCATACGAGCGGCGCGGCCTCTTCATCAAATTGGCCGGACACCACGCGCGGAGTTCCGCCACCAGCCGGGACAATGGCGATCCTGCTGTTTGTATAAAAGAAGTTGGGATTCGCGTTGGCGGTGGAATAGGCAATCTCGGTTCCGTCGGGTGACCACACGGGACCATTGTCAGGTCCGCTGGTGTCCACAATTTTTTTCACCGCTCGGTCGGTCACCGTGACGACATAAATATCCGATGTATCCGCGGAGCCGAGGTCCGGATCGCGCTGCGCGGAAAATGCGATGCGTGCGCTGTCCGGCGCCCACGAAAAACCGCCAACCGTGAAGGTGTTGCCTTCGGTTAGCCGCCTAGGATCGGGCGGGTGCGCCGCGTCGGCGTCCGCGCCGGTCACGTCAAGCAGCCAGAGATGCGTCATGTAGTAATCGTCGCTGATGACCTGAATCTCTCCGTATTTTTCGGTGCGATCTTTTCGCGGCTTCGATTCAGAGTCGGTGCTGGTGAACGCGATTGTCTTTCCGCTGGGCGCCCATTCAAATGAGTTCACTCCCGTTTCGACTTTGGTGAGCTCGCGCGCTTCGCCTCCCGCCGCGGCGATCAGCCAAAGTTGCGTCTTGCCCTCTTTCGCGCCCACAAGGATTCCGGGACGGTCGGAGAGAAACGCGATCCACTTTCCATCGGGAGACCAAAGTGCGTCAAAGCTCGAACCCTTCCCGCTCGTTAAGCGCAAACGCTGGCCCGAAGTCGCTTCCGCCAACCACAGTTCGCGCTCGAATGCATTCGCTTCCCAATTCGTGCGCGTGATTTCGTAAGCCACCCAGCGCCCATCGGGCGAGATTCGCGGCGCGCTGGCGCTGCGCATTTCGAGCGACTGGTCAATTGTTGGTGCTCCCGAAACGGCTACAGAGAGCGGTGCTACTGGCGCGGACGCGGGAGCAGGTTGCTGTGCCGTGGCGTTCAACGCAAAAACTGTCGAGAGAATTATTTGAAGGGCTGTCGTCGCACGCGCAACGAGCACAGTCTGGCGCAGAGTCCTCATGGCATCCTCCGGAAAAACAAACTGCCAACCTGTGGCAGAGAATGAATCAGGGTTGCACACCTGAATAAACGGGAATCGCAGCGCGCGAAACGTTTTTGTAAACCACGCCGTCCTTCATTACAAATACGACGCGCCGAACCGTTGTAATGTCTTTCAACGGATCTCCATCAAGCGCGATGATGTCCGCCTGTAACCCCGGCGCAATGGAACCGATCTGGTCCCCCAGGCCCATCGCCTCGGCTCCGATGGAATTTGCGGACATCATTGCCTGCATGGGGTCCTGTCCTCCGTCGCGCACGCGGTCAATGAACTCTTCGGCGTTCCGGCCGTGCGCGCCGGCCACCGCATCCGTGCCGAAAACGATTTTCAGCCCCGGAATTTTTACCGCGTGGTGCACCAGATCATGGTTCATCGGCAGGATCTTCTCCATCGCCGCAAAACCCTCTTCGGTGTAGCCGGGCGTACCGAGATATTTTTCCTTGTTCAGTAGATAGTTCTCAATCACCAGCCCGCATTGCGGATCGAAGTAGGTCCCTTTTTCCGCCATCAATTTCAGATCGTCATCCGTCGCCAGCGTGCCGTGCTCGATTTGCGTGCAGCTGGCAAGAGTCGCCGCGCGGACGGAATCCTTGTAAGCGTGGACAATCGTGCGCAGGCCTTGCTTCTTCGCTTCATCACACGCCGCGTTCAATTGTTCTTGTGAAAGAGTCATGCCTCCGCCCTGGCGGATGCTCTGCGACGCGAAGATTTTAATCAGGTCCGCGCCTGCGTCCTTCTGCTTTCGTACATAGGCGCGGATTTCATCCGGCGTCCCGGTCCGCTCGCCTCGTCCCTGCAGGGGCTCGACGGCGGTAAGTATTCGCGGCCCCGCCAATATTCCCTTCGCGATGGCGTCGCGCAGTGGGACATCGTTTGGCGCGCCTACGCTTTGCACCGTCGTGAAGCCTGCCATCAGAGTCACCCATGCATTGGAAGCTCCTTGATACGCGGCCTCCTGAGTCGTTCCTCCCGCGCCCGCATTTTTTCCATCCGGCCCGAAGCTCCAGGTAATGTGCACGTGCGCGTCAATCCAGCCCGGTAACACGGTCAGGCCGCGCAGGTCGTAATCCACCGGCCCAGCCTTGGGATCAATGGCGACAATCTTGGAGCCTTCGACCACGATGCGGGTGTCATGCAGCACGCGGCCCTTGCCATCGAGCACTGTGCTCGCGGCAATGACGATGCGCCTGCCCGCCATAGGAGATTGCCCGGGCGCCTGCGAAGAAACGAGTGGCGCTAGAGCGCATAAACCGAGAATGCTGAGAATGCACAGAATGATCTTGGCGGATCGCATGATGGCTGCTCCCCCTGCCTCTTCAATGGCGCACAATCCTCTATCACGATTGGCGAATGGTGTCACGCAGGAGCAAGACGCCGAACTCCCGATTGGCCAATTTCCGGCCCTATTGCTATTCTGCATTTCGGGAAATGAACAATGAAAGATGTGACTCGCATCGTGCTTTTCGCGCCGGGCATTGAAGAGGCCCGGCTACGGAAGCCATTTGAAGAATTGGAAGCCAGCTTGAAGAATGAATTGGGGAAGGGTCGCGTGCGACTTGCTTATGTTTCCGCGGCATCACCAAACCTTGCCGAGGTGGCCTCTGAGGCAGCCGAAGACGGCATCGCGCGCCTGCGCATTCTGCCACTCTTTCTGACGCCCGGAGGTCCACTCGAAAAAGAAATCCCTGAGCAGGTCTCCGTTGTCCGCGCGCAGGTGCCGCAAGTCACCGTGGAACTTCTGAAGCCGGTCGGCGAACATCCGCGCATGCGCACGTTGCTCCACGCGCTGGCGCGCGAGGCAGCCAACTTCTAGTCCGAATGCCCGCACAACGCAGTTACAGGATTTCCTCGAAGAATATTCTTACGGCAAGTCCAGCAGGAGGAAATCCGCACGTGCAGCGCCGCCGGTCAACTCCAGCGATTCTGCATCGGTTATCCGCGCCTGGTCCCCCGCCGCAAGCGTGACTGCCGATTCCTTGGCCGAACCGTTTTTCGTTGCCAAACTCAGATCGCCTTTAACCATGAATAGATACGCGCGCCGCCCCGGGGCAATCGAATGTTTCACGGATTGCTTCGGCGCAAGGAGTGACGTGTAGATTGTCGCGTCCTGATGAATTTGCACGGCGGCTTTTGTTTCATCGCCGGTGCTACCTTCCGGAACCGCGATAGCCAGCAGTTTGCCGCTCCGCGCTTCCTCCGAATACTTTTTCTGCTCCCACGAAGGTTTAAGCCCCGCCACCGCGGGAATGATCCATAGCTGCACGAGGTGCAGCGGCTTTTTGTCCGATGCGTTGTACTCGGAGTGGCGCACGCCGGTCCCCGCGCTCATCCGCTGGATTTCGCCCGGCGCGATCCGGCCGACGTTTCCCATGCTGTCGCGGTGTTCCAGCTCGCCTTCGATCAGGTAGGTGACAATTTCCATTTCCCTGTGCGGGTGCATTGGGAACCCGCCGCCCCCGCGGATGACGTCATCATTAAACACGCGCAGCGGTCCAAACGAAATGTTCTCCGGGTCGTAGTAATCGTCAAAGGAAAAGTGCCAGTGCGTGGAAAGCCAGCCAGCATCAAGGTGATGGCGGTCCGCGCTTCGAATAATTTGCGTCATAGGGTGCCTCCCGGTGAAGTTTCAGTCGCAAAACAATAATACTCGTTATAACGACAATTGTCAAGAGGTGTAATTAAACTCGTCCCGGACCTCGCACGGACCGAAAAATGCCCCCCTCCCGCAGGACTCCGCCCCTTCCCCGGCCCGGCGTTACCACTTTCTCCGCAGATTCCCGCGCGGGTTCCCCCCGCATGTGAGTTGGTGTACATTGGAGGTGACCGCCGCCGAGACGCACTCATGAATCCCGTCCAACAGAAAACGCCAACGCAACAACCCTCCGGAAACGCCACGGAAAACGCCTCGGGAGTCCGCCGCGATTCGCTTTCCGTCACCGACAATCGCACCGGCAAGACCTACGAGATGCCGATTGTCCACGGAGCCATTCACTCCACCGATTTTCGACAGATCAAGACCGGCCCCGACGATTTCGGAATGATGTGCTACGACCCGGCGTTCAACAACACCGCATCCTGCGTCAGCCGCGTCACCTTTATTGATGGAGACAAGGGAATCCTTCGCTACCGCGGTTATTCAATCGAGGATCTCGCGGAGAAGAGCACCTATCTCGAGACCGCATTCTTGATTCTGCATGGCGAGCTGCCCACGCAAAAGCAACTCAATGATTGGGCCTATCACATCACGCACCACACGTTTATCCACGAGAGCATCAAGAAATTTCTCGAAGGTTTTCACTATGACGCCCACCCGATGGGCATGTTGATTTCGACCATCGCCGCGCTTTCCACCTTTTATCCCGATGCGAAAGACATCTTTAACGAGGAATCGCGTCGCAAACAGACCTGGCGTCTTATCGGCAAGATGCCCACCCTCGCGGCGTTTGCCTACCGCCACAGCCTGGGCATGCCCTACGCGTATCCGGACAATGAACTTAGCTATCCCGGCAATTTTCTCAACATGTTGTTCAAGACCACCGAGCTCAAATACCGCCCGAACCCAACGCTCGAACGCGCGCTCGACATCCTTTTTATCCTGCATGCCGACCACGAGCAAAACTGCTCCGCCAATGCGATGCGAAATGTCGGCAGCTCGCATGCCGACCCCTTTTCGGCCACGGCCGCGGCCACCGCGGCGCTTTACGGCCCCCTGCACGGCGGGGCAAACGAGGAAGTCCTACGAATGTTGATGCAGATTGGCTCCGTCGCAAATGTCCCGGCCTACCTGAAGCGCGTCAAGTCCGGTGAAGTGAGGCTGATGGGCTTCGGCCATCGCATTTACAAGAACTATGACCCCCGCGCCCGGATCATCAAGCACGTGGCCTACGAAGTGTTTGATGTGATGGGAAAGAACCCCCTGCTTGAAATCGCCCTCGAATGCGAGCGCATTGCGCTAGAAGACGATTATTTCGTGACACGAAAGCTCTATCCCAACGTAGACTTCTATACGGGGCTGATTTACCAGTCCATGGGCTTCCCCATGACGATGTTCCCCGTACTCTTCGCCATTCCTCGAACTTCGGGTTGGATCGCGCAATGGCAGGAGATGCTGCTCGACCCGGAACAGAAGATTGCCCGGCCGCGCCAAATCTACCTTGGAGCCGAGGAGAGGCCTTATGTCCCCCTTGGGGATCGCGGCTGACTGAAACGAGAGCCTCTTCCTGGGGTGTCGCTAGCGGAATTTTCACTATTTTCCAGGAAAACCTTTTGCCGTATTTGGCGTCTTTATAGCGGGGGGTTCCGGGTCACAAAAATGGTGTCCCCAGGTAGGGGGTTTCGCCCACACTTCTTAGATAAAGGGCTCATGTAAATCGAGCCCGGATAACGACTTAAAGTCCACAGAGAATCTATGAATGAATTGACATCCCAACGAATCATCACCGAACCGGAGCCGGCTAAACCGCCGGTGGAAGGCGTGCGCGCCCCGCAGACGCCCCAGACGGGCAGGGTCCGGCGCTCCTCTTCTTATGCCCCTTGGCGCCGTCCGTTATTTTGGATTGTCATCCTCGTGGTGGCCGCAATTTCCGCCACGGTCTATCTGCTTCGCCGCAACCAGATCAGCAACCAGACCGCCGGCGAGACACCTCGCATCGCGAAAGTCGAGCGCCGCGATTTCGTCCGCGCCGTCCGAGTGAATGGCACGGTCGAAGCCGTCGAGACCCATCCCATCGTGGCTCCACGCCTGGCCATCCAGAATGCAGGCGCCCTGACTCTCACCAAGCTCTTGACGACAGGTACCCGCGTTCGCAAGGGAGACATCGTTGCCGAATTTGACCGTCAATCCCAAATCCGCGATGCCCTGGACCGCGAAGCCGAATTCCACGACTTCGAGCAGCAAATCAACAAGATGTTGGCCACGCAGGCTTCCGACAAATCGGTTGACGATACCGCTATCAAGCAAGCCGAGGACGCAGTCTCTACCGCGCAACTGGAAGTGAAACGCAGCGAAGTGCTCTCTCGCATTGACGCCGAAAAAAAACAGGAAGATCTCGACGAGGCCAATGCCAAGCTCAAACAGCAGCGCGAAACCTATCAACTCAAGCGCCAGTCCGCAGCCGCCGCGCTTCGCCTACTGGAAATTCAGCGCGATGCCAAGAAGCTGGCCATGGTGCACTCCCAGGGAAATGCCGTACTGCTGAGCATTCCATCACCGGCCAACGGGCTCGTGGTAATCAATTCGACGTGGAAACAAAGCGGATTGGCGGAGTGGCTGGAAGGGGATCAGGTCGGCGCCGGAAGGGCCTTCATGCAGGTGGTGAATCCCGGGGCCATGCGCGTCAGGGCCAATGTAAATCAGCAGGACATGCGGGAGATCCAGTCGGGCCAGCGCGTGGAAGTCCGTTTGGATGCCTACCCCGATCAAGTTTTCCACGGCAAGGTGGACTTGATCTCCGCCATTGGCATCACCGACGATTTCTCTCAGAACGTTCACACCTTCGCTGTCCTTTTTTCGATCGAGGGAGCAGATCCTAAGCTTTTGCCGGATCTTTCCGCTGCTGTGGATATTGAATTCGAACGCAAGTCAAACGCTCTTGTTGTGCCGCGAGACTCCCTAATCGTCGAAGGCGGCAAGACCTATGTTCAGGTCGTATCGGGAAACGGGTCAGGGAAACGGGAAGTCAAAGTTTCTGAGATTACCAACGTGGAAGCTCTTGTGGAATCCGGCCTGCAGCCCGGTGAAACCGTGCTTCGCGGTGTGGCGCCGCAGTCCGTGCTCACAGCGGGCACGCCGCCCGGCCCCACGCGAAAATAGCGCGCGAGATTTTCAGGAGAAAGCATGAACGGAAGTTCTTCGAGTATCTGGAGCAAACGGCGGGGCTGGATTGTCCTCGTCTGTCTGGTGACGGTCATTGTCGCCGCCGGGGTTTGGTTTTTTGGCGGACGCAGGAATTCCGGGAGCGTCTCCGCTGCGGCCGGAACTCCGACCACCCCAGTGATCCGCGGCGAGCTCGTGGATACTGTCGAGCTACGCGGGCAAATCAAGCCCATCCGTTCCTCGGATCTCCTGGCTCCCTCGGATTCCGGCGACATCCAGATTGTGAAACTCGCCAAGGACGGCGAGATGGTCCACAAAGGCGACGCCGTCATCGTGTTGGATCCCACTCCAAACCAGAACATTCTGAACCAGCGCCGCTCGGATTTACGCCAGGCCCAGGCTCAAGTAGATGACTTCAAGGCCAGAGCCAAACTCCTGGAAGAGCAGGATCTTACCGATCTCCAAAAGGCCAACTACGACGTCGAACGCGCCAAGCTCGATGTCAGCCAGGCGGAGATTCTTTCCCCCATCGACGGCGAGGAAAAAAAGCTTTTGCTCGCTGACGCAGAGCAAAAAGTTAAGCAGGTCCAGCAAAAGCTTGAATCGGATAAGACAAGCAACAAAGCCGATATTGCGAATATCAGCCAGAAGGTCGAAAAAGCTCAGCGCGACGTAAAGCGCTACGAAGACGCCATTTCACGCCTCACAGTTTTTGCGCCAGTGGACGGAATGATTCATCTAATGCCCAACTGGCGTGCCGGAGGAATGTTTGGCGACAACGCGCCTCCTTTCAAGGAAGGCGACCGCGCGTGGGCCATGGCCACCATTGGCCAACTGCCGGACCTTTCAGCCTTGCGAATCACGGCTCACCTCGAGGAGGAGGATCGCAGCCGCCTCCACGCCGGCCAGAGCGTCACCGCGCGCGTGGATGCCGTTCCTGATCATGAACTGGAAGGACACGTCAGCGAAGTCAGTCCGCTCGCAAAAATCGATTTCAGCGGCGGCTGGCCGCCAAACAAGAATTTTGACCTGACGGTAGTACTCGACCATCCCGATACAAGGCTGCGTCCGGGCATGAGTGTTACCGAGCGAATCGCCGTTCAGCGCATCCCCAATGTCATCCTGGTTCCGTCCGAGGCCGTCTTCAATCGAAACGGCCGCGATGTCGTTTACGTTCAGGAGAGCGCAAGATTTGGAGACAGCTTTATGGAGCGTCCCGTGGCCATCGGCCACCGCGGCGGCGGAATGGTGGAAATACGCAATGGATTGCAGCCCGGTGAACGCGTGGCGCTGAAGGATCCGGTGGTCAAGAAATGAAATCCCGCACACGATTGCGTCTGATCATTGGCTTGTTGGTTGTCATTGGGTCCGGTTCCGCGATTGCCGTAACACTTGGAAAGCTGCGCGGGCCGGAGCGGGGCATACCCACAGCAAAGGTCGCGCGCGGAAATGTGGATCTGAAGGTTTACACGATCGGCCAACTCCGCACGCTGAACACGGCTCTGCTCATGGCTCCGCCCGTGAACGGAACGCTGCAGATCATTCACCTGGCCCGGACCGGTGAGCAGGTCAAGGCCGGTGATGTCGTCCTCCAATTCGACCCCAGCGAGCAGGAATACAACATGGAGCAGTCGCAATCGCTGCTCGACCAAGCCGACCAGCAACTCCGGAAGACAAAGGCGGATCAGGAAGTCACCGCCGCGAATGATAATGTCGCCTTGCTCCACGCAAAGTATGACGTGCGCCGCGCCGAACTTGACGTCAGCCAGAATGAAATGAAAAGCGCTATTGATGGAAAGAAAAATGATCTCACGCTCGAAGAAGCCAAGCGCCGCCTGGCCCAGCTCGAACAGGACGTCAAATCGCGCGCCGCTTCCAGCCAGGCCAACCTGGCTGTATTTCAGGCCCAGCGCGCCAAGGCCCAGCTCGACATCAAGGTGGCACAGGACCGCATCGCAAGCATGACTATCAAAGCCACCATTTCCGGCATGGTGGCGCGAAAAGCCAACACCAACGGCCTCCAGATTTTTATCACTGGTATGAGCGTGCCGGAATATCAAGAAGGCGACCAGACTTTTCCCGGAAGCGTTGTAGCATCGATTCTCGATGTCAGCTCAATGGAAGTTTACTGTCGTGTTCCGGAAGCCTCGCGCGCCGATATCAATACGGGCGACCCCGCTGAAATCGTTGTGGACGCGTTGCCGGATAAAAACTATCCGGCCAAGGTAAAGACCATTGCGGTTCTGGCCTCCTCCGGAGGAAATTTTTTTGGAGGCGATTCAACTCGCCAATTTGACGCAACCTTTCAATTCAACGAGATCGACCCGCGCCTCCGGCCCGGCCAAACCACTCATGTGATTGTGCGTGGCGCGGGGCTTACCAATGTTCTTTATTTTCCCCGCCAGGCCCTGTTCTTTCGCCAGGGGAAACCCACTGTTTTTGTTCGGGCGGGCCGTGGATTTGAACCCAAACCCGTATCGATCAAACATATGACTGAGAGCCAGGTGGTCATCGAGGGTCTCGACGAAGGTACCGAGGTCGCCCTCGTGGATCCGGAAGCTGCTGGATCTTCGGCTCCCACCTCGTCCTCCGCTTCTCCCGCGGGCGCAAACAAGGGTGGCGGGAAGTGAGTCCTGCCAGGCGCTCCGCAAGGCGGGCAATCGGTCCACTTGCTCCGGAACGCGATTGGATCCAGTACGTTTCTGATTTGCAGCTCGGTCTACAAAACCTCACACAACATAAGCTCCGGTCTCTTCTTACCATGCTCGGTATGATTTTCGGCGTCGCCGCGGTGGTTTCCATGCTCTCCATCGGCGCGGGCGCTCAACAGCAGGTGATGGCCTTCATCGAGCAGTTGGGATTGCGCAATGTCGTTGTCGAGGCAAAAGAAGCTACCAACAACACCGATATTCAGAAAATCCGCAAAATTTCTCCCGGCCTCACCTTTCAGGACTACCGCGCGATTCGGGCGAATGTCAGCGGTCTCACTGGAACCACCGCTCGAAAACGGTTTACGCCCACAAAATTGAATCCCAAACCCGCGCGGGAAATGCCCCTTGTATATGGCGTCGAGCCCTCCTACGTGGGTATCGCCAACTTGCGTGTTGTGGCCGGCCGTTTTTTTGACCAGGATGAAAATCTCCGCGGCGCCCCGCTCTGCGTTCTCGGCCAGGCGGCGGCGTCCAACCTATTCGCCGGGCAGGAGGCCGTTGGGCGGTACGTCAAAGTGAATACGCAGTGGTTTCTCGTGATCGGTGTCGCCGGCCCTCAACTCACAGCGGCGGCCCCGGTGGCCGGCCTGCCCACGCAGGATCTGAATAATTTGATCTATGTGCCTCTTTTTTCCGCGATTTTCCGGATGGCTGATACAAACAGCTATTTGAAAGATGAAATTGACGGCGTTTATCTCCAGCTGGCTTCCTCCGACCAGAGCCCGGAGACGGCGGAGGTCGTGCGGGGATTGCTGGGCGCCTCGCATAAGGGAGCCGATGATTTTTCAGTCATCGTGCCCGCGGAACTGCTCGCCGAACAAAAGCGCACACAGCATATTTTTGACTTCGTGATGGTGGCCATCGCCTCAATTTCGCTGCTGGTCGGCGGCATCGGCATTATGAACATCATGCTCGCGAGCATCCTCGAGCGCACGCGCGAGATCGGCGTGCGACGCGCCGTCGGCGCGCGCCAGACCGACATCATTCGCCAGTTTTTGATTGAAGCGGTGATGATTTCCTTTCTTGGCGGCCTGATGGGCATTCTGGTCGGATTCGGAATGTCCCAATTAATCGGCTGGCTCGCCGGATGGAGCACCATCGTCACCTGGATCTCCATCGTGCTGGCGTTCGCTGTCTCTGTTTCAGTGGGTTTGATTTTCGGGATCTACCCCGCGCGCAAGGCCGCACGGCTCGATCCCGTCGAAGCCATTCGTTACGAATAATCGCTTTATTTCTTCAAGGGGGATACGATGCGCCGTTCAGCTTTGCTTGTTTGTTTGGTTCTTTCGTCGGGCTTGATGTCCAACGCTCTTCATGCCCAATCCAGTCCGTTCCCAACGCCGCAGTGGTTCAAGGAAGTTACGCAGCGTCCTGTGCCGCCGGCCAAAGCCCCCGGCGGCGACCATCTCCGTGACTTTGTCGCGGATGGCAAGCTCCGCCTGACGCTCGAGCAGGCCATCCAGCTCGCGCTTGCCAATAACACGAACGTGCGGATGGACGAGCTCTCTTATCAAAACTCGGCGTTCAGCGTCCTGAGCGCCCATTCGCCTTTCGATCCGCAGCTTCAGTCAACTTGGAGCGCCCAGCGAAGCAATCAGCCCACACTCCCCCAGGTCACCCAGACCCAGCAAACTGGCTCGCTGACTCAGGCTATGTCCTACAATTACACGCAACTCTTCCAGACCGGCACGAGTACCACCATCGGGCTTTCTTCTTCGCGCGGCTCCGGGGGGTCCAGCCTGTTTCCGTCTTTCTTGTCGTCACTCAATTTTGGAATTACGCAGCCGCTGCTGCGCAATCGCGGGTTCTTTCCCAATCGGGCGCAAATCCTAATTGCCCAGAGAAACCTGCACCAGTCGCGTTCCAATTTTCAGGTGCAGATCAGCGCAATTATCCAAAACGTGGTCACCCAGTATTGGAACGTCGTCCTCGCCCGCGAAAATCTTGTTGTTCTTCGCAAGTCGGTCGAGCAGGCCAAGGCCAGCTATGACCATGACAAGCGCGCCCTCGAACTCGGCGCGCTCGGCCCCTATGACATTTTTCAATCGGAATCGCAGCTTGCTTCACGCAAGGTTTCCGTCATCCAGGCTGAGTATTCCTTGAAACAACAAGAGGACACGCTTCGCAACATCCTCGGCGCCGATTTTGACTCCTCCATCTCCGCCCTGGATATCGACTTGATCGAATCCCCGGAAGCCGGGGGAGACCTTCTGACCGTGGATGCGGGGCAGGTGATTGAGACAGCCCACAAAAAAAGGCCCGAATACGACGCGCAGCGCGATCAACTGGATGTGGATGACATCAACATCCGTCTTGCTCACAACCAAATGCAGCCATCATTGAACGTGACTGGCTCCTACTCTGGTAGCGGTCTGGGTGGGCACCTGTTCGATAACTCAATCCCACCCGTGCTCCTTTCGGTGACGGGTCTTGGCAACGCGCTCAGTCAAGCGTTTCAGTTCACGTCCCCTACGTACGGCGTAACCCTCTCGCTCAACCTCCCAATCCGTAACCGCGCCGCCGAGGCAAGCCTGGGAATCAGTGAGGTCAACAAGAAGCGCGACCTTTACAGTCAGCGGTTCACCGAGGAAAACATTCAGCTTGAAGCTCGCAACGCCGTCCACCAGCTTGAGCAGGCCAAGCTTTCCGTCGCCGCTGCAAAGATTTCGCGCGATCTCGCGTTGAAGAATCTGGAAGGCCACCAGCGCAAATACGAACTCGGTACCGAAACAATCTTTTTTGTGCTCGACGCTCAGAACCAACTCGCTTCCGCCGAACAGGCCGTCATCCAGGCGCAGGTAAGCTATCAAGTTGCGGTCATTGCCGTGGACCATGCCACCGGCGAATTGCTTGAGAAGCACCACGTCCAAATCCGCGACCCAAAATCCTGATTAAAAGCTCTATTCACCGCGCACCACGAGCGCCGGTACCCGCGCTTATGGTGTATTGCTATTGAGGGAACTTTTCTCGCTGGCGGATTGACTTTCCAGCCGGTCGCGCGAAAATGGTCGAGCCCCCTTCCGAGAGCCCTTTCCTGTGGGCCTGTCTCCACCGCTTGGAAGTTTGAATGAGTCGTTTTTCCGGCAGACGCTCGTCGCCTGTCTCTAGCCTGGAGTGTCAAAAACCATTCACATCCCCACCCACTCAAGCCGGTGCCGCCAGCGCGATTTCCTGCGCAAAGTCACTACCTTCCAGGAGTATTTCGACAGAGCCAAAAAGAGTCGCCGCGGAATTGGTCGTGCAACTCGCGGAAGAAAACGCCAGCCTTGAATTGGTGCTCGATGGCCTTCCCGACCCTGTCATTTGGATTGATGGAAGCTGCCGCATTTATCGCGCGAACCGCGCGGCGGTGGATACTTTTGGCGAGAGATTGCACAGCATACTTGGCCGTCCCTGTTACGAAGTGATCCACGGCACGAATGCCCCTCCCCCGGATTGCCCCCACCTTCGTGTGCAAGCGACAGGACAGACGGAGCGCAGCGAATGCCTCAACGCGCAACAGGAAAAAACCTTTGATATCGCAGCGTCACCCTGTGGCTTTGCGCCCGAAGGTTCCCGCGGATGCGTCGCCGTGCTGCGCGATTTGACCGGCCACCGATCCGCTGAAAACGCACTCCGTTCGGAATGCCATCAACTCGACGGCCGCGCCATGCACCTCGAACTACGCTTGCAGGAGCTGGCATTGCTCGGCGAAATGGAAGACATGCTGCAAGTCTGCGATACCCCGAAAAAAACCTACAGCTTACTGGCCCACTTTGCCGCAAAGCTATTCGGCGAAGACTCCGGTGCTTTCCGCGTGCTGCGCTCCAGGAAAAAGTTCATGGAAACAGCCGTCGTCTGGGGAGAGAATCCTCCATCGGTCCAGCGCTTTTCGGCTGAGCAATGTTCCGCGATCAAATCGCGGCGCTCTACCGACTCCCTGAGCGGAGTTTTTCCTTGTCGGCATGCGGGGGCGTCATCCGCGCATTCTCTTTGTTTGCCGGTTATTGGGCAGGGCGAAATCCTTGGGTCGCTCGAATTGGTTCTCGCCGTGCCGCAGGGAACCTCCGGAGATTTGCATTCCGCCGACGCCGTCCGCCGGCGCGCTATGACTGTCGCCGGACACTTCGGCCGGGCGCTCGTCAACCTGCGAATTCGCCAGAGGCTTCACAGCGCCTCCATCCGCGACCCCCTTACCGGCTTGTTCAACCGCCGCTACCTCGACGAAATTCTCGGCCATGAAGTCCACCGCGCCGCGCGCGCGAACCGCCCGCTGGGAGTCATCATGCTCGACGTGGATCACTTCAAGCTTTTCAACGACGCGCACGGCCATCTCGCCGGTGACGCGCTTCTTCGCTCACTCGCGCGCATGTTGCAGGCGTGCACGCGCCACGAAGACATCACCTGCCGGTACGGCGGCGAAGAATTTGTTGTGATCCTTCCCGAAGCTCCGCTGGAAGTCGCGTGCCGGCGCGCCGAGCAGTTGCGCGCTGAAGCCCTTCGTCTTCGGATCAATCAGCACGGCCGGGCCCTCAAACCAGTGAGCCTCTCGCTCGGCGTCGCCGCCCTTCCCCAGGACGGAATGAGCGCGCGCGAGTTGCTCGCCTGCGCCGACCGTCATCTTTACATTGCCAAACAGGCCGGCCGCGACCGCGTCGTTGCCGGCGCACAGCCGGCAAAGCGAGTGGCCCATGCCCTGGTCCCCTAGTGGCTTGACACTTTCATGCAGGCTATGCTATTTCGCAGCTACACTCGCCGTGTGGCAGACGCGGCGAATCCGCCGGAGTCGCCGGCGGAATGGAAGTCGCTAAGATCGGGCTGATCGGGGAAATGAGTTTTTTCTAGCAACACCCCACCCCGGGAGGTGAAAGCCGCCAGGTTTTCACCTCCTTTGTTTTTCCACCGCTGTCATGCAGAGTTACCCCCGTTCGTGGAGCTTCTTGAGTGGGGCGCTCGAGTGGTATGACTACCGCTGCGCGTAGGAAAGTTGCGGTGTCGCTTTTTTGCTTCTGCGTTTATCGGCGTAAAGCAACTGGTCGGCGCGCTCGAGAAATCGCTGTGGAGTTTCGCCGGGCTCGTACCCCACGCATCCGTAAGAATAATCCACTGGAATGATCTTGCCTTCGTGGTTCACTTCCACCTTCGCGATGCGGTTGAGCAGGGACTGCATCTGTCCGACGGTGCACTCCGGGAGGATCACCAGGAATTCGTCGCCGCCCATGCGCACGGCAAAATCGGAAACCCGAATGGCGGTGTTCAGCCGGTCGGCAAACGCCTTGAGCACCTCATCGCCCGCTGGATGGCCGTGGTTGTCGTTGATCTTTTTGAAATTATTGAGATCGAATGAGATCACGGTGAGCGGATGGCCGTACCGCTGCGACCGTGCCGCCTCTGCTGCGAGACGTTGCTCGGCGAACCGCCGGTTGTAGAGCCCGGTCAGCGGATCGATTGTTGCCTGTCGGTGAAACTCCTCCGCGCGAATGCGGAGGCGTCCCATCGCCTGCAACTGCTCGGAGAATTGCCGTCGCAACCGCTTCACCTGAACTTGCTGGTAAATTGTGTAGGTGTTGAAGAGCAGAACTAAACCGACAAGTCCCCGCACCGCTTGATTCAGGCTGAACCGGAAGAACGCGTCATCGGTTTTCAGCAACTCCGGAAAGCTCATCGATACGACGGCTGCCGTCAGCATCAGCATTACGATGACGGCCATAATCCAGAGCCACCAATCGCGGCGCTCGAGCTTCTTCAATTGCTCTTGAATCTTCGTCAACCGGTCTTCAGAAAGCGATTCAGTGGGTGAATCCGGCGGTGCCTCGGTCGGAACTACTGGCAATGAGGGCTGCGTGGAACTCATTCGTTGGACTCCTTCTTCCAGTCCAACCGGAGCCCAAGACGGTCTGTCCTAATTATAAGTGCTCGGCATAAGAATCCGGGCAAACTGCAATCCCTTTCTATTGGCTGATTCGCCGCAAGACGTACTATTCCTAATTCACTTCCCCTTCCGGATTGAAACTTCATCCCTTCCTCGCTGGGTCTCGGATTGCGCGGGACTCTGCCCCGCGGCGTCCGAGTCAGTACCGCGCTTCACAGCCTCGACGAAATGGTCCGCTTCGCGCGTGGGGCGCGGGATGCGGAAGCCGTCGCACACAGCGAGCGTGAATTCGATGGCGCGCGTAAGTGATACTCGGAAGCCCGGCGATACAAAGATAGGCTTCACGCCGGCGCGAGTGCGTAGCGCGGCGCCGATGGTTTCGCGGTTCCCAGTGCGGTCACTCATCCTGCTCCACGGTGCGAAAAGTGGCGACCATGAGCCGGCCTTCACCGCGGGTTCGCGGTACTCGCCAATCAAAAGTGACTTCGCGCAGCCAATCGTTGGCCGCCCGAGCAACATCCCCAGGTGGCACGCAAGGCCGAAGCGCCTCGGGTGCGCGGTGCCATGGCCGTCGCAGAAGATCAGATCCGGCGTGTACTGCAGCCGCGCAAATGCCGCGAGCAGCGCGGGGACTTCGCGGAAGCTAAGCAGGCCGGGTACGTAGGGAAACGTGAGCGGCTGCTCGATCGAAACGCGCTCGACTTCCACCAACTCTGGAAACGTGAAGACTACAACTCCTGCGATGGCTCGTCCCGTGCCGCGCTCCCAGGAGCGGCGCTCGGGCAAGCGGAAGGCGAGGTCGCAGCCCGCCACAAGCCGGACGCGGCCTATGAGGTTCTTTCCCTCGGCGCCCTCGCGTTCCATGCGCTTGCGCAAGCGCAGTTGGATCTCGCGAGCTTCGGCAGGCGTGACGTCCCAGCGGTGCAGAGTCTTTGTCTTTACAAAGAATGTCGTCTCCACAAAAACGTCGCCTTCACGAAAACCTCGATTCAAAACCAACGGGGGGGCTTACTCCCGGGCGTCCGCTGGCGTCCAATACATTGACGCAAGAAGCGGGTAGCCTTGGAGCCGCTCCGTCGTATAATACCCCTTGCCTGCTGGAGGATGTCCCGCAGGCCCGGGTTCGCCCGGTAGGTTTTAAGAGCGAAGTGATTTAGTCGAAATGGTGCGGCATACAAAGCCATGAACGTAGATCATCAAAAACTCGAAATCACCACGCGCAAAGATGGCGACATTATCGTCATCGAGCCGCGCGGACGCGCCACGCTTGGCGAAAACAGCGAACTGCTCGACCGCGAATTGCAGCGGCTGGCCGCCGAAGGCTGGAAGAAAATGCTCGTGGACCTGAGCGGTCTCATCCAAATTGACAGCTCGGGCATCAGCGCACTGGTGCGGCAATGCACCGGGCTCACCCGCAAGGGTGGCAGCCTGCGTCTCGTGTGCCCCGCGGGGCGCGTGCGCGATGCGCTGAGCGTCACCCGGCTTCTGGAAGCCATCCCTACGTTTAACACGCTCGCCGCAGCGCTCGGAAGCTTCAAGACCTCTGCGGCGCAATAGCTGCTGAATTCACACAGTACGTTTTCCCCGCGCATTCTCCAGTCACCCCTGCCGGGCACCCTGCGTTCCTGCCTACGGAATCTGATTAGGAGATTTCACAGGCGATTGGGAGTTGCATTGACCTTGACACAGTTCAAGTATTATATGAATATGAATTCATGTTCATTTACAGACGGCCCTTATTCATAGGCCTCGTCATTTGGGTTTGCGCCACTTTCGCGTTGCGCCTTTGGGGAGAGCGCCTGCTCCACCCCGGCAATTGGAAAGGGACGCTCATTCTATTCGCCCTCAGCTTCCCTCTGATGGCGTGGATCGTTCGCCGTATTTGCAGGGGCTCACGGTTGCCGCAAGATCAATGGCTTGCGGGCGCGTTTTCACTCGCGCTGCCAACACTCCTGCTCGACCCATTTTCCAGCGCATTCTTTCCAGTCATATTTCCGAACATGTCGCCTGACGTGGCAGGCGTGTTCGGCGGATGGATGCTTTGGTGCTGTGCCGGTGCATTTGTGGGAGTAAGTGTTTTCCCAGGGCACGCAGGGCGCCATCAGCACGACGGGAAGCGTGCATGAGCACTCGTCCGAACCTGCTTGTCGGTGAGGCCCTTCCGCCGGATCCCCGCCAAAAGCGAAGCTCGGAAAGCCGTGAACGGCTCAAAGCTGCCGCGCTAACCCTTTTCGGCATGCAGGGCTACGAAGGTACATCTGTCGGAGAGATCGCCCGGAAGGCGAAGCTCGCAGTGGGGAGCCTCTATCAACACTACGGTAGCAAGCGGCAATTGCTGCTGGCGCTGATGGATGAGCTGTTGGATAAGCTGAGCCGGCTTAGTTTTCGTCCCAAAGCAGCGATAGATGCCCGAGCCGCCGTGCACGAATTATTGTCTCGAGCCTTCTCGCACGATCTGCGCTACCTCGGCGCATACCGCGCCTGGCAGGAGGCGGTGCTTTCCGATCCGGACTTGGCGCGGAAGCAGCAGGAGATTCACGCCTGGACTACGAAGCGCGTGATGACGGTGTTTCAGTTTCTGCAACAACTCCCCGGCGCTCGGCAGGGTGTCGATATCCCCGGCCTCGCGCGCGCGATGGACAGCTTTTTCTGGAGCTTGCTCGCACAAGCCGTGCGAATGCCCGCTCAAGAGCTAAACCAGTGGATTGATTCATCCACGCACCTGATCTACCACGCGATGTTCCTGGACCCACCACCGAACCGCCCAACGAACTAAGACGGCATCAGTTGGGAATAATGGATGCGCTTATGCCCTCGTACACTTCGTTGGATGCCGCTGCCACCTGCTCGACCAGCACCTTGAATTCCTGGACATCCGCAAGCCTGATCGAGGTATCCGAGCGCACGCATAGGTCACCATCGCTATCAAAGCCAATCTTGACGCGGTCCAGCGTGTAATTGAACCGCAGGAGAGCGGTCATGAATTCCGGCGTCATTCGCATGCGGGCCTTTGGCACCACCGTGACGAAAATGACCAGAAGCTCCTCGCTCACAGAGAGCACAACCTTGAAGCTCTTCAGGCTGCTACCGGTGCGAGCAATGGACCACACGATCGGCGTGTGCGTCGTATATGTGTAGCCGGAGGCTTGCAATAATTGCGTAGCCCTATTTGCGCTGGCGGTCACGGCGGGAGTTTGACCTTGAGCGAATGCGCCGGCAGCGGAAAATACCATGCTGGCGAGTACAACAATTGCGAGAGTGCTGCGAAAGCGAGCAAGCATTTTCTGAATCCTCCGTGAGCGGAACGTTTGAAAGGCCAATGATCCGCACAAGCATCCTAAGCTCGCGCCGGTGAAATCGATGAAATAAGATTCCACGTGTCAGTGGAGCGACAACAGAAAGACTGTGCAAACACAATGTGCGTTTGAAGCGGGCACCAGCTTGCTCCCTCTCACGATAACTGACGTTGTGGTAACCTCCGCGCAACGGATGAGCTTTGAGGCGCTTTGTGATGCGAACACGTTTCGGGCGGGCAAGTTGTTGTGGCGCAATTGCAATTACAGCGCTGGTGTCCGTATTCGCTTTCGCGTCCGTCAGCACCTCGACCGCAATTGATGCAACGCAGCAGCAAACACCGCCGCCCGCGCAGCAAGCGCCGACGACAGCCGCAAATCAAGACTCATCTAAGTTAGGTCAGATTTCGTCGCCAGAATTTGACGCGGCTGTCGCAAACCTCGCAACGGAAATTCAGCAAAGGAATTTCAAGGCAATCGTAGTAATAGGCGCGATGGGGCCGGGGGATCAAATGACCGGACTTGGGCCTGCCGTGGGTGATGCGTTCAGTGCGGCCCTTGCGAGCCTTTCATTCCGGTTCCGCGTTGTCGACCGCGAGGATTTGCGCGCGGTCCTCAAGCAAGAGTTTCTCTCCGAAGCGATGCTCATTTCCGACACTCTAGAGAGTTGGGTGGCGGGTAAGGCAGGTGCGGATGGATTCGTGGAGATAAAGATGTGGTCGGTGAAAGAGAATCATGTCGTTTTGACAGCGTCCTTGTACAAGCGCGACGACAGGGGTAAAGAGTTAGTCCTTGTCCGGCGGGCAGAGTTCGCGATGAATTCGGAACAACAAGATGCCGTAAGCAGGCCCCTGAACTCAGATGCAGAAATCGCAGCCAAGAAAGGGCCCTCCAATCTCGCTGAGATGGGACTTAGCAGCCTGCCGCAGTGTATTGAGTGTCCCCACCCGGATTATTCAGATGAGGCTCGCAAGGCCAAGGGGCAAGGAACAGCGATTCTTGTGGTAACGGTGACCGTTGACGGTGAAGTTCGCGATATCACGGTAGTGAAAGCCGCGGGCTTTGGTCTCGATCGATTGGCAGTTGAAGCGATCAGAAAATGGAAATTCAAACCGGCTCTCGATTTGAGTGGCAAACCCGTAGAACACCGAACAGAGGTTAGTGTGCAATGGGAGTTGTTCTGAAATGGTGATGCGCAGCAACCGGCCCAGCTATGTGAACTGGCTCCGGAAAACTTTCTTAATATGTTCCAGCCGCGCGTCGAGTCTCGCCACCTCTTCGGTAAGCCCAAGTTCTCTCGCAATACTAATGGCGGTGTGCAGCGCTTCCTTCACGTCGCTATAGTAGGCGGTGGCGGCGGATGGTGAGTGCGCCTTCTCATACATGTCATCGTAGGCCTGCTCGGCGAAGTTCTTCAACGTCTCCATGCGGGCGAGCTTCTCTTCGTGTTCGGTGGGCATCGGACAGCCTAGGAATTCTTGCGGAGTTCGGCGAGCACCAGCTTGGCGACTTCCTTCAGCGTCTCAAAAACGCCGAGACCATTGACCGCGACCGCTTCCAAAATCGGCTCGCCCTTTTTCTGCAGCTTCTGCTTCAGGTCCTCGACGGGAAGAATATCGGGCAGGTCACGCTTGTTTAGTTGAAGGATGTAGGGAATTGTCTCGAATGAAAGTTTGTGTTCCGCGAGATGCTCCAGCAGGTTGTCGAGCGTTTCGAGGTTTGCGTCCATGCGCTCTTCCTGCGAGTCGGCGACGAAGATGACGCCATCGGCGCCCTTCAGGATCAGCTTGCGGCTGGCTTCGTAAAAAACCTGGCCGGGCACGGTGTAAAGATGCAGGCGCGTCTTGAAGCCGCGGACGGTGCCGAGATCGAGGGGAAGAAAATCGAAAAAGAGCGTGCGGTCAGTCTCCGTGGCCAGCGAAATCATTTTCCCTTTTTGATTTGCGCCGGTGTTCTCGTAAATCCACTGCAGGTTGGCGGTTTTGCCGCCCAATCCGGGGCCGTAGTAGACCAGCTTGCAGTTGATCTCTCGGGCTGGGAAGTTGATAAATGGCAACGGAGGCTCCGGACTCGCTCCTCGACGTTATAGCATACGGCGCGAACGCGACCAATGCGCAACCGAATGCAGGTTTCCGGAAGCGAACGCTTGGACACATCGTTTTCAGGGGCGTTTGACCGCAACCGGCGGCTTTGTTACGATGCGCGCATGGCTGGAGCGAAAAAGTATGCAAGACGCCGCTCGGCGCGTGCCTCCTCAGGCGGGGCGGGGCGCGCTAAGCTATTGAAACAAAAGGGGGTTAAGAAGAAGACGGCCCCGCGCAAGCCACCGATTAACCTCGTCGACCCCGAGGTCCAGCAACAATACAAGAATTACGAAGAGGCGCTCCGTCAATTCCATCAGCAGAAATTCCACAAAGCAAAAGAATTGCTTGAAAAAGTAATCGCGGCTCCGAGCAAGGAGCTTGCCGACCGCGCGCGCGCCCACTTTAGTATTTGCGAGCAACGCATCAGCCGGGAACCTTCGACGTCACTTCGCACGCCCGAGGATTATTACCAGCACGGCGTGGCGATGATGAATCACGGCCGATGGGATGAAGCGCGCGAACACCTTGCGCGCGCGCGCAAGCTCGCGCCGAAGTCGGACTACATTGTTTATGCGATGGCCGCACTCGATTGTCTGACAGGTGAAGCCGAATCGGCGATGGAAAATTTGAAGCTGGCCATCGAACTGAAACCGGAAAACCGCTATCACGCGCGCAACGACGAAGATTTTGCTTTCCTGCAAGAAGACCCGCGCTTTACGGAATTGCTTTATCCCGAACGCGAGGGCATGGGCGGGTAACTTGCCCGCGCGCTGTGCGCTTCCAGTGAGACGCAAGAAATCAACGCACAACTCATCGCATAAATCACCCGGCAGAATTGTCGCCATTGGAGGCGGCACGGGACTTTCTACCGTGCTGCGCGGGCTGAAAGAATTTGTGCCGCGGCAAGGGCAAACGGATGCGCGGCACCCGATCGAGGATCTTGCGGCAGTCGTTACGGTAATGGACGACGGCGGCAGCTCGGGGCGGTTGCGCCGCGAGTACAGCATCCTTCCACCGGGCGACATCCGCAACTGCCTGGTGGCACTTTCGGATGACGAGGCGTTGCTCAGCCGTTTATTCCAATACAGGTTTGCCGAGGGCCGCGGATTGCGCGGTCACAGCTTCGGAAATCTTTTCCTCATGGCGCTTGCGAATATCACGCGCGACTTCGCCGATGCGGTGCGCGTGAGCGGGCAGGTGCTGGCGATCCGTGGGCGGATTTATCCCTCGACTCTGCAGAACGTGACGCTCGAAGCGACGATGGAAGACGGGCGCGTGGTGGCGGGCGAGACGCGAATTCCTCGCGCTCGAGGAAGAATCCGCGAATTGCGCTTGCGCCCGCGTCGCGTGCGTCCGTTGGCCGAAGCGATGGACGCGATTCAGCACGCAAACGTGATTCTGGTGGGGCCTGGGTCTCTTTACACCAGCGTGATTCCAAACCTTCTCGTTTCGGGCGTGGCGGAAGAGATCGCGCGGTCAAAGGCGGCGCGTGTGTACATCCCCAATCTGATGACGCAGCCGGGCGAGACGGACGCAATGTCCACGGCGGACCACGTGCGCGCCATTTACCGGCACACGGGCCGCAAACTTTTCGATTGGGTTGTGATTAACCAGCAAAAAATTTCGCCGCGTGTGGCCAGGCGCTATCGCGCGGAGGGCGCCGAGCCGGTTGTGAGCGATACGCGCGAACTTGCGCGGCTTGGCTTGCGTTGCATTTACGGGGACCTGCTCGAAGAGCACGGCGTCATCCGGCACGATTCGGCGAGACTGGCGCGGCTGCTGGTAAAAACATTCCTCACGCGAAGCGCCGCGCGCTGATCAAGCGCAGCGTTTCATAATGAGACGATATATTGAGACTGTGCGAGCTCTGCCGGTCCGCACTTTCCTTGCACGCTTTCCTTGAGGCTCGTATACTTCCCTCCGCCGCTCAGCCGGGGTGCGAGGCATTGTAACCTCCCGATCCCGCGAGACATTGCTTCAGAAGAAGGGCTTCAGAAGAAGGACCCTTGCAGTTCAATCCGAGGAGAGTACGCAATGGCGAACGCCGCCCCGAACGAATTCAACATCTACGAATCCGCGGAAGCGCGGTTTGAAGAAGCGGCCAAGCGCCTGGGCCTGGATCCAGACCTGTATAAATATTTAAGGTATCCAAATAAGGAAATCACGGTCTACCTTCCCGTGACGCTCGATAATGGCAAGCTTGAAATTTTTGTGGGTTACCGCGTTCACCACTCGATTGTGCGCGGGCCATGCAAGGGCGGCATCCGGTTTGACAAGAATGTTTCACTCGATGAAGTGCGCGCGCTCGCCGCTTGGATGACGTGGAAATGTGCGGTGGTGAACATCCCCTTCGGTGGCGCGAAGGGCGGCGTCATTTGCGATCCGAGCAAGCTTTCCCAACGTGAGATTGAACGCATCACGCGCCGCTACACGGCTGAGTTGAGCGAATGGATCGGGCCGGAGCGCGACGTTCCCGCGCCGGATCTCGGCACCAATGAACAAACGATGGCCTGGGTGATGGACACGTATTCCATGCACGTGCGCCATACAACGACAGCGGTGGTGACCGGTAAGCCGCTCGATTTGGGCGGCTCGCGCGGGCGCCGCGAGGCCACGGGACGCGGCTGTCTGATGGTTTGCGACCGCGCGCTCGCTCGGCTGGGCATGAAGCGCGAGCAGACGCGCGTCATCATTCAAGGGTTCGGAAATGTCGGCTCCATGGCCGCGATGCTGATGCATCAGGCGGGCTACAAGATTGTCGGCGCGGCGGATGTATTCGGCGCGCTCTATAACGAAAAGGGCTTCGACGTGCCGAAACTCATCGATTGGGTCAGTGTGCAGAAAAAGCCGCTGCCGGACTTTCCCGCGGGTGGAACAAAGTTTACCTCGCAGGAGGTGCTGTTCCAGCCGTGCGACCTGCTCATCCCCGCCGCCGTCGAAAACCAAATCACCACGCAGAACGCGAATCGCGTGCAGGCGAAGATCCTGTGCGAAGGCGCAAACGGCCCGACAACTTCAGCGGCCGATAAAATCATTGATGAGAAGGGAATCTTCGTCATACCCGACATTCTGGCGAATGCGGGCGGCGTGAGCGTCAGCTACTTCGAGTGGGTGCAGGACCGCATGGGCTTTTTCTGGCGCGAAAGCGAAGTGAACGAGCGGCTGCGCGATATTATGGAAAGCAGCTTCGATGAAGTGGTACGCTATGCCGAAACTCATGGGGTGAATAACCGTATTGCGGCTTATATGCTCGCGATTGATCGAGTGGCCGTCGCGTTGAAGCATCGTGGGATTTACGCTTAACCGGAACGTGCCTTTATGCAAAATGCTGCGGTAATGACGAAAGTGCCGGAAGCTCCAATGTGCATGGATCACATCACACCTGGGCACGATAAGAGCGAAGAACAGCACCGCGTCGACATCTGTATCGCGGGCCGCTGGCTTTATGAGCAGGGCTTTGTCCCTTCCACAGACGGCAATCTTTCCATTCGTCTCTCTGAGAATCGCATCCTCACAACTCCATCCGGCACTTGCAAAGGAAGACTCGATCCCGGCGACGCAGTGGTGACGGATTTGGAAGGCCGCAGGATCAAGGGCCGCTGCGAGCCATCCACTGAATTGGGTATGCACCTTCTCGTCTATCGGCTCAGAAGCGATGTGAATGCCGTTTGCCACGCGCATCCCCCGATTGCAACGGGCTTTGCCGCCGCTGGAATCAGTTTGGAAAAACCGTTAATCGCGGAAATGGTCGTAAATCTGGGTCCTGTTCCTCTGGCGCCTTATGGAGAGCCCGGCACGTCTGACCTCGGTGCTTCGCTGGAGCCTTTTGTGGAGAAGCACGACGCGATTCTCATGGCGAATCATGGCGTGGTCACTTATGGTGCGGACTTGCTCACCGCTTTCCGGCGGATGGAGTGCGTGGAGCACTGCGCCCGGATTGCGCTCGTCACCGAGCTTCTCGGCAAACAAAGCTTGCTTTCTGGCCGCGATGTGGAAAAATTGCTCGCGGCGCACCACCGTCTGAAGATCTAGGCGGCCGTGCTGGACCGGCGCACGCCGGCCGCGGAGGAAGAAGAATGGGCGAAGCACTCGGCATGATCGAGACGCGGGGCTTGGTGGCAATGATTGAAGCCTCTGACGCGATGGTGAAAGCGGCAAAGGTAACTCTGGTGGGCTGGGAGAAAATCGGCTCGGGCTATGTCACTGCGATGGTGCGCGGTGACGTTGCCGCGGTCAAAGCAGCCACCGATGCCGGTTCAGCCGCGGCGCGTCGCGTCGGCGAGTTGATTGCCGTTCACGTGATTCCACGCCCGCATCCGTCGCTCGAAGAAGTTCTGCCCATTGGTAAGTCGGTTGCTGCCGCCGGAGTCGGAGATTAAGCGCGAGCCGCGTGCCGATAATTCTGCATTTGGTGCGGCTGTGCACAAATTGAAATGATTCTTGGCCGCATCGTCGGTACCGTTGTTTCCACGCGCAAAGACCCGCGCCTTGAAGGTCAAAAACTCCTCATCGTCAAACCTGTTTCGCCCGAAGGCGCGGATGAGTCCGGCTATCTGATCGCCGTGGACACCGTGGACTCCGGATTCCGCGAAACGGTTCTCGTCGTTTCCGGCAGCTCCGCGCGGATGGCCGCCGAATGCAAGGACCGTCCCGTGGATGCCGCCATCATCGGCATTGTGGACACCGTGCGGCTCGACGCCGCGCACGAAGCCGAACTCGTCACTTCCCGCAGGAAATAACGTGCAACTTGGCAAAGTGATAGGAACCGTCGTCAGCACTATGAAAGACGCGCGGCTCATCGGGCAAAAGCTGCTCATCGTGCAGCCGCTCGACCGCAATGGCCGCAGCAAAGGAAAGCCTCTGGTCGCGCTCGATTCCGTCGGCGCGGGCGCTGGCGAGACGATTTACTGGTGCCGTGGGAGAGAGGCGAGCTTTCCTTTTTTGCCGGACGAAGTTCCCACGGAAGCCACGATTGTCGGGATCGTGGACGAAATCAATTTGCACGCGAAGTCGCGTACCTAACGAAGTCGCGTGCTTGGTGAGTCTGGAGAAAGCGGTGGTTCGGTGCTGATCGGCAAGGTGGTTGGAGACATTGTCGCGACGCAGAAGACGCCATCCCACGTGGGGCGCAAGATACTTCTCGTGCAGCCGCTTAATCTCGATGGCAGCGATCGCGGCGAGCCCGTACTTGCGCTCGATTCCGTGGACGCAGGCTCGGGCGACCGCGTGCTGCTCACGATGGAAGGGTTTTCCGCGATGACGGCCGTGGGCCGGCCGAACTCCCCGATTGATATGGCCGTGATCGGCGTGATTGATTCCGTGGACTTGGTCAACGACGTAAAGTAGCCCGCACGCGCGCCCTTGCTCACCGGACACAGATTCGCAACTCTCAAAAAGTTCCGCAACACCCCCGCGCTGGATACTTCCGCCGAGATGGAGTAGATTTCGGCCACTCAAACGATACCCCCGGGAGGAATTCATGAGCACGGCCCAGAGCACAGCAAAGATCAGCCACGTCATGCTGGGCGTGGAAAGCACGGCGCGCTCGCTGGTATTTTATCGGGACAAGCTCGGTCTTTCCGTACAGAGCGAACATCCCGGCTTCGCTTTTCTGGACGCCGGTGGCTTCACGCTCGCCCTGAGTGAAGGCCTCGCGAGAGCTTCCGAAACGCGCGTGGGCGCAACGGAACTCGTTTTTGGTGTGGAAGACGTGCGCGCAGCCTACGAATCATTAAAGAGCAAGGGCATCGAATTCACTCACGAACCGCGCGCCGTGGCTGGCCCGATGTTTGCCGCGAATTTCACCGACCCCGACGGGCACCGGCTCTCAATTTTCGGCCCCGAACGGAAAGCATAAATTCGAAGCTCGTTGACACGCCGCGAAGCGTGCTCAATAATCCTTTCGCCGGGCTTTCGCCCGCCCACTCATGATCGCCCAACTTCGCGGAACGCTGCTCGATAAGCGCCCCAATCAAGTCTTGGTGGACGTCGGCGGCGTCGGCTACCTCGTGCACATTCCGCTTTCCACCTACTATTCGCTGGGGGATCTGCACAGCACGGTGACACTTCTCATTCACACGCACATGCGCGACGACGGCATTTCACTTTACGGTTTTCTTTCCTCGCGCGAGAAGCATTGCTTCGAGCTGCTGATTGGCGCATCCGGCGTCGGCCCCGTCCTGGCGATGAAGATTCTTTCCGGCATGAACGTCGAGGATCTGATCCCCGCAATTCGCAGCGGAGATCTCGCGTCACTCACTCGCATCCCCGGCGTGGGAAAAAAGACTGCCGAGCGCATCGTCCTGGAATTGCGTGACAAACTTGCCGCCATGGAAGCCCACGAACCGCGACGCGTAGCCTCACCCGAAGGCCCAACCGCGGACGTTGTCTCCGCTCTGATCAATCTCGGCTATGAAGAACGCGACGCGAAGAGGGTAGTCGAAGAAGCCCAGCATGACGCCGGAACAGAATTTGAGGCACTGCTCAAGGCCTCGCTGCAGAGGCTTACGCCTTCGCGGGAGGGCCGCAAGCGAGCGGCCGGTCAGGTATAAGATGGCATCGGTAAAACACGTATGAGCGCGACAAAACCAGCCGGGCAGTTTGGTTCACCTTCCGAGAAGCGCGGCGGCCGCGTAATTTCGGGACAAGCCTTTGATGAGGACGCGCGCATCGAATCGAGTGTCCGCCCGAGGAAGCTTTCGGATTTCATCGGCCAATCGCGCGTCAAAGAGAATCTTTCGATATTCATCGAAGCGGCGCGCACGCGTGGCGAAGCTCTCGACCATGTATTGCTCTTCGGCCCACCCGGGCTTGGCAAGACCACACTCGCGCAAATCATCGCCAGCGAAATGGGCGTCGCCATCAAGACCAGCTCTGGGCCGCTGCTCGAGCGCAAGGGCGATCTCACCGCCGTCTTGACGGCAATCGAGCAGCGCGAAGTTTTCTTCCTCGACGAGATTCACCGGCTCATGCCCGCCGTCGAAGAGGTCCTGTATCCGGCGATGGAGGATTACCGCATCGACCTCATTATCGGGCAGGGGCCCGGCGCGCGCATTCACCCCTTTCAATTGAACCGGTTCACACTCGTCGGCGCCACCACGCGCGCGGGACTGATTACCGCGCCGCTGCGCTCGCGTTTCGGCATAGTGCACCGGTTGGATTTTTACACGCCCGAAGATCTCGCCGTGATTGTCCGCCGCTCGGCGGAGATACTGAATATCCCGGTTGATGACGATGGTGCGTTTGAAATCGCGCGCCGCGCTCGCGGGACACCGCGCGTGGCCAATCGCCTGCTGCGCCGCGCCCGCGACTTTGCCGAAGTCCGTGCCCAGGGCAGCGTCACGCAGCAAGTCGCCCGAGAAGCGCTGCAAATGCTGGGCGTTGACGAGCACGGCCTCGATGAAACCGACCGCAACTTGATGCTCACGATTATGCAGAAATATTCTGGCGGGCCGGTCGGCCTCAATACCATAGCGGCTTCGCTCAGCGAAGAAGAAGACGCCATCGAGGAGATTTACGAGCCCTATCTCATGCAGCTCGGTTTGCTCGATCGCACGCAGCGCGGACGCATGGCGACTCCGCTCGCTTACAAGCACTTCGGCTTGGAACCGCCTCGTCGCCAGCCGCCGTTGTTTTAGTGGTGGCGGTCATGTCCACTCACACGGCGTACCTCTCTCTCGGCTCAAATCTCGGCGACCGCGCCGCAAACATCGCGCGCGCGCTTGCGCAGCTCGATGCCGCTGGCGTGCGAGTCGTTCGCCGCTCGTCGCTCTACAAAACGGAGCCTGTGGAATTCACCGCGCAGGGATGGTTTCTGAATCTTGCCGTTGAAGTGGAAACCGCGTTGATGCCCCGGCAACTTATACACGCGATTCGCCGCATCGAGCAGGAAATGGGACGCCGCAGAATTGTGCGCGCCGGGCCGCGCGTGCTGGACATTGACATTCTTCTTTACGGCGCCAGCATCGTCCGCGCGGCTGAGCTCGAAATCCCGCATCCGCGCATGGCCGAACGGCGCTTCGTACTCGTGCCCATGGCCGAACTCGCGCCGGGTCTGCGCCATCCCGTGTTAAGGCTCGCCATGATCGAATTATTGGCATCCACACAAGACCGCAGTCAAGTGCTTCGCTGGAAGGAATAATTCTGAAATTGTGAGGAGCCGCTCGGATCGCTAAAGAGTTTCACCGGGCTTTGGCGTTTTCTTTTTCTTGCGCGCTTGCTCTTCTGCTTCCTGCTTCTCGTATTCGAGCATCTCTTCCTCGGTCATCATGTAATCTTCGCGCGCCGCGAACATTTCGTTGCGCCGCCCTTCCAGCCGTGTACCGCCGCGCACGAGTGGCCGCGGCGTTGCGTGAAACTCGAACTGCACATTTCGCAGTGGCGCATCGATGGCCTTGCTCTCAAGCAGCAGGTCGCTGACTCTTTCGAGGAAGTCGTGCAGGTGGTATGGCTTCAACAGGAAGGCGAGACCATCGCGCTCAAGGACCGGTTGCACTTCGGACGCCGCGAAAGCCGGAACCAGGAATAGGACTCGCGCCGGCGCGTGTGCGCCGTCCGCGGCTGGTGCAAGCGCCAGCTCGCGCAGAATCTCGAAGACGGGCCCTGCAAGTCCGGCCATCGCGACGTTGGCGATCACCAGCCGCGCCGTGCCGCGAGCAAGCTCCGCAAGCGCCTCGTGCGCCCGCGAAACCACGCGCACTTCCCAGCCTTCGGAGTCGAGCACCTGCTCCAGCGCCGCCTGGCTGACCGCGTCGTCGTCGAGAATTAGTATGCCGATGGTTTCCACGCCGCCCTCAATTGCCAGTATATTCTCTGGGGGTCGTCCTGAAGCCGCGGAAGCAAATTCTTGCCGCAAATCGGGTACTGTTACGAGGTACAGTGGAGACGGCCGGTGTGAATGACAATTGGAAGCTGTCGGTGTTAGGGCGGAATAGCGAAGGTTCACAGGTGGCCATCGAAGCGCAGTGATCGAAAAAAACTCAGACCAGCGGTCCAAGCCAATTTTTCGCGAAGTTCTCGCGCGCGGGTTACGCTTGCGCTGTCCCTGCTGCGGGTTGGGCCCTCTTTTTCGCCGCCCTTTCCGAATGCTCCACGATTGCCCGGCTTGCGGTCTCGGATACTTCCGCGAGTCGGGATACTACGTCGGCGCGATGATCGTCAATTACGCTGCGACGTCTTTTCTCATGCTGGTCATCTACCTCCTTGTCGTTTTCCTCGTCCCGCCCATCTGGAATGCGCCTCCCGAAACGAAGATTCCCGTTTGGATGGGTGCCGCCATTGCCGTTTCTCTGGCGCTCTTCCATCACTGCCGCGCTCTTTGGCTTGCAGTGGATTACTGGCTCGAACCCTGGCCGCCTGCAGACCCCTTGCTGCGCGAGCCCTCCGCCAAAGGCTGATTGTTACCAGCGAAAATAAAGCGAAAGATTTCGCTTGACATGGCGAACAAAAGGCGAATATAATCCCGGCATTGAGAAGCAAATTCAGCAGCGATCCGGGCGATGGCCACTTTCCCCACTCCTACCTTATTTCCCAACGCCCCTTGCCACGGGGGCGCCGAGCCACCGGCTTCGTCACAAACGAGGTCTGCTGCCGACTCTGTCGGCATCGCCCGGCTCGCCGCTGCTTCTCCCTGCGCTGACGCCAAGCGCGGCACTGAATACTTCATTCTCCCCGTCCGCTCGATCCTGAATGCCTGCGAATCCACGCGGGTCCCTTTTCCCTGGACCATCAATCCCTATCGCGGCTGCGAATTCGGCTGTCTCTATTGCTACGCGCGCTACACCCACGAATACATGGAACTGGATGGCGCCGATTTCGAGCGAAAAATTTATGCCAAGGCCAATGCCGGTCCGATTGTCAGCCGGGATCTTTCCGAAAAGTGCGCCGCCGGAGAGCACATCGCCATCGGTTCCGCCACTGATCCATATCAGCCCGCGGAAAAAGAGTTCGGCGTCACGCGCTCCATCCTCGAACGGATGGCCGAGCGCGATGGGCTAAGCGTCTCCATCACAACAAAGTCCGACCAGGTCGTCCGTGATGTGGACCTGTTGCGCAAGATCTCTGAACGGTCGTCGCTCACCATCAACATCACCATCGTCACGCTTCGCACGCGCCTTGCGCGCCTCCTCGAATCCCGCGCCCCGCGTCCGGACTTGCGTTTGAAGACTATCCGCGCCTTGCGCGAAGCTGGGCTCGCCACGGGCATGTTTGCAATGCCTGTCCTGCCGGGTCTTACGGATAGCGATGAGCATCTTGAAGCGATGGCTCGCGCCGCAAGCGAAGCCCGCGCGCAGTGGTTTCTGGCGGCGCCGCTCTTTCTCATGCCTTCTTCGGCAAGACACTTCCTGCCGTTTGTCGAAAAGAATTTCCCGCGCTTGGCAAGCCGATATCGGGAATGGTACAGCCGCGCGGCCTATCCGCCGGAGGACTACCGCAAGGAGATCAGTGAAAAAGTTTCGGCGCTGCGCCGCAAGTATGGACTCGGCTCAAGTCCCGCGCAGGCGCACCCTGGCCCTCCCGCGCCGCAGCTCTCGCTCTCGCTCGGTTAATCGCGCCCAATTTCTGGCAATGTTCGTGAAATATTCAAGGGACAATAATCCGCGGCGCTTCCTGTTGCGCGGCTGCCTCGCGAGGAAATTGCGAGCGCAGGAACTCCAGAAACATTCGTGAGCGTTGGCGCCCGTTCGTCTGCTGGCGCCCAACGCGCAGCAGGAACACAAGCAGGTGGAACACATCGGTTTCTTTCACGCGCGCAGACCCGCCCCGCTCGGCTGCCTCGCGTTTGTGGTCCTCAACGAATTTCACCATCGCGGAGTAAATCGCCTGGGGCGGCCCGCCTGCCGGGGGCTTTTCGTAAATAAGGCCCGACCCAAGCGTGCGGTACGTTTCCGCGAGCGCTTGCAACCCCGCAAGCGCGTCTGAATCCACGGCCGAAGGCGTTTCCGCGGCGGACTTGAGAATCGCGAAGCCGAGTCCGGATACCACCGGCCCTTGTTCGTGGATTAAGTCCGGAGAGAATTCAACGTCCGGAAACGGAATATCGGAAATAGAGAGCGGCTTGCGGTGCTGCACTTCGTACCGGTGCGCCGCCACCAGATAGCCGCAATCCACCGGGCAGTCAATGGTCACCTCGCGCTCCGTGCCGCAGCACACCGCGCAAATCTTTTCGCCCTTCGCCGGGCAGAATCGCTCGGCCTTTCGTTTCAGGCAAATGGGACAATTTGTTGATGGCGCCATTTTTATCCTTGGAATTGACGATTCAATGTAAGTGATGTCTCGTCGTGACGCAAACTTTCAGCGCGATGATGAACTTCGTTAGCGAATTTGGCTGCCCGCCGCGAATTCCGCCAGACACACCCCGGCTGAAGCCGGGGTGTGATTGCTTGATTCCTTCAGAAAACTTACTTGGACATATTCTTCGGTGAGTGTTTTTCGAGCACGCTCAAAAGCTCTTGCCCCGCCGCGGGAGCCGGAACGGCCCCGTGCAGCACGATGCTCTTGGCGCTAAGCTTCTTTCCATAGAGCCGCTCGTTTGCATCATTGTCCGGCCGAAGCGTCGAGCCTTCGAGCGAGATACCTGCAAACAAGCCGCGCGACCGCGAATAACTAAGGACTTCCGCCCGCATCGTGGCGTCAGTAGCCGCCGCCGCGTTGCGCCCCTTCGGTCCTGCGGCAGCAGTGGCGTCCGCCCCCAGCTTCACCTTGCTGCTGAGAATGGAGCTCGCACCGCGGTCATTCATCACCAGCAATACAAAATCGGTCGCCTCGCCGCCAAGCTGAAGCCCGAAGCTTGCCCCTTCAAGCGCCATCGCCGTGGGCGCGCCCCATTTGCCGGTGAAATTGTCCCCGCCGCGGCAGGTCATCGCTCCGCGTCCATAACTCCCGCCGATGCCGATCGCACCCTTCACTACCGACGGCATTACAATCACACACTCCGCTTTGTCGAGCAGGTCTTGCGGAATGTCGTCCGGCACGTTCAGGATTTCTCTCATCACCACGCCGCAGTTTCGCAGGCGTTCTTCGTCTTTGTCTTTGTCCGCGGCGAGCAGCGGAATCGCAACGATTCCCGATGCAAGCAGCAATGCAATCGCTTTACGCATATGTCTCCTCTCAATTGGGTGGGTGCTTATAATGATAGTTCTTCCCACTGCGGTGTGCAACGCCCCCGGCCATTTCCGCGCGGGCTCTGTTTGACGCCCTCGCCGGAAAACGATAGCTTCGACAAGCCGTGAAGAACACATTCACATATTCGCTGCGGGCCAAGACTCGGCGCCGCGATAGTCTCTCGCAGATTCTCATCGCGTTCCTGTGTGTTGCATCGCTCACCTCCGCTGTTGCCGCCCAGTCGCCCCAGCGCCATCCGGGCAATCGGCCCCGTGAGCGCGCCGATATCGCCGCTTTCCGTGGGCGCGTCGAGCGCATTCTTTCCGCGCCCGAAGTGAGCCGCGGCTACTGGGGACTCTTCGTGCAGGACGCCGACACCGGCGAAGTCCTTTTCGCCCAGAATGCCGACCGCTACTTTCTGCCCGCCTCCAATGCGAAGCTGTTCACCGCCGCGCTTGCCCTCGCCACGCTTGGCCCCGACTATCGTTTTCGCACCACCATTGAATCTCTCGCGGCAATCGACGCAAACGGCGCGCTTCAGGGCGATCTGGTTCTAATCGGCCGGGGCGACCCGAATCTTTCCAACCGCAAGGTCCCGTTTGAAAGCCGCACTGCCCGCGACGGCCCGCCCGAAAAAATTCTCGCCGAACTGGCCGACGCTGTCGCCGCGCGCGGCGTAAAGCAGATCACCGGCGATGTCATCGCAGATGACAGTTATTTCTCCGGCGGCGCGTATCCCTCCGGTTGGGCGATTGACGACATGCTTTGGAATTACGGCGTTCCCGTCTCCGCTATCGAAATCAATGATGGCACGCTCTTCATCGAGATTCGCCCCGGCGAACGCTCCGCCGCGCCCGCCACTTACACCTCCGATCCGTTGGTCGGCATCTATCAAATCCACAATTTCGTCAGCACCGACCCGCGCGGCTCCGAGCAGAAGCTCGCCGTCGAACGCGATCCCGGCTCTACTGACATTTTTCTCCGCGGCACAATACCCCTCGGCGCGCCGCCGCACTCGCTTGGCATCGCCATTGACCGTCCCGCGGAATATGCCGCCGCGCTGCTCAAGAATTTGCTCGAGGCGCGCGGCATCCAAATTTACGGCCACGCCCGCGCGCGCCACGCTCAGGAATCCGGCGCAGTGTTCACCACATTGCTTCCCAGTGCGCCGACCGTTCTCGCCGAACACATCTCGCAGCCGCTCTCCGAAGCCCTCCGCGTCATGGACAAGATCAGCCAGAACCTGCACGCGGAACTTTTGCTCCGCACCGCCGCGCGCGAAAAACTCGGCGACTCCTCCGCCGACGCCGCGATTCAATTTGAGGAAGACTTTCGCAAAAGCATCGGCCTCACCGATGCCGACGCCATCATGACCGACGCCTCCGGTCTTTCACGCAAAGACATGCTCACGCCGCAATCCGAAGTGATGCTCCTTCGCTGGGCCGCGAAGCAGCCCTGGTTCGAAATCTTTCGCGCATCGCTCCCCGTCGCGGGCGTTGACGGCACGCTCACTGACCGCATGGCGCACACGCCCGCCGCGGAGCATATCTGGGCGAAGACCGGCTCGCTCAGCCACGTGGATTCGCTCGCAGGTTACGCGACCGCCACGCGCGGCGCGCATCTCGTTTTTTCTTTTATGGCCAACAACCACAATCTCAAAAGTCGCGCCGCGAGCGACGTCCTCGACGCACTCGCCGTCGCCATGATTGAAGATCTCGGCGCCAAAAAATCCTGTTGCGCAAACCGGTGACGCACTCTCATGTCCACCACCCAGCACATCGTGACCGTCTTCGGAAGTTCGCGTCCCCAAGAAAGTGACGCCGACTACGCCGAAGCGCGCGAACTCGGCGGCGCGCTCGCCCGCCGGGGCTTTGCTGTCTGCTCCGGCGGCTACGGGGGTGTAATGGAAGCCGTCTCGCGTGGCGCGAAGGAGGCAGGCGGGCGCACGCAGGCCGTCACGGCGAAGTTTTTCCGCGCGCGCGCCAATGCCTGGGTGGACGAGGAAACTCACGTGGAGACCTGGCAGGAGCGCCTTTTTGAATTGATTCGCCGCGGCGACGCTTTTATCGCCTGCAAAGGTGGCACCGGCACGCTTGTCGAGCTGGCGGTCGTCTGGGAAATGCTCAACAAGCGCGTCATCCCCGCGAAACCCTTTGTCGCCCTCGGCGATTTCTGGCATCCCATTGTTGAACGCGTTCGCGAAGTCGAGCTCGGCCACGCTTCGTCGTGGACTGAAGCGGATGGGCGCATCGTCCATGTCGCGCACAGCCCCGCCGATGCCGCCGCGCATCTCGCCGAGCGTCTTGCGGCTTTGCGCGCGGATCATCACGCGGCCACGCGAGAATAGTTGTCATCCTGAGCGGAGTTCCGACGCTTTTGTCGGAACGCAGCGAAGGATCCCGAGCCCCACTCGAAGTCAAAGCCATTGGCGCATGCTGGGCTTTTCCGCGCTAAACTTCTTGCCTCAGCCATGTCACGATCCGCCACTGACCTTCTCGAATTCAGCCGCCTGCTCGAAATAATTCGCGGCTACACGACCTGCGCGCCCGGCCGCCGCGCCGCCGAAGCGCTGGTTCCTTCGCTGGATCGCGCGCGCCTCGAATCGGAATTTGCGCTCGTACGCGAAGCGATGGAATGGCTCCGTGGTGGCGGAGAACTCGGATTCGGCGCGCTCGCCGATCCCGAGCCCTGGCTCTCGCGTCTCGGCCCCGATGCCGCAGCCGCGGCATCCACCGCCGTCCTTACTCCCGCCGAATTGCTTGACGCTGCTTCTCTCCTCGAAACCGCCCGCTGGCTGCGCGAGTATTTTCATGACGCGCCAAAGCCTTATCCGCGCCTCGCCGCACGCACATCCGCTCTCGGCGATTTCCGCCCAATCGCCACGGCGATCCGCCGCGCGATTCTGCCCGATGGCGCCATCAATGACGACGCCTCGCCCGCCCTGCGCCGGATCCGCACCGCGTTCGGCCGCGCGCGCGACGCCATCCAAAAAACTCTCCGCGAAATCCTGCGCTCGCGCGGCGCCGAAGTCGGCGAAGACTACGTCACGCTGCGCAACGATCGTTACGTCATTCCCGTCCGCGCGGCGGATCGCCGCCAGTCCGGCGTTCGTGACGCCATCGTCCACGGCGCCAGCGCCACCGGCCAGACGATCTTCGTCGAGCCGCTCGCGGCCATCGAACTCAATAACAAGCTCGTCGAGCTTGCCGAGGAAGAGGCCGCCGAAATCGCGCGCATCCTCCTTGAGTTGACGGATCTCCTCCGCGCGCAGGAACCTGCGCTCCGCCACGCCGCCGAAGCCATCGCCGAATTGGACTCGCTCTTCGCACGCGCGCGCTTCGCCCGTGAATTCGATTGCGCCCTGCCCACATTTTCAGACTCCGCGCAAATTCGTTTCGATGCTGTTCGCCATCCGGTGCTCGAAGCCTCGCTGCGCCGCGAAGGCGGCCACGCTGTTCCAATGTCGCTCACGCTCGGCGCGCATGAAAAGGCCAGCGATAAATCAAGCGCCGAAACCGTCCTCGTCATCAGCGGCCCGAACACCGGCGGCAAGACCGTTGCGCTCAAGACCGTCGGCCTCGCCGCCCTCGCCGCGCAATCCGGCATTCCCGTCGCTGCGCAATCCGCCGAACTGCCGCTCTTTGACCTCGTCCTCGCGGACATCGGCGACGAGCAATCAATCGCCGCAAACCTCTCCACTTTTTCCGCGCACATGCTCAACCTTCGATCCATGCTCGAAGCCGCCTCGGAGCACTCGCTCGTCCTCGTGGACGAGTTGGGCACCGGCACCGCGCCCGAAGAAGGCGCCGCGCTCGCCGTCGCGTTGCTCGAAGAATTCCGCGCTCGCCGCTGCCTCACGCTCGCCACCACGCATCACGATCGCTTGAAGGCTTACGCCAGCACCACGCCCGGCGTTCTCAACGCCGCCGTGGAATTTGACGCTGTAAATCTGCGTCCCACCTATCGCCTGATGGTCGGCGTGCCCGGCGGTTCGAGCGGCATCTCCATCGCCGAACGCCTCGGCTTGCCCGCGCGCGTTCTTGAACGTGCCCGCGCCGAAATCACTCCTGCCGCCCGCGAAGCCGCCGACCTCATCGCCTATCTCCACGCCTCTCGCGACGAAGTGGATCGCCTCCGCGCATCCTTGCATGAGCAAACAAAGGATCTCGAACGCGAGCGCGCCAGTCTTCAAACCGAATGGATCGAACGCCAGCGCAAACGCATCGCCGAACTCGAGCATCAATTCACCGCGTCGCTCAAGCAACATGAAGCAGCGCTCACGCAGGCGCTCGAAGCTGTGAAAGACCGCGAGCTCCGCGCCCGCATGGAAAAGCAGACCGGCCGCACCGCCGCGAAAGCCCGCACCGATGCGCGTGACGATGTGGACGCCGCCGTGATCAATACGCTTTCCACTTCGCAGCAGGATCTCGGCCCCACCGCCGCGCCCGCCGAAAAGCCTGTCGAACCCGCGAAGCTTGCGCCGGGCGTGAGAATCCGCGTAAAGGGTTTCCCATCTCCCGTCATTCTGCGCAGCCTTGATTTGCGCCACGGCGAATCCGGCTCCGCCGAAATCGAAGCCGGCCCCTTGCGCATGAAGATTTCTCTCGATGATGTAATCGCAATCGTCGAACCCGCAGGGGCCGGGCAAGCCACGCCATCATTGCAACGCTCGACTCCCGGAGATCCAAAGACCGCTGCGTCTCCCGCCCGTGGCATCACCGTCCATTCCCAACCCGCCGATGGCCCCGGAACCGACGACATCACCGTCATCGGTCAGCGCCTCGAAGAAGCTACGCGCCTCGTTGACAAATTCATTGACCAGGCCGCCGTCGCCGGAAAGCTCCGCGTCCGCATCATCCACGGCCACGGCAAAGGGGCTTTGCGCCGCGGCCTCGCCGAATTCCTTTCCGCCCACCCGCTCGTCGAGCGCATCTCCCACGAAGCCGACGACCGCGGCGGCGCCGCCATCACCATCGTCGAATTGAGGACCTAGCCGCGCCCCGCTATACTCGCAGCAGCATTCATTGGGAATCCTTGCATGGCTGACCCCGGCTCATTCGCGGATCGCGTCAAGCAGCAGGCGGACATCGTCCGCGTAATCGGCGAATACGTCCCTCTCCGCAAGTCCGGACAAAATTTCACCGGCCTCTGCCCGTTCCACTCCGAAAAAAC
>JBGPHM010000016.1:0-65814 GCA_041484365.1 Terriglobia bacterium | reverse complement strand
CTGCATTTCCAGAATATCCGCGATGGAATGGCCTTTGTAGCGGACGGCGAGCGTTTCGGCGTTGTAACGGCGCGCGCGGCAGACTTCGCAGGTGACGTAAACATCCGGCAGGAAATTCATTTCGATGCGGCGGAGCCCGTCGCCCTGGCATGCTTCGCAGCGGCCGCCCTTCACGTTGAAGCTGAAGCGGCCGGGGCGGTAGCCACGCTCGCGCGATTCGGGAAGCATGGCGAAGAGGTCGCGGATGGGTGAGAAGACGCCCGTGTAAGTGGCGGGATTCGAGCGCGGCGTGCGTCCGATGGGTGCCTGGTCAATTTCGATGACTTTATCAATGTGCTCGATGCCGAGGATGGCGCGGTGCGCGCCGGGGCGCTCCGCGGAGCGATAGAGTTTTTGGGCGAGCGCGCGGTAAAGAATGTCATTGACGAGAGTGGATTTGCCGGAGCCGGAGACGCCGGTGATGACGGTAATCAGGCCCAACGGAATCGTGACGTCAATTCCCTTGAGGTTATTTGCTTGCGCGCGAAGAACCTGGATTGTTTCGCCGTTTGGCGAGCGGCGCTGTTCGGGCACGTGAACATGAAGCTCGCCGGCGAGATAGCGGCCCGTGAGGGAAGCGGCGTTTGCGGCAATCTGCGGCGGAGTGCCCGTGGCGACGAGGTAGCCACCGGCGTTGCCCGCGCCGGGGCCGAGGTCAACAACGTAATCGGCGCGGCGGATGGTCTCTTCGTCGTGCTCGACGACGAGGACGGTGTTGCCGAGGTCGCGAAGCTGTTCGAGCGCGGAGATAAGGCGTCCGTTGTCCCGCGCGTGGAGGCCGATACTGGGCTCGTCGAGGACGTAGAGCACTCCGCGCAGGCGCGAACCGATTTGTGTTGCGAGGCGGATGCGCTGGGCTTCGCCGCCGGAAAGAGTGGCGGCGGAGCGGTCAAGGCTGAGATAGCCGAGGCCGACGGCAAGGAGGAAATCGAGGCGCTCGGCAATTTCGGAGAGGACGCGCGCGGCAATTTCGCGCTGGCGCGGGGTGAGTTCCTTGAGGATGGCGTCAACGGCGGGGCGCGCGCCGCTGATGCTGAGCGCGGCGAATTCGGCGACGCTGAGCCCCGCGATTTTTACGGCGAGGCTTTCGGGGCGCAGGCGGCGCTCACCGCAAACAGTGCAGGGCACGGGCGACATGTATTGTGTCATCCACTCGCGGTAGGTGTCCGATCTGGACTGCTCGAAATTTGATTCGAGGAGTTGCAGGATGCCCTGGAAGTGCAGGCCGCGATGTTTTTTCGAGGGCGGCGAAGTTTTTTCTGGCGCGGCACTCGCGCCATTTTTTCTTGGCGGGTACCCATAAAGGATAAGGTTTTGCGCGCGGGGCGGCAGAGAGTCAAATGGCGTGGTGAGATCGAACTTGTGGGCGTAGGCAGCAAGCTCGAGGGTGCGCTTGATAAACGCGGAACCCGAGCCGGGGCCGAGCCCGCCTTCAAAGAGGGGCCGCGACCAGTCCACGATTACTTTGGCGGGGTCCACTTCGTATTTTGAGCCGAGACCATTGCATGCGGGGCACGCGCCATAGGGTGAATTGAAACTGAACGAGCGCGGCTCGAGCTGGGGGACGGAGACGCCGCAATCGTGGCAGGCGAGTTTTTCGGAGTAGGTGCGCTCGGCGCCGCCAACAACGGAGACGGTGACGAGCCCCTGCGCAAGCTTGAGCGCGGTGATGACCGATTTTTCGAGGCGGCTCGCAATGCCCGCCTTGATGAGCAGGCGATCCACGACGATTTCGATGGTGTGATTCTTGCGGCGGTCGAGGCGGATGGGCTCGTCGAGTGGGCGAAGCTCGCTGTCGATGCGGGCTTTCAGGTAACCGTCGCGCGCGAACTTTTCAAGCTCTTTGCGATACTCGCCCTTGCGTCCGCGGACGACGGGCGCGAGGACCATGACGCGGTCATCGGTCTTGCAGAAATCGCCGACGAGCGTGGACTGGACGATTTGCTCGGTGGACTGGCGGCGGATGGGCTTGCCGCAATTCGGGCAATGCGGCGTGCCGATGGAGCTGTAAAGGACGCGGAGGTAGTCGTAAATTTCGGTGATAGTGCCGACGGTCGAACGGGGCGAGCGCGAAGTGGTTTTCTGCTCGATGGCGATGGAAGGAGAAAGGCCCTCAATGGAGTCCACTTCGGGGCGTTCCATTTGATCGAGAAACTGGCGCGCGTATGCCGAAAGCGATTCTACGTAGCGGCGCTGGCCTTCGGCGTAAATTGTGTCGAACGCGAGCGAGGATTTGCCTGAGCCGGAAAGTCCGGTGATCACGGAAAGCGTGTTCCGGGGGATTTCGAGGTCAATATTCTTCAGGTTGTGCTGGCGTGCGCCCCGGATGACAATGCTCTTCAGGCCCATAGAGCTTTGAGACCCTCTCCCTGCGCAGGCCGCCGCCATGTGGGCAGAATACGGCCAGCGTAATCTTTCAGCTTAAACAATTCATGGGAGTGCGGTCAAGGCAAGGTCTGGAGGGCGCGAAAGTGGTTGGAGTCGTTCTGACACCTCCCGAAGCGGCTACGGGGTCGCGCAGTTTCCTTAAGTGATGAGTGACTATGGTCACAATAGAACGTGATTTCAATCGTTGACACCGCCGTCAAGACGGCCTATGAGTTCCTAATGGGTGTATTGCGACTGTGCGAACGGAGAAGTCCGTTTAGACCGTTTTGATAGGGGATTCCTGGTAGGGTCGCCGGCAACACTCCGCACAACTCAAGACATCGAGAGACGCGGGACTAACATTCGAGCATCCGTTCCTCGCTCTTGCCTTGCGTTGTCGACAAATCTCAAACATCCGTCGGACATCAGAAATGGCCCAGGCTCAACTACAGCAGGAGCAGCCCCTTCCACGCCACAGTGACCTGACTGGGGAGTCCGTGGGACGATTCTTGATTTGCGAGAGAGTCGGCGTCGGAGGCATGGGCGAAGTCTATCGCGCCGAAGACACACAGCTGAAACGCACGGTCGCACTCAAACGCATCGCGCCCATGCTCCATTCGGATGAGCGCTTTCGAGAACATTTTATTCGCGAGGCCGTGTGTGCTTCGCGTTTGAATGATCCGCATATCGCCGGCATTTATGATGTAGTTGAAGAGAACAGCGAGACGTTCCTTGTGATGGAGTACGTCGACGGCCAAACGCTTCGTCGCAGGCTTTCCCAGCCACTTGGCCTCGAGGAATTTCTGGCGATCGCTTTCCAATGCGCGATGGCTCTGACCGCGTCCGAGGAACAACGCATCATCCACGGGGACATCAAGCCCGAAAATATCATGCTCACGCGCTCGGGGCAGGTGAAGATCCTCGACTTCGGGCTTGCCAAAACTCTTCCTCCCCAGGATGAGAATACAGTAGATCAACTAAGTGCCCAGAGCGGTCTGAGGGGCGGTACGCCGGCCTACATGGCTCCGGAAGTCCTGCAAGATGAGGAACGCGATGGACGGGCCGATATCTTTTCACTCGGAGTGGTCTTCTACGAGTCACTGACAGGCCATCATCCCTTCCAGTCTGACAAATTTCTTACCACCTGCAAGCGGATTATCGAGGAAGTTCCGCCTCCACTCATCCAGTACAACCCGAAGATTCCGGCCGTGTTGGAGCGCGTCGTAGGGAAGATGCTGTCGAAAAGGCCCGACGACCGGTATGCGACCGCAGCAGACCTCCTTGTGGACATTCGCGCCGTGCAGCGTTCATTGATGCATCCGGCGACACTCATGCTCGAACCGGACGTGCTGAAACGGAAGACTTTCTGGCTGACCAAACGCAAAGCCGTCCTTGCCGCCGTTGCCATCGTCATACTGGCGGGTATCGCCTTCTTGCCGCAGTTGAATAGACGCTTCCATTGGTCCAGTGCGGCGCCGGTGAGGCCGAAAAACCTGGCCGTGCTGCCGTTTGAGTCATTAGACGGCGGGCCTGAAAGTAAGGCATCCGCCGACGGCATGACGGACATGCTGACAGCAAAACTTACTTCACTTACCGCGACACACGCGCTGCAAGTAGTCTCTGCAGTCGATGTACGATCGAGAAACGTAAACAACGCGGACACCGCGCGAAACGAGTTCGGCTCCAGCCTGGTTCTCCAAGGTTCGGTGAGACACTCGGGCGATGTGGTGCACGTGAAACTTGCGCTGGTGGACACAATGAGCCACCGACAACTGCGCGCCGATACGATCACCTCACCGGCATCCGAACCACTTCTTTTGGAGGACCGAGTCGCCGCGGGCATTGTGGATATGTTGGACCTCGAGCTGAATCCTCAGGAGCGAGAGGCGCTGCAGAAGCATGGCACGGAAGTCACGGGCGCCTTCGACCTTTATCTGCTGGGGCAGGGATATCTGCAGAATTATGACCTGCCAGAGAATATCGACAATGCCATCCATTCTTTTGCACGCGCGCTAGCGCTCGACCGCAATTACGCTCTGGCCCAGGCGGGTCTGGGCAAAGCTTACTGGAAGAAATTCGAGGTGGAGAAGGATGCGGCGTGGGTCCAACTCGCGCGCGAGGCTTGCGAGCAGGCTGTGGCGCTCGACCCCCGCGTCGCGGCTGGTCACATTTGCCTAGGAACGCTGCACACCGGGACGGGAATGTACGATACCTCCGCCAAAGAATTTCAAGTTGCGCTCGACGCGGACCCCACTTCAGACGAGGCTTACCGGGGATTGGCTCTGGCATTTGAACGTCAGAACAAGTCCGCAGACGCCGAAAACACCTATCGCCGGGCCATCAAGCTGCGCCCCAATTACTGGGCCGGCTATAGCTGGCTCGGAGGTTTCTATTACCGGCAAGCGCGTTACGTCGAAGCGGAAGAAATGTTCAACCGAGTGGTTGCGCTCATCCCATACAGTTTTCTTGGGTACTCAAGCCTGGGCGCGATTGAAACTCAGAAGGGCCGTTATGCAGAAGCGATAGTCCAACTTCAGCGCTCCATCTCCATTCGACCCACCTACGTCGCTTATTCCAACCTGGCCACTGCCTACTTTCACGAGCAGCATTTTGAAGACGCCGCGCGTACCTATGAAGAAGCATTGAAGCTCAAAGGACAGGATTACAGGGTGTGGGGTAACTTGGGCGATGCCTATTTCTGGGCCCCGGGAAAGCGAGCCGAAGCCGCGCGTGCCTATCAAAAGGCTATCGCGCTTGTGAACGATCGTCTCCAAGTTAATCCGCGCGATGTTTACCTGCTCAGTAACCTGGCCGGTTATCGCGCCATGCTCGGCGAGCGCAAGTCTTCGCTCGAACCGCTCAGAAAAGCATTGGAGCTGGCTCCCGGCGACCCGGAAGTTCGTTTCCGAGCGGCGCTTGTGCATAACCAATTCGGGGAGATTCCCGCGACTTTGGATTGGCTGGAGAAAGCAGTAGCGGCGGGATATTCCACCACAAAAGTCCGTGACTCTCCGGATTTCAACGCCTTGAGGTCAAATCCACGATTTCAACAACTATTCCGCAAGAGAACTTCACAGTAAAGGAGAATTCAAATGCCTGAGTATCCAGCCACAGCAGCGGCCCGAGCAAAGGTTGCCCGCACGATTGTTACGATCGCACCCGGAGCAACGCCAAGTGACGTGCCTGCCGTAGATCTGAAGACATGCCACATCAGCAAGAATAAGGGGGAAGAGATCGAGTGGAAGTTGAAAGGACCGGGTCATTTCAGCGTCCTTTTCAAAGGGCCTTCGCCATTCGTGAGCGACCAATTTAGCTGCGGAAATCCGGGTTCTGGGTCGATCATCGCGAATGCCGGAAGCACCCCGTTCAAGTATGAAGTGAGCGTTAACGGTGGGCCGGTGTTGGATCCGGACGTCATCGTAGACCAATAGAGCGGGGCTGGTGGCTTTGGCGCGGCAGGTGCAGAGCCAAGGCGAAGACATAGCTAAAGCGTTTGCCTGGGTGGATGATGTCTTTGTCGACTAATGGGAAGACACGGATCCGCCGAGTGCAATGAGTTTGCGTGGCGCGAGAACCATGTCTTATCGGAAACTGAGGTCACCAATATCAATTGAATCCAAGCGGGGAAGCGGCGCGCCTTCAAAGATTTTAACTCCCAATTTTCTGGCGCTTAGTTCGTCGAACATTCAGCGCGGGCGCGGGGCATAGGCCCTCGCGCTCCGCACAATCCCGCCGAGCCCCGGGTCTGGCAACCGCTCCGTCCCACCCGAAGCAAAATTTCTATGGTGCAAGAGGTTTTTACCCGCCTTTGGGGGCTGCTACCCTTTTATTTTCAGTAAGTTACGTTTGGCTTGCAGCGTGCTTTTTAGAAGGGCCGATGGGGAAAGGCGAGCCGAGGATCCCTTTAGGGGATTGAGGGCTGGGCCGGCCCGCCTTTCCTCCTCTAGTACTTCCGCCGCCTACCTTCCACACACCCAAACGACCGTACCCGATTAACGGCGGAAGTACGTTCGGGCGCCCTTTGATTTCCTGGCAAGTAACAATTCCCAATTCAATGATGAAAAGGGTTCTCTTTGCGGGGATGCGAAACACCTTTTGGCTGTTGACGTGGATTCCTGAAAAATAAATTGGGCTGGATTCTTTGAAATCCCCCCTGGTGCAGAAATCGGCGCTGTGTCTTGCCTAATTCTAATTGGGTTTAGAGGGGCTTTCGAAAACAGGGATGAGTGATATCACCGTCGCCGCGGGAACCATCAAAATCGGAAGCCAAATCCAATGTGCCATTCGCTTGCCATATGAGCCGGTGGGATCGCCAATTAATTCATCCAAACCAACTCGATAGGCGGACGATTCCGCCACAATGTGATCTGTTCCATCAATGCTCACGGCGAGATCGCCCTTGCTGCTTCCGACCTCAAAGATATTCGGCGCCACAAGCGACAACTGGCCGATCGCTACGGAATCGCCTTTCGCGCGAACGACAAGTGAATCCAGAGCCCGAACTTCAATCGGTGAGCCCGGCATGCTGGAGAATCGCACCTTGCCGTGCAGAAGTGTCACGCAAACGCCTGCGTCCTTCTTGTGCAACAAGACTGTGGTGTTGCCCGCAAGTACAAGCTGGGACTGCCCCAACCGCAACCGAATTGCGCCTGTCGGCTGGGTAGATATGATGTCGCCGTCATAGACGCTAGTTCCATCCACAGCAGCAACCTGAGCCACGACCGCCTTATCCGCACCTGTGACAATACCCAGTGCGTTGGTAGGCGCGGCAAGCGCCGGCATGGATGCCGGCGTCAGTGCAAGTGCAACGATCACGACGATTTGTGTGAATCTACGCACGGAATCCTCTGAGAGACACCGATTCGGAATTTGTATATCAACTGAGATGTTAACCTATAACATATATATACTGCAATCGGCTCGCACGATTCCAGCGTGTTGCGAGGTACAGCGGGACTTTGCAAGACGCACAACGGATGTCAGATGGTTGTGTGATGCGCGCCACTGACGCGGCCGAAACCGTTCCTACAAAGTGCGCGATTCCAATGTGCGCGCAACTTGCGTGGTGAAAGATTCGGAGCTATTCTCGCGCTTACGTTTCGCCCCTTCGCGCTGGGAGATTTTTCCAGCAAACCGGTCACAACGGCATCGTGGATTTTTGGGCAGTCGCCTGCGACGTCCGCGCGAAATGCCGCGCGGAAGCAGCAAATGTCGTGAAATCGGCCGCTATGGAGCAAGAACGGGACAGGACTGGAGAATGAACCTAAAGTTTTTGGGGCAGTCCGAGACAAGAATTCCCTGAATCATGGGATCCGCGCAAAACCCGCCCGTCATCGAGCCGGGCTATACCTACGCCTCGGTCACAGACAAAATCAGCTCCATCGTCTTGAGGCGCGGCACGCCGCGCGGCTGGTATTTCGGCTTCGCAATCGCCTTCGCACTGTTGATGCTTCTCACTTATGCCGTCTTGTGGCTATTCGCAATCGGCGTTGGCGTGTGGGGTGTGAACGTTCCCGTTGGCTGGGGCTTTGACATCGTCAATTTTGTCTGGTGGATCGGCATCGGCCACGCAGGCACGCTGATTTCCGCGATTCTATTGTTGTTGCGGCAACGGTGGCGCACGTCCATCAACCGGTTTGCCGAAGCGATGACGCTCTTTGCCGTGGCGTGCGCGGGGATGTTCCCGCTTTTGCACATGGGGCGCGCGTGGCTGGCGTACTGGCTGCTCCCTTATCCCAACACGATGGGTTTGTGGCCGCAGTTCCGCAGTCCGCTGGTGTGGGACGTGTTCGCGGTTTCGACGTATGCCACGGTGTCTCTTCTTTTCTGGTTTGTAGGATTGATCCCGGACCTCGCGACGCTGCGCGACCGCGCGAAGAAGCGCGCAGCCAAGGTCATCTACGGATTTCTTGCCATGGGCTGGCGCGGCTCGGCGGTGCACTGGCACCGGTATGAGATGGCGTCGCTGCTCCTCGCTGGGCTGGCGACGCCCCTCGTGATTTCCGTGCACACCGTGGTGAGCTTTGACTTCGCGGTTAGCGTGATTCCCGGCTGGCACACTACAATATTTCCGCCGTACTTTGTCGCCGGCGCGATCTATTCCGGCTTCGCGATGGTAATGACTCTGGCGATACCCATCCGCAAGTTTTACGGCCTGGAAGATTTCATCACCATGCGCCACCTGGAGAATATGGCCAAGGTGATGCTCGCGACGGGACTGATCGTCGCCTACGGCTACATGATGGAGACCTTTGGCGCGTTTTACAGCGGAAACGGTTACGAAAAATTCATGATTCTGAATCGCTGGGGCGGGCCGTATGCATTGTTCTATTGGGTGCTGATTGCCTGCAACATTGTGATCCCGCAATTCATGTGGTTCAAGAAAGTCAGGACAAACGTTGCGGTTCTGTTCGCGATTTCGCTCGTCGTGAACATCGGCATGTGGCTCGAGCGGTTCATCATCGTGGTCACCAGCCTGCACCGCGACTTTCTGCCGTCGTCGTGGGGGATGTACACGCCGACAAAATATGACTGGGCGACCTACGTCGGGACAATCGGATTATTCCTGACGCTGCTGTTCCTGTTCATCCGGTTCCTGCCGATCATTTCGATTTCCGAGATGCGCGGACTGGTGCCGTCAACGCCGGAGGAGAAAAAGAGGTAGCGCGCCGCGCGAAACATTGCATCCGAAATGCGGCGCCTGGAATTTATGGGACAAGTTTTCCATCGCAGCACGAACACCATCGCTCGCGTGAGCATCTATGGCGCGGTGTTTCTGATTGCCGCATTGGGCTGGGCCGTGTATGAGCTTTCGGCCTCGCCTTACGTGACGGACGTAAACGTTGCCAAGGACCAGCCGGTGCCCTTCAGCCATAAGCATCACGCGGGCGAACTCGGGCTCGACTGCCGCTATTGCCACACGTCGGTGGAGACTTCGCCATCTGCGGGCATGCCGCCGACGCAGACCTGTATGACTTGCCATTCGCAAATCTGGGTGAAGAGCCCGATGCTCGAGCCGGTGCGATCGAGCTATCGGGACGATAAATCCATTCAATGGGTGCGCGTGAACGCCGTACCGGATTTCGTTTATTTCAACCACAGCATTCACGTGAACAAGGGCGTGGGCTGCACCACTTGCCACGGGCCGGTCGCGGACATGCCGCTCACCTGGCGCGCGAATACACTGCAGATGAGCTGGTGCCTCGATTGCCACCGCAATCCGGAAAAATACGTGCGGCCGCGGAGCGAGGTTTTCAATCCGCATTACGCGGAGCCCGCGAATCAGTTGGAGATTGGGCTGGAGCTGGTTAAGAAATACAAGATTCAGAGTTTGACAAATTGCAGCACGTGTCACAGATAGTGGCGCTATGCAGAAAACCGATTCACAGGAAACGATGACGACCGACGACAACTCGAAAGAGCGCATCGACCTTGATGCTCTGCGCGCGCGCGCAAAAGATGCCGGACCGCAGCGCATGTGGCGGAGCCTGGAAGAATTGGCGGACACGGAGGAGCACCGCGCGTTCCTCCACAATGAATTCCCGAATGACCCGGAGAAAGACCCGGCCGGAACGCCGCGCCGCGAAGTTCTGAAATGGATGGCAGCCTCGGCGGCGCTCGCCGGGCTTTCCGGCTGCACGAAAATGCCGGAGCAGAAGATCGTGCCGTACGTGCGCGCGCCCGAGGAAATCATCCCGGGCAAGCCGCTCTTCTATGCGACGACATTTGTGCAGGGCGGCGTGGGGACGGGCGTCCTGGTGGAAAGCCACATGGGGCGGCCCACGAAGATTGAAGGAAATCCGCTCCATCCCGGCAGCCTCGGCGCGACGGACATTTTCGCGCAGGCGTCCATTCTGGATTTGTACGACCCCGATCGCTCGCAGGTTGTGATTCACGAAGGGCGGATCAGCAGCTACGCCGCGTTTCTTTCGGCGATCGCGGATTTGCGGACGAACCTCGCGCCGACGAAGGGCAAGGGGCTGCGAATTCTCACCGAGACAATCACTTCACCGACGTTGGGGTGGCAGATTCAAGAGCTGCTGAAGGAATTCCCGGAGGCGCGCTGGCATCAGTGGGAGCCATGCTCGCGCGATAACGTCCGTGAAGGGACAAAGAGGGCCTTCGGTCGGTATATGAACCCGGTCTATCAGTTCGACAAGGCCGACGTAATTCTTTCTCTCGACGCCGACTTCCTTTACTCCAGTCCGGGCGCGGTGCGCTATGCGCGCGACTTTGCCTCGCGGCGAAATGCAGACGGCACCGGGGCAAAAATGAATCGGCTCTATGTTGTTGAGCAAGGCTCCACGACCACTGGCGCGATGGCTGACCATCGACTCGCAATCAGAGCGTCTGATGTTCCGGATTTCGCGGCGGCATTGGCGGATGCATTGGACGTGCAGTTGCCCGGCCTCGGATCAGGGAAAGGTAAAACACCCGCGGGAGTTCCGGCCAATTGGATAGAAGCCCTCGCCCGCGACCTGCGTGCCCATCGCGGATCGTGCGCAGTTATCGCAGGCGAACAGCAACTCGAGGCGGTTCACACATTGGCGCAAGCTCTGAACGTTGCTCTTGGCGCCGCTGGGAACACGGTCATCTACACGGATCCGATCGAGGCAAGTCCAACGATTGGATATACATCGATTGTGCACTTGAATGACGACATGGACGATGGAAAAGTGCAGGCACTTTTCATTCTTGGCGGGAACCCGGTTTATGCCGCCCCAGATGATCTGAATTTCACGCGCAATCTCCTTAAGGTCAATTTCCGTGCGCACCTGGGCCCCTACGAGGATGAAACCGCAGAATTGTGTCATTGGCACGTCCCTGCTACGCACTATCTCGAATCCTGGGGAGACGCGCGAGCATATGACGGTACGATCAGTCTTATCCAGCCGTTGATTGCACCGCTCTACGACGGGAAAACGGCACATGAAATTATCGCCGTGCTTGAAGGCCATGCCGATAAGACTGGATACGATCTAGTGCGGGAACATTGGAAGTTACAGAAGTTCGACAAGGGCTTCGATGCGTTTTGGGAGACTTCCCTGCATGACGGTGTCGTTTCTGGAAGTGCGTTGTCGTCGGTACTTGTTAAGATCGATTCAAGCCTCACTAAAGAAGAATCACATTTCGTGTTGGACCATTTTCCCGGTTTCCCCTTCGGGCCTAAAGCGGACACACTCGAAGTTGTCTTCCGCCCTGACCCGACGATTTACGATGGCCAGTTTGCGAATAACGGCTGGTTGCAGGAAACACCGAAGCCCATTACGAAACTCACATGGGACAACACCGCACAGGTTAGCCCGGCAACGGCTGAGAAACTCGGTGTTGCTAATGGAAATGTCGTTCAGATTGTTATCAGAAAGGGTGGCGGTGCCCGTGGCATCGAGGCCCCTGTATGGATCGTGCCCGGACAAGCCGACAACTCAATTACGCTGCATCTAGGCTACGGTCGCACCAGGGCGGGGCGGCTCGGTACCGGAGTTGGGTTCAATGCATCTACTCTGCAATTGGGCGCGGAGCCATGGATTGCTGTGGAATCAATAATCCCTGTTGATCTGAAGGTCACCAAGACTGGCAAGACTTATCCGCTCGCCGCGACCCAACACCACAGCATGATTGACGCGAACGGCCACAAGGAAGAGCTGGAGAGCGTCAACGCATTCCAGCGCGAACTCGTGCAGGTCGGCACGCTCGAAGAATTCCGCCGCAATCCAAAATTCGCGCAGGAAAAAACCGAAACACCGCCGAAGGAGCTTTCGCTCTACCCGGGCTACGAATACAAAGGTTACTCCTGGGGCATGGCGATTGACCTGAACAAGTGCAATGGCTGCAACGCGTGCGTCGTTGCGTGCCAGGCGGAAAATAATATCCCCATCGTCGGCAAGGAAGAGGTGATGCGCGGCCGCGAGATGCACTGGTTGCGCGTGGACACTTATTTCCGCGGCGATCTCGACGCGCCGGAAACTTACTTCGAGCCGGTGCCGTGCATGCATTGCGAAAACGCGCCGTGCGAAGGCGTGTGTCCCGTTGCGGCCACCGTTCACAGCCCTGAAGGGTTGAACGAGATGATTTACAACCGCTGCGTCGGCACGCGCTACTGCTCGAACAATTGCCCGTACAAGGTGCGGCGCTTCAATTTCAAGCTCTATTCCGACTTTGTGACGCAATCGCTCGTGCCGCTGCGTAATCCGAACGTGAGCGTTCGCAGCCGCGGCGTGATGGAGAAGTGTACCTACTGCGTGCAACGCATCCAGTCCGCGAAGATTGAAGCGGAAAAGCAGGACCGCGAAGTTCGCGACGGTGAAGTCGTGACGGCGTGCGAGGCGGTGTGCCCGGCGCAGGCGATTACGTTCGGCAACATTAATGATAAGCAAAGCCGCGTGTCGAAGTGGAAAGCGAGCCCGCGCGATTACACGCTACTTCCGGAATTGAACACGCGCCCGCGGACTAGTTATCTCGCGCGGTTGCGAAATCCGAATCCGGATATGCCAAAGAGTGAGAAGGGCTGAGCGATGCGGAGACATCCTCTCTACGGTTTGCTGGCGGAATTTGAGACGCCCGAAGCACTGCTTGCCGCCGCACACAAGACGAACGCGGCCGGCTACAAGCGCGTGGATGCATTCACGCCAATGCCGGTGGAGGGGCTCGCGGAGGCGGTGGGGTTTCATCACACAAACCTTCCGCTCGTTGTGCTGATCGGAGGCGTGCTTGGCGGACTCGGCGGATTCTTCATGCAGTATTACGCCAACGTGCACAGCTACCCGCTCAACATCGCGGGGAAGCCGTTCAATTCCTGGCCCGCGTTCATTCCGATAACGTTTGAGCTGACGATCCTCGGCGCGGCGCTTTTCTGCGTGTTCGGGATGTTGGCGATGAATGGGCTGCCCGCGCCTTATCACCCGGTGTTCAACGTGGAGCGGTTCGCGCTTGCAACGCGCGACAGATTTTTCCTGTTGATTAAGGCGCGCGACAAGCAATTTGATTTGGCGAAGACGAAGGAGTTCCTGCAAGGTTTGCAGGCGAGAGAGGTCTCCGAAGTTGAAGTGTGACACACAAGTCCGGCGCATCCGATCATTGCGCGCATATATGTTCATAGCTGCGGCGGCGCTCGTGTCGCTTGCCGCCGGTTGCCGACAGGACATGCAGGTGCAACCGCGTTACAACCCGTACGATGCCTCCGTGTTTTTTGACGACGGCCGCTCCGCGCGCCAGCCCGTTCCGGGAACCATTGCGCGTGGCCAGCTCCATCTGGATGCATTGCTCTACACCGGCAAAGTGGATGGCAAGGATGCGGAGATCTTTCCATTTCCAATCACGAGAGCAGACCTCGCGCGTGGCCGCGAGCGCTTCAACATTTATTGCGCGCCCTGCCATGACGTCACCGGTAGCGGACGCGGCATGATTGTGTTGCGCGGGTTTCCGCAGCCGCCGTCGTATCACATTGACCGCTTACGCCAGTCGCCGCCGGGACATTTCTTCGACGTGATGACGAACGGCCTGGGCATCATGTACAGCTACGCGGCGCGCGTCAGTCCGGAAGATCGCTGGCGCATCGCGGCCTATATCCGCGCGCTGCAGTTGAGCCAGCAGGCAAATCTTGCCGATGCGCCCGCGGCGGCGCGTGAAAAACTTCAGACGGAGCAGCCGAAATGAGCAACGCGAACAATGGCGATCTCCGTCTGCCGCAATTCGACCGCCTTCGCCGCGGGACGTTGTTTGCGGGAATTATGGGACTTGCGGTTTCTGTGCCGGGATTATTGCGCGCGCCGGACCAATTCTACCGGTCATATTTGCTGGCGTTTGTTTTCTGGATTGGCATTCCGGTCGGCTCGATGGCGATCCTGATGCTCCATCATCTTACGGGCGGCGGCTGGGGATTCGTGATTCGCCGCGCGCTCGAAGCTGCCACGCGGACGCTTTGGCTGATGGCGCTGCTCTACATTCCGCTCTTGCTTGGGATGTCGCATCTCTACGGTTGGGCGCAACCGCAGGCCGCAGCGAACCCTGTTTACCAGCAGAAGCATTTTTATCTCAACACACCGTTTTTCATTGCGCGCAGCGTTATCTATTTCGCGCTGTGGATCGGGTTGGCGTGGCTGCTCAACCGATGGTCATTCGAGCAGGACCGCACCGGCGATGCGCGTCTGTCGAAAAAGTTGGAAGGGTTGAGCGGGCCGGGGCTGATTCTTTGGGGACTTGCGGTCACGTTTTCTTCAGTGGACTGGATCATGTCTCTCGAGCCGCACTGGTTCTCGACCATCTACGGCATGATCATCATGGTCGCGATGGTGCTTTCCGCGTTGGCTTTCAGCGTCCTGGTTGCACGAAACCTTTCATTCCACGAGCCCATCTCGCAAATTGCCACGCCCATGCGCTTCAATGACCTTGGGAATCTGCTGCTCACCTTCGTGATGCTTTGGGCGTACCTGTCATTCTCGCAATTCCTGATCATCTGGTCGGGCAACATTCCGGAAGAAACAAGCTGGTACATGAGCCGCGGGCGCGGAAGCTGGGCGGCGCTGGCGATCGTGTTGATTATTTTCCATTTCGCGATTCCGTTTGTGCTTCTGCTTTCGAGAGATCTCAAGCGCGCACCCAAAGCGCTCTCTCGCGTGGCAGGCCTTCTCGTCGCGCTTACGCTTGTGGACATGTTCTGGCTCATCGTGCCGGCTTTTGAGCCGGATGGCCCGCGTGTCCACTGGACGAATCTCTCTTTGACTGCAGGTATTGGCGGATTGTGGCTCTGGGAGTTTTTCAGGCAGTTGGATGGGAAACCGGTACTGCCGTTACAAGATCCGCAGCTCGCCGAGGTTTTGGAAAATACGGAAGGGCACTGATTTGAATCCGGCGGAGAAAAACCCGGGCTACGAGAAGCGCGACGTCAACACGCGCGGAATACTCTATTTTGTGATTGTGCTGTTCCTGCTGCTCGTTGCGTCGTTTGTCTCGATGCGATCGCTCTTCGGCCATTTTTCAACCTCGCAACCGCTGGGGCCCGCGGCCTCACCGTTCACCACTTCACGCACGCTGCCACCCGAGCCGCGGCTCCAGGTGCGGCCTTTGGAGGATTTGAAAGTGGTTCGCGAAGGGCAGGAAGAGCTGCTGAATTCATACGCCTGGGTGGATCGGGCGAACGGAAAAGTCCGTATTCCCATAGACCGCGCGATGGAACTTGTCGTCGAACGCGGCCTGCCCGCGCGGCAGAACGCACCGCAGCCGGAGGCAATCGCCAAGGAGCGAGAGAAATGAACGCGCGAAAACGATTTGTGAAATTTGCGGCGAGAGTCTCCGCGATTGCTGTGCTCTGCTGCTGCGCGGCGTGGCACGTGAGCGCGCAAGACTCTCTTTCGCAAAATCCATCGGGCCGGCCGGAAGTGCTGCGGGATGTCGGGCTTGACCAGAAATTGAACGCGCAGGTTCCGCTGGACATAACGCTTCGCGACGAGCACGGCGTGAGCGTATCCATCGGCCAACTCCTGCAAGGAAAGCCGGCAATTCTGACGCTCGTTTATTACCAGTGCCCCATGCTGTGCACCGAAGTTCTCAACGCGACGCTGAACAGCTTGAAGGAAGTGCCGCTGGAAATCGGCAAGGACTTCAGCGTCATTACAGTGAGTATCGATCCAAGCGAAAAGCCCATACTCGCGGAAGCGAAGCAAATTATGTACACGGGCCTCTACGGGCGTCCCGGCGCCGTGCATGGCTGGCATTTCCTTACGGGTGATGAGTCACAAATCCGCCGGCTCGCCGCGGCGGTGGGATTTCGCTACGCGTACGACAAAGTGTCCAAGCAGTTCGCCCATGCGAGCGGGATGATGGTTCTGACGCCGGAGGGAAAACTCTCGCGCTATTTCTACGGAATTTCGTACCGCCCGCGCGATGTGCGGCTGGGATTGGTGGAAGCGTCGGAGGGAAAAATTGGCTCGCTGACGGACACCATCCTGCTCTATTGCTACCACTACGATCCCTCGACGGGAAAATATGGAGTCGTGATTACGAACATCGTGCGCGCGGCGGGAGTGCTGACGGTTGCGGCGATCGCGATGATGATTCTCATTTTTTTGAGGCGCGAGAGACGCATCGCCGCTACGAGCGCCGCGCATCGAGGTGCGGCATGATGCCAAATTATTACGGAGGAATAGCGAAAGCGTGATGCCTATCGCACTCCATCTTCATATTCTTGCCATCCTGGATTGGCCGGGGATTCCCATCCGGCCGGAGCCGGGCTCGACCATCGCCGAAGGCGTGGACAGGCTTTACTTCTTCCTGACGGGCATCACGCTGTTTTTTACTTTCATTATTTTCTCGACGATTCTCTACTTCGCCGTAAAGTACCGCCGCCGTTCGGAAGATGAGCAGCCTGAGGAAACAAAGACGCTCCTTCCGCTCGAGCTTACCTGGACTCTGATTCCCATCGTGCTATGCGCCGTTGTATTCACCTGGAGTTCAAGCCTCTATTTCGAGAATTCCCGCGCGCCAAACGCTTCGATGGAAATTTTTGTCGTCGGCAAGCAATGGATGTGGCATTTGCAGCATCCCGAGGGCCCGCGTGAAATCAACGAACTGCACGTGCCGGTCGGCGTTCCCGTGAAGCTGACGATGACTTCCGAGGACGTGATCCATGATTTTTACATCCCCGCCTTCCGCATCAAGAAAGACGTGCTGCCCGGCCGCTACTCATCGATCTGGTTTCAGGCGACCGAAACGGGAACATTCCATTTATTTTGTGCGCAGTATTGCGGCGCCGAACACGCCGGGATGATTGGCTGGGTGTATGTGATGTCTCCCGCCGACTACGCTGCATGGCTATCCGGCGGCACGAAGGGCGAATCTATGACGCAGGCAGGCGCGCGGCTCTTCAATCAATATGGATGCGACACCTGCCACAAAACGGATGGCAGTGGCAAGGGCCCCGCGCTCGATGGAGTGTTCGGTAAGCCGCAGCCACTAAAGGACGGCCGGACTCTCATGGTTGATGAGGGCTTTATCCGCCAGGCCATCACCAACCCGAACTCGATGCCGCTGGCAAATTACGCGCCGGTGATGCCCACATTTCAGGGACAGTTAAATGAGGAGCAGATTTTGCAATTGATGGCTTACGTGAAGTCCCTTGCTGCCCAGGAAAGGAAGGGGAAATGAGTGCCGGCGCCTCCGAAGCCTCTCCCGATGAGCACGTAAATTATTTGAACGTGAACTACGGCATTCGCTCGTGGCTCCTCACCACGGACCACAAGCGCATCGGGCTGCTCTATCTGCTTTCCGTTACCTTCATGTTCTTCATCGGCGGGGTCGCCGCAGTTCTGATGCGGTTGCACCTAATAACGCCGCAGGGAACGCTCGTCCAGCCCGAGACCTACAATAAATTGTTCACGATCCACGGGATCGTGATGATTTTCTTTTTCATGATTCCCGCAATTCCTGCGGTGCTGGGTAATTTCCTTGTGCCGATGATGATCGGCGCGAAGGATCTTGCATTCCCGCGCCTGAATCTTCTGAGCTGGTACATCTACGTCGTCGGCGCGATGTTCACTCTCTATTCGATTCTCGCGGGCGGCGTGGACACGGGGTGGACGTTTTACACGCCCTACAGCAGTACATACGCGAATACGCACGTCATTTCCGCGGCGCTGGGAGCCTTCATTTCAGGGTTCAGTTCGATCCTCACCGGACTGAACTTCATCGTGACCATCCACAAGATGCGCGCGCCGGGTCTGACCTGGTTCCGCATGCCGCTCTTCCTCTGGGCCATTTACGCGACGAGCATCATCATGGTGCTCGGCACGCCCGTCGTCGCGGTGACGATTGTGCTCGTTGCCTTCGAGCGGATCTTTCATGCGGGGATCTTTGACCCCAAACTTGGCGGCGACCCGCTGCTCTTTCAGCACCTGTTCTGGTTTTACTCGCACCCGGCTGTTTACATCATGGTGTTGCCGGGCATGGGCGTTGTGAGTGAGGTGATCGCTTGTTTTTCGCGGAAGCGGATTTTCGGTTACAAGTTTGTGGCATTTTCAAGCATCGCGATCGCGGTCATCGGGTTTCTTGTTTGGGGCCACCACATGTTTGTCGCTGGCCAGTCGGTTTACGCCAGCCTGATTTTTTCACTGCTCAGTTTTCTGGTCGCAATCCCCTCTGCAATCAAGGTATTCAACTGGACGGCGACGCTTTACAAGGGTTCCATTTCCTATCAGGCGCCCATGCTCTATGCGCTCGGCTTCATCGGCCTGTTTACCATGGGCGGGCTGACCGGATTGTTTCTGGCGTCGCTCGCAACGGACGTGCACCTGAGCGGCACGTACTTCATCGTCGCTCACTTTCACTACATTATGGTCGGCGGCACCGTGATGGCATACATGGGCGGCATCCATTTCTGGTGGCCAAAAATCACCGGCCGGATGTATTCCGACGCCTGGGCGCGGTTTGCCGCCTTGATGATCTTCGTGGGATTCAACCTCACTTTTTTTCCGCAATTCATGCTGGGCTATCTCGGCATGCCGCGCCGTTACGCGACATACCCGGCCGAGTTTCAGGTGCTCAACGTGATGTCGTCGGCGGGAGCTTCCATTCTCGCGGTGGGCTACCTGATTCCGCTCGTCTATCTCATTTGGTCCATGCGGTATGGGCCGCCTGCCGGACCGAATCCCTGGCGCGCAACGGGCCTCGAATGGCAGACGCCTTCGCCGCCCCCGCAGGAAAACTTTGAAGTGACTCCGGTTGTCACTGAGGAAGCCTACGCTTACGCCGAACGCGCGCGCGCAATCTCCCCCGGAAGGGAGGGGCCCTTTGTCTGACACGACCTCCTCCGGCCACCCTCCGGGTGTGGCTCATCATTTTGCCAACGCCGAGCAACAGCGCGAGGCCGGAAACCTCGGCATGTGGGTTTTCCTTGTCACGGAAATCATGTTCTTCGGCGGAATTTTCTGCGGCTACACTATCTATCGCTCTCTTTATTTGCCCGCATTCGAAGCCGGAAGCCGCCTGCTCGATATCCGGCTCGGCGCGACAAATACCGCTATCCTGATCGCGAGCAGCCTCACCATGGCGCTCGCCGTCCACGCCGCGCAAACCGGAAAACGCAAGGCGCTGATTTGGTTTCTATTGCTTACGATGGCGCTCGGCACAGCTTTTCTTGGCATCAAATATATGGAATACGCGCACAAGTGGGAAAATTTTCTTGTGCCGGGTATCCGCTTCGCGCCAAAGGTGGCCCTGCCATCGGGCGTGACGCTCCCCAATCTCCAATTGTTCTTCTGTTTTTATTTCATCATGACGGCGCTGCACGCCTTGCACATGATCATCGGGCTGGGGGTTCTTGGCGTGCTTGTTCGAATGTCTTGGCGTGGAAAGTTTTCAGCCGAATACAACACGCCGGTTGAAGTCAGCGGACTCTACTGGCACTTCGTGGATATCGTCTGGATATTCCTGTTTCCGTTGCTGTATCTCATCGGGGGGCGCTACTGATGTTCTCGCACGTCGTGCCGGTCAAGGTTTACGTCGCAGTTTTCGCAGCGCTAATCTGTCTGACCGCCGTCACGACCGTTGTCGCGTTCATTGATCTCGGCGCCATGAACACGGTGGTTGCGCTCGTAATCGCCGTGACGAAAATGCTCCTCGTCATTTTGTTTTTCATGCACGTGAAATACAGCCCGCGCCTCACAAAGCTCGCCCTCCTCGCCGCCTTTTTCTGGTTGGCGCTCCTGCTGACCTTCACTCTTTCCGATGTTCTCACTCGCCGCTGGACGCCCTCGCCCACCGATTGGGGGCCGTCCATGCCCGCCCCCGCTCCGCGCGAAAAATAGTCTGCCCGCCGAGTCGAGGCCGTAACAGCTCGCAGCGGTACGTCTCGATTCATACCGGGCGTAGAATCAGGGGGTATGGAATTGGGGCGTGGTCCAATTGGTAGGACGCTGCACTGTTAATGCAGACGGTGGAGGTTCGAATCCTCCCGCCCCAGCCAAGACTTCATGAAATTCCAGAGGTTCTTGCCGAATATCCCTGTAAGTTTCTTGCGGGGATTTTAACCCTGTGCGGTCGGGTGTCCCGCATCGATCCACCCGCGCCAGCCGCCGTCCATCGAGCTAACTTTGCTGTAGCCCATTTTCTGAAGACTATCGGCGGAAAGGGCGGAACGGAAGCCGCCGCCGCAGTAGAGCACGATCTCGGCGGCCTTCTCGGGAAAACGCATCTCGATGTCGCGTTCGATGATGCCTTTGCCGAGGTGCACAGCGTTGGGCAGATGGCCGCGTGCCCATTCGCTTTCTTCGCGGACGTCCACGAGCGCGAACTTTTCTCCTGCATCCATCCGCTTCTTGACGTCAGCCACATTCGTCTCGCGAATCCGGGAACGCGCTTCATTCACCAGCCGGAGGAAACCCTCGGAATGTTTCATTTCAACGCCTCAACAAAAAGCCTCGAGAAAGAGGGACCTTGGCCAGAGCCTAGCATAATTCGCTGTCCGCTCCCTAGCTTTGCAGTTCCTTCATGTCACGCCAGTTCGGCCCGGCTTTCAAATCCACTTTGAGCGGAACTCGCAATGGATGCGCCTGCTCCATGCACTCGCGCACCAGCGCGCCGAGCCGCTCAAGTTCTTTTGGCGGCGCCTCAAAGAGCAGTTCGTCATGCACCTGAAGGATCATGCGTCCGCGGAAATTCTCAGTCTTAAGCCGGTGTGATACTTGAATCATCGCGAGCTTGATCAAATCCGCGGCGGCGCCCTGAAGGGGCGTATTCATCGCGGTCCGTTCGGCAAAGTTTCGCAATCCCACCATCGGTGAACTGATTTCCGGAATCGGGCGCACGCGGCCGAACATCGTCCGCGTGAAACCGCTCTTCCGCACCTCTTCGAGCGTGCCGTCCAGGAATTCCTTTACTCCCTTGTACCGCGCGAAATATGCCGCGATGAATTGCGCGGCCTCCTTCGTGTCAATTCCCAAGTTTTGCGCCAGTCCGAATGCCGATAACCCATAAATGATCCCGAAGTTGATCACCTTCGCGGCCCGCCGGTGGTCGGCGGTCTGCGCCATCGGTCCCACGCCAAACACCTCCTGCGCCGTGCGCGAGTGGATGTCTTCGCCCTTGCGGAATGCCTCGGTGAGTACTGAGTCTTCGGAAAGATGCGCCAGAATGCGCAGCTCAATCTGAGAGTAATCGGCGGAGAGCAGCGTCATCCCTGCTTCCGCTGCAAATGCCGCGCGGATGCGCCTGCCCGCTTCCGTCCGCACCGGAATATTTTGCAGATTCGGCTCCGAGGAACTCAGCCGTCCGGTCGCCGTGCCGGTTTGGCTGAATCGCGTATGCAGACGTCCAGTCTCCAGGTTGATTAGCCGCGGCAACGAGTCCACGTAAGTGGATTTCAGCTTTGTGACTTCGCGGTATTCGAGCACTTTCCGCGGCAGCTCGTGCATCGGCGCAAGAGCTTCCAATACCTCCGCATTGGTCGAGCGCGCCTTGCCCATCCGCGCCGGCGGCTGCAGGTTCATCTTGTCGAACAGGATTTCCGCGAGCTGTTTTGGTGAGCCGATATTGAATTCCGTGCCGGCCAGCCCCCAGATGCGTGCTTCGAGGACGCGGATCTCCATTTCCAGTCCGGCGGACATTGTCGCGAGCGCCAGTGGATCCACGCGCACACCCGCGCGCTCCATTTCCGCGAGCACCGGCGCGAGCGGCAGGTCAATCGTTTCGTACACCTGCGCCAACCCTTGCGCTTCCATCTGACGCCGCAGCTCCGGCGCAAGCTGGTGCAGCGCGTCCGCGCGTTCGCCAGGCTGACTCCCAAGATTGATGTTGAGATAGCGCAACACAGCGTCGTCAAAATTATGTTTGGCCGTCGTCGGTCGCAAAAGGTACGAGTAGAGAATCGTCGCGTGGCGAATGCCGGCCGTATCCCCGAGCAGAAGTGAAATCAATTTCGGATCGTGGACAATCTTCGGCCGCTTGGCATCGCCGAGCCATGGCTGAAGCGCCGCGACCACCTTGTCCGGCTCGTTCCCCTTTTCCAGCAAAGTCTCCGGATCGTTCAATATTAATGTCCGGGCCACGCCCGCCTTCGGAGAGAATTCAATCGCCGCCACGCGGCTTCCAAACCCCATCTCATCGTGCTGCTCATCCGGCGCAATCGTCAGAATGACAGCAACCTCTTGTTCGTGCGGCAATCTTTCCAAATACGATCGCGCTTCTTCAGCGGATTTCAATTCACTGTAATCCTTTTCACTCGCGGCAGACGCAGCTTCAGCGGCGCTCGCCGCGCTCGGCCCAAGTTCGCGCAGCAGCGAAGTAAATCCAAGCTCGCTGTATAGCGCGCGAAGCGCTTCACCATCCGGCACGCGGTACGTGAGTAGGTCGAGGTCCAGTTTCACAGGCGCGTCCGTCGCAATCGTCGCAAGCTGCTTGGACATCATTACTTGCTCGCGCTGTGTTTGCAGCGCCTCGCGGTATCGCTTGCCCTCCACCTTGTCCGCGTTATCGAGCGCCTTCTCCACGGACCCGAACCGCTGGATCAATTCGCGTGCCCCTTTTTCGCCGATTCCTTTTGCGCCGGGGATGTTGTCAATCGAATCGCCCATCAACGCCATCACATCAATCACTTTATTAGGCGGCACTCCCAGCAGCTCTTGCACCTTCGCTTCGTCCACCAGCAGATCCTGCTTGGTCGGGATCAGCACGCGCACAGGCCCGCCAACCAGTTGCAGCAGATCCTTGTCGCTCGTCACCACATAGATGTCGAGTTTGCGCTTGGCCGCCTGCACGGCAAGCGTGCCGATGATGTCGTCGGCCTCGTAACCTTGCTCGGAGAGGATTGGCATCCGAAGGGCTTCGCACAACCGCCGCACGTATGGCAATTGCTGCGCAAGCTCTTCCGGCATCGGAGGCCGCTTGGCTTTGTATTGCGCGAAAAGTTTGTCCCGGAAAGTTGGCCCGGCCAGATCGAATGCCACACCCATGTAGTCCGGCTGATAATCGCGCACCAGCCGCCGGACCATTTGTGTGAAAAGGTAGGGAACTTTCGTCGGCAATCCGGAAGGGCTGCGCAGTCGCTCCATCGGCGCGAAAAAAGCGCGGAAGATAAAGCCCATTGCGTCAATCAGAAAGAGCTTCTTCAGCGGTTTTTGCGCGGCCATCCGCGCAGTATAGCAAACGGCCAGCATTGCCATGGGGCAGACCGGCCGCACTCCACCACCGTGGAAGGGTGGTCGGCGGCTCACATTGCCCATATACTTATTACAAGCTTATGATCCCATTCAGCAATGGCCCTTGCGGGTGGCACGGGACCGGATCCCTTCGAATTCTCGGCGCCATTCAATCTTGTGACAACCCGACCGCCGATCTGGAGAAGAAACAGGCGGCTGGCGCAAACGGAGGATCGCTATGAACCAGCAACCCGGCCCTCAAGACTCCCTGGTACTTTCTTACCTTGCCCTGCGGAAGGCCGTCGGGATTATCGGAGTCGCGCTTCCTTTCGTCCTGGCTCTCGGAAAAATGCTCGTGCAAGGTCCCGGAATACAAGCCTCAGTTAGCGGCTACTATTACACGGACTTGAGGAACGTATTTGTGGGGAGCCTATGCGCAATCGGCATCTTTCTCATGTCCACCAGAGGATTCGACCGTAGGGATGTAATCGCAGGGCGTCTTGCCAGTCTCTTCGCAATTGGCGTGGCGTTCTTTCCAACCACCCCGCTCACAGGCCCGACGTCTCAGGATAAGTTCATCGGTGCGTTGCACCTGTCGTTCGCGGCGCTGTTCTTCCTGACGCTCGCCTACTTCTCACTCTTCCTGTTCACAAAGACCGCCCCGGACAGGGTTCCCACCCCCCGAAAGCTCCAGAGAAACAAAGTCTATCGCGTCTGCGGAGTTGTCATCCTTGCCTGTATTGCCCTCATTCTTATCGTCAAGCTGCCGCTAGTCAAACCCCATGTCGAGAGTCTTAAACCAGTGTTTTGGCTTGAGTCCACCGCCATATTTGTTTTCGGCGTGGCTTGGCTTATCAAGGGCGAAACAATCTTGAAAGACCAATAGACCTGAAACTTCCCTCCTTCACACGAGCAGAGTCAGGATGACGCACGCTTCGGTCTAAAGCGTGCGGGGTCTCACCTTCTTCATCCTCCATCACGAACGCGCTGCATTCCTCAACAACTCACTCAACTTATGGATATCTTCTGCATTGGCATCACCGATGGCGAAGTAGCGCAAATCATTTTCAGTCCATGTCTCCACATTAAATGTAAGTCGTTTTGATTGGCTGTCGCTTGAAGTAAAACGACGGTCCAGCCGATTCTGAAATATGAAGACGGATATCCGGTGATTTCCAATCTTGAAAATCAATTGCGCACCCGGCGATTGATCGAGGTATGAGACTCGCCCACCCTCGAGCGTAAACGGTGTGCTGGCAAGTTCGGGCAGGTTAAAAGTAAATGGGATTCTTCCTTGGAACCAGGGCTTCACAGTGTGGCGGTCAGTGGAAATGATGTCCACTGGATTGGAGCTCGCCAGCGCCGCAACGTGTAGGTCCGCAAGCTCTGCATACACCTGCTCCCGTTGTGATGCGGACCATCTCTGTAATGCCAAGAAACCAAGGACGATGATTGCAGCAGTGGCACCTAGTATCGGCACCCAATACCAAACCGATTTTGCGCTCCTTCTTCTTGGGAGTGTTTTTTCTACTCGCTCCCTAAGTGTGGAACTGGGCGAGAACCGCTCGCCCGCCGTGTGAATAGCACGCTTCAACTGCGTGTGGCCAAGCAAATCCGACGTGCAGGAAGCGCAACCGCGCAGATGCTCGCCCATCGCACGCATCTCATCGGCGGAAAGTTCCGCATCGGCGTATGCCTCGATCTTGCCCCGCCTTAAATCACAAGCCATTCTTCATCCCCCCTGCAGCTTCTTGGTCAGCGTTCGGCGAAGCGCACTCCTGGCTCTCGCCAGGCGGGACATCACCGTTCCGATTGGAATGGAAATGGTCTCCGCAATTTCCTGGTATGACATTTCCTCCACGTCGCACAGTAAAATTACCTCGCGGAAGTTCAGTGGCAATTCCTCGATGGCTTCTTGAACCATTTTCTGATTGGAGCGCTCAATCAAAAGTGACTCCGGCGTTTCCGTCGTCGCCGGGGCGACGGATTCATTTTCGTCGGAGTCCAGCGACGTGGTCATCGTGATCTTCAGCCCGGTTCGTGACGTCAGAAACGTGTTCCGCAGGATCCGGAAAATCCAGGCGCGAAAATTTGTTCCCGGCAGGAACGATGGAAACCCCTTCAGTGCTTTGGCGTATGTCTCTTGGACAAGGTCTTCCGCTTCCTCGCGGTTGTGCGTAAGCCATCGCGCGAAGTTGTAGAGCGAGTCAAAGAGCGGCATTGCCAGCTCTTCAAATGAGCCGCCCGGGAGATTTTCATCTTTCACGACTCATTCAGTATAACTGACGCCGTCCACATTTATTCCCCACCGCCCGCCTCTTTATTTCTCTTTTTTTGGTTTTTTCGCCCGCTCTTCTGGAATAAATCGCAAGGCAAACAGTTATCGTCAGTGTCCGGAAATTCAAAAAAGGAGAAATATCAGAATGAAGAACATTCTCAAATGGCTCGCGAATCCGCCGGTCGCCGGCCCGAAATCGACTTTGCTCTTGAGGCTGATGGCGGGAGGAGTGTTTCTCTGGGAAGGAATATTGAAGTTTGTCTATGTGAACCAGGGCGTAGGGCGTTTCACGAAACTGGGGATGCCGTTTCCACATTTCACGGCAGGTTTTGTGGGCTGGCTCGAGATCGTTGGGGGCCTGTTGTTGCTCTCCGGCCTGATGACGCGGCTGATCGCCATCCCATTCATCATCGAAATGATCGTTGCCATTCTTTCCACGAAAATCTCGTTGTATCTCGGAACATCCCCATTGCCCTTGCCGCCGGTCCCTCCTCGGATTGGGCCATGGGCGGTCTTACATGAAATCCGGTCCGACTACGCTCAAATCATCACGGTTGCCTTCCTGCTCATCAACGGCCCTGGACCATGGTCCTTGGATGCTCTCCTTCGGAAAGCGAGAAAACTGAGTCCTGCCAGGCTCGTTCAGACGGCATAGCACCGGGCTCGTCGCAATCCGTCGGTGATGCGTGCTGTTTGCGTCCCGAGGCTCCTACTTGGTGGATCATTCGCCGCAGCGCGTTTTGCTGGGGCGAGCCCCGTGAGCCGGTGGATTCCTGCCTTCAATAATGAGAGCCGTCTCACCCGAAATACTGAAAATGTTTCCAGAACTCCGGCCAGCTTTGCTTCAGCCCCCGGCACACGTAGATCTCGGGATATTTTTGCGTCTCGTCATTCTCTACTCCGTACTGATTCCACGTTTTCGCCGCCAATTGGCACGACGCAAAATTCCCCTCCACGAACCCGCGCGAAAAGCCCACCACAATCAGAGTTTCCGGCGGCGGATCGCCATACCCGTGCGCCCAAAACGAATTTCCGCCGCTGATTGCGGGCGGCAGTCCGAATTGTGGGCCCAATAGATTCACGGCCCCTGCCTCGCCATAATTTCCAGCCAATACAGCGGTCCGTGCGCGTTCCGCTTCAGGCAACGCATTGCGAATTTCGGCAAGCGTTTGCACCAATTCCGGCCAGCCGATTTCATCCCTGATATGCCCGTTGTACTTAATGGCGACGTTCCACCACCCGGAATTCACGCGCGCAATCGGCAATGCGACCGCCGCTACGCACACGATATCAACCGCCAGCGCGGTCCAGGCAATCGTCCGGATCGTTCGCTTCCATCCCGCGTGCAACCGCGCGATCCATTCTTCGCCCCACACGCTCCCCGCCGCATAAAGCATCGGGTATGCGGGTGCCAGATAATATCCACGAGCCTTCACAATCAAATAAATTGCCAGCGGCGCCAAATACATCCAGCCGAGCGCGCGGTACCGGCGTCCTTGGTGCGAGAAAATGCAGAAACAAAGTCCGGCGGCCCACAGTGGAAATGCCAGCAGCATCATACGCAACTGTTCAGGAAGAAAATTGCGCGTTAATCCGATTTGGATATCGCGCGCGTGGATTGTTCGCAAGAAATCTATCGAAACAAAATGATGCTGCACTTGCCAAATAAGATTGGGCAGGAAAATCAGCAGCGAAATTGACACGCCCAACCAAAGCCATTTGCTTTTCAGGAACCGCCGCGCGTCCGTCAGAATCACTCCCGCCACCAAGCCGGCCGCGAGGAATACCATCGTATATTTCGACATCATGCCGAGACCGACGGCGCCGCCCACGCCAATCCACCACCGCGGGTCAGAGCTCCTCATCAGACGCACCATGAAGTACGCCGCGAGCACCCAAGAAAAATAATCGAATGACACGTACTGCATCAGCGTGCCGGCGCTGATACAAAACGGAATCGCCGCCGCCGCTGCCATCAGTTGCGCGCCGCGCCGCCCGCCCATCTCGCGCGCCATCAAGCCCGTAAGCAGTACCGCCGCCGCTTCCGCCACCGACGCGAAGAAACGGAACCCGGCAAGCGAAGTCCCGAAAAGCGCCAGTGACACGCGTCCGAAAAACGGCGTCACTGGCGGGTAGGCAATGTAACCCCACGCCAGGCGCCGCGCGTCATCCAGCGTTGGAAGTTCATCGCGGTGAAAACCATACCGCCCGCCGGTCAGCGCGTGCGCCACAACCGTCGCAAGCGCGATGTAGCTCAGGATTGCAACGTCGCTCGACCAAACCGGTCGCTTTTCTGCGGCACCGGAAGTTTCTGACAATTTCAGGTTGTTGTGATTGTTCACTATGTGGCTCGCCGTATCGGTGAAGTTGTTTTCACGTCGAAAGTCCACGCGCAGAGCATAACATCCGACGATGTGCCAGTAGAGTGCCCCACCGCAGTTGCGAGGTCCTTCACAATTGCTTCGACCGTCCGCCTGAGGACTCGGAATATGTTACGCTGGCGCGCGTTGGCGACGGTCGTCGCTTCGGTCATTTTCCTTTTTAAGGTGGACGGTTCATGAAGAAGTTGGTTCTGATCCTCGCGGCTGCATCGGCCGCTCTTGCGTTCCAGGCAGATCGAAGTCCGGATGTCGCGCGCTGGGAGCAGGAGGCGCGCAACGTCACCATCATCCGTGACGATTGGGGCATCGCCCACGTTTACGGAAAAACTGATGCCGACGCCGTCTTCGGCATGGAGTACGCGCAGGCCGAGGACGATTTCAATCGCGTCGAGACGAATTACATCAACGCCATGGGGCGTCTCGCGGAGGCCGAGGGCGAATCCAAAATTTATCAGGACCTCCGCATGAAGCTCTTCATTGATCCCCAAGATATGAAGACGCAATATGCCGCGAGCCCCGCGTGGTTGAAGTCGCTCATGAACGCGTTTGCCGATGGATTGAATTTCTATCTCTACAAGCATCCCGAAGTGAAGCCGCGCGTCATCAAGCGATTCGAGCCGTGGATGGCGCTTACTTTCACCGAAGGCAGCATCGGCGGGGACATCGAGAAAATTAGCGTGACTCAATTGCAGGCGTTCTACAGCAAAGCTCCTGGAATCCCGGCGCCCACCGCGAATGCGAATTCGGCTGGGTCTGCGGGCGAGCGCGAAGCAGCCGACAATAATGCCCAGCCTCCGGAGCCCACCGGCTCGAACGGCATGGCCATCGCGCCTTCAAACACCGCCGCGCACCACGCGCTGCTGCTGATTAATCCGCACACGTCATTTTATTTTCGCTCCGAATTGCAGATGGTCAGCGATGAAGGCCTGGACGCTTACGGCGCCGCAACTTGGGGGCAGTTTTTTATCTATCAGGGTTTCAACGACCGCGCCGGTTGGATGCACACTTCGAGCGGAGTTGACGCGGTGGATGATTATCTTGAGAAGGTGCAAAAGAAGGGCGATCACTTCGTCTGCAAATATGGGAACGAGGAGCGCCCGGTCGTGGAATCCGTCATCACCGTCACTTACAAAACCGCCACCGGCCTGGCCGAAAAGAAATTCACAGTTTTCCGCACGCATCACGGCCCCATCGTGCGCGAACTCAACGGCGATTGGGTCAGCGTTCGCCTGATGCAGGAGCCGGTGAAGGCGCTCACGCAGTCCTACATCCGCACCAAGGCCAGGGATTACAAATCCTTCCGCCAGACGATGGAGCTTCAGGCGGATTCATCCAACAACACAATTTTCGCCGGCGCCGATGGCGACATCGCCTACTTCCACGGAAATTTTATTCCCCGCCGTGATAACAGTTTCGATTTCACGAAGCCCGTGGACGGCAGCAATCCCTCGACCGAGTGGCACGGGCTTCTCTCCATTGACGAGACGCCGCACTTGCTCAATCCCAAAAGCGGCTGGCTTTACAATTCCAATAACGCGCCGTGGTCCGCCTCCGGCCCGAGTAGTCCGAAGAAGGAAGACTTTCCCGCATACGTGGATCAGGGCGGAGAATCCGCGCGTGGTCTTCACGCCGTGAGGGTTCTGCAGAACAAAATGGATTTCACGCCCGCAACTCTGATTGCCGCGGCCTACGACAGTTACCTCACGTGGTTTGATAAGCCGCTGCCCGCGCTAATCAAAGCCTGGGACGCGGCGTCTGCCGGCAATCCTCTGAAAGCGAAATTGGCCGATCAAATTGAATTGCTGCGCGCATGGGATCAGCGCTGGTCAATAACATCCGTGCCCACGTCGCTTGCCGTTTTCTGGGCCGAGGATCTCCTGCGCCGCTTTCGCGCTGACGCACGAACCGCGCGCATGACCGTCGAAGATTACGCCGCCAGCAGGGTCTCGCCGGAGCTGCTTCTGCAATCGCTCGCGGCGGCGTCTGACAAATTGGTCGCGGATTGCGGCACGTGGAAAACGCCGTGGGGCGATATCAACCGCTTCCAGCGCATCAACGACGACATCGCCCCGTCCTTCAATGACGCAGGCCCCAGCATTCCCGTCGGCTTCACGTCGTCGCAGTGGGGTTCGCTCGCCTCATTCGGCGCGCGGGCCTACCCGGGAACGAAGAAGTGGTATGGCACCAGCGGAAACAGCTTCGTCGCTGTCGTCGAGTTCGGCGAAACCGTCCACGCCCGCGCCGTCACAGCCGGCGGGGAAAGCGGCGATCCTGCATCACGCCATTTCAACGATCAGGCCCGGCGATACAGCATCGGCGACCTCCGCGAAGTTTATTACTATCGCGCCCAGCTCAAGGGACACACCGAGCGCGAGTATCATCCCGGAAACTGATTCGGTCAGTTCAATCTACAACCAACCATCTTTGGCACGCGCTCCAGCCAGCGATTTAATTTGACAATGATCGGTCAATTCGGGAACTGACTCCGAACCCCGATACCTTCGTGACCCTTGCGAAGCAGTGATACTTTCTCCCATTGAGGAGTTCTGCCTCCACATAAATGGTAGCCGGCAACATGCCCTCCGCGGAAGACACGGGAGGATTTGGGCTCAGTCCATATGACACAACTACATCCCAGGGGCCCCAGCCGGTCCGCTTGGGTGGTCTAAACCGTTCCTCCATCCGAACGATTTCAAATTCCTCCGTGAACCACACCTCACCTTCGCACGACACGGGCACTACCCGCTCGAAGAGATACTTGGAATGAAATATACAGGCATTATCTTCCAGTTTTGCCGCGAATCGGAACACCTTAAATGTGATTCCACCAACCGTGCGGTCTGGTGCGGGGAGCATGGGCAAATCGTGCATCTTACTCGCGATCAACGCAGGCATTTCCATCCACGCGTCGCCGGGGGCCACGCCTGTCCGAGAGGGTGAGTAGGCAACATGGAATTTTTCTTGCTCACCGTCCTTTAATAGGCGAACCGTCGGCCTCCCATCAACCACGCGCACTTCATATCGGGCCTCAACCTCTCTTTCTCTGTCCCCGCCAAACCACACGTCTTCTCCCAGGATCAAGTTTTTGCTCCGATCGAGCATTGCATTCGCCTGATCCCGCGCCCTCCGCGTGTCGGTCGGTTCTTCCTCTCTTTTTCCAGGCTCGTGTCGAGGGAACACCACCGGCGGGATCGGTTCATGTGACTTGAGATAGCGCTCGGGCAGAAAAGGTCTCGGTGCTGTGTCTTTGATAGATCCTTCTTCGGCACGATGTTCCAGCGTCAAAACCTCCGTTTCAGTCCAGATCTCAGCTTTCTCATTTGCGGTACCCGACATTGCAGATGCCCAGGCTGGTTGATAGAGCTCATTAGGGTTTGGGAAAAGTTGCCGATACAGATCGCGTTTCTCGTGCCAGAGAAAATCGGCGATCGCCCAGACGGGGATCGCCTGGACAATGTCGCCCTTTGCCTCTGTTACAAGGCCGATCGCCCGGTTCTCTGCATCCAGGATCAGCCCACCGCTTGCTCCGGGCCAATTGACGCCCTTGGGTTTCTCCATGCGGAACTCAAGAATTCCATTCTCGAATTCCGTCGTAAAATGTCCGGGAACCTTTACAAGCTTCCCTCGGATGCCCACGTATCCGTATAGAGTGGCCTCATCTCCCGGCTTAAGCTGGTAAGGATAGAAATCAACTCCTTCCATCCCTTCCTTCGCGAGCGGCTTCTCAACTTCGTAAATCACAAAGTCTAGGCGCGGGTTAATCAATTGGAGCCGTTGAAAAGGGTCCGGGAGGGAAATCGCCTCGGGATCACCGGGCGTTGCTGGAGAATACGAATGCACAATCCGTTGGCTCCGAATTGTTGGCACTTGCGAAGCAATGGAGGCGTCGAAATGATATGGACCAAGATGGTACTTGCACGTTCCCCGATCCATGCACCAGGTTGTCGCCGCTTCTATCGTGAGGTGCCCCGGAATGAAGTTGCTCTTTTGAACCCTGCTCAACGTGCGTTCCGGGTGAAAGGTAATGGTTTGAGCCGCAACATCCGTTGCCCCGGGTGCTAGGAATAGCGCTGCGAGGCACACATAGAGATATTTTTTCATTGGCTCCATCCTCCGCGATGGGCGCGTCGAAGAATTTGTCAGCGGCGTTCGCCGGGAAGCTCCTGGACCTGTCGGCCTCAAGCGCTGTCACGCCTGGACCGATCTTCCCGGTCAAAAACCAAAATTGACGACAGAATCCCCTGTCGTCTTAGGGCAGACCTCTACGTGGGTTTGTAATTCGAAGGGGGGACGAACCCGGGCGGATGCTGAACTTCACCATTCAGTATGTCAAGCGAGGGGCTGTGGATTTCCTGTGCGGCCTGTGGATTTTCGTGGACGCCGCACCCCCTTGCAGGCGCAAGCGACTTCTAAAGTCTACCCCACGCCCGTCTTTGGGATGAACGTACAGGAGGTCTCCGTCGGGGTCGCGCACGCAGGCCCATGTCGCCGGAAACCTGAATTCACGTGGTATGCTACATCTTAGAGTTTTAGCTGGTCGGTAAGGGATTATCTCAACACAAAGAGGAGCAAATCATGGGCAACCGGGATAAGCGCGGTCGAGAGAAGAAAAAGCCAAAGAAGGAGGGGAATCGGAAGAGCAGGCAGGGTATTCCGCCGCCCGCACACAGACCAGCGCCGCCTCCTCCGGCCCAACAGCCGCCGCCCCCGCAACAGCCACCCAATCCTCCTTCCACGGAGAGTGCTTAGCGGGTGCCGCCTGCCTCCCGGTAGGCACGGCACCCTACACTTTCTTAAGGTGTGGTCGTTGACTTGTTTTCTCTTGTCTTTGGCCCTTTTCTGAAATTTCAAATCTCAAATCTGAAGTATTCAGTTCCACTCAAGTGTGCCCGCCCAGCTCGCCGGTAGCTTGCCTGCCGGCCAGGCAGTGTAGGCAGGCACAGTCACCCGCCTTGTGATTTGTTACGTGAGACGATAGGCAAGGGTGGGCCCGCCCCTGTTAGAATCCCGCAGATGCGCGTGTCCTATTCGATCTCGTATGACACGTTTGTTGCCTTGCAGCCGCCGTTCCGGACAAACGAACCGCTTGGCCGCAGCTTGTTCTTCTTCATCTACATTGCAACGATCTGCTCCGGGGTTGGATTCGTTCTTCTCAGTCTCCACATTTTTTTCCTGCTCGGGCAATCTCCTCCGCCAGGCACAAGCCTTCTCAGAGCGATTGAGATTTTTGGATTCAGCGTTCTTTCAATGTTGGGTGCATGGAGTGCGCGCTGGATTTCCTCTCGCCAATCTCGAAACCAGCATGTGGCATTTCTGCGTGACAGCTATGCGCGCCTGCATTGTCGCGAACAACGGTTTGTTGAGACGACTGACGACGGTTTGCTCATCGGCTGCGATTGCGGGACAGTGACGAGACCGTGGGCACAGCTTTGGACGCTAGCCGAGACGGATAGAGTTTTCGTGCTCTGTACCAGCGCGGAAGTGCTGGCGATTCCAAAAACCTCGTTCTCCAGTGGAGGAGACCAAACTGAATTCCGCGCGATCCTCTCCCAGAGGCTCAGTCAGAACAAGTCGGTAACCGCTCGCGCTGTCGAGTTCGCTTGTAACCCCGGGGACTGGCGCAGCGCATCTTGGCTCCAGTTCAAGGTGGGCGGCTCGCTTCGGGCGGCGGGCTTTATGGTCCTGGCGCTTGTGATGGGGACATTCATTCTTCTTTTTGTGCCTTTTTTCGATCCGGATGTGCGAATGTCGCGGCCCCTCGTCGTCGGAGCCTGCATCTTTGTGTTGCTCCTTCTAATCCTGGCTTTTGCTTTGCGTCGCAGAACTTTGCGCCACTGGGTGCCGATGAAGGTTTGGATAGCTGAAGACGCGATGTACGTGCAGTACCCCGTGGGAGAATGCCGGATTCCGTGGACCCAGGTGACGAGGTGTATCGCCGACAAGAAAAGCCTGCTCTTCGTTCAGAGCGATAACTCGGTCATCTTAATTCCTCAGCGGTGCATTCCTCCAGCGCAACGAGAATACGTCCAGGCTCTCTTGCATACGAAGGTCGAACATCGCGCGTTTTAATTCCTCACGGCAGGCGCCGGGCGCCCCTCCCTTAGCTTTGTCATCCTGAGCGGAGTCCCGACAATGGCCGGGTGCCCCATGTTCGTCCCGTATTAATGGGCGAACGTGGGGCTTTTGATTTTGTTTTCGTCTCTAATAAACCCAAACGCTACGACAACAATGGCACCACCGCCTGCTTATCCCCCACTATGTTAATGTAGCTCTTCGTCCTCCAAGGACATCCGTACCCAGGACCAAACCGGCGTGCCCCGAAAATCGCCACAACCTGTATCGCCTCGCGCGGAGAGCGTTTCCTCCGCCGCGCCCGCCGCAGCCCCAGCCACAACACACGTGCGCGAGCGCACCTACGCCCCCTTAGACGATGAAGGCCTCACAGCGCGGGAAGTGAAGGTCGCGCAGGACATCTCCGCCGATTCTCATTCGGCGGATGGCGCTGCGAACGGCCCCACCATCCACCAAATCTTCGGCCCCGGCGGAATGCTCGCAAAGTGCATGCCGCAGGGCTACGAGCACCGCCGCTCGCAGCTCGAAATGGCGGAAATTCTCGAGCAGGCCTTCCAACAAAAGAAGCACGCCATCGTTGAAGCCGGCACCGGCACCGGAAAAACCCTCGCCTATCTCATTCCCGCAATTCGCAGCGGTCGCTGCGTCGTAATCTCCACCGCCACGAAGTCGCTGCAAGAGCAGCTCTACACCAAAGACATTCCATTTCTCCAGAAACATTTCGCGCGAAAACTCAAAGTCGCAGTGATGAAGGGCCGCAACAATTTTCTCTGCCGCCAGAAAGTTCACTGGATGGAAGGCCAGCCCTCGCTCAAGGGACTCGATGAAGTGGATTGGTTCACGCAGATTGCCGACTGGGAAAAGCTCACCGAAACCGGCGACCGCGCCGAGCTGAACTTCCTGCCCGACGACGCCGAGCTGTGGCACCGCCTCGACGCGCGCCGCGACGCCTGCACCGGCCAAAAATGTCCCGAATTCGGCCACTGTTTCATCACGCAGATGCACCAGCGCGCCGCCGACGCCGACATCATCATCGTCAATCACCATCTTTTTTTCGCCGACCTCGCGCTCCGTCAGGACGATTTCGGCAGCATCCTGCCCGAATATGCCGCCGTCATTTTCGATGAAGCCCACGAAGTCGAAGACATCGCCGGCGATTACTTCGGCCGCGGAATTTCCAATTATCGCTTGGAGGAACTCACGCGCGACGCCGAGCAAGCGCTGCGCATGACGCGCGAAGGCGCAGCCGGTCTGTCGAAGCGCGTCATGCGTATCCGCGAACGCGCCCGCACATTCTTTGAGCTGTTTCCCGGTCGCGAAGGCCGCTCTCCCTTCGACCGCGCCGAGCGTGAGCATTTCCTCGAAACAAATCGCGAAGCCTACGATTCGCTCTTGCAATCGCTCAAAGCGCTCGAAACGGAAATCGCCGCGCTTCCCGGCAAGCCGGAAGAGTTGGTCAACCTCTCGCGCCGCAGCTTTGAATTGCGCGGCGAAACCGAATTCTTGATGGAAACCGCCGAGCACAACTACGTTTACTGGATGGAGCGCCGCAACAAAGGCGTTTTCCTCGCGGCCACCCCGATTGACGTGAGCGGCATCCTCCGCGAGCAGCTTTTTGAGCGCTTCGAGACCGTCGTCCTCACGTCGGCCACGCTCGCCGTCGCAGGCCGCTTCGATTTCCTGAAGCAGCGTCTCGGCATCACCTCCGCCCTCGAGCGCGTTCTTCCCACCGAATTCGATTACAAGAAACAGGCGCTGTTTTACATTCCGCCGAAGATTCCAGACGTGCGCGAGGCCGCATTCTCCGGCAAAGCCGCCGAAGAAATCGCCGCCCTCCTCGAAATCACGGAAGGCCGCGCCTTTTGTCTCTTCACCAGCTATAGCCAGATGAACGAAGTCCATGGCCGCGTGCGCCAGATGGTTGATTTTCCGCTGCTCTTGCAAGGTTCTGCGCCGCGCCCCGCATTGCTCGAAAAATTTCGCAACACGCCAAACGCCGTCCTTTTCGCCACGCAAAGTTTCTGGCAGGGCGTGGATGTCCCCGGTGAGCAGCTCTCTTGCGTAATCGTGGACAAATTGCCTTTTGCTGTCCCAAGCGATCCTGTGATCGCCGCGCGCATTCGCGCTCTCACGGAAGAAGGCCGCAACGCCTTCGCCGAATATCAGGTGCCCGAAGCCGTGCTCGCTTTGAAGCAGGGCTTTGGCCGCCTCATCCGCTCGCGCAGCGACCGCGGCATCCTTGCCATCCTCGATAGCCGCATCGAGCGCATGTCGTATGGTAAGATTTTCATCGCTTCGCTGCCGGGTTACTCCACCACGCGCGACATCGCGGAAGTCGCCCGGTTCATGCGGAAGAGTCCCTAGAAGGGCATTTCATGTTTGAAATCAGTGTCGACGAAATGTTTTCGGCCGGTCACGCTCTGCGCGGTTACAAGGGCAAATGCGAAAACCCGCACGGACACAATTACAAAGTCCGCGTCATCCTCGAAGGCCCGGATCTCAATTCCATCGGCCTGCTCTTCGATTTCGTCCATCTAAAGCAAATCATGCGCGCCATCATCGAAGGCCTCGACCACAAGTTTCTGAACGATCAGCCCCCGTTCGACAAAATCAATCCGTCAGCGGAAAACCTCGCCAAGTATTTTTACGAAGAAACATCGCGCGGCATGAAAGCAATCAGCGCACCCAGCGCTTTGGTCGCATCCGTTGGCAAAACCGCATCCGCCGGAGCGAGTGGCCTCACTGGGAAAAGTGGCCCCACCGGAATAAGTGCCTCCCCTGGAATAAGTGATAACTCCACCGATTCGAATAAGACCCCCCGAATCGCATCCGTGACGGTATGGGAGACCGATTTTTCTTTTGCTGTTTTTCGCCCTTGAAATTTAGTTGAATGACTCACCAAATTCGATTTTTGAGTCAATTACTTGAACGTCAAAAATGAATAAAGCCTTTTTAATCATAGGGATACCGGCAGTCCTGGTTGCCGCGGGATATATTCTTGTGGGCGCCTACTCCGGCGCGCACCTCACCTACTATCGAGTCTTCGTCGCCGCAATTCTTTTTCTGTTGGCGCTATATTTTGTGAAAAAATACCAAAAGAAAAAATCCGGATCCAAGATTGATTGAAAAGGCTGGTTGAGATCGTGGTCGTCACAGAAATTTTCCGCTCGATTCAAGGCGAAGGAACTCGTGCCGGATTGCCGTGTATTTTTGTGCGGCTCACTGGATGTAATTTGCGTTGCGTTTGGTGCGACACCGCGTACGCATTTCACGGCGGCACGCAGTTGACGATTGATGACGTCAGCAAAAAAGTGCGCGAACTTTCAGGAAATAAAGAAAGCGCGCATCAAATTCGTCTTGTGGAATTAACCGGTGGAGAGCCGCTCTTGCAGCCGGATTGTGTGCATTTGGCGGAGACGCTGCTCGCTGACGGCTACACCGTAATGATCGAAACCAGCGGCGAAAGATTTATCGGACAATTGCCTCGCGAAGTCATCAAGATTGTGGACGTGAAGTGTCCGGACTCGGGTGAAGCGAACACATTTGATATGGCGAATCTTGGAGTGATGGACGCAAAGGACGAAGTTAAATTTGTAATCGCCTCGCGCCGCGACTATGAGTTTGCCCGCGATTTCACTGCACAAAACAACCTTTCCGAGCGCGTGCGACAAGTGATTTTCTCACCCGCTTCGCCGGACCCCGCCGGCGCCTGGCCGGGATTGGAAGCGCGCGAATTGGCCGAATGGATTCTCGCCGATGGGCTTCCCGTCAGGCTCGGTTTGCAATTGCACAAATTTATTTGGGATCCTGCGATGCGCGGTGTTTAAGGAATCCAGCGAATGAAGAGTGTTCTGCAATGGCCAGCCTCGGTGATATGAAAATAAAAGACAAAGCAGTGGTGCTCGTAAGCGGCGGAATGGATTCCTGCGTGACGGCGGCGATTGCGAAGCAATCGTATGAGCCGGTCTTTCTGCACGCAAGTTACGGCCAGCGAACCGAGCGCCGCGAGCGCCGTGCATTTGATGAGATTGCCGATTTTTATGGAGTCAATAAACGCCTTGTCGTCCGCTTGGATCACTTTCATCAGATTGGCGGTTCCGCTCTCACGGATTCCCGGATCGCGATTCCTGAGCGAGACTCTGCTGCCGAGGTCGAGAAGCATCAAGGAATCCCCAATACTTACGTGCCATTTCGCAATGCGCACTTTCTTTCTGTCGCCGTAAGCTGGGCCGAAGTGATCGGCGCGCACGCAATATTTATTGGCGCTGTTGCCGAAGACAGCTCCGGATATCCCGATTGCAGGCCGGAATACTATCGCGTGTTTCAGGAATTGATTCGCGTGGGGACACGGCCAGAAACGCGAATCGAAATCGCAACGCCTGTGATTGGAATGCGGAAAAGTGAGATTATTCGCAGAGGCATCGAGCTTGCCGCTCCGCTGCATCTAACGTATTCGTGTTACCAGTCCGAGGATGTAGCATGTGGCGCTTGCGATAGCTGCCTGCTTCGGCTGCGGGCTTTCGCAGAGGCTGGACATAGCGACCCTATCCCCTATCGGGCCGTATTGAGAGATAATGGATAGGGATTGACGGGCTCCAGGGAAGCGGCAAGCCCGGCCGGGAGGAACGACTGTGAAGAAGGAACTGATTCGGTTCGGAGTAGCTGCGATTGGTATCGCCCTTTGTATTGCGATTGTGCTTGCGTGTTTCGCCCCGCCTGTCGCCGCACAAGATAAAAACGCGGCTCAGACCGGGACCATCAAGGGCACGATCAAGGATGAAGGCGGCAAGCCGATGGAAGGAGTGACCATCTCGATCAAGCCCGATGATGGAGGACTTGAGGTAACGACCAAATCGGACGCGACGGGCAAATACCTTCAGGCAGGTCTTGCCCCAGGATCCTACACAGTCACTTTTACGTTCAACGACGAAATACTTTACAACGGCGCGACGAAAATCGTCGCGGGCCACGACATGGGCATCAATGTCAGTCTTGCCGATCCCGACGTAAAAGCTTTTCGCGATAGGGCAAAGGCATACAGCGCGGAGATGAAGAAGACCAACACGCTGAAAGGCCACGTGGATGCCGGGAATGCCGCGCTGGCTCAGGCCGCGGATTTTCACAAGCAGGCTCTCCGCGCCCCCGCAGACCAAAGGGCGGACCTTCAATCGAAAGCCACACCTCTCGCCACGGAAGCCATCAATCAGTATCAACAGGCGCTTACTCTCGTTGGAGAAGGCGATAGTGAGGCCCGGAGAGTGATTTACGGCAACCTCGGGGACGCTTACGACGCGATGGGGAAGTACGAGGACGAAGCGCAGGCTCTCCAGAAGGCCGCGGAAATTGATCCACCCGCAGCCGCTTATTACAACAATCTTGGGAACGCCCTGGCGAAAGCGGGGAAGGTTGCAGAAGCAAAAACTGCATATCAAAAGAGCGCGGAACTCGACCCGCCCAATTCCGCGCAGGCATACAGGAATTTCGGCGCAGTGCTCTACAACGCAGGCAGTTTGGAAAACCCAGGGATAGTGGACATGCTGAAAAAAGCCACCGACCTCGACCCCAAGAATGCGCAGGGGTGGTTCCTGTATGGGGCCGCGCTGGTAGCTAATATGAAAACCAAACAGGAAGGCGATAAGCTTACTTTTATTCTTTTGCCGGGCACGGTCGAGGCGTATCAGAAGTGTATTGAGCTCGATCCAAACGGGCCACTTGCGACGCTGGCACACCAGGCGCTGGAAGGCCTGAATTCGATGGGACTCGGCGTTGACACCAAAATAACGGCGCCAAAAACGAAGCACTAGCGTTGGTCGTTAGAACCACAGAATACTTTTTGCATTCAGAATTGAGCGAGGGTTTTCGGAATTTTTGTATTGCAAACCGTGCGGAATAAATCGGCGAACGCTTCCTTGCGTTACGCGTGGATCTGAACAAGCGCGGTCGCGCCCGATTTCTTCAACTTCAAATTCTCAGAAGGAATTCCGGTCCTCGCGAATGACTTTTCACAGTCCGCAGTGGAAGGTCCGCGCATATTGCCTTCCATAAACGCAAGCCCCGGGCAGCGTGTGCAGGTGCCACCGTGGACGCAAACGGAACAATTGGTGAGATCCCTCAACGTTATGGTGCGAACCTCGTTCATCTGGGGTGAATAATTCCAGATTTCCAGGAACTTTGTTTTCCTGACGTTGCCGGTGGGCAGTGGAAACTGAACGCACGGATAAACATCGCCGTAGGGGGAAACGTAACACGCCGTGTGCCCCGCGCTGCAGGGCGTGGAGTCCAGGGCGTCTTCGTCCGGCCCCTTAGGAACCGCGCAGTGTTCTCCAGATTCGCCGAGCAAACTGGGGTCGTGGAAAACCTGCGTCAATGATCTCTGGTCAAGGCCCATATTCAGAATGTTCCGGCTGCCGTCCATCATTGGCGTGATGGTCGGGTCCATTGTGACTTGCACGCCCAGTTCAGCGGCCAACGCCTGCACACCGGGATAGTCACCGTAATTTTGGACCATCAGTACGTTGGCGATGATCACGTGCAAGCCTTCGTCGCAGAGGAAACGGATGGCCTTGATGGAACGCTCGAGCGAGCCCGGCACTTTTGTAATGGCATCGTGAACCGCAGCGCGGTGGGAGTAGATGCTGATTTGAATCGTTTCCACACCGAGATCGCGGATGCGGGCCGCCTCTTTTTTGCCGATCAGGAGCGCGTTGGTTTTCAGCCTGATGCAGAAACTTTTTTCGCGGGCGTACTCGAGAATTTCAAAGAGGTCCTTGCGAAGCAGGATCTCACCGCCGCTGATGGTGAGAAAGAAAACACCCGCTTCGGCGAGCTGGTCCACGAGATTCTTAATTTCGGAAGTGGTCATTTCGCCGCGGTCTTCATGGTCGAGATAGCAATGGACGCAGCGCTCGTTGCAACGGTAAGTGATATCGAGCTGTACGGAGAGAGGGATTCCCAGCCGGAGCGCCTTGGCGCCCATTTCGAGCATTAGATTGCTCACTTGGAATTCTCCCGGGAGATCGCCTTGGGAAGAATCGCCTGATCGGACACGATCAGGATGCCGTGGCCAGCGAGCTGCTCGACGAGTGCTTCCGCGTCTTTCATGGCCACTTCGGGTGTGACGTCATACTCCTTGCAGATACGATTTGCGACAATTTCGTCCAGGGGCGTCTTGCCGTCGGCGGCTTCCCAAATGGCGGTGGCCACGCCGTTCAAAGTGAAGAGAGTGGAGTCGCGTGTGGACATGACCATCATTTCGCCGCCCATCAGGCGCGACGCGACGTAAGTGTCCCGAGCGACGTAGCGTTTCTCCATCATTGAATCAACTCCCAAACTTTGGCGTCCGGCCTAAACGTCAGCCGGCGGACAGGGACCCGCTTCACAAACTCGCACGCTGATTCAAACACAGCGTTTACAAGGCCGGGATCTTCCGCAAAGAACAGGATATTCCTCAAAAGGGCGCAAGCGGCAGTTTTTTCCTCGAGTGATTCGATCTTGTTATCGTTGCCCTGGGTGAGAAGGAATACGTCAGCGATGGGCGCGCGCAAATTCTCACCGACGCGGGCGAGCTCGCCGGCGAACGGGGTGCCGAAGGCAAAGTACCCGCCGGAGTCCTTGACGACGTAAGAGATTTCGTCGGTGAGCAGGGAAACATCCGGAGGCGCGAGGCTCGCGATGGTCGTTTTTCCCGCGCCGGAGACGCCGCTGAACAGGAAAGCGCGTCCACTGCGCACGGCGCTGGCGGCGTGCAAAAGGAAGCCGCCCTCTTTCGCAAGCAAGAGTGTGTGTACGATACGCAGGACGCAGTCAATGGAATATGGGTTGGCGGTCTGGCGGACTTTGCCGCGACCGGCAGAAGGGTCCCACTCCGCATGGAAATCGCCCCGATCAAAATACCATTTGCCGGAATTCCAGCGCACGCTGACGTCCTGGTCTTTTGCAATGAGTCCCGGAGGAGCGAGGTCAATCCGGAATTCAAATCTGGGCTGGCTGGAGTTGGAAACGAATCCCGCATAACGCCTATTCAGCAGTTCGATAAAAGCGGGATCATCCACGGACAAGCGGATGGGCAGACCGCCGATCTCAATCACGACCTGGGAACAGGTGGCAGCGGCCAAAGTATCCGGCACTCGAACGCCCTCACAAGCTGCTCTCGCTAGAGAGCGGAAACGCGAAGATAAAGATAAGTAGCGTGATCCGAGATGCGAAGAAGGCTGCAAATCACCTGCTCTGTTGCGCTGAGCCTGGTGCGCAGCCGCGCGCGCCGGCCGCCGCGCTCGATTTGTGTAACGCGCCCGAGCAATTCGGAACCGGCGACGACGGGATCGTCGCGTCGAGAGCGGTCACCGCGGGTCGCCAAAAGCGGCTCGCGGAAATTGCCAGATTTCGATTTGACCCGATGGACCACGAGGCGTCCCTCGCGCGCGAACACCACAACCTCTCCCGGAGAAATTTCTCGCGCACTTGCGCTTTCGACGGTTATCAAATCGCCCGGACGCATTGTGGGAACCATGCTGGTGCCGGAAACGCGCAAGCGGACTCGCCCTGCCTTGCGCAAAGCCTCACCGACAAGATTGCATGCGGATGTGTTCATGGAGCGCATAGGAAAAATTTGGTCATTCGCCCGGGGGCGAGAAACTAGGATCTCTTCGGATTCGAGTGACACCCCGACTGCGTGGCAGCGATCTTGCCGCAGGAAAGCGCGGAGACTTCAAAGACGCGCTCGAAGCGGAAGGACGGGGTCTCATATTGCTTCTTTTTACCTATCGTCTCTTGCGTTTTTGAGTCCGATGAATCTTTGATCGTCACTTTTATCAACCCCCGCCGCTATTGTAATGCAGCCTGCGTTAACTTGACAGCGCATCCTACACCGTTATGCCCGTTGCATTGCGGCAGGCCGGGCGCCCCGGTGCCGGCCGCGGAGTTGACGGTCAATGTGAAATAGATGCTGGACGCCTGTGCAGCGCTCCCCGGACTGGCGACGTTGTCCACGATGATCCCGGTCGTCGAGGCACCGACGCCATTCGCAGGCAGCGAAATTGTATTCGTGACCGTGCCGGAAGCTGGCGGCCATACGCCGCTGGTAATGTCAATCGAAGCCAGGCAACCACGCTGATCGGTCGCGCACGGGCTTCCGGCCGGAATGGCGTTCGGCAAGCCGGTCCCTCCGTTGGCGACGCCATTGTTGGCGTTGTTGCCGAAGCTGAAGAAGATCCATTCCTTCGCGCCGCCTGCCGCGTTTGGGTTCTCAACTTCAGTGACCGGAGAGCATTCGTCAGAACTGTTGCTCGCGAGACCCAGGAGTTCGTTGGTCGTAGTGCCAGAAGGAACGACGGTCATGACGCCGTTGGTCAAAGTGAATTTGTAAATGGCGGGCCTGCTGTTGTGGCCAACGATCTGTTCTGCTCCGCAGACGTAGAAACTTCCCGTCCCACCGGCGCTATTGAGGTAAGCGTTGTCAAAGGCGCCCGTGTGAACGGGAGAGGCATTCGGGGGGCCGGAATTGCCTCCGACTCTTTGGTTTGCGATGACCTGGCCCACCACGGAAGACCCCAACGCGGTATTTGTCTCGATCATCGTGCCATGATTAGCGCCCGTCTCGGTGCCATTGCTGACAAATAACACTCCTATGCTGCCATCCACGATGGGCGCATCGGTGACGGCGCCGCTGGCGGCCGTGCCATTGGAGGTCGAAGAGGCCCCGGTGGCCACATTAATGGTGGTAACGGCGCCAACAGTCGCGCCCAGAGAAAGGCCCAGACACGGAGTGGCATTGCCACCGCCGCTGCAGGTTCCGGTTACGCTGCCCACTTCCTTCACGTAGCTCAAGGTTCCGTTGTTTGCGCCCACGAAGATGTTCACCGAACCGTTGTCCATCACCGGGCTGCTCAGATGGACTGCGGCGGCGGCGACGGCGATCGGCCATCCACCGGACGTGACTTCCTGAGGCGCTCCAAGAAATACGCCGGTGAATTTATGGAGTTTGCCGTTGTTGTCGCCGATGTAGATGATGTCCGTGTTGTAATTGTAAAAAGGCGAGGAGTTGGTGTCCTGATCCGCAGCGCCGCCATTGAATGTGATGTTCACGATGCAGGAGTTGCCGACGGTACAAGTATTCCAGTTCGCGAGAGCCGCGAGAGTCTGATCCGGAGCGGGCGCGTCGCCCACGCCAGCGCCCTGTCCAGTCTTCCATTTCAAGATGTGGAGAACCGCGCCGGACACGCTCGTTTCAACGTAGGCGACTTTGGCGCCATCGCCCGAGATCACGGGGGAAGTTACGGCCCCGCCCTTCGTTGCCAGAGTGGAAGTCTGATAGGACCACATCAGTGTGGGGCCATTGGAGTTGCACAATCCGCCCACGCTGCCTTGCGTGGAATAGAGGTTGTTCAAGGCGAAGATGCTGGATTGGCCCGCACCGCCGGCAAGCGTCGCGCCGCCGAGCGTCAACTGGGCCATGTTTACTTTTGTAAGCGCGATCAGGTTCCCGTCCGTCCCTCCATCCAAAGCCGTGATTGTTACAACGCCGCTCAAACCCGTTGAGGATCCAGTAACGCCAACGGGGGCGCCGTTTGCGGCAATCGAGTTTGCGAGATTTGTCGCGTTTGTGTTGGTGGCGGACACCAGATAATTCGGGAACACGCTGGACCCGGCGCCATTGTTGGTCCCTCCGGCCACAACCGTGGCGCCCAAAGTAATATGCGTGGAGACCATGGCCACCGCGAAATTGTTGGCCGCGCCCGCCACTGGTGCAGTGACGGTAACCACAGCTCCGCCCAGACCTGCTGAGGCAGCGGTATTCGCAAGGGTTCCGGCGCCAAAGCATCCAGATGCATTGCACTGACCATTGTTGGCATTTATGGTGGCTTGGAGGTTCTGAGCAGCGATCGCCGCAGTGGCGCCCCGGAAAATGTGATTGGCGAGTGTCGGTGCGACAGTGTCATAGGTATAGGTTGTGCCGCCAACAGTGACGGTATCTCCGCCTGCAGGCTGGGTGTTAACGGTTATCGTGGCCGAGGCGGAAGTAAGCGCTCCGCTGTTGGCGTACCAGGTTATTGAAGGTGCGCCGTCTGCAATCGTGAAAGTTTGTGGAGTGCCAAAGGTGGAATTGGCCGGACTTCCCGCGAAGGTCGCGGTGCGCGTGGCTTTCACCGGCGCGGCGGATGCGAGGCCCGAATTGTAAACAATGAAATCGTTGGTGCAATCCGGCGCGGAATTGACATCAAAGTTGAATTTCGCCGGGAACATCTCGGTACCGGAAGTGCCGGCGGCCTGCATGGAGACACCCCAGTCCGTGCGCAACGGTTGGAAATCCGAAGTAGGCGGCGCGGGCCTTACAGGCCGGAAGGGGCCCCCCGGACGCACGGGGTCAAGGTCATTCCCGCCACGGCCGTCATTCCTGTCGTCCCTTATTTGAGAGGAACCGCCGCGTTCCTGAATGGCCGCATCGCGAATAGCGACCTCATTCCGGCGCAGCCACTGGTGACCGTAGCGAGGTTCGTTCCGCAGCCGCCATGAATCCGGCAAAGAGCGGGGCTGTGAGAAGACCAGGTGCCGGTTGCTCCAGTCCGTGGTCAAGTGAACCGGCGTACCGCGTCCCTGCGCACGCACCCACTGCAAGAGGGGTACGAAAACCACCAAGACCACCACAGCCAGAGCAAATCGAGAAAACCTTTCGCTATGCGCTTTCATTCTGGTCCTCTGTCTTGTCAAATTCGGGACTCACTCCCTAATGGAAACCAACTTCAGGCTGAGCAGGTATTTGATACTGCACCGAATTGAGCAGACTGCTGGGCCAAATTGAACCTTGTGTGCCGAAAACAAACATTGCACGACGGAGTAACTGGCATCAATGGAACCAATGGGCAGGAACGGCTAAAAGTTGCGGATGCACTGACCTAAGGCAGAAGCCTTGGGGCTGGACGTGATCGAGACTCGGAGACGTTGATTCGATACTCAAGAATGAGCAGGCATGTTGGTTACGCGGCCGAAAGCCTTCCGCTAGGAACGCTTCGGGTTCGAGTGACACCCCGACTGCGTGGCACTGATCTTGCCGCAGGAGAGCGCCGAGACTTCAAACACGCGCTCGAAGCGAAATGACGGGGGCTCATACGGCTTCTTCTTGCTGAGCGATTCCTGCGTTTTAGTATTCGATGAGTCGTTGATCGTCACTTTTATCACCCCGTATTATTGCAGCGCAGCCTGCGTTAATTTTACAGCGCATCCTACACCATTATGGCCGTTGCATTGTGGAAGACCCGGCGCTCCCGTCCCGGCGGCGGAATTGACGGTCAACGAAAAGTAGATGCTGGATGCCTCTGGAGAAATCACCGGATCGGCGATGTTGTCCACAATGATCCCGCTTGTCGAGCCGGTGTTATTCGCAGGCAGTGAGATCGTGGCAGTCGACGCCGGGCTAGGAGGCCACACGCCGCTGGTAATATCAAAGGAGATCAGGCAACCGGTCTGGTCGGTTCTGCACGGACTTCCAGATGGAATGGGGTCTACTGTGTTCGAGAGGTTTCCAATGCTGAAGAATAACCATTCCTTCGCGCCACCCGGGTCGTTGGGATTCTCTATCTCAGTTATCGGAGAGCATGCCTCACCGCTGCCGCTTACGAGACCTGTAAGAGGCGCGCCAATCGAGTTGTTCAAGACGCCGGAAGCGTTGAACCCCAATTGATATACGGCAGGCCTATCACCGTTAGTATTCGCTTTTCCGCAGATGTAGAAGTGGGCCGTGGCAGGAATAGAGCCAACGTTGCTCGTCAGATAGGTGTTGTCAAACGTGCCCATGTGGATTGCGGAGCCCGGGTTTGTTGTGCCTCCGATAGTCAGAGTGGTGAGGGTGGCGCTAAGGGTGGTGTTCGTCTGCAGGAGAGTTCCGAAATGCGCCCCACCATCGGGTGTGCTTGTTCCGTTGGCAACGAGTACAGTTCCCGCGGTACCGTCCACAAGTGGTGCGTCTGTAATGGCGCCGCCGGTGCCCACTTGAATGGTGGCGCCGCCGAGGGTGTGGGTGGATTCAACCACAAAGCTCAAACGTCCAGAGGCATCGCCCATAAAAATGTTCCCCGATCCGTTGTCCATTACGGGGCTGCTCAAACTGGTCGCGGCATGGACAGTGACGGGCCAACCGACTAGGACTTCCGCCGGCGCCCCAAGGAACACGCCGGAGAACTTATGTAGTTTGCCGACGTTGTCACCCACATAGAGATTGTCGGTGTTGTAGTCGTAAAAGGGCGAGGAGTTGGTGTCCTGGTCCGTCGCGCCGCCATTGAACGTGATGTTCATGATGCAGGAATTGCCGACCGGGCAATTCGCCGTCCAGTTCTGGCCCGCTGAAAGGGTCGTTGTTGGTGCGGCTGTGTCACCGATGCTGACGCCTTCGCCGGCATTCCATTTGAGGATGTGAAGGACTGCTCCCGAGACGCTTGTTTCAACGTAAGCGACTTTGTCTCCATTACCCGAGATCACCGGAGAAGTTACGGACCCGCCCGGTGTCGCTAATGTCGAAGTCCTATAGGACCACATCACCGAAGGGCCGTCCTGATTGCAGAAACCGCCAGAGCTGCCCTGGGTGGAATAGATATTGTTGAAGGCAATGATACTGGCCTGTCCTGCACCACCAGCAAGTGTTGTCGGAGGGCCGACTGCCCAAGTGAAATTGTTCAAACCCTCAGTGAGCGTGATGAGGTTTCCATCGGGTCCTGCGCTCGTGGCAGTCACGGTAACAACCGCAACTGCTGAAGTTGAAGTGACTCCGACTGCGCCGCCATTGCGTGCAATTGCCGCTGCGAGATTCGTTGCATTGGTGGTGTTGTTTCCGGTCGAGAGAAAATTTAGACCGTCATTCGCTCCGGCGCCGTTCGTTCCGAGTCCGCCGGCAATCGTAAGCCTGCCAGCATTGCTGCTTGCCAGCGTAAAATTTCCGGCCACACCATCAACCGGAGCGGTCAGCGTGTCCACGTTGACCGAATTCCCAACGGGATGCGTGACGGCAGGATTTGGTGAAGTCGTGGTGCCGGTGTCAAAGCACGTCGAACTGCCACACTCGCCGATAGCAGCGTCAATGATCGCCCGCAAATTTCGAGCCGAGAGAGAGTTGCTGGCGCCTATCAAGACGTCATTCACATTCTGAAGTCCGTTTCCGACAGTGCGGAACCGATAGGTGATGGACCCTACAGTGACCGTATCGTTGTTTAGAGGGCCGTTGGTTGTAACAGTGGCTGACGCAGTGGTGAGTACACCGGTGTTGGCGAAAAGTGTGATCGAATCCGATCCGTTGGTGATGGTGACGGTCTGGGCGTTAGCGGCGTTGCCCGTGAATGTTCCATTCCGGCTGGCAAACGCAGGCGCCGTTCCTGGAAGGCTGGTGTTGAATACAACGAAGTCGTTCACGCAGTCCGGAGCGGCACTAACATCAAAGCTGAATTTCGCCGGGAACATCTCGATACCAGTCGTACCATTCGCCTGCATGGACATGCCCCAGTCCGCGCGCAAGCGTTGCACATCCGTCACCGGGCCGGGCCTCCTGCCCGGACGGAATGGACCCACCGGCCGCTCTACAAAGTCATTTCCGATGTGCCCGCCATTGCCATTGTTCCGGTCATTCCTCAACTTTGCGGGCCCGCCGCGCTCCTGAATGGCCGCATTGCGAAGGGCAGCCTCATTCCGGCGCAACCACTGGTGCGAATAGCGAGGTTGGTTCTGCAGGTGCCAAGCCTGTGTGAAGGAGCCCGGCTGGGAGAAGACGAGGTGCCGGTTGCTCCAGTCCGTGGTCAAGTGCACGGGCTGTCTCCGCCCCTGTGCACGCACCCACTGCACCAAGGGGACGAGAACCACCATGGCCGCGATGGCCAGTACGAATCGATAATTCTTTTGGATATACCGTTTCATTTCACGCCTCGCTGAATAAGTTTCCATGCATTTGTTAGCCAACAGATGTTCCAAACTGAAACACTTGTTTGCGCTCGGGGGAAAGTCCGCCCCAGAGCTGTTGAGATAAGGTCACAAACCGAAACGACATTGCGTGGTATGAGGGCATAGAATAACCACGTGTAAAAGAATCTGATGACTCACACTGGCTAGCATATGATTCGAGGTAGCAGGGGTCAATCCAACTATGGGACACCATGTTCCAAAAAGGCACGCCCCTGGTAATTCAAACTGCCCCCCCCCAATACACTCCTCATCGTGATCATTGCGGCCCCGAAGAGGCACTGGACTCGGAGGCGGATTGGCATTGCACAACGAAATTTGGAGGCGTAAGTTACTGGTTAACCGAAAATTTGAGTAGGAATCCGGGGTCGCATGCCGGCAGTTCGACATGGGTATTGCTTCAGTTTTGGTGGAGGACTTCATGGCCACTACGATCTACGAGAAGATCGGCGGTAAGAGCACTATCCTGACCGTGGTAAACGCCTTCTACCGGAGAGTTCTTGCGGATGAAAGCCTGTCTCGTTTCTTCAACCAAGGCGAAATGGAAAACTTGGAAGCCCGGCAGAGTATGTTTCTAACCATGCTTCTCGGGGGACGGGTTCTGGATTCAGGCGAAGAAGTTCGCGCGGCGCACCAGAAATCGCGAGCCATGGGGCTCAACGACTTTCATTTCGATGCATTCCTGGTACACTTTCGCGCGGCCCTTGAAGAAACCGGCGTGCCGCCCGACTCCCTTGCAAAGATCATGGACCTTTTGGAAGAGAAGCGCGCCGCCGTCCTGAATCGCTGACAAGTTGTGCTCACCACGGCATGAGGTCTATCGCGCAAAAATATCCGTTAAGCTAAGCTCATCGCGGTATAAGACTGAATCGCTGTAGAGGACCCACTTGACGCGACACGCCGAATCCGGACAGCCGCAAATTCCGAGAGAAACGCAACTTCTGTTGAACTGTGCGCGTACGCGTGTGAGTGCGCAGAGGAGAGATCGCATCCGCGCGATTGTGCGAGGGCCGCTGGATTGGGAAGCGACATATTCGGCGGCAAGGGACCATGGCGTTCTCGCGCTTCTGTGCCGCAATCTTCTGGCTGAATGTCCCGAGGATGTTCCCGAAGAGTGGCGCAAGCAATTGAGAACCGGATTGCTCCAGATTGCGCAACGGAATCTATTTCTGACGGCGGAGATGCTGCGACTGGCGGATCTCCTTCATGCAGAAGGACTTTTCGCCGTTCCCTATAAAGGGCCGCTGCTTGCGGCGCGGGCCTACGGCGATTTTAGTCTGCGGCAATTTGTGGACCTCGATTTTGCGGTATTGCAGCGCGATATTCCGAGGGCGCAGGCAATTTTGTTAAGCGAAGGCTACCGGGCGTCGTTTGGCGAGGTGGAGAAGGGAGAGGGCGCGAAGCCTACGCTCAGCGAGTATCAATATATACGGCCGGAGGGAAACGTCGTGGTGGAGCTACAAACGGAGACGACGCTGCGCTACTTCCCGCGTCCGCTGAATCTTGAGGAGATGGGCGGCAGGCTCGAATCAATTTCGCTGAGCGGGGGAGAGGCCGTTACATTTTCGGCGGAAGATACATTGATTTTGCTTTCCGTGCATGGCGCAAAACATTTCTGGGAGCGGCTGATATGGGTGGCGGACATCGCGGAATTGATTCAGGCGGAGCGCGGCGTGGAATGGGGCAAAGCGATTGCGCGCGGCAAAGAATTAAAAGCAGGGCGAATGCTTCGCCTGGCGTTGTACGTTGCTTATGTGATGCTTGATGCGCCGTTGCCGGATGATGTGCTGCACAGGGTCCGGGCGGATTCCGCGGTGAGGAAACTTGGCGAGGGGATTCGCGCGCGGTTTTCGCTGGATGCGGAGGCGAAGCTCACCGTGCTCGAGCGGTTTCACTTCCGTGCTGCGAGCCGTGAAAACTTTTTGCAAGGAGTTCCTTATGCGCTCCGGCTTGGGACATCGCCGACAAATCCCGATCGAGCGGATGTGCCGCTGCCCGGGTGGCTCTCCGGCGTGCGCACATTCCTGAGACCTTTGCTGCTAACGAAACGGTACGGCGTGCGGCGCTCAAAAACGCAGCAGGGTCCCTAGCCGCATAGCGGAAATACCTGATGGCGTCACCTGACTTACACCGCAACGCCCGCTGAAGTCTTTGTTGCGTAAGAGGATGAGTTGTAGCACTGTGCATACGAACTTATGAGTTTTCGGATCGCCAACCCCTTCTGGCGCTGGGTAATTCTCTCGCTTACCGTTTTATTATTCCTCGTTGTCGCTTACGCGGACAGCAAATCTGCATATGCGGATCAGATGGAGTCATCTCCTCGACCGGAGGATTGGCTTCGTGCAGCTCAAATCGAACCTGACAACGGAGCGTATTGGTACAAGCTGGGGCTCTACCGCGAGTGGGACATCGACAACGGAGATTTGAATAAGGCCATCGAGCTTCTCAGCCGCGCCGCGGCGCTCGACCCCCGGTCGGCAGGTTATGCAATGTCATTGGCGGGAGCTTATGAGACCGCCGGCCAGATTCAGAAGGCCAGGGAATCCTATCTTGCCGCGCTGGAGGATTATCCGCTCTCACCCGAGACACACTGGCGCTACGGAAGTTTTTTGCTGCGACAGGGAGACGCGAAGCAGGCGTTTGCAGAAATCAACCGAGCCGTGCATGGAGATCGCGCGCTCATCCCATTGGCGGTTTCACGCGTTTGGCTGGAGACGCGCGACGTCCAACCGCTGCTCACGACCGTTTTGCCCTCTGATGTAGAGTCGCACCAGTCCGCTCTGGAGTGGTTTTGCGCGGCAAAAGAGCCGGAGGCCGCACTCGCCGTTTGGAAGCGGATGATTGGACTTCACCAGACAATTCCTATCAAGAATTCTTTTCCACTGGAAGAAATCCTGCTGAGCGCAAATCGTGGAGATGATGCCCGGCAGGTGTGGAAAGAGGCTCTGGCCGCGAGCGGCAACAGGAATGAGACGGGGCCGAATGGGTCGCTTGTGTTCAACGGCGGATTTGAATCCGACCCCGCGAACGGCGGTCTTGACTGGCATGTTATCCCCATGCCAGGAGTGACGATCGATTCCGATTCGAGTGCACCTCATTCGGGTGGCCGCGCGCTCCGCCTTAAATTCGATGGGACACAAAATGTTGCCCTTCAGGCGGTGTGGCAAGTTGTCCCTGTCGAGCCCCTCCATCGTTACCGGTTCGAAGGGTACATGCGCACATCCGGGATCACGACGGATAGCGGCGTGCGTCTCGCAATTTGGTTCATGGGTTCGAAGCAGGAGCCAATTATTTTGGACAACAATACCGGGGATCATCCCTGGGTCGCACAGACCGCGGAATTCTTTACTTTCCCCGATGTACACGAGATAAAAATCATGGTCTTTCGCCCTACCAGCCAGAAATTTGACAACAAACTGGGAGGGACGGCGTGGGTGGATGACGTATCTCTGATTGACGTCACCGCCATTTCTTCAAGGACTGCGGGCCACCCATGACAATCCTGCGCACGGGGATCTGCCTTCTCGTGGTTTTTGCCGTTGCCGCAAACGGCGCGGTGGAACCGTGGTCGGAGGCGATACTGGAAATTGCCGCGGCGATATTATTTGTGTGGTGGGGATACCTGGTTGCAAGTCACAAGAATGGCGAGATCTCTTTCAGCCCAGTGTTTTGGCCGGTCCTTGCGATAGTCCTTTTCGGATTGTTGCAATATCTTGCCCCAATATCCGTTTACCCATATCTGACGAAACTTGAGCTCCTGCGGTGGACAACCTATTTACTGGTGATTTTCCTTGCCAGCCAGGCTTTTCAGACCCCGCGCAACTGGGGACATTTCACGTGGTTTCTTGTCTGGTTCGGATTTGCCGTGGCGGTATTCGGGATTCTGCAGGACCTTACGTTTAACGGAAAACTTTACTGGTTTCGCGAATTGCGCTTCGGCGGGTTCCCATACGGACCGTTTGTGAATCGAAACCATTTTGCGGGATTCATGGAACTCGTGATTCCGGTCGGTTTGGCGACGCTGGCCGTCAAAGGGGTTCGCAAACAACAACTTCCGTTGATCGCGTTTTGCACGGCGCTGCCGGTCGGCGCATTGGTCCTGAGCGCCTCCCGTGGCGGGGTTGTGGCCTTTGGTTGCGCCCTCATCATTCTCACGTTGTTACTCTTGCTTCGCCGCGGAGATAAACGCTACCTGCTCACTGCTCTTGTCGTGCTTGTCTTTGCGGGAGGCCTAGTGGCCTGGATGGGCGCGGACCAGGTAATCAAGCGGTTTCAAGAGGTGAGAAACCCGGAATTTACAGAGTCGCGCCGCGTGTCAATGATGCGCGGGGCAATTCACATGTTCCGGGCAAGTCCATGGGTGGGCACTGGACTTGGGACAACGATTGCCGTATATCCCAGGTTCGAGACGCTTTATGACGGGAAGACCGTGGACCACGTCCACAATGATCACCTCGAGATTCTTGCCGAAACGGGGATCGCCGGAGGGTTGTGCTGGTTGGCGTTTATTTGCACACTCGGCTGGTTCGGGGTCAAGAATCTTTCCTCTCGAAACGAAGCACTGGTGCAGGCATTGCAAGTCGGCGCACTTGTGGGATGCGCAAGTCTATTGATTCATGGACTGGTGGATTTTAATTTACACATCCCTTCGAATGCTCTTCTTTTCTTTCTGCTGGCGCATTTTGCGACCTCAAGCCCTGTCGGTAGTAATACGGACACTGCTAACTGATTGGAATCATTTTGACTTTTCCCCATTAATTTAGTTGCGCCAACAACACGTCCAGTATAATCAGATGCTCGTGGGGGATTTATCTTATGCTTTCCGCAACCCGGGGTGTATCTAAAACTCTAGTACGAGTGTGCCTGCTGACGTTTGCGGCGGGAATTGTTGCGCCTCATTCATGTTTATCCCAACAAAAAGTGGAAACCACTGATGTGACCAATGGCAGGATTCGTGACCTGGCCTTGAAAGTTGAGCCGATTGGAGGGGAATACAAGATCGGCGGCGGCGACGTCCTTAATGTGGAGGTGTTTGACATCCCGCAGTTGACGCGCGAGGTCAAGGTAACTGAGAGCGGCTATATCGCCCTTCCCTTGCTTTCCGTGCGCGTGCGTGCCAAGGGACTCACTGGACCGCAACTCGAAGAGAAACTGCAGGAATTATTGATGGCGAACGGTTTGGTGTCTCATCCGCAAGTCACGGTTTCGGTGAAACAACAGAATAGCCACCCGATCATGGTGATCGGAGCAGTTCACCAGCCGCAGGTGATCCAGGCGGTCAGACCGATGAGTCTCGTCGAAGTTCTTTCGGCTTCCGGCGGCATCGCCGAGGATGCCGGGGAGTCCGTAATTGTCACCCGCGATGCTGCAGCGGACGCGAACAACGCGACGGGCGGCGATGGAAATGACGATCTGCCGATTCCTCAAACATTTTCTGTGAATCTTATGGGTTTGCTGAATCATTCAGATCCGAAGAGCAATTTGATCCTGACCGGCGGCGAAACGGTGGCGGTGCCAAGGGCCGGCATTTTTTATATCGTGGGGGCAGTCAATCATCCCGGAGGATTTGTGTTGTCAAATAATTCCGATCAGATGACAACGCTGATGGCCCTTGCCCTTGCGTCGGGCACGACCTCCACCGCGAAAACCACGGACGCGGTAATTCTTCGCAAAGATCCATCCACCGGGAAAAACCAAGAGATTCCAATAAATTTGAAGAAGATACTGTCCAGAAAGTCAGACGACACAAAGCTTTTTGCGAACGATATCCTGTTTGTGCCTGACAGCTCCGGGAAAAGAGCGCTCCACACGATTGGACAAATTGCGGTGAGCGTAACGACCGGCGTCGCCATCGCACGGATCGTTCCTTAAAGCCCCCCTGCATTCCAACGGCGGGTTGAGGCGGAAATTGGAAGGAGAAGATGGACGAAACTAATATTATTCCAAGAGACCGTAAGGCGAACGGCGCCATCGAACTTGTCCCCGCACCGTCGCTGCTTTCCTGGGAGCAATCACCCCGCGAACCGCATCTGCTTGACTACCTGCTGGTCCTGCGCAAGCACCAATGGCTGGTTCTGACCTTCCTACTGACGGTTGTCACGCTGGTTTCCATTGCCACATTCAAGATGAAGCCTGTTTATCAGGCCACATCGAGAATCGAAGTGGACCGGGAAACGCCAAACGTACTTCCGTTCCAAAGCGTTGACGCCGAGAGCCTTTACATGGATCTCGAGAATTACATCGAAACCGAGTCCAAGATTCTTCAGAGCGACACGCTGGCGATGCTGACGATTAAGAAGACGGGCCTTTCTTCGAACATCGCGTTTGGCGGCCAACCTGGACTGGAGCTTCCGACCCTCTCACCCAATCAACCGCCGATAACCCGGCCGGCAATTCTGGGGGCATTTGTTGGGTCGCTGAGCGTCAAGCGGGTGCCCAACAGCCGTTTGCTGGATGTGACATTTGAGTCCACGGACCCTCAACTCGCCGCGCGCGTATTGAATGCGCACCTGAAAAATTTCGTGGACGAGAATTTCAACAGCCATTATGAAGCTACAAAGCAAGCCTCGGACTGGCTGACAACAAAGCTCGACGACCTCAAAGTGACGGTCGAGAAGTCCGAAGACGCGCGGCTCCGATACGAGCGCGAGAATCAGATTTGGAATGTGGACGAGAAGCAGAACATGACGACGCAGAATCTTTCCGAGGTCAACAAGGAACTGACCACCGCTCAATCGGACCGCATCATGAAGGAAGCCGAATACAATATCGCCAAAGGCGGGGACGTGAATTCAGTTCCCGCGGTTCGAGACAGCACGTTGATTCAGAGTTTGACGGGCAAACAAGCGGAGCTTCGCCAGCAATACACCGCGGAGGTCAGCCGAACCGGTCCGAACTGGCCCACCACGCAGCGGTTGCAAGAACAGATCAAGAACATGGATCAACTCGTAAATGATGAGAAGAAAAACATCGTGGGCCGGATCGAAGAGGAGTATAACGCCGCCGTCCGCCGCGAGAAACTTCTTTCGGATAGCCTTGAGCACCAGAAAAAAGAAGTCAACGACATGGCCGAGAAGATGGTGCAGTACAACATCATCAAGCGCGACGCCGAGGCCAACAAACAACTTTACGATGGGTTGCAGCAAAAGCTAAAGGAAGCCGGGATTTCCGCCGGTCTGCATTCCTCGAACATCCGAATTGTAGACCCGGCGATGGTTCCCTCCAGTCCCGCACGGCCGAACAAAACGCGCAACATCATGATGGCCTTTCTCGTGGGTTTGGTCGGCGGGATCGGGCTGGCCTTCCTGCGTGAATACATGGACAACACCGTGAAGACGCCGGATGACGTCGAATTGCTCGCGCGGCTGCCTTCGCTCGCGGTCGTTCCCGCATTCGGAAGTCTCGACGGCAAACGCAGCCGGATGCAAAAGCTGCTGAAAGGCGCCTCCTCGAACGGGAAAGACATGCGAGTCGAGTTGGTTTCTTATTCCATGCCACAGTCGCAGGTCTCCGAAGCGTTCCGATCGTTGCGAACATCTCTTCTTCTTTCGCAGGCAGGACATCCGCCGCAAGTGATTCTTGTGACCAGCGCCTTGCCGCGCGAAGGAAAAACAACCGCCGCCGTGAATATCGCCGTAACACTGGCGCAACTCGGCGATAAAACGCTGCTGATTGACGCTGACCTGCGCAAGCCCGGTGTGACGCGCGCGCTCAGCCTCCCCGACGGCAAATATGCCGGTTTGAGTTCGTATCTCGCCGGAGTATCAACTCTTGATTTGGTCACCGTAACCCACCCGGTGATTTCAAATCTTGCCGCTGTCCCTACAGGGCCGATCCCGCCGAATCCCGCGGACTTGCTTTCGTCGGACCGGATGCGGCAGGCAATTGTGCAACTCAAAAAAGAATACAAGTTCATCGTAATTGACTCACCGCCCATCATGGCGGCCACCGATGCCGTAATCCTTTCCGTTCTCGTGGACGGCGTCTTGCTCGTCGTCCGCAGCGGAGAGACACCTAAAGAGGCGTTCACACGCATGAGGGACTTGCTCGTCGGAGTGAAATCCCGGTTGCTCGGCGTGCTACTGAATGCCGTGGATTCCAGCGCTCCGGACTATTACTACTCATACCGGTATTATCCCTACTCGTACGGGGGCTATAGCCACGACTCGCGGAAGTCCGCCGGCCCCGCGGCGACAGCTTGAGGCCCGAACCGAATTTGGAATACTTTTTTTGGAGAATATAGGGAGGTACTTTGCGCTTTCTTATTACCGGGGGTGCGGGGTTTATCGGGTCTCACCTCGCCGAGCGGCTGCTTGCTCGCGGCGACGAAGTATTTCTGTTCGACAATCTATCCACCGGCAGCATGGAAAACATCCGTCACTTGAAATCAAGTGAGCGGATGCATTATTTCCTCGATTCGATTGACAACCGCCAACTGCTGGCGGAATTGGTGGATGAATCCGATGCAGTCTTCCACCTTGCCGCGGCTGTCGGAGTGCGACTCATCGTGGAAAGCCCGGTTCGCACCATCGAGACGAATGTCAACGGCACCCAGCACGTGCTGGAAGCCGCCTACAAAAAGCGCAAGCGTGTTTTCATTGCATCCACCTCTGAAGTTTATGGAAAGAGCACGCAGGTCCCCTTCCACGAAGAAGCCGACCTTGTCCTGGGGCCGACGAGCAAGGGGCGCTGGAGTTATGCCGCATCCAAAGCACTCGACGAATTCCTCGCGCTTTCCTATTGGAAGGAAAAGAAACTACCGGTGATCGTGGCGCGCTTCTTCAACACCGTCGGCCCGCGGCAGACGGGCCGTTATGGCATGGTCCTGCCGAACTTTGTTTCTCAGGCGCTGCAGGGGTTGCCGATTACGATTTACGGGTCGGGCAAACAGTCGAGATGTTTTTGTGATGTGAGGGATTGCGTGGAAGCCGTGCTCCGGCTGATGGGGAATGACCAGGCAGTCGGGGAAGTTGTGAACATTGGAACGGACCGGGAAATCACGGTCGAAGAACTGGCGCAAGTCGTTAAAGAAAGAACGGGGAGTGCCTCTCCGGTCACCTACATTCCATATGACCAGGCATATGAACCGGGATTCGAGGATATGATGCGCCGCGTGCCTTGCCTCGAAAAATTGGAGCGCCTCACAGGTTTTCGGCCGGCGACTTCGCTCGAGGAAATCGTGGACCGCGTGGCCAAGTATTTCGAACAAAGGCAAGATCTAGTGGGTACGGCCAAGGAATCAGGCGGCGCGAATTAGGTAAGCGCTGATCGCGCTTATTCTCCCGAGTAGAAAGGTATTTTGCGCGGCTGCTCTTGTTTTGCAAGGTGGCCTTGCCATCGAGCGCCCCCGCGGCCGGGAGAGCGGATGAGGGAAAATGAGCTCCAATTCGCAACGGCCCTGGGTTTCGGTGGTTATCCCCGTTTATAACGAACGGGCCACGATCGAGGAAATTCTCTTTCGAGTTCAGGCGGTAGAAGTTGATAAGGAAATCGTCGTCGTGGACGATGCCTCGACCGACGGCACGCGCGCCCTCCTCACTCAGATTGCCGAATCAATTCAGAAAAAGCGGAACTCTTTTACCTTTACCGAATCTGGAAGGGAACTGAAAACGGACAATATCAGTCTCTACTTCCAGGAAAAAAACTGCGGAAAGGGAGCGGCGCTCCGTCGCGGGATGAAGGAAGCCAAAGGTGAGACGATTCTCATCCAGGACGCCGACCTCGAATACGATCCCCAGGATTACCATCGGCTACTCGATCCCATTTCGCGCGGGTTGGCCGACGTTGTTTACGGTTCCCGCTTTCTCGGCGGCCCTCACCGCGTGCTTTACTACTGGCATTCCGTCGTAAACGGCATCCTGACCACATTCTCCAACATGCTTACGGATCTCAATTTGACGGATGTATGGACTTGTTACAAGGTTTTCCGACGCGAAGTCATCGAGAAACTGGAAATTAAGGAAGATCGTTTTGGATTTGAACCTGAGATTACCGCAAAAATAGCGCGCGGGCACTGGCGCGTCTACGAGGTGCCGATATCTTATTACGGCAGAACCTACGCGGAAGGAAAGAAAATTAGCTGGAAGGACGCGTTACCCGGCCTGTGGAGCACTCTTCGATATAGTTTGTTCCGCTGATTATTCAAGAGGGGAACGCGAGCAGGAATGGATAAGGCCGGGCGAATGCATGGCGGCGGGAATCGCGATATGGCTTCGGAGAAAACGCGTGTCACGGCTGGAATCGCAGACGCCGCATCCTCGCGCCGTGCGAATGAGAAATACACCCGGGAAAAAATATTCGGTCGCGTTTCGTATGGCGCCGCGCTTGTAATCCTGTGGATTCTCTCCCTCCCGCTCGTCAACCCCTGGGTGCACGGCGACGGCGTGGGCTACTATGCCTACATTCATTCCCTCCTGATTGACCACAATCTTCAATTTGAAGATGAGTGGCAAGCTGGGAACGAATCCTTCGTAATGGGCCGAGTGGGGCCGAATGGCAAGGTTTTAGCCAATCAGTACACCGAGACTCATCACCTCGACAATCATTTTTCGATCGGCCCTGCGATTTTATGGGCGCCGTTCCTGTGCACGACGCATATCGCGATTACTACGTTGAATAGATTCGGACTGCATTTAAGGGCTGACGGGTTTTCACGCCCATATCTCATGACAATGGCGCTGGCGACGGCCGGATATGGTTTCCTCGGTTTGTGGCTCAGTTTCTGTCTGGCGCGTAAGTTTGTCGCTGAAAAGTGGGCCTTTCTCGCGACGGTGGGATATTGGTTCGCAAGCTCGCTGCTCGTTTACATGTATTTGAATCCGGCATGGTCCCACGCTCACTCGCTCTTTGCGGTCGCTCTCTTCCTTTGGTATTGGCATCGCACCCGGGGCCACAGGGCGGGAGTCCAGTGGATTGTGCTGGGATTATTTGGCGCGTTGATGGTGAACACTTATTACCTCAATGCTGTACTGTTGCTGATCCCGGCGCTCGAAGGCCTTGGTGAATACATCGCGCTCATTCGCGGCACAGGGAGCGAGAATCCTTCATTTGCTAATTTGCTCGGCGCCCATGTGGTGTTCGTTGCCACGTTTCTGGTAGGCATGCTGCCTACGCTCATCACGCGCAACATCATATATGGCCACTTTCTCGCGACGGGATACCCGCAAGCCTTTGAATGGAAATGGACGCATCCGATTTTCGCAAGCGTATTGTTTTCTTCCGACCATGGCTTGCTTTCCTGGACGCCGATTCTTGCGCTGGCGCTGGTTGGCCTAATTCTGTTCCGTTCGTACGATCGCAAGCTTGCTTTTTATCTGGGGATTGTCTGTTTGATCTTTTTCTACGTCATCTCCTGCTATGTGAATTGGGACGGGTTATCTTCATTTGGAAACCGTTTCTTCATTTCCCTTGGGCCGGTGTTCATCCTCGGACTGGCGGCGCTTTTCGACCGGTTGCGCCGTTGGTTTTCAAGTGAACGTAGAGCCTTTGTCGCCGCAACGCTTACTGTGGTTCTTTTTGCCGTTTGGAATATCGGGTTTATCTTTCAGTGGGGCGACCACTTAATTCCCATAAGAGGGCCGATTTCGTGGCGGACAATGGCCTACAATCAGTTCTGCGTTGTCCCTGTCCGAATTTGGAATACCGCGCAGGGCTATCTTTTTTCGAGAAAACGGTTTCTCCATGAGATCGAGCAGAAGGACATGCAGCAACTACAGCAAGGGACGCCCAGCAGTCAGAAACCATGAGTGAAACGGCCCGCGGCTCGACAGACGGACCGGTGGAAGGTACACAGCGGAAGAATGCAATGGCGGAATTGTCCGAGACGGCCCCCAGGAGTTTATGGAGCAGATTTCTTGGAGCGCTGACCAGCTCATCACTGGTGCGAAATACGTACGCCGGGTGCTTGAGGATTCCTGTTCTGGGTTCGCTCGCACGCGGGGTTGCAGGAACACTTGTCGCCAGAGATAGAAGAGTATGGATACGGGTTTCTCATGGCTGGTCAAAGGGTCTCTGGTGGAATATTGACCCCCGGTTCGAAACAAGTCTTCTCGAAGGCGGATACGAGTCCAAAGTGCAAGAGCTGCTGGCCACTCATCTGAGACCGGGAGATTGTCTGTTCGATGTGGGCGCGCATATCGGTTTCTTCAGTCTGCTGTCGTCCCGGCTGGTGGGCGCGGCTGGAAGTGTTGTGGCATTTGAGCCGGAGCCGCAGAATTTAGCCGTCCTTCGCGCGAATGCAGCAAGGAACAATTTGCCGCAACTGCAAATTGTTGAAGCAGCAGTTTGGTCTTCCTCCGGGGTTTTGGAATTTGGGCGCGCAAATCAGGCATCCAGCATGATGGAAGGCCGAGTCACAGCGGTTTCCTCAAGAAACGATGAACGAATTCAGGTAACCGGCATCGCGATAGACGATTTTGTGAAGCGCAATGGGGGCCCCCTCCCCAACATCATAAAGATTGACGTGGAGGGAGCAGAATTGGAAGTCCTGAAGGGCGCAGCCGAAGTGATCAGGTCTGCAAGGCCAACGGTGATTTGTGAAGTTCACTACCCCGCGGACAAGCCCAGGATAGACGCATGGCTCACTGAGAGGGGATATCAATTGTATTCGATGGATGACCGCACATCCTTTCCAGCGTGGCTTTTAGCTTCACCCCGCGAGCTTCACGCTCCTGACTGGTTGGAGCACAAGAACTTGTCATTTGACCTGAAAGGTGAGGTAGCGCGATGAGAGAAGAAATCTGGTGGAAGCTGCATAGCTCGCCTTTTGTACAGAAACTCTATTCTCAATCTGGGCTTGGTCCAATCATGAAGAAGGCCAGCTATTTGTTGGTGCCCTCTTCCAGAGTGAAGCGAATGAAGGTGAAAACTGGTTTGGGAAAGGGGATCGTTCTCGAACTATGCCCGCGTTGGGAGCCAAGTATGTGGCGGGGCAATTTCGAGCCGAGCAGCCAAAGGGTAGTCAGCAAATATCTTAAGCCGGGGAAAATCTTTTATGATGTTGGCGGAGGAATCGGCTTCTATTCGTTGGTGGCGGCGCGCATGGGTGCTCGGGTCTTCACGATTGAGCCGGATCCCAAGAGCTTGGACTGGATCGAACGGAATGCCCGGGTGAATAGCCTTGAAGGAAAAATTCATCTGATGCCTTTGGCGGCAAATTCATACACCGGCACCATGCTCATGGAGCCTTCGGAAACGGTGCGAGGCCATGGCCATGGACACGCACAGGAAGTATTCGGCACCGACCCGGCCAAGTGCTTTGACGTGAAGTGCACAACTCTGGATGATTTTGCCCGTGAGCACCCTCGCCCGGACCTCATCAAGATTGACGTTGAGGGTTGTGAAGCAGCCGTAGTGCGCGGAGCCGAATGGCTGATGCGCGAAGTCCGGTGTTCGATCATTTGTGAGATTCATACTCCAGAACTGGGCGCCGAAGTATCTGAAATCGTTCGCGCTCGTAACTACAAAATTGAGTGGCTTGATGATGAAGGCTACGCTGTGCGTTGGCTGTATGCGACAGCAGTGTAACAACTATGAAGAAAGAGATTTTCATACTCTGTTCCGAACCGCCGGAACAACTTGGGGGAGTAGAAAGCTGCGTGCGTGAGCAGGTTCAAGGATTTAAGAGTCGAGGGTATGATGTCCGGGTTTTTCATCGCGGAAACTCAGGATCGGATTTTTCCCGGCAAATCATGAAGCGGCTAAGTCACCATGTCTCTGACGTTCTTTACACCTATTTCATTGGACGTGAAGCGCAGAAGGCGATGCACGAGGGCGTCGCTGCTGTATTCTCGCACAGCTTTGCCGGTTGGTACCCGCTCCACGTACATCCGGCTTGCAAGCAGTTCCACCTTTACCACGGCACCTACCGGGGTCAGGCGAAAGCCATTCGCCCGTACATCTCCTTTCTGGGTTATCAAAAACTTACGTGGTGGGATTCAATGGTCTTAGAGCGAATGAGTGGCAGGGGGAAGCAAGTTTTCAGCGTGTCTGAACTCGTTCGTGTTGAGGTGAAAAAATTCTTTGGGTATGACAGCACGACGCTCGGCAATCCATTGGACATGTGTGAGTTCCGGCCACTTGATCAACTGAAGTGTCGCGCAGAATTTGGGCTGCCCCTCGAGGGTCAAATTGGGCTCTTTGTTGGGAACCTGCAGCACGCCAAGGGGTATCCAATGGCTCGTCGCGTAATGGCGGCCGTCCCAAACGTCACGTGGCTCATGGTTGTCCGAGGAAACACGGAAAGCGGGAATGGTCTCGCCAGTTCCATCCGCGTGATGCAAGACGTGCCCCGGGCGAAAATGCCACAGCTATACTCGGCCGCGAATTTTTCTCTCTGTACATCGCGGTACGACGCATTCCCTTACGCCATACCCGAGGCGCTGGCTTGTGGCTTGCCTGTGCTCTCAAGTTTGAACGGAGGGAGCAACCAGTTCTTGCTCCAGGCTCCGCTCGACCGCTTGGTCGTTACGGATCCAAATAACTTTGATGGGTTCGTTTCGGCGGCAAATGAACTTGTATCCCGGCCGGAATTCTATCGTGATGCTGTACTCACTCAAGTCAAACCTGCGGTTGAGCAGTGGATGGACCGTGGTAATTGGTGGAAGCGGTTCGGAAACATTACTGGGCTTTGAATCGACCATGAACAGAAGGAGCGCGTGCAACCGCATGGACAGGACTGCAAGAGTATGGTCCTCAGGGCCAAGAATTCCATTGCTCCACCAGCATCAGTACCTCTCATGCGAAGTGAACCCGCTGTGAGTACGACAGAACAGGCGCGAATGAATCTCGAGGAAACCACGAAATCTTTCGGGCAGACCTCAATCAGAATTGCGTTTAGTTCCAACTCGCACCGACGCCACGTGACAGACCAATATCTGTACGATGCATTCGAACCATACAAGCCAATTCATTTTGATTCGAGTCTGTTAAAGCCGAATGTGAGCCTGCTTCAGCTTCTCGAATTATCGAGGAATTCTTCAAATCCACCGAACGTATTCCTCCATCTGATTGATGTGCCTGCAATTCCTCGCGACATCCAGAGTTCACCAATTCTTACCGCTTGCATGGACATCGACTCCTTCTGGTGGACCGAATCGCGCATTCGGTGGTCGCTACTGTTTGACCATGCGTTTGTCTGGCACAAGACTCTCGTTCCACGGTATCAGGCGGCAGGCCATCCTAGCGTTCATGCGGTGCCACATGCTGTGGACGCGCCCACATATGCGGATTGTTTCCCGGAGTCCGATCGGCCATTGGAAATTGGGTGGGTTGGACACTTGGGCTATGGCCAGCATGCAAGGCGAGACAGAATCATCGGCGCATTGGTCTCCCGGTTTAAGATGAACGAACTGCGTAAGCGATACACCAAGCAGGAGACCGCCGATGTTTACCGGCAGTCGAAAATTGTTGTGAACGTCGCCCGCGATGAGTTCCCGCCAGAGGCGAACATGCGCTGCTACGAAGCGATGGCCGCGGGCGCCCTCTTGATAACTCAAATTCCCTCGGAACTGACGGATTGGGGTTTTCGCGAGGGAGAACACTTCATCGGCTGGCGCAAAGAAGCTGAAATTCCCGGGCTCGTGAATACCTACCTTCACAATGAAAATGAAAGAACAAAGATCGCCCGCGCCGGCCGGGAAATGACCATGGGTGGTTTTACGTTCCAGCATTGCCGGGACAGGATGCTAGCCGTGCTCCAGGAACATCCCAATCAGTTTTTTGCGCCCGCGAGAAACTGGCCGCCTGAAAAAGTCTCTCTTACCTATCTCGAATACTATTATCGCTACCAGTGTGTGAGCGCGGCGCTGGAAGAATTTGCATTCCTTAGAAAAGCGAATCGAAAAAGTTCCTGGAAGGGCGTCCCGATGATGTTAAAAATGTTGCGTCACAGCCTCCGGGCGTTGCGGTAGGCATTTGCCGGTTTGATATAGTCAAAGGACGGTTTCATGCGAGTGCTTGTCACAGGTGGACTTGGATTTATCGGATGCAATGTTGCGAATCGCCTTCTGCGCGACGGCCATGACGTAATTCTCTATGACAATGCCCGCCGCGCGGGCGTCATGAAGAATCTCGAATGGCTGCGCGAACATCACGGCGCGCGCGTCAACTGGTTGAACGCGGACGTCCGGGATGCCGGGGCTGTCCGGAAAGCCGCGGACGGCGTTTCCGCGATCTTCCATCTTGCAGGGCAGGTGGCCGTGACCACCTCGGTGGACAATCCGCAGGAAGATTTCGCCATCAACGCGCAGGGCACGCTCAACGTGCTCGAAGCCGCGCGGGACATCCGGCCTCTCCCCGTCGTGCTTTTCACTTCGACGAACAAAGTGTATGGCGGCATCGACCACGTCCGCATCGTCGAGCGGTCCACTCGCTACGAATATGAATCGCAGCCCGAAGGAATCTCTGAAGCGTGTCCGCTGGATTTTCATTCACCCTATGGCTGTTCGAAGGGTGCGGCGGACCAATACGTCCGCGACTATCACCGTATCTACGGACTGCCCACGGTTGTTCTCCGGATGTCTTGCATTTACGGCCCCCGCCAATTCGGCAACGAAGACCAGGGCTGGGTCGCGCACTTTGCTCTCACAGGTTTGCGCGGCGGCGATCTCACGATTTATGG
>JBGPHM010000015.1:0-66258 GCA_041484365.1 Terriglobia bacterium | reverse complement strand
TGGCGCTTAAGGCGCAGAGGCGCGGCGTGGCGCTCGACGATGCGGCGGCGCTCGAACGCCTCGCGCGCGAGACTCATATTGACCTTGAGGGCGGCCCGGAAGGGCAGCACGTGCTGCTCGACGGTGAAGATGTTTCCGCGGCCATCCGCACGGCAGAGATTTCACTCGCGGCATCGCAGGTCGCGATGGTTCCCGGCGTGCGGGATGTGATGGTGGCCGAGCAGCGGCGCGCGGGCACGGGCGGCGGCGTGGTGATGGAAGGCCGCGACATCGGGACGGTGGTTTTCCCGGATGCCGGGCTGAAGGTTTTTCTCGAAGCCTCGGTGGAAGCGCGCGCGGAGCGCCGCTGGCGCGAGCATCAGGAAAAGGGCGATGGGCTTACATTTGCGCAGGTTGTTGAGGAGATCCGCGAGCGCGATTTGCGCGACCGCACGAGGGAAACTTCGCCGCTTGTCCGCGCCGCCGATGCCGTGCTGGTGGACAACACCGCGATGGACGCAGAAGAAACCGCGCGGCTGATCGCGCAACTCGCGCGCGACCGCCAAGCGCAATAGCACGCTGACTTCGTAATATCCCGCCTAGTGAATTCGTGAAAAGGACTAAGTTGGGGCGGACATCGAGGAGAGGAATTCCGCGTTGTTCTTGGATTTTGCGAGACGCCCGAGCAGCAGCTCCATCGCTTCGACGGGTGAGAGCGGACTCAGCACCTTGCGCAGCACCCAGATGCGGTTGAGCTCGTCGGCGGGAAGCAGCAGCTCGTCCTTACGCGTGCCGGAGCGAAGGATGTCAATGCTCGGGAAGATGCGTTTGTCCACCAGACGCCGGTCGAGATTGATTTCCATGTTGCCGGTGCCTTTGAACTCCTCGAAGATGACGTCGTCCATGCGGCTGCCGGTGTCCACGAGCGCGGTGGCGATGATGGTGAGCGAGCCGCCCTCTTCGACGTTTCGCGCGGCGGCGAAAAAGCGGCGCGGGCGCTGAAGCGCGTTGGCGTCGATACCGCCGGAGAGAACTTTTCCCGAAGGCGGCGTGACGGCGTTGTAAGCGCGGCCGAGGCGCGTGATGGAGTCAAGCAGCACGACGACGTCGCGCTTGTGCTCGACGAGGCGCTTCGCTTTTTCGAGCACCATCTCCGCGACTTGAATGTGCCGTTGCGGCGGTTCATCGAAGGTCGAGCTGATGACTTCGCCTTTCACGGTGCGCTGCATATCCGTGACTTCCTCGGGCCGCTCGTCAATCAGCAGAACGATCAGAGCGACTTCAGGGTGATTTGTTGTTACCGAATTCGCGATGGATTGCAGCATCATCGTTTTGCCGGTGCGCGGCGGCGCGACGATCAATCCGCGCTGGCCCTTGCCGACGGGGCAGAGCATGTCGAGCACGCGGCCAGTCAAATTCTCCTTCGCTGTTTCCAGGCGGATGCGATTCTGCGGATAAAGCGGCGTCAGGTTATCGAAGAATATTTTGTTGCGCGCGACTTCCGGATCTTCAAAGTTGACCGCCTCGACTTTAATCAACGCGAAGTAGCGCTCGCCATCCTTGGGCGGACGCACCTGGCCGGAGACGGTGTCGCCCGTGCGCAAATCGAACTTGCGGATTTGCGAAGGCGAGACATAGATGTCGTCCGGGCCGGGCAGGTAGTTGTACTCCGGCGCGCGCAGGAAGCCGAAGCCATCGGGCAGGCACTCCAGCACGCCTTCGGAGAAGATCAGCCCGTTCTTTTCGGTCTGGCCGCGCAGGATTTGAAAGATCAATTCCTGCTTGCGCATGCCGCCAGCGCCGGGGATCTCGAGATCCTTGGCGATTTTCGCCAGGTCGGTAACGCTTTTTTCCTTCAGTTCTGCAAGGCTAACGCTCATGGTTTTTGTTCCTTCAACAATGCTTCCACGCCTGATTTCTCAGGCCAGGATTCGGATTTGCCCGGCCCCGGGGAGGGCAAGCTCTTTGGAAGCCGGGATACTGCTGATTGCACTCAGAAAAAACTAAATTGCGATGCGCGCCGCGCGCTTCCCCCAAATTGAATCACTCATCGTGCGGCGGAGCCTTCAGTTCGTCAGGCTCTTATCCTTCTTGGGCTCAAATCCCGCGGACACTTCCGGGACCGGCAGCGGAACGGCCGTATGCAGCGGCGCCTCGAGAGCGTATTCAAGAACTTCGTCCATGCTTTCAACTGGCTTGATTGTAAGGACGGAGAGAATCTCCGCCGGGATATCAACCAAATCCTTTTCGTTGTCCTTCGGGATGATGACGGTGCGAATTCCAACCCGGTGGGCGGCGAGCAGTTTTTCTTTGATGCCGCCGATGGGCAGCACTTTCCCGCGCAATGTGATTTCGCCGGTCATGGCCACGTCCACACGCGCGGGAATACGCGTCAGCGCGCTCACGATGGCCGTGCAGATCGTGATTCCAGCGGAGGGCCCGTCTTTCGGGATCGCACCCTCGGGCACGTGCATGTGAATATCAATGTGCCGGTAAAAATCTTTGGGCAGGGCAAAATTCGCGGAGCGGGAGCGAACGTAGCTCATTGCCGCCTGAGCGGATTCCTGCATGACGTCGCCGAGCTTTCCGGTAAGCGTCAAGCGCCCCTTGCCTTCCATTAGAGTCGCTTCAGTGACGAGCACCTGACCGCCCACTTCCGTCCAGGCCAGGCCGATCGCGAGTCCGATTTCGTTTTTCTTCTCCTGCCAGATTTCGCGGAACTTCATTACGCCGAGGAAATCGGAAACCGTGGCGGGCGTGATTTCCACGCTGACTTCGATGCCTTCCTTCACCACGCGGCGGGCAATCTTGCGGCAGACGTTGGCGATTTCGCGCTCGAGATTACGGACGCCGGATTCATGCGTGTAGTGCCGGATGATGTGGCGCAAGCTGTCATCGGTGAACGTGATGTTCCCATCGGTGAGGCCGTTTGCCGCGCGCTGCTTTTTCACCAGGAAGCGCTTCGCGATTTCCAGTTTTTCCATTTCCGTGTAGCCGGGCAGCCGGATGACTTCCATGCGGTCCTGCAAAGGCTGCGGAATTGTGTGCAGCACGTTGGCGGTGCAGATGAACATCACCTGCGAGAGGTTGTACTCGACGTCGAGATAGTGGTCCGTGAACGCGTAGTTGAGTTCTGGGTCGAGCACTTCCATCAGCGCCGCGGATGGGTCGCCGCGGAAGTCCATGGACATTTTGTCCACTTCATCGAGCACGAAAACCGGGTTGATGGTGCCGGCCTTTTTCATCATTTGAATGATCTGGCCGGGGAGCGCGCCGATGTAAGTGCGGCGGTGGCCGCGGATTTCAGCTTCGTCGCGCACGCCGCCGAGAGAAACGCGCACAAATTTGCGGCCTGTGGCTCGACCGATGGAATTGGCAAGAGAAGTCTTGCCCACACCGGGAGGACCGACGAAGCAGAGAATCGAGCCCTTGGGAATCTTTACGAGCTGCCGGACGGCAAGGTATTCCAGGATGCGCTCTTTAATCTTGTCGAGGCCATAATGGTCTTCCTCGAGAATCTTTTCCGCCACGGCGATGTCGCGAATCTCTTTCGATTTCTTTTTCCAAGGCACGGCGATCAGCCAATCAAGATAATTCCGGCTCACCGTGGATTCCGCCGACATTGGCGGCATCATTTCCAACCGCTTCAATTCTTGAACGGCCTTCTCGTGGACGTCTTTCGGCATTCCGGCCGAGTCAATTTTCTTGCGGAGTTCGTCGGTCTCGTTTTTCTCTCCGCGGCCTAATTCCTTCTGGATGGCCTTCATCTTCTCATTGAGGTAGTACTCTTTTTGCGCGCGCTCCATCTGCCGCTTGACGCGCGAATTGATGTTGCGCTCGACGTTCAGTTTTTCGAGCTCGACGTCGAGAATCTTCGAAAGTTGATTGAGCCGCTCGACGGGGTCGAACATTTCGAGCAGTTCCTGCTTTTCCTCGAATGGCAACGTCACATTCGCGGCAATCGCATCGGAAATCTGGCCGGGATCTTCCACTCGCGCGGCGGCAATCACTGTGTCGTAATTCACGGCCTGGGAAAGCTTGACGTACTGCTCGAAGAGCTCGCGGACGCGGCGCACCAACTGTTCGGTTTCCGGCGAAGGCTCCGTTTTCACTGGGACGAGTTTCAGCGTAGCGCGGAAAAAACCCTCGGTCGTGGAGATGTCCACGATTTTCGCGCGCTCAACTCCTTCCACCAGCACGCGGATATTGCCGTCGGGGAGCTTTACGCTCTGCACGATATTCGCAATCGTGCCGACCGTGTAAATGTCTTCGGGTTTGGGATCATCAATCGATGCGTCATGCTGCGTGGCGAGGAAAATGCGCTTGTCGCCGGCGAGCGCTTCTTCGAGCGCGCGGACGGAACCTTCCCGGCCGACGATGAACGGGTTCATCTGGCCTGGAAAGATCACCAGCTCGCGCACCGGCATCATGGGCACGCGCTTCGGGTCGTTTTTCTCTCGGTTAAACATGGATTCCTGGTTTGGCAATGCGGTCTCTCTGCGGTCTGGCTAACCCGCTTTTTCGAGAAGGCTCCAATTGATTTCCCGCGTGCGCACCATGTCCGCGGTAACCACGAATTCGCGGACCTTGCGCTGCGCGGGCAAGTGGTACATTAATTCGAGCATCAAATCTTCCAAAATCATGCGCAAGCCGCGCGCGCCGACTTTTCGCTGCATCGCGAGTTCCGCGACGGTTTCGAGCGCGTCATCCGTAAAACGCAGCTTGACGTTCTCGAATTCAAAGAGCCGCTGGTATTGCCGCACCAGCGCGTTCTTTGGCTCGGTCAGAATGCGCATCAGCGCGGCCTTGTCGAGGTCGCCAAGCACGCCCACGACAGCGAGCCTTCCGACAAATTCGGGAATCAGTCCGTAGCGAATCAGATCCGTCGGCTGAGCCTGCTCGAGCATTTCAATGTTGCGCCGGTGCGCGGTGGAGGGCTGCGCATCCGTGTGGAAGCCAAGCGACTTCTGGCCGATGCGGCGCTCGATAATCTTTTCCATGCCCACGAACGCGCCGCCGCAGATAAATAAAATGTTGGTCGTATCCACGGGCGTAAATTCCTGGTGCGGATGTTTTCGTCCGCCCTGCGGAGGAACATTTGCGATCGTTCCTTCGAGGATCTTCAGCAGCGCTTGCTGTACGCCTTCGCCGGAAACGTCGCGCGTAATCGACGGATTTTCGTCCTTCTTAGAGATCTTGTCGATCTCGTCGATGTAGATGATGCCTTGCTGCGCCTTTGTGACGTCGCCGTCGGCGGCTTGCAACAGCTTCAAGATTATGTTTTCAACGTCTTCGCCGACGTAGCCCGCTTCCGTAAGAGTAGTGGCGTCCACGATGGCAAAGGGAACATCCAGCATTCGCGAAAGCGTTTGCGCCAGCAACGTCTTGCCGGTGCCGGTCGGTCCGATCAGCAGGATGTTTGATTTCGTAAGCTCAACTTCGCCCGGCTGCTTGTTCAGGAAAATCCGTTTGTAATGGTTGTACACCGCGACGGCCAATTTCTTTTTCGTCTTGTCCTGGCCGATTACGTACTGGTCCAGGAACGACTTAATCTCCGGCGGACGCGGCAAACGGCGGTTGGCCGGCTGGCTCTGCTCGCGCTTCTCTTCGTCCAGGATTTGCTGGCAGACCGTGACGCATTCGTTGCAGACAAACGCGCGCGGATAGTCAGAGGGCGAGCTGATGAGCTTCTCGACCTGCTCCTGCGTTTTATGGCAGAAGGAACAGCGCAACGGTTCTTCGGTTCCGATTTTTCTCACGGGTATGTTGGCCTCGGGCCGCAACCCCGTTGCGGCCGCTTTCTTACTTTATTCTAGGCCTGAATCTTTTCCGCGCGGGGGGAACTTCCTGTTTGCTACTAACTGTTTCGCACGCCCCGGCGACTTCGCTGCGCGCGCATGCGCGTCAGCGGTGCTTGTAAATAATCTCATCAATCAGACCGTAATCTTTGGCTTGTTCGGCGGACATAATAAAGTCTCGTTCCACGTCGTGCTCGACTTGATCCAGCGGATGGCTGCTGTGGTCAGCTAGCAGCTTGTTGATTACGGAACGCATTCGCAGTATTTCCTTCGCGTGGATATCAATGTCGGTCGCCTGGCCCGAAAGTCCGGACATCCAGGGCTGGTGAATCAGGATGCGCGAATTGGGCAGCGAGAAGCGCTTCTTGGGCGCGCCCGCGGTCAGCAAGAGCGCCGCGATTGAAGCCGCCTGGCCGACACAAATTGTCACCACGCTTGGCCGAACGAACTGCATCGTGTCATAAATCGCCATTCCCGCGGTAATCGAGCCGCCCGGCGAATTGATGTAGAGGGAAATATCCTTTTCCGGATCTTCGGCTTCCAAAAACAGGAGCTGGGCGGTCACCAGGTTCGCGACGTGGTCATCAATCGGCGTGCCGATAAAGATGATGTTGTCTTTCAGCAGGCGCGAGTAAATGTCGTAAGCGCGTTCGCCGCGGTTGGTCTGTTCGACCACCATCGGAACCAGTGTCGTGGCGTAAGGGCCGGACTCGTCGAAATTTTTCATTAGGAAGTTTTCAGGATGTGTGAGGACCCCGCCAGGCTATTTTTTCTCCGTGGATTGCTTTGAAACCTGGATGCGGGCGTGCTGGCGAAGCCACTCAAGCGTCTTATCGCTTCGCAGCTTCGATTTCATCCTATCGAGCGCTCCTTGCTTTGTCAAGCGCGCGCGGACAACCGTTGCCGATTCACCACCGTGTTCCGCGATCGCCGCGAGCTGTTTTTCGAGTTCTTCTTCACTAGCATCGATGTTTTCCGCCGTCGCGATCCTGTCCAGGATCAGTTCGGCCTTCACATCTTCCACCGCGCGGTCGCGTTGCTTCCTTCGCATTGCCACCCAATCCACATTTACCGCGCGAGGGTCCACGCCCTGCGCGGCCAGGGACCGCACGGCGCGCTCAAGCCGCGCGTCCATCTGATGTTCCACGAGCGCCTGCGGCACGGGGAAGTCATTCGCGCCCACAATCTTGGCCAGCAGCTTGTCGCGCGTCAGGTCGGCAATCTGGTTTTCGCGCGCGGCATTCAAGCTTTCGCGGATTTTTCCGCGCAACTCGTCGAGCGACGCCGCCTCGCTCACATCCTTCGCAAATTCGTCATTCAATTCGGGAAGTTTCTTTTCTTTTACGGCGGTCACGTCCGCGATGTAGTGATACGTCTTGCCCGCGAGCTTCGGGTCCGGATAATCGGCGGGGTAGGTAAGGTCAAAGCGCTTCTGCTCGCCTGCTTTGGCGCCGCGCAAATTCTCATTGAACGCTTCAAGCGTGTTTTCGGAGCCGATGTTGCACATGACGTTCTCCGCGCGCAGCGGTTCACCGCCGCCCGTGGGATTCCCCGTCAATTTGAGCTGGGCAAAATCGCCGTCGGCGAGCGCGCGGCCCTCGACGGGAACAAACGTCGCTGCGCGTTCGCGCATCTCTTCCAGCGTTTTGTCCACATCGGCGTCGGAAAGATCCGGTGCTACGACTTCCACTTCCACGTCTTTGTACGGAGCAAGCTCAAATGTCGGCAGCACTTCAAAGGACGCGCGAAACTTCAGCGGCCCGCCTTCGGCGTAATCCACTTTGTCCACTTGCGGCTGAGTGACAGGGACGAGCTTTTCCTTCGTCACCGCCTGCTCAATGTGCTCGGGCATGAGCTGCTGCATCACTTCGCTCTTGATGTCTTCGGCGAATCGGCGGCGGATGAGCGTCACCGGCGCTTTTCCGGGACGAAAGCCCGGCACGCGCGCCACACGCGCGATCTCCTTCGCGATTTTCTCGCTCGCCTTTGTGACTTCCTCGGCGGGGATTTCGAGCTCCAGTTCGCGCCGGCAGGTAGCTTCAGGTTCACTCATTCGTTTGACGTTCCAGTCTTAAATATTATTCCAATCCAAGCAGGTGCGGATTCAACCGGGTAAAACTATCGCGCTCGTGGAGATTTGCGCGACGCCTGCGGCCGCACCACAACTGCCTTTGCCAATTCAATTTCCGGGAAACGGCAGTAGGAAAGGACCAGCCGCCACAGCCCCCAACAGAATATCCAGTATAGGGGAGCACCTCCGCTCCGTCAACGCGGTGCGCAGGCAGCATGCGAGCGCTTCGACCAATCACTGCCGCGGAGGAGCCGGCTGCGCCGATGGCGGCAATATCCCGTTGAGCCGCAGATAACCGGCTTGCGCGGAATAGTGGTCGTACCAGTCGCACGCGAGTGTAATCATCACTCCGGCTTTGGTCATCGAACGCGTCGGGGAAAGTTGCACAGACACGCCGAGATTGGAATCATCCGCTTTTGCCAGGACGTCCGTGCAGTAGTCGAATGACGCCTGAATTGCGGCGACGAGTTTGTCTTTTCCATCGGCGTCCGTGGCCGTGACTTGCGGCGGCGGCGTGCTGGTGAGCTTTGAGCACAGAATATTGTTTGACTGAGCGACGTGCAGCACGAGGTGCCCAAAGGTGATCTGTTCGGGCGTCGGTTTATAGCCGTACTTGTCCGCCGGCATGGATTGGGCGGCCCCAATCATGTTCTTGGCGTATCGCGGCAGTAGCTGCCGCAACATATCGCTCACCGGATTTGGTGCTGGTGAGGCGGTCAACTGAGAGGGTGAATTCGGCGTTCCGCCTTGCTGCGCAAATCCCGCCAGCGGAAATACCGCCAGCAGTAATGCAAGTCCTTGGATGCGCTTCATGGTTTTCTCCTTTAACAATCCAACATGGATTTACGCTTCACGGATTCTCGCCGCTCGGCGCTCTGATGCCGGGCAATTCTACGGACGCTTGCCGCTTTCCGGTTACCGGAAAACCTGGTGCGGAAGGAGGGAGTTGAACCCCCACGGCCTCTCGGCCACAGGATCCTAAGTCCTGCGCGTCTGCCAGTTCCGCCACTTCCGCTTGGGTTTTACACTAGCATCGCGGGAAACTGGGCGCAATCAAGGCTTAACAAATCCTAGTCCCACAGCATCTCAATGGGCCGCGGTGCACGCCGAGTCAATTACTTTGTCATAGAAAACTGCGGTTTTGGCGCCTACTGGCACAAAGGTGACCAGGTCAGAGTTTCCAAACCTTGCATGGCGCCATCGATGACCGTCGGGAAGTTCGCCGCGCATATCAATCCCTAGGATTTTTCCCTGGGCATCTAGAATCCATCTCTCTTCGAAGGTCTCCGATTCAAGTTCCCAGAAATCATCTAGTGCGCCAGGTCCAAGAAGTTCTCCAGAAACAATCGTCAGTTTTGATCGTTCATTTTGTACAGAGATATTGGTTTCAACTCTGCCACCATTCTCTTTCTTCTTTGTGATTTCTCCACCCTTCGGCACCATAAATAGAGTTCGCAAACCCACTCGCGCGTGGAAATCTTCTGAAGTAGGACAATCCGGAATTGTCCAACCCGATGTATCCACCTCATCTAGAACAATGCGGTATTTGTTCGCGGTCTGATCCATGAACAGTGTTACGGGACGATAGCCCACTTTTCGGAAATGCAAGACGCCGCGCGGCCCCGGAAAACTAAAACGGCCGAGTTCATCAGTGGCGACCGAATCCGGTTGATCGCCCGTTGGATAGCCTCCGGTACTTGCAGTCACGCCACTTAAGGGGACGCCGGATGTTGAAACTACAGTGCCTTGAATTCCTGAGTAGTTGTAGGGCGTCCCTTCAACAGCGGAAACGGCAGTGATGATAAACAGATGGCAGCAGCCCAGGTGACCGAATCCGGATGGATAAGTGTTGCCCGAGGCGTCCTTTCGCTCTCTGATTGCGAAAAATGTCCCCGTCAAGGTGGCGGTGACCTGGTAGACCGATTTCATTTCATGTCTGGCGGTGATGAGTTTGTAGAACTTGTGGAATTCCTCGTCCTTGAGCAAAGGATATCGGACTCCATTGAATTTGAGGACCGTACCGGGAAACCTTTCATTGTCGTTGATTGTGGATTTGGTCGGAGTCGCAACATCACCTCCAAACAGAAGCCAAATCCAAGGCCATCCGCGGCAATCCATCGAATTCAGAGAGAAGTCCTCAAATTCGAGGCTTGCAAAGCCCCGTATACGAATGGACTTTCCATCGTATGCCATCGGGTTCTTCTTAAGGTCGCAAATGGAAATCTGCAATGGTTCCGGTTGTGATTGAGCAATTAATGCGGGGGTGAAAAAACAAAACACTGCTGCAGCTATTAAGATCTGCCGCGCCCAAATGTGCGCATCCAATCGTGAACTAAGATATTCCCGAAAAACGGAACGGTTTATATATTTCATAATTCCACAGATGCAGGTTCCTGCCGTTTCGATGGATCGTCGCTGGAGCTCGAACCGCTACGCTGACGATGGTTTGCCAATCTGTTTTTGAACCTGGTTCCTGAATTCCGAGGGATGCGCAATCTCAAAGAATGTTTCGTAGGTGCCGCCCGTGCCGCGGACGACGAGCGTGCCGTAGCCGAGCATTCGTCCCATAGCGGATTCATTCACCACGATGCTCTCCACTTTGGCGAGCACCAATTCAAGGCTCTTGCGGCTCATGATTCCTTGCTTGATAAGCACGCGCTTATCCGTCACGGCCATTTCCGTGGCATTGCGCTTCACCAGGCCATACCCAATCACAATTATTCCCAACGCAAAAAGAATCGCCACCGGCCAGCCCCACTCGCGCCCCTTGTCCCATAAAAGAAGTCCGCCGGGTAAAAAAAGCAAAAAGAATGCTGCAAACACCGGTTTCAACAGCACGATCCAATGCAGTCGCGTGCGGTAAAGCACTTTCTCGCCTTCGACGAGATTTCGATCAATGTAGTCCATTCAATTCCTCAATCGCTTAGTTTCCAACCGCGAACAGATGCCCGTTGTTCTGAGTGTACAACTTTCCGTCTGGCCCGATGGATAAAGGTGTGTACGCAGCTCCAACGGCAGAATTCAGGAAAAGAGAGCTCGATGGCTGAGTGAAAATTCCAGTGTGCCCCTGTGGAAGGACGTAGATACTCCCGTCCTCGCTGTTCACATAAACAGATCCGTTCGCGTCCACCGCGGGCATGTTGATGCACCATTCAAATCCATTGGGAAGATTGGGATTTGTATTTTGAAACTGCCATTCAATCTGAAGGTTCGGATCGAGTTGCGTAATGTAGTAGGGACCGTTGGTTGCGTAATGGTTGTCCTTAATGACCACCGAATACGTGCCGCCGTGCGGATAGACCGCCGGAGTGGAGTCCCAGCCAAAATCGAACGTCGCGGCCAAATTGCCCAGCGAATTGAGTTTGAGCAATTGACCGCGACTTGTGCCGTCATTGGAGAGCACGCCGAACAAGATCGAGCCATCGGGCAACACGGTTGGAGAAGAAGATGCTTGGTCGACAATGAATAATGTTAGAGACGGATTGATGCACGGTGCGGCACCGCAAACAGGAAAACTTTGCAGTGATGCCACCCATTTCGGAGTCAAGTTTGAGTTCACCGCGACTATGTACGCCTGTGCTGCATTAAAATGAGCTACGCTTGCGACATAAATGGTCCCATCCGGCGCGACAGCGGGCGCAATATTGATCCCCGGCCTCTGCGATCCGCACAGCCCGTCATTTCTTATTGAGAACACCAGAAGACAAGTGGTCAATGTGGCCGCCGGAGCGTTTGGCACAAGAGTCGAGTAGGTGACCACGCTCGAAGCGTCATTCGACGCAACCCTTACGAGCCACGCGCCGAGGATGTCATTCACCACCCAGGGATCACCGCCGCTCGGGTCCGCCAGTTCGACGACGTTGTAGTAGATGTTTCCCTGTGCGTCAGCCGTCAACGGCCCGGCAACAAATGTGGTCTGCGCATTGATGCTGATTCCACTGAACGGATTGATGTGCGAAACGGCGGTGCCGTTTACCTTTTCCACTTTCCAGAGCGTTCCTCCCGCGCCGGGAACATAGATGAATCCGTTTGCGTCCGCGGGATGAAACACGGGCTCCCAGCCAAAGAATGCGCTGCCGTTTGGTTCGGGTTTCCAATCGCTTTGAAACGCCCAAATGTTCACCAGTTGATTTCCGATCCAGGAGAAACGCGCCTCATTCCAAATCATCGTGTTCCAAGTGTTCGGGCCGCACGCCGTTCCGTTCACCCATGCGCCATGAGGGTTGCACGAATTGTATGTCCCGGTTTTCGTCATCATGTAGACGTCGTTCCCGTCAACGATGGGAACTTGATAGTGGACAAGCAAATCGCCGGAGGTCTCCGCTTTTTCCTGCGGCACGAACGGGTCGTAGATAATATCGGCCAGCTTATGAACTGCGCCTTGTCCCGCAACACCAACCAGTCCTGTGTGCTGTGAGCTGTTTCCCCACTGCGCCCAAAATGGTGCGTTAGAAGGCGCCGGCGCAAGCAGAAAGCTGACAGTGATTGTCGCGGGAGATCCCAATGCCCCCGGCGCTGTCACTGTGATGTGGCCAGTGTTCACGCTGGGACCTAGGCTTCCTGCGGCAGCGGAGATCTGAAGAGTCTGCGGCGCTGTGCCACTTGCGGGGGAGGCGGTAAGCCACGGCGAATCGCTTGAAGCGGTGAATGTGAGTGTGCCTCCCCCGACATTGGAGAGATTTACGGAAATAGGCGAAGGGTTGGGGCCGATTCCTTGCGTCGCTGAGAACGAAAGACTTGCTTGAGAGAGCGAAAGGGAGGGCGGGTTGGGTGGTGGCATGACATTTGTGCTCCCACATCCACTGGAATTCAAGCTTATGAAAACAAGTAAGAGGAGATATGCAAAACGGTTCATCGGCTGTCCGCCCTAAAGCGCTTATCCGGATAAGAAATTATGACAGCCCGAAACGATAACATCGGTATATCTGATGCGCAATAAAGGCAGGGCATTGTGAAAACTAGAAAACTGGGTTCCAGTACCCAGTTTCGCAGTTCCGCAGTTCCGCAATCTCTTAAGATTGCGGAACTGCGGAACTGGAAACCCAACCAAGAGTCTTCCAAAATTCAAGCAGAGGCTTGAGCGTCCTCAAGTGTGGCCTTGGGTTTTGCCGCGCAGCTATTCCAATTGCTTGCCCTTGGTCTCAGGAAGGAAAAGGGAGAGCACCGCGGCCAGAAAGAACGCACCGGCTAAGAAGCAGAACGCGGCAGTAAAACTGTATCGCGTGGCAATTGCACCCACGGCATAAGGAGCGACTGCGGAAATACCCCTGCCGACGTTGTAGCTAAGTCCCATGGCAGTGGCGCGGATCTCCGTGGGGAACAATTCGGAAGCGATTGCAGCGTAACCGGAGAAGTATCCAGTTCCGAAAAATGCCACCAGAGGCCCGAGGATCAGCAGCCACATGGGGCTGCGGGCCATCCCGTACAACGGGACGAGCGCTGCGGCGATAATTAGATATGTCGCATAGCTGCGTTTCCGACCGACCGAGTCGGCGAAAAATCCAAATAGCGCGTAACCCAACCACTTTCCGACGCCCATCGCGACAAGCCACGCGGTCGTCTTCATCAGGTTGAGACCGCGCCCGCCCTGCGAGATCGGCAAGATCAAATAGGAGGGAATCCACAAAAAAAGCCCCCAATAGCCGAACATGGCGGCGGCATTCATGGCTGTTGCGAGCAAGCCAACGCCGCGAATGTCCGGCCGCATGAGCAATTTGAGTGAACCGGGCCTTTCGGCGCTTCGCGCACGCCACATTTCGGATTCCGGCACCGAGCGAAGAATCCAGAAAACTGAAAATGCCGGCAGGATGCCGACGAAAAAGACGGCGCGCCATCCGTAATGCGGAAGCACAAGTCCAACCACGCCCGCGGCAACAATTTCGCCAATCGCATATGTGGACTGCATCAGCCCGAGAGCCTTCCCGCGATGCTCGGCGGGCCACGTTTCAGCGATCAGCGCGGCGCCTGTGGTCCATTCGCCGCCCATGCCGAGTCCGAGGATGAACCGGAAAATTCCAAGCTCGACAATCGTTTGCGAAAGCCCGCTCGCGCCACTCGCCAGCGAATAGACGAGGATGGATGCCATCAACGCTCGCGTGCGGCCTACGCGATCAGCTATAAATCCAAACGTCATCCCACCAATGGCGGAGGCGACGAGTGTCAGGGAATTCAGCAGACCACCCGTCTGCTTGCTCATGTTGAGAGCGGTCATTAAATGCGCGAGCACCATGGAGTAAAGCATCACGTCCATGGCATCGAGCATCCAGCCGAGCCCGCCGGCGATGAGCGACGTCCGCTCGGCGCGAGTTACTTTCGCTGGCCAGGGAAAGCCGAGGATTCGCCGCGTTGCGCGCGGCGCGATGTTTGCTGCTGGATTTTGATCAGCGGACAGAGTGCACTCCTGTTTGGTGAACCGATTCAGCGCGCCATTCTATCCCTACATGAGAGATTTCGGCAGGGAAGTAACCGCCCCGACCGGGAATACGTCTGCCTAATCGCGAGGGGCGCGGCGCATTTTATTGCTCCCCGTGATTGCGTCTGTTAGCCTGCACATTAAATTGAGGCGATTGTGACAGTAACTTGCACGAAATGTGGCGCGACCGTCGTGGGCGATGCGGCGTATTGCGTCAAGTGCGGAAACCAACTGCGCCCCTCCACGCCTCCTGCAGGAGCCACTTACTGTGGCCGGTGCGGACAAGTTTTGCACAGCGCAGCCGCTGGATCCGCGGGCGCGGGCGAAGCCGGGGAGGAATATGGACTCCCGGTAAGTTACGCCAGCCCCCTCTGCTACCTTTTCGGATTTGTCTCCGGGCTGGTGATGTTTTTCATGGACAAGCGGCCTGCAGTCCGCTTTCATGCCGCACAGTCCACTATTGTTTTTGGCGTGCTCGTCAGCGGGCTGATCGTGCTCGGGCGGCTTACACGCAACGCCTTTTCTGATTCGCAGTCAACTTACTTAATCTATTTCATCGCGTTCTCGGCCTTGGGATTAGCCGCGCTGGCAATTTGGATCCTTCTCATCGTGAAGGCGTTTGACCGAACGCCGCTCCGTATTCCTGGGGTCGCGAAACTGGCTGAATGGATGGCGGGCAGCGGCAGGAAATAGGGTTGTATTTGCGCGGGGCCGCACGCAGCCCCAAAGTCGGGTCCGGTCTTGCGAGCGGTGGCGCGTTCTGTTAGGCTCCGCGGCAAAGTCGGATTGGTCGAATCTCCTGGAGGATAACGATGGCATTCTGCAGAGGTTGTGGCGCGCAAGTAGCGGGCGATACGGCGTTTTGTCCCAAGTGTGGCAAGCCGGTTTCCGAGGCACCGCCGGCCGGACATCCGGCGCCGGCCTCAAATAATCCCAACGCCGCGCAAGGGGCGGGGCTTGAAGAGAATGTTGCAGGCGCCCTCAGTTATTTGTGGCTTGTCGGCTTGATATTTCTGTTTACGGACAAACGACCCTTCGTGCGATTTCATGCTGCGCAATCGACTGTTCTCTTCGGCGCGCTCACGATTCTTTGGTGGATTGTGCGAGAGGTATTCTGGGACAGCATTCTAGCTGGACAGCTCCTTGGCATGTGGTCGACTTGGTATGTGATTTATTGGTTGCTGGATTTGTTAGCCGTGGGCCTTGGAATCTTCCTAATGGTCAAAGCCTACCAACACGAACGCTTCCGCGTGCCAGTCCTTGCTGACATTGCAGACGCAATCGTCGGAAAAGTGCAGGCATAGAAAAAGGCGTACTTGTAGCGCGGTATCTGCGTTCGCGAAGCCCTCGATTCGCGGGGAGCCTTGCATCAAAGGCTCCCCATTTCTTGTAGGATGGCAATCCGTATAGTGTTCTTGACAATCCCTCCCAGCCCGGCCATCTTTATTGGCTTTGCATTTTGCTCAATCTGGCGCGACGCCCCTTACCGATGGCGGCCGTGGCAAATCGCCGGCAAGGTCACATACTGTGAAGGCTCACATTTTCTTTCATGACCGCTGCTTTGACGGCGCCGCTTCGGCGGCTGTCTTCACGCGTTTCTTCCGCGAACGGATGCAACCCACAGCGGAATTCCTCTACACAGGAATGACGCACCGCGCGCGGCGGCCTTTTGAGGAAGAGATGTTTGATGGCGACGAAAACGCTATTGTGGATTTCAAGTATTCGCCTTCGCCCCGCGTGACCTGGTGGTTTGATCATCACCAGTCTGCTTTCCTCACGCCCGCGGATGCCGAACATTTTCGCAATGAAGACAAAAGCCGCAAATTTTACGAGCCTTCCTACAAGTCCTGCACAAAGCTGCTGGCGGACATCGCGCAATCCAAGTTCGGTTTTAACGCCGCGCCTCTCGCCGAGTTGATCCACTGGGGAGACATCATTGACGGCGCGCAATATGCATCCCCGGAAGCCGCCGTGAGCATCAGCGAGCCTGCAACGCAGATTGCGCTTGTCATTGAGGCGGCGCCGGAAGCGAATATCCCGGCGCGCCTTGTGCCGGAGCTGGCGTCAAAACCGCTCGCGGAAATCGTCCGCCTGCCGCTTGTAGCGAAGCATCTCGGTTTACTGCTCGAGCGCCACGAGCGCTCGATTGAAATCCTTCGCCAGCGGACGCAGGCCTCGAAGAATGTAATTTATTTCGACGTGAGCGACCTGGACCTTGAGGGTTACAACAAATTTATTCCGTACTTGCTGCATCCGGAGTGCCTCTACTCCGTCGGCGTGAGCGCGTCTGAAACGCGCGCGAAAGTCTCCATCGGATCGAATCCGTGGAAGGGCGAGAGGATCGACAAGAACCTGGCGTCGCTCGCCGAGCGGTACGGCGGCGGGGGGCATCCAAAAGTCTCCGCGATTTCGTTCGAGCCGGGAGACATCGCGCGCGCGCGGCAGGTCGCCCAGGAAGTCGCCGCAGAGTTAAGGAAGTAAAGGGCCGCCGGGGCGCGATTCGACAAATCTCCCTATATGCGTATAATAATTCCTGTTTTTCCCTCCTGTGGGCCGCTAGCTCAATGGTAGAGCAGCTGACTCTTAATCAGCGGGTTGCAGGTTCGAGTCCTGCGCGGCTCACCACTTTTTTCAAAGCCCTTTGAGCGCTGTCAAGCGAATTACCGAGAGACTTGACTAGAAGTAATGGCTGATTGCCTGTGAATGGCGATTGCCGGTGCTCCTGAATTTGAAATGCGAAGAAGACAGAGTTCTCGCGGCTCGCTATTACTCTCCCGGATCTTCGCAGGCTGCGTAGTCGGCAACTTCGGGACCAGTCCTTCGTGAAAATCTCGAACGCAGCCGGTCCCAACTGCCCTCCGCTATGGACATGAACCCGGTATAAAGGAATCCCCACACGAAAATAATCAGGAAGGGCGCGGTGCCGTAATTCCTGTGCTGAATGGAGTAAACGGCCGTGAATGCAAAGTAGAGTCCAAACGCGATTTCGACGTATGGCATGTAGCCCGCGCGGCCGCGGTAAAGCTTTCTCTCCCGAACGGCGGTCAGTTGTTCGATTTGAAATTTTGGTGTGCGCACGAAGTCGGAGCGCATTCCCAGCACAGCTTCGAGCGCGGCCTTCGCATTGCGAATCGAGAGTGCGAGGCCCACCGCAAGGGTCAGCGGCAGATACAAAATCGAGCGAGCCCATGAGCGGGGATGAAGCTCGCGCTGGGCAGCCAGGAAAAACGCCGAAAAAGAGCAGGTCGTGGCAATGAATACAAAAAGATCGAAAAACATACTCAGGAACCAACCCCGATGGAACCGCACGACCGTGACAGGAAGTACCAGCAAAGAGAGAACAACCACAAAGGGAAAGCAGGCGGTTGCAGTCAGGTGGAAGAAGGCTTCGAGTTTGACGTGCGCGGGAGCGTCCGAGCGCAGCACACCAGGAAGAACCTTTTTTGCAGTCTGCATCAGGCCCTTTGCCCAGCGCGTCTGCTGCACTTTGAAAGCGTTCATGCCGATGGGAAGTTCGGAAGGACATTCGACATCCGGCAGGTAAATGAATTTCCAGCCTCTAAGCTGCGCGCGGTAGGAGAGATCTGCGTCCTCGGTGAGGGTATCGTCCTGCCAGCCTCCAGCATCATCAATCGCGGTGCGGCGCCAAACTCCCGCGGTGCCGTTGAACGTAAAAAAATCGCCGCTGCGTGAGCGGGCGCCTTGCTCGATAACAAAGTGGCTGTCGAGAAAAGTCCTTTCGACTTCTGTCAGGACAGAATAATTCCCATTCACGTACGTCCAGCGCGTCTGGACCATGGCGATACTTGGATCGTTGAAATAAGGAACAGTGCGCCGCAGGAAATCTGGCGGAGGAAGAAAATCCGCGTCGAAGATGGCTACAAATTCGCCGGTGGCGGATTCTAGGCCTGCCGCGAGCGCTCCGGCCTTGAAGCCAGCGCGATCGCTGCGATGCACATAGCGGATGGGAAGGCCGAGGGCCTGATATCGCTCGACGCATGCACGGGCCACTTGTTGCGTTTCATCCGTCGAATCGTCGAGCACCTGAATCTCAAGCGTTTCCCGCGGGTAATCAATGCGCGCCACCGTATCCAACAGGCGTTCGACCACATAGCGCTCGTTGTAGATGGGAAGTTGGATGGTAATCTTCGGCCATTTGGAAACCTCGGGCGGGGGGCCAGGTACTTTCCGGCGATTCTTGAAATATGCATACAGCAACCAATAGCGGTGCACGCCGTAGATTCCGAGAATGGCCATCAGGATGAAGTAAGGAATCATGACAGCCAGGATGAACGAATTGTGATGGCTCAATTCGCGCAAAAAATTTACCAACTGTCCCGAAAAACTGTGCCAGTAGCTGGAAAGCGAGCTTTGCGCTGCCGCAATCGTCAACAGAGCGTGAAGATGTGGCACAGAATTCAAAATGGTCACTCCCCTCAACGGAAAACGATTGTTCAAAAATGCCGGGGAACATCTTCGGGAACTTCCCCGACCAGAACCGAGTGCAGCTATCACCCGTCCGAATTCGCGCGCCGGTTATTCGTACCGGAGAGCTTCATACGGTTCGATTCTGGCAGCTCTGCTGGCCGGCAAGTAGCCGAAAAACAACCCAAACAAACAAGAGACCAATATCGCCAACAAGGGCGCGACCCAGGAGAATTCGAGATTCAGAGCTACGTCACTCAACATTGGCCTCACAACCAATGGAAGAAATACACCCACCCCAATGCCCGCCAACGCCCCCGCCAGGCTGATGACAAGCGCCTCGATCAAAAACTGACTGAGGATATGAGTGCGCCGCGCGCCGAATGCCCGGCGGATGCCGATTTCCGGAGTGCGCTCAATGACCGACGCCAACATGATGTTCATAATCCCCACACCGCTGCTGACCATCGCGATTATTGCAACAATCAGCATGACCGATGAAAGGGCAAAAGCAATGTGATCCGCCACTTTCAAAATTGCATCTAGATTCTGTACCCGATAGGTAGCCGGTCCGGGATGCCGGCTCTTGAGAAGCGTTGACACAGTTTGAGTAACAGTAGGGACGTCATCCGGGGTGCGGGCCTGAACGTAGAGAAGCCAAACCTTGTCATCCCCCGTGAGAGACTTCATCACCTCGAAAGGTACAAGAATTGATTCACGCTGAATCTCGTTCATCCCATAGCTGGAGACGCGCTCCGTGAAGACACCGACGATAGTGAAACGCTCTTCACCCACACGGATACTTTTCCCAACCGGGTTTTCGGCGGGGGAAATACGTTTCTCGAGTTTGGCAGTAATCAAGCAAACTCTGCTTCGGGAAGAAAAATCGCTCTCGTCGAAATAGCGGCCCTGGAGAATAATGAGCTTGCGAATCTCCTGGTACCCCCTGGTTACACCAGCGAGAGTGGCCAGAACATCATTTCCACCTAATTGCGCAACGACAGGCATCTGACGCGTGCCAGCTGCTTCGGCCACTTCGGGGATGTTGTTCTTCACCGCTTCGAGATCGGCAAGGGAGATATTGTCGCTCATTGCCAAGGGATGCCGGGGATCCCAATCGTGGTCGGCATAAACAATGTTTGAGCCGATCGCCTCGATCTGCTCCATCACGTAGCGCCGTTCGGTCAAAGACACAGTCACTACCAGAATGATGCACGCGCTGCCTACCATCACTCCCACCACAGCGAGTAACACACGCAGCTTGTTGCATCGCAGCGAATCGAACGCAACAGCTAAAGTGCCACTCTGACGTAACATTATTTTACTCTCAGCAATATGACGCAAGAAGTTCGTTGCTTCCCGGCGTCCGCTGCAGGAGATTGATCCACTCGCGAAAGTTGGACGCCCGGCAACAACTGCGGCCAAACTAGAAATGCCACGAATCCGTGCCTGGCTTCGACAAATCCAAAACATCGAAGCGCCAAGTAACGATGTTGAGCGAGACATTGCACTCGGCGTGATTCCTTGTCAAGGAATTCATAAACCCCGATTTCTGACTGGGAATGCACCATCCCCTGTCCGGTTTGATTCCATTTCAGCGCCGGGGGTTGGAATAGACCTCGATCCATTGGCCGTGCCGTTCCCACCGCGCGACAGAGATGAATCCAAATCGCGCCCGGATTTCCTCATCACTGATTTGCGGTTCGTAATCATAGTACCGGCGGAGAAACGCGATGTAGGGAGGCCACCGCAGGACTCTCCAGCGGGGCTCCCACGTGCGCGCATAGATCACCAAACCGCCGACTTTCGCCGGATCGATTGCCACGGCAAGATGCGCCGATTGGAAATCATTTGTCTCCACACTCTGAAACGGCCGGTGGATGTACCCAAACAAGGGATCGGCAATTGCATGAGTGAACGGAAACGCCGAAGCAACCGGACCGTTTGGCGGATGTAAATCCAGATAGGCCGCAGCGTCCTGTTGCAGACGGACAAAATCAGTCATTGATAAATTGTTTTCCAGGTGGCTGGGAAACGGCGAGTCCCACCACAACCCAGCGACCAGCCCAACCAGCAGGAAAAGAATACTCAGCCGCCTCCACAGAGGAGTGTAGAGCGCCCAAGCGGCGGCAAACGAAATGTACAGCAATGGAAGAATCGGGAGGGTATATCTCTCCAGTTGCGCGCCTCCAAACAAGCTAACGAGAATTACGTGAAGCGCCGCGAACAATCCCACCAGGGTCCATCGCGGCGAGGAGAAAACGCGAGACTTCCACAATGCAATGACAACCGCGAGGGTTCCGGCCCAGCGGAATTCGGCGACAAAAAGATAATAGAGGCGGCACAAAAATGCGCTCACCGTGCGCACCGGATGGAGCGCGTAAGTCACGTTGAAGCTTGCGAATTCCGGATTGCCCAGCCAGTTTCCAGTGGCTCGTTTCAGTATGACTAACCATGCCCCCAGCGCCACGATGGGAACCAGAAAGTAGCACGCCTGGCGGATCCGGCGTTCGCGGAACGCAAGCCACACCAGAAACACGCCGGGAGCGACCGCACCTGTCTCCTTCACCAACACGAGTAACGTGCAGGCGATTGCGGCGGCTCTGTAGTGATGCTTCAGGAACAACAGCAGCGAAAGCGTGGTCAGCACCATCGCAGGCATATCGAGCTGCGCCATCATCGACTGGATGTAGAAGAGCGGGGAGATTAGAACTAACGCCGCCACAATAAATGCCGGCGGGCCGCGCAGCGCGGGGCAAAGTTCGATCGTCAGCAAATACACGAACAAAAGACCCAGCGCCGCAATTAGGAGCATAGCCACGCGCGTGGTAAAGATTGAATAGCCGGTCACGCGCCACACCAGAGGCAGATACGCCATCACGCCAGGCGGATGGACGTTTGGCGGCACGGAATGTGGAATCCACGCTCCATCGCGTTCAATGTCCAATGCCGCCGGCACAAACTGTCCCAATTCGTCCCAGAAATACGGAAGCTTCAAATAGGGCGAATGCAGAGCCAGAACTGCCACAGCAAAGACGGCAAAGAGAAAAAAGAGCCTGGCAGGAGAGACGCCCAGTCGCGAGTTGGCTCCGGCGAGATCGGTCACTGAAGTAGTGGAGGCACTCTGCCCGCAACGAAATGGTTTGTCAACACGAGCCGCAATGATGCAGACCCATCGGAACCCACGCCGATATTGACTCATACCACCCAGCGCGCCGAGTCAATGGTAAAACTTATAGGCAACGAGAAGTAGCGTTTGATAGACTCGCTGCACTTCAAGCGAAACCGCCGGTCAAACCGGGGAATGGAAAATGGCAAACATCAAGTGGATCACGAGTTGGAAGGCATGGCTTGTTGTGATCCTTGTCGCCGTGGTTTGTGTGACGGCGTATGTGCTGTTTTCGGCTCGAGGGGCGATTCTCACAGTTCAAATTGTCCAGGCAACTCGGGCCACAATCGACACTGCTGTCAGCAGCAATGGCAAGGTTGAACCGATTGAGCCCCACGTCTTCCGTGCGCAATTTGAGTCATCTGTCGACAGCGTTTTTGTGAAAGAGGGACAGGTGATCCGGGGCGGCCAGCCAATTCTGACCCTTGAAGTTGGCGCCATTCGCGCTGATCTGGCGCAGGCGCGTGTTGATTTGCTTTCCGCGCAGGACGAATTGCGGAATGCCCGCGCTGGCGGGCCGCCGGATGAGGCGGCGCAATTGACTGGTGATACTCGACGTGCCCAGGTGGATGTAGATCATCTGCAAAGCAGGCAAACGATCCTCGAGAAGCTATTGGAGGATCACGCCTCAACGAAGGATGAGGTCGAACAAAATGCCGCGAACCTTGCGCGGGCGCGAGCGCTGCTCGATACCCTGGAGAAGAAGCTGAAAGAATTCGCGCGCCGCGCCACGGTGACAGAGGAAAGCGCATCGTTGCGAGTTCGCCAGGCCGAGGAACAGATTCGCTTTCTGGAGAGCAAGAATCGCTCCGCGGCAGCATCTTCTTTAACCGACGGCACGATCTACTCGCTCCCAGTTCGCGCCGGAGATTACGTGCAACCGGGCGAAGTCCTCGCTGAAATGGCCGACCTTCACAGAGTGCGGGTGCGGGTATTCGTTGACGAACCCGACGTGGGTTCGCTGAAGCTGAACCAGCAAGTGAAGATTACATGGGATGCGATGCCGGGCAGAACATGGACCGGGCGGATCGAACAAACTCCAAAGCAGGTTGTGGCGCGAGGGGCCCGGAGCGTTGGCGAAGTGCTATGTTCAGTGGATAATCTTGACCTCGAACTGTTGCCGAATGTGAATGTGGATGTCGAGATTCTGGTGCGAGAAAGCAAGAACGCTTTGGTGGTTCCGCGAGGCGCGGTACGCGGGGAGCAGGGAGGACACTTCGTTTTTGTGCTAAACGGAGACCGCCTCTACAAGCGCGAGATTTCAATCGGCATCGCAAGCTCCACCAGTTACGAAGTGCTTTCCGGTTTGAGCGAAGGCGACCGGATTGCGCTTTCAAGTGACCTCGAACTTCACGACGGCATGGTGGTGCGGCCTGTCGAGCGAAAATAATCGTCCGGTGTGACCGGGCGACCGCCGGGCCACGGCTTTCTGCTGATGACGCAATCGTTCCAGCCCACCGCTTCCTGAACGGATTTCGATAAAGGGGTTTGCCGACATGAAAAATGCAAAACAGAAAGTTGCCATTGGAATTCTGGTATTCACAATGTTCCTGGGCGCAATTCAAAGCCATGCCCAGGATTCACAAAAGCTTTCTTTGATGCGAGCCGTGTCGCTCGCCTTGCAGAACAGCCGCGAACTGGCCCTGGAGCGCGCGAAGGTCGATACCGCGAAGAATATCGCGCGGGTTGACCGCGCCGAATTTCGTCCCGATCTCTACACAGGTTCTGGCGCGGCCTACACAAATGGACTACCTATTGCGGTCAATGGCCAGCCGCCATCCCTATTCCAGCTTACTTATTCGCAGACAATTTATGATGCGCCGCTCCGGGGGCGAATCCGCGCCGAAGAGGAGCGGGTGAAAACTCAGGAAATCGAAATGACGCGCATGCGTGACGCGGTTATCGTCCGCACCGCGACGTCGTATTTGGAACTGGCGAAAGTGCATCACTCTCTTGACTTGCTGCGAAACGAACGCGCCAGCGCGCGACAAATCCTTGAATTCACCAGGAAGCGCGCGGCAAATGGTATGGAGCTTCCCATCGAAGTCACGAAGAGCGAACTCGCCGTGGCTAGGATCGATCAGCGCCTCGCGCAAATGCACAGCCGGACCCAGATTCTCACGGCGCAACTCGAGAATCTGACGGGGATTCCGTCAGCGCAATTCGATGAGGTTTCCGCCGAGGAGTTGCCGCAAGTGAACCAGCCGGCGGAAGATGTGGTCCGCTTGGCACTGGAGAATAGCCCCATGCTCAAGGCGGCGGAATCGGAGCAAAGTGCGCGCCAGATGATCCTGAAAGGAGAGCGCGGCGGATATGGTCCAGCGGTAGCTTTGATCGGCCAGTATAATGTGCTCAGCAGAGCCAACGGTTACGACCAGTTCTTCAAGGCGTTTCAGAGAAACAACGTGAGTCTCGGAGTCCTGATTCGAATTCCTATTTTCAATTCAAAGACGTCCGCGAACACTGCACTGGCCGGCAGCCAGTTGTCAGAGGCAAAACTGAATGTCGGCATCCTCCGAAACAATGAACAGGTGGCGGCCGAACAAGCAGTCAACAACCTGGCGGAGCAAGACGCCGCGCTGGCGGTGGTCAAGCTCGAGCTAAAACTGGCCCAGGAAAACCTCGCGCTCATCCAGAAAAGATTTGATCTGGGACAATCCTCATTAAAAGAATTGGAGCAGGCGCGTCTGGACGAGGGAGAAAAATGGGTGGCGTTTCTCGATGCGGACTTCGCGCGCCAGCAGGCCCAGCTGGCGCTCATGGAGAAGACAGGTCAATTGTCCCAGGTGTTCAAATAGATAGAAACCTTGGCCAGAATCGAAGCAGGTCAAAGAAAAAAGCAGACACACCAAGCGATATACCCGCTCCGATAATACATCCGATAATAAGGTCGCTTGGATAATGGTGTGCAAGCGTAAGGCGCGCCCATCCGATTATCACCACAAAAAGTGTTACCGCTGGGATTACGGAAGGGAAGGCCCAGCCTATGGGAATTGCCACAGCAACAGCCATCATGCAGTGTCCGCTCGGGAATGAATACCTATCCAAAGGTTTTTCGGGGCAGGAAAGCGCTGAATCCACATCACAGGGCCGCCGCCTCGCGAGCCTCGGCTTTATGATTGTGTACAAAATTAGGCAGAGCGCGACAGAAACAAGACTGGCCGCGGCTGGACGTGCGGAGTGCCAGCCCTTGAGGGTGATCAAAAGTACGCCAACGATCAAGTACATCCAGCCATTTGCCAGACGATTCACCAAAACGCTGAAATTAAGAAGAGAAAGGCGGCGGGAAATTGATGCAACTCGGCGCACAATCGGCGCTTCCAGCTCATCCATTCGCTGGACAAGGCTGGATATCCATCCGTGCCCGCGTTCAAGTTCATGGACCTCTTCCAGTTCACGCAACTTTTCAGCGGTCTGTGGATTGACTTGATTCACCGATTCCCCCGACATCCGAACTTTGTGAGAATTCTCCATCTCATTTGTTGACAACGCAACCCACAGAAAGTGTTTGGTCGTCCGAACATAAATCAACTTCACTTTAAGTTCGTGGGCAGCTGCGGAATATTATGAGGAACTATATACCTTTTCCCTTACCAAAACTCAATCTGCGCCCGCAATGAGACGACTGCCAGCACCTGTTCGATTTGAGAGAGAGCGTTGGAGAAGCATCCGGGGTTGAGCAACGAAGTGGTGTATCAATGATGAGCGCAGGCGGCGTCTTCCACTTCGGCAAACGCGGAGCACTATCCTGGCCGGCTCAACCCTCTTCCGTCTGCACAGAGGCATCGCTTGCATCTCTCTATGCTAGGATTCTTGCGGCGCGCCATGACCTCTCTTCTACAAGACATCCGATACGCGCTCCGCATCTTTACGAAGAACGCGGGATTCACAGCGACTGCCGTCCTTTCGCTCGCAATCGGCATCGGCGCCAACACGGCTCTCTTCAGTGTCGCAAGCGCACTATTGCTACGCGCTCTGCCTTACAAGAATCCCGACCGGCTTGTGATTTTGTGGAATCGCTCTCCCGGTCTGAATATCACGCAGGATTGGTTTTCCACCGCACAATATTTTGACATCAAGACTCGCACGCAAAGTTTTGAGGAAGTCGCGATTGCCATCGGTGGGAATTTCAATTTAACAGGTGACGGAAACCCGGAGCGTATCGGAGCGATTCGCGTCTCCTCAAACTTGCTGCCCATGCTCGGGGCTCGCGCCGCCGAAGGCCGCTTGATCTCAGTTGAGGAAGATACTCCCGGTCACCAGGCGTCGGCTATGCTCACTGATGGCATGTGGGAGCGGCATTACGGGCGCGACCCGCACATGATTGGCCGAACACTTACGATTAATGGAGTGCTCTACACGGTGGCGGGCATCTTGCCTCGAGGATTCGCGCTGCCGCGGGAAGTTTTGCCGACTCTCTATGGCACCGACCGGGCCGAGATTTTTCTCCCTCTGCCGCTTGACGCTTCCGCCGCACATATCCGCATTCATGAGGATTACAACATTGTTGGCATGCTGAAGGCGCGCGTTTCTATCGCGCAGGCCCAGGCGGAAATGGACGCGCTCACCGCGCGATTGAGGCGCGATTTTCCCGAATCGTATCCTCCCAATGGCGGGCTCACGTTCGGCGTTGTGCCGCTTCTTGAACAAGTGGTTGGCGATGTCCGTCGTCCGCTCTACGTTTTGCTGGCATCTGTCGGGTTTGTGCTGCTGATCGCCTGCGCCAACGTCGCGAGTCTTTTTCTTTCCAGCGCGGTCGCGCGTCAGAAGGAAGTTGCAGTCCGGAGGGCGCTTGGCGCAAGCAACTCTCGCATGATTCGCCAATTCCTCACCGAAGCGGTGGTGCTGGCTCTTGGGGGAGGCGCGCTCGGTGTTTTGCTTTCCTTCTGGAGCGTCAATTGGATACATCTGCTTGGCTCGAAGAGCGTGCCGCGCCTGAGTGACATCCACGTGGATGGACTTGTTCTGCTATTTGCGCTTGGTGTTTCCATACTCGCAGGCTGTCTTTTTGGAATTGCGCCGGCGCTCCGTGTTTCACGGCTGGATATCAACACGACACTCAAGGCCGCGAGCACCGGCTCGGGCGGTACGAGCTCTGTTTGGGGACGCCGCAACAACATGCGCAGGTTGCTTGTTGTATCTGAGTTGGCGCTCTGTGTTGTGCTGTTGATCGGCGCGGGACTTCTGATTCGCAGTTTTTCGCGGCTAACAAACGTTGCGCCCGGCTTCAATGCAGAAAACGTTCTCACTTTCGACTTGACCATGGCGGGCAAGAAATACGCGGACACGCACAACGTGTGGAATGCGTACCACCAACTTTGGGAGCGCTTCGACCGCTTGCCGGGGGTGATAACTTCCGGCGGCAATTCGTCCCTACCGCTCACCGACGTATTCTCCTGGACGCCAATTACTGTCGAAGGCCGCACTCCACTTGCGGGCGAGAAGTTTATCAACGCGGACATCCGCATCGTAAGCGGCAATTATTTTCAGGCGATGGAAATCCCTCTCAGGCGCGGGCGTTTCTTTGACGAAAATGACACGAAGACGCAGCCCAACGTCGTCCTTGTGGATGAATATATGGCCGAGCAGCTCTGGCCGGGCCAAGACGCAGTTGGAAAGCGCATTCACATCGTGGAAATCAAATCCGATGACCCGTGGCAAACCGTTGTCGGTGTCGTCGGGCGTGTGAAACAGGATTCGCTCGATTCCAATCCGCGCATCGCGTTTTATATGGCGCAAACGCAATACCCGGTGCGGGGATTGACTGTCGTCCTGCGAACAAAGACCGCGCCCGCCGCGCTCCTGTCTTCCGTAATGTCCGAGCTTCGAGCCGTGGATCCCGATCTCCCGATGTATGACGTTCGAACAATGTCGGAGCGCGTCGGCGATTCGCTTGCCCGGCGCCGCTTCTCCATGTCGTTGCTCGGAGTTTTCGCCTCGTTGGCCTTTGTGCTGGCGGTGATCGGCGTCTATGGAGTGGTCGCTTATCTGGTGAGTCAGGGCAAGCGCGAAATTGGCATTCGCATTGCACTGGGCGCCACCAAGCGCCACATCCTTTCATTGATTGTCCGGCAGGGAATGCTGCTTGCCATGGTTGGGTGCGGAATCGGTTTGGCGTGCGCATTCGCGCTCACTCGCCTGATGCAAAGCCTTCTCTTTGGCGTCTCCACAACGGACGCGCTCACGTTTTCTGCAATTCCTGCCGTACTTGTTCTAGCCGCCCTACTTGCGAGTTTTGTCCCTGCCCGTCGGGCCGCACGCATCGACCCCCTCTCCTCGATCCGTTGCGAGTAGAGCTATTCATGCTCTTTCAAAGGTATTGGACTCCGAACCAAATCAACGGTGGATCGCAATCGAAACGAGTTGAGGGTTTCTCCGGCAGTACATGGAGAGGTTTTATTCGATGATTTTCAACTTCCTGAGCTGCTCATCAATTTCGGGCCGCGTGAGAACGCCTTGTTCGATTTCCGCAAGCCGTTTCGCTTCGCGTTCGATTTGTCCCGCCACAAGTTTCGCCACTTCCGCGGCGTCGTCCAATGGCACCACGGTCACGCCGTCGCGGTCCGCGATGATGATGTCACCGGGTCTTACGGCAACGCCGCCGCATGCGATGGTCGCGCCGACTTCGCCGGCCCCATCCTTATTGCACCCGTTGGGGCAGAGGCCGCGCGCGTAAACGGGAAGCTTCATCGCCTCGATTGCTTCGCTGTCGCGCACCGTTCCGTCAACGATTACGCCGCGCACTCCGATTTTCACCGCGCTCGTCGCAACCAGTTCGCCGAATCCCGAATTCGTCACGTTGGATTGTGTGTTCATCACAACGATGTCGCCCGCGACTGCAAGCGACAGCGCTTTGTGCAACATTAAATTGTCGCCCGCGTGACACCACACCGTTAACGCCGCACCTACGATGCGAGGCGATGGCCAGATCGGCTTGATCCCCACGTCCATCGCTCCAATGCGCGACATACAATCAGCAACCTGCGCGCTCGAGCCTTGCGCGAACGCCGCAATCAGCGATGCGTCAGGCCGCCGCCACTGCGTGCGAACGCGAAAGCCAACTTTTCCCGGCATCTCTGGTTTCCTCCTGCAAATCAATCACGAAGCATTGCTACCGCGGCCGCCGATCCCGCGCCCGCTGATACTTTCCATCCCAGTTCGTTCAATACTTCCTCGAGTTCGGCCACGTCCTTCAGGATGTCCTCTTCATGCACATCGCCCATCGTTCCGATGCGAATGACCTTGTCCGAAAGTTTGTTCCGCGAACCCGCAATCACGGTGCCGAACCGTTCATAAAGCCGCCGTACGATGTCGCCACCATTTAATTTTTCCGGCACCTCGAGCGCAACGACCGTGGGAGAAGGGTTTGCTCCCTTTCCAAACGCGGGCAACCCCAGAGCCGTGCATCCTGCCCGCAATGCCGACGACATCTGACTATGTCGCTCCAGCGTCCGCGTCAATCCCTCTTCGTGGATCGTTTCGAGCGCTTCCCTCAATCCCGCAATTAGCGAGACGGGCGAAGTGAATGCCGTCTCCTGTTTTTCCGCCGCGGCCCTTGCCTTTCGGAAGTCCCAGAAGAATCGCGGTACACCATTCTCTCTCTCCACAATCTTCCATGCCTTCGCACTTACGCTGATAAGCCCGATTCCCGGTGGACACATCAGCGCCTTTTGCGAAGCCGATGCCACAATGTCCACGGCCCATTCATCCTGCTTCATTTCCAATCCGCCGATTCCGCTGACGGAATCGGCAATCAGGAGCGCTGGCGTGTCGCGTACGATCTTTCCGATAGCCGCAAGATCGGCGGTAACCCCGGTCGAGCTTTCGTTGTGCACCACAACAATCGCGCGGTAATCGAACGCCCTTGCTTTTTTTTCGATTTCGCGGGGGTTAATGGCGTTTCCCCATGCAGTTTCAAGAACATCAACTTCCGCGCCAAGCGCTTTGGCGATGCTTGCGAAATGCTCGCCGAATTGCCCATTCACGGCCACGAGCACCCGCTCCCCGGGCGCCAAAACATTCGCGAGACTTGCCTCCATCGCTCCCGTCCCGGAGCTCGCGAAAAGGAATACTTTATTGCTCGTACCCAGAATCGGCTTAAGCAATTCCTGTACACGCGCGTAAATGGTGTGGAATTCCGGCCCGCGATGATTCACCACCGGCCGAGCCATCGCCTCCCGCACCCGCGCTGGTACTGCGGTTGGTCCGGGCAACCGCAGCCGGTAAGGCTTCGAACTCAGTTTTGTAGTTGCGTCTGCCACTCGGTCATCTTTCAAACGCGAAAGTCGCCGTGCTCCTTAAAATAGGGAACCAGGCCGCCCGCTTCCAAAATGTCCAACATGATGCGCGAGAGCCGGGTCGCCGCAAGGATCTTGCCGGCCGTCTCGTTGTGAACGGTCATCCCCCGTCCGGTGTCCTCAATTACAATTCGGTCTCCCTCGCGGATACCGCTCGTGTCGCACACCACCGGCAGTAGTCCATTGTTGATGGCATTGCGAAAATACGTTCGCGAAAAACTTTGCGCTACCGCGGCCCGAATCCCCGCGCCGAGCACGGCCGTCACCGCCACTTCCATCGCGGAGCCGCAGCCAAAGTTTTTCCCCGCCACAATCAAGTCGCCCGCTTGCACAGTTGACGCAAACTTCGTGTCAATCTCCTCGAACAAATACTGTCGCAGCACCTGGGGATCGAGGCTCTCCCGTTTTCGCCGCGAAGTGATGATGTAATCCGTGTTGACGTCGTCGCCAAAAACGCGTGCGCGCCCCTCCAGCCGGAAAGCATTCATCGCTTCGCCTCTCGCGGGTCCACGATCTCGCCACTCACTGCCGCCGCTGCGCAGCTCGCCGGCGACGCCAGAAAAATCGCCGCGCTGCTGTTGCCCATGCGTCCTTTGAAATTGCGATTCGCCGTCGAAATCACATTCACACCATCGCCGGGTATCGCACCGCACGTCCCGCAGCACGACCCGCATCCCGGCGTCACCACCACTGCGCCAAAAGAAATGAAATCCGCAAGCGTGCCGTCGCGCGTCAGAGTTTCGAGAACTTCGCGCGAAGCAGGCGTCACGACCAATTGCACTCCCGGCGCCACTCCGCCGCCAGCTTTAATCACGTCGCGCGCCTGGTGGAAATCCCGCACGCGCCCTCCTGTGCATGTCCCCAGATAAACCATCTGCACCGGCGTGCCCGCGGCCTTTTCAATCGAGACGACCTTGTCCACTTGATGCGGCAGCGCGATCTGTGGCGTGAGTTCGTCGAGCGAAAGCGCAATCTCGCGAACATATTGCGCATCCCGATCCGCCTTCGCGGGCGCAAATGGCCCCGCCGCCCTTCCATCCAGATACGCGAATGTTTTTTCATCGGCTGCGAAGACACCGTTCTTCGCCCCCATCTCCACTGCAAGGTTGCTGAGTACGAGCCTGTCTTCCAGCTCCAGCGTTGCCACTCCTGGCCCGCAGAATTCGAGCGCCTGATAGCTCGCGCCATCCGCGCCCAGCTCTTTCGCGAGCGTGAGCGCGAGATCTTTCGGATATACGTCTCGGGGAAGTTCGCCATTGAGCGTCACGCGAATCGTTTCCGGCACACGCAGCCAAATCCGCCCGCTCATCAGGATCGCCGCGAGATCCGACGACCCAATCCCCGTGCCAAACGCATTCAGCGCTCCATACGTCACCGCGTGGCTGTCCGCGCCCACCACCAATTCGCCCGGCACTGCGCGCCCGGTTTCAACGATTCGCTGATGTCCGATGCCCTCGCCCACATCCCACACAAGAATGTCTTGCGCCGCCGCAAACTCCCGCATCCGTTTGTGAAACAGCGCCGTCGCCCGGCTTGGCGCCGGCGCATAGTGGTCCAATGCGAAGACAATCCTTTGCGGATCAAACACTTGCTTCCCACCCATCGCCTCGAAATAATCGATCGCCATCGGCGTCGAGCCGTCTGTCCCCATCGCACAATCCACTTTGCACACCACCACGTCGCCTGCGCGCGCATCCGTCCCGGACTTTGCGGAAAGTATTTTTTCGCTGATGGTTTTCCCGGCCATTGAGTTGGACCAGCTTACACGCCCTTTATCTCACCACATTTGCCATGAATGTAATAATCAGCGAGTTCGTCACGTCAATCAGAAATGCGCCCACGACCGGCACCACCAGAAACGCCTCCGGAGCGGCCCCAAATTTTTCCACCAGCTCCTGCATCGAAGCGATTGCGTTCGCCGTAACGCCCAGCATGAATCCGCAGAAACCGCTCGACATCACCGCCGCGCGGTAATCGCGCCCCATCGCCCAGAAGCAAATGGTCACGCACATCAGCCAGCACAGCAATACTTGCGCCCCAAGCATCACTATGAGCGGCAGTGCCAGATGCGCCAACTCCCACAACCGCAATGTCAGCACGGCCATCACTATAAAAAGATAGAGCGCAACGATGGCGCAATCTTCAATCCCTTTTTGCGACACCTCAAAGAACTTAAACTTATCGTTCAAGTTGCGGATCACGCACGCCGCAATCATCGCGCCGATGTAGCTCGGCAGTATGAGGTGCATCCGCTCCAGCCCGACGCTGATCAGATGCCCCAGTCCCATCGCCACACCAATCAACAGCACCGTGCGCAGCAACACACTCCCGCCTGCACGCGACTCTCGCTGCTCGATGTTTTCTGCAGTTACGCCAGCCGTCGCCCCTGCCTCTGCGCGCAGTCGCCGCCGTCTTACCAATTGGCTCCCGATGTACCCGGCCACCAATCCCGACACGGCAATTCCAAATGTCGCCGACGCAAGACCCATCTCCGTTGCGCCCGCCACGCCCATTTTTTCAAATGTCGTCCCAAATGCGATTGATGTCGCCGGCCCGCCCGCCAGCGCCACCGAACCGGAAAGTATCCCCACCAGCGGGTTCACGCCGACCAGCTTTGCAAGTCCGATGCCAAGCAAGTTCTGTAGCACCGCACCACCGCTCGCCACGGCGAGCAGCAGTATTATCTGCACTCCGCCACGCCGCACAAGCTCAAGCCGCGCGCTCAACCCGACGGTCGTCATAAACGCGATCGTCAGCAAATCACGCAAAGTTGTATCGGGTTCAAAGTTCAGGTAGCGGTCATGAAGCGCCAGCACGGCCAGCGCGAAAATCATTCCGCCAACAATCGAAGTGGGAATGCACAGCCGGTCCAGCAGAGGAAATTTCTTTTTCAGCCACGCGCCAAGCGCTACTCCCACGCAGCCGAGCGCCAGCACCTCCACCGGCCCCAGCTTCCATGTGGCAACGCTTGTCATTTCGCCGCTGTCACCGAGCGTCAGCCTGCTCGCTTGTCTTCAGGGAATTCGCCTTCCCACTTCGCCACGATAGCCGACGCCAGGCAATTCCCAATCACGTTCACCGCAGTTCGGCCCATGTCCAGGAACTGGTCCGCCGCAAGCAGTAATAGCATTGGTTCCTTCGGCAGTCCGAATTGCTCCGCCGCGCCAAACAGCACGATCACGGAGCCCCGCGAAACTCCCGCCACTCCTTTGCTCGTCAGCATCAGCATGAACATCATCTGGAGCTGTTGCCCCAGTGTCAGATGGATGCCCGCCACTTGCGCCACGAAAATTGACGCCATCGCCAGGTACAGCGTCGCGCCATCCAGGTTGAAGCTGTATCCCGTGGGAATCACAAATGAGACCACGCGCCGCGGCACGCCGAACTCTTCCATGCACTCGAGCGCCCTCGGCAGCGCCGCTTCCGAACTCGTCGTGCTGAACGCAATCGTCGCCGGCTCCGCCACCGCTCGTATGAATTTCCGAATGGGAATGCGCGCGATCCAGGCGGCGGGCAGCAACACGCCGAGTAAGAAAACTCCCAGCGCCGCGTAGAATGTCACCGCCAATTTCGCGAGGTTGCCCAGAACTCCGAGCCCGGTCGTCGCGATCGTAAACGCAATCGCTCCCGCAATCCCGATGGGCGCCAGCAGCATCACGATGTTCGTGAATTTAAACATCACTTCCGTCAGACTCTCCGTGAACGCCAGCATCGGCGCGCGCTTTCGTTCGCTCACCAACGCCAGCGCGATGCCGAAAATAATGCTGAACACCACCACCTGCAGCACTTGGTTTTCCGCAACGGATTTCGCGATGTTCTCCGGGAAAATGTGTAGAATAATTTCAGATGCCGTTGGCCTCACTGCCGGGACGGAGCTTGCCGCCGCCGCGCCGGTCAGCTTCACTCCCACTCCCGCCTTGCTTAGGTTGATCGCGGCAAGCCCGATTACCAGCGCAATCGTCGTGACGATCTCAAAATAGACAATTGCCTTCACGCCCATCCGCCCGACTTTCTTCAAGTCCACGTGTCCGGCGATTCCGCTCACCAGCGTCCCAAACAAGAGCGGCGCGATGATCACGCGGATCATCTGCAGAAAAATTTGGCTCAGCACGCGGAGATGGATGGCCACATTGGGGAAGTCATGCCCGATCTCTGCTCCGACAACCATCCCCAGGAAGATCCATGGTGTGATCGATTTCCTGAGGAACGCATATCCCGCGAGCGATAGCGCGGCGATCCAGCGAACTGCTTCGCCCGCAATATGACCACTCGCAAATCCGTGATGATTGCCAAATGCCAGGACGGCGGCAATGAAATAGAGACACAGCCCGGAGATGAGAAACTTATTCTTCATCACAACTATGGCGCGGCTTCTATATCACAGGTGGAGCAGGACTTCTATGGAATGGAATGCCGGAAGCCGCTTCGGAATTTCACGGTGCGAAATTGAAGGAGAATTTCAGCTCAGATAAGACAAAAAGGCCCCACAACCTCAATGGGGCCTTTTCAGAGCCACTCTTGAATGTCGGCGCTGCGAAAATTCCGCACGCCACGCTCTTGTTCTATGGCTTGATCAAACCAAAAGAATCAGTGGCGTTGAATTGGATCGCGATGACGCTGCAAACATCTCTTCCCTGCAAATACTGCTGCGCAGTCCCGTCACTAAACACAAGCTTGAAATCGAAACTGCAGCCTGTCGGGCCTGTTGAGTCGAATGAGATGACTCGGCCCACTGCGGTCGGGAGCACACCTCTGCCAAGGACGTCGGTGCCCCAGCTCTTATAGTCGTGGGGAGAGACGTATAACTCGCGAATCTCTTTCAAGGTATTGTTCAAGGCCCAGAAATTCCGTTGGTCGGGCCGTGGCGTGGACTTCACTACTCCCACTCCGGCCGCCAGCAGTACGAGCAGCACCACAACCGTTCTTTTCAGGGACATTCACTCCTCCTCTTCGGCCGATCTCTCGGACTTGGTTGAAACCATCCCGAGTGAAAACTGTAGAGATGTTATTCCTCCAATTGTTCTTGTCAAGCCACTTTTCAACACATTCAGCTCGTCGAAAGATTGTCTTAGTGTTTCATTTCGAACAGTCCACCGCGCCGGGCGGTTCGTCTTTTGCGTCCCGATGCTCCTCACCGGGACGATAGTTCTCGGTTTTCCCAGCCCATCTGTGTGCTTGGCGTTATAATCCGCCCGCATTGGCTGCCTATTCCAGGAGGAAGACCGTGTCCACAATTTCTCGCCGCTGCTCTGCACTTTCTCTCGTTATCCTCGCCCTCATGTTGCTTGCCTCGCCTCACACAGCGCAGGCGCCAGTCCTTGCCGCCACTCCTCCCATGGGCTGGAACAGTTGGAATCATTTCGCCGGACGAATTGACGACGCCACCGTCCGCGCGCAGGCCGACGCCATGGTCGCGAGCGGCATGAGAGCCGCGGGCTACAGGTACATCAATATTGACGACACCTGGGAAGGCCAGCGCGACGACCACGGCGCGATTCAAACCAACCAGAAGTTTCCGGATATGAAGGCGCTCGCTGATTACGTTCACTCCAAGGGCTTAAAAATCGGCATCTATTCCGGGCCCGGCCCGAAAACATGCGCGGGCTTTGAAGGCAGTTATGGCCACGAGGAGCAGGACGCGCAGACCTACGCCGCGTGGGGCATCGATTATCTGAAATACGACCTCTGCAGTTTCACCACCATGATGCGCGGCGCTGCGACTCCCGAACTCGCGCACCAGATGATGCTCGACGCCTACACGAAAATGCACAATGCCCTGGTGAAGACAGGCCGCCCCATCGTCTTCAGCCTTTGCCAGTATGGCTATGACGCGGTATGGCGCTGGGGCGCGTCTGTTGGCGGCAACGCCTGGCGCACCACCGGCGATATCTCCGACCGTTACAACAGCATGGCCGCCATTGGTTTCGGTCAGGCCGGCCTCGCCAAATATGCAGGCCCCGGCCACTGGAATGATCCTGACATGCTCGAGGTCGGCAACGGCGGCATGACCATCGATGAATACCGCACCCACATGAGCCTCTGGGCGATTCTTGCCGCGCCACTTCTCGCCGGAAATGACCTCACCAAGATGTCGCCCGACACCGTCGCCCTTCTCACCAACCACGAAGTCCTCGCCATTAGTCAGGATCCTGCCGGCAAGCAGGGAGATCGCGTTTGGTCCGAAGGCCCCGCGTTTGAAATTTGGTCGCGCCCGCTTGCCGACGGATCGAAGGCTGTCGGCTTTTTCAATCGCCTGACGATTCCCGCGGAAATGCAGTTGGATTTCGCGACGGTTGGCTTTGCAGGCCGCGTCCATGCGCGCGACATCTGGGCCGCGAAGGATTTGGGCGAACTCTCCGGGACATTCCGCGCGACCGTGCCGCCCCACGGGGTTATTCTCCTGCGCATCTCGAAATGATAGCGCCGCCATCTCATGTAGCCCGGTTTCCCCGAACCCGGGGCCGTACTCATGACTCCGGATGATTTCCGCCGCCCAATCCGCCGTCCTCCGTAAAATCTCTTTCCGCTTACTCCCATTTCTCTTTTTGCTTTACGTCGTCAACTACCTCGACCGTGTAAATGTCGGCTTCGCCGCCCTCCAAATGAAATCGGCGCTGAATCTCTCCGATAAGGTCTTCGGTCTCGGCGCGGGCATCTTCTTCGTCGGCTACCTCCTCTTTCAAATCCCGAGCAATCTTCTTCTTCAGCGCATCGGCGCCCGTCGATGGCTTGCCGTCCTCATTATTCTCTGGGGAGCGATCTCCTCATGCACAATGTTCGTCCGCACGCCCTTCGGCTTCTACACTTTCCGTTTTCTTCTTGGACTCGCCGAAGCGGGCTTCTTTCCCGGCGTCATCTTCTATCTCACGTATTGGTTTCCGCCGTCAGTCCGCGCGCGAAGCGTTTCGCGCTTTATGATTGCCATGCCGCTCGCGGGCGTGATCGGCGGTCCGCTCTCCGGGGCAATCCTCGGCCTTCATGGCGCGCACGGACTCGCCGGATGGCAGTGGCTTTTTCTCCTCGAAGGCCTTCCTGCAATTCTTCTCGGTCTCATACTCCCATTCGTTCTCACCGATCGTCCCGAGCACGCCGCGTGGCTCACTAATGAAGATCGCGCCACACTTTCCGGTCTTCTTGAAGGGGAAGGGAACCGCTCTGCGCTGGCCCAACCCGTTTCAATCTCACAAATTATTTTTCGCGCGGAGACCTGGCTTCTCTGTGGCGCTTACTTTGCGCTCATTTACGCCTCCTTAGGTACGGGCATCTGGCTTCCGCAAGTCATCAAGGGTTTTTCCGGCGTCGGCAATTTTCAAGTCGGCATGCTTACCGCTATCCCATACTTGGTCGCGGCAATTGCGATGAACTTCGTCGCCCACTCTTCAGATACAACTCACAAACCGCATGCACACTTCGCAGGCTCCGTTTTCGTCGCGTCCGTGGCCCTCGCCCTTAGCACGCAAACGCATCAAGTAATCCTGAGCATCGCGGTTCTGAGCGTCGCACTCGCGGGCATCTACTCTGCCTTCGGTCCCTTCTGGGCCATGCCGGGCGACTCCCTTTCCGGCCCTGCCGCCGCTGCCGCCATCGCCTTCATCAACTCACTCGGCAACCTTGGCGGTTTCTTCGGCCCTTACATTTCTGGCGCCGTCAAACAATCCACCGGATCCTTCACTGCTGGCACGCTCGTCCTCGCCATTGTTCTTTTCCTCGGCGGCCTCCTCGCCCTCATCGCCCTCCGTGCCCGACGCGTGTAGCTCGCGTTCCCCCGCTTCAGCGGGGCGGGGCCTTTGCCTTACAATGTCTCGCGCCTTAACATTACTCATGTCCGCCGAAACCAAATCCTCTCGTGCCTTCACACGCTCGCAAGTCGCCGCCTTCCGACTGGCGGCACACCATCTTCACGATTCGCCTGGCGACTCCGCCGAATCCATTTCCGCCGCCATCTCTGGGGTCCAGGCGCAAGTCATGTCCTGCGCCGAATTGCAGTTCTGGGCGCGCAATCACGCGCTCACCCGCGCCGAAATCACCCTCGCCCTCTACGACCGCCGCTCTCTCGTCAAGTCCCACTTCATGCGCCAGACGCTTCACGTCATCCCTTCAGCCGACTTCTCCCTTTTCGTCTCGGCCATGAAGCCCAGCCTTCTCAAGCAAGTCCATCGCATCGCGGGAAAATTCGGCGTCACCGTTGACGAATTCGACGCTCTGAATTCGCAAATCGTCGAATTACTTCGCGACGGCCCGCTCACCCAGCAAGACCTTCGCAAACGCGTCGTGCCGCGCGCATCAAAACGCATGAAGGCGTGGATGTCGCGCGTCTGGAGCATCCTCCGCACTCCCATTGCCGAAGGCCTTATTTGTTACGGCCCCGCACGCGGTACGGAAATTACGTATGTCCGAACAACCCAATGGCTTCCGCACAATCCCAAAGTTATGGACCCCGTTGAAGCGCGGAAATCCCTTCTCCTTCGCTATCTCGCCGCTTACGGCCCGGCAACGTCGCGCGATTTCGCAAAATGGTCGGGAATTGGAATGCCGGAAATAAAGGAAGCCTGGGGATCAATCGAAGAGAATCTTGCTGAAGTCACCGTCGATGGCGAGAGTGTTTGGCTCCCGCGCAAATCCATGAAACAACTTGAGCGAGCGAATCTCCGTGAGTCCGTCGTCCGACTGCTCCCGGCTTTCGACCCATTTCTTCTCGCCCACGCCGCCAAGGATCATCTCGTCGAGCGCACGCACTACAAGCGCGTCTATCGCAATCAAGGTTGGATTTCGCCGGTCATTTTGATTGACGGCCGCGTCGCGGGCATCTGGTCCCACGCGCGCAAAGGCGGCAAGCTTTCCGTCGAAGTCACGCCCTTCGAAAAGTTTCCGAAGAAAGTTCGCGCCCGGATCGAAGAAGAAGCAGCCAGCCTCGCCCGCTTCCTCGATTCATCGCTCGCACTGAAGATTCACTAAAGTCTTTTCGCTGATTCCGCGCACTCACGCAGACCACGGCCGCGCCACGCGATCCCACCGATGCCGCTTCAACTCGCTTAGCAGCCCTTCATCGAGCGGTCTGGCGTCGCTCATCCCCAGATTTTGCCGCACGTGCTCCAGCTTTCTCATCCCAATAATCGTCGTGTTCACAATCGGATTCGCTAGTATGAACCGCAGCGCCATCTCTGGCAGCGTCATCCCGGCGGGCAGAATCGCTTTCAACTTGTCCACGCGGTCCAACGTCTCAGCCAGATTCTCCGGCCCGAAATATCGCGACCGGAAGTCACCCGCGGGAAATGTCGTCTCCCGCATCATCTTCCCGCCCAGGCTTCCCTCATCAAGCGGCACGCGCGCGATCACTCCAATATTCAATTCGCGGCACACTGGAAAAAGTTTGTCCTCCGGCGCTTGATCAAATATGTTGTAAATCACTTGCACCACGTCCACCAGACCTGTGCGCAGCGCCGCGATTCCGTTTTCCGGCTCCCATCGGTTCAAGCTCAGCCCAAACGCGCGGATTTTTCCGTCGCCCTTCAACCTCTCCACCGTCCGCCGGAATTCCGGTTCGCCCGCCCACGCGTCGCTCCAAACATGGAATTGCAGTACGTCAATCGAATCAACACCCAGCTTGTCTCGAATGAGCTCCATATATTTAGACACATGCTTGGCGGGAAATACTTCACTGTATCTGTCACTTGGTGACGCCGGCCACTTCCGGTTCATCGGCGGGATCTTTGACGCGGCATACAAGTGCGCTGAAAAGTTCGCCGCCGCGGCCTGGCGCTTTCCGTAATTTCGCGCCAGCAACTCGCCCAGCAGCGCGTCACTCTTCCCATCCCCATACGCCCACGCCGTGTCGAAGAAGTTGCAGCCCTGCTCCGCCGCAACGCGCAGCGCCTCGCGCGACTCTTCATCCTCCGCGCCGGACCAGCCGCTCATTCCCCACAACCCGTGCCCGACTGTGCTGACGTCGAATCCCGTCCGCCCAAGTTGTCTATATTTCATTCCGTTGCCTTGCCCCCATCAGATCTCCAGGATTCTAACCTACCAGCAAGGCCGGCCGCGCCTCAACCTGCTCACCTTGACATTCTACTGGAAGCTCTGCTATATCACCTAGAATGTCTACTAAAGAAGAGAAAAGCCGGATCGAGCTGCTGCAGGGAACTCTCGACCTGCTGATACTGCGCACGCTTCTCCGTGCGCCGCTGCACGGCCATGCCATCGCCAAGGCCATCGAGTTCAACTCGGACGACGTGTTGCAGGTCGAACAGGGGTCGCTGTACCCAGCTTTGCACCGTCTCATCAAGCGCGGATGGATTGCATTTGAAGTCGGCACGTCCGAGAACAATCGCCACGCAAAATTCTATCGGTTGACGGCTCAGGGCCGGCGGCAACTGACGCAAGAAACCAGCAAGTGGGACAAGCTGGCGGGAGCAATCGCACGAATTCTGCGTCCCGTTAGGCAGGAGGGCCAATCATGAGGCTGCGCAAGCGCATGTTGGCGGATCTCGATCAAGACATCCGCGACCACATCGAGCGCGAAACGCAGGACAACATCGACCGCGGCATGGACCCAAAGGAAGCGCGCTACGCAGCCTTGCGCAAGTTCGGCAACGTAACGCGCGTAATGGAAGATACGCGCGAAGTATGGATCTTCCGTTGGCTTGATAATCTCGTGCAAGACATCCGCTTCGGCGCGCGCATGCTGCGCAAGAATCCCGGCTTCACCGCCATCGCGATCCTCACGCTAGCCCTCGGCATCGGCGCCAACTCCGCCATCTTCAGCGCCGTGAATGGAATCCTAATCAAGCCTTTGCTCTATGCGGACTCAGACCGTCTGGTCCAAATTGAGAGTGCCCACCGTGGACCGACAAGCCTCTCCTCCGGGTTTTTGTTAGAAGCGATTTCGATTCCTGCCGCCCGCGACATTCAAGCGCAATGCCCAGCGTTCGGCCAAGTCGGCGTGTATGGACTGGCAGGGTCGGCCACGATGCTCGGCGGATCGGTTCCAGACGATGTGTCGACCCTAGGTGTTGACGGAAACTTCTTCACGATACTGGGCGTCCGGCCGCTCCTCGGAAGGGCGATTCTCCCGGCGGACGCGGAGCCGGAGAACGACCGAGTTGCCGTCCTCGACTACGCCTTGTGGAACCGCGATTTCGGCGGCGATCCCGGGGTGGTAGGGAAAACCATCAACCTCGGTAAAACGCCGACCACCATTGTCGGCGTGATGCCGCCGGGATTCCGTCTCGGAATGAACGGGCCTGGCCTCTGGATGCCGCTGGTCGGGTGGAATTCCGCAACCGACCGGGGAGTGCACATGTTTTCGGTCGTAGCCAGATTGCGAGTGAGCACGACGCTCGAGGCCGCGAATGCGCAACTGAAAACCCTTGCGGCAGGTCTGGCCGCGGCATACCCAAAGACGGACAAGGGATGGGAGTTGAGCGCGAAAAGCGCCAAGGAAGAGCTGGTCGGCCCAGTGCACACCGAATTACTGCTACTGCTGGCGGCGGTCGGACTAGTTCTTCTTATTGCCTGCATCAATGTAAGCGGAATGCTCCTGACCCGAACTTGGGCGCGTCATCGCGAAGTCGCCATTCGCGAGATGCTCGGCGCGTCGCGGCTACGCATCATCCGGCAATTCCTGGCGGAGAGCCTTTTGCTTTCTCTGACCGGAGGCACACTGGGCCTGCTCGTTGCCTTTTGGGCGATTCCTCTGGTGCGCGCGATTGCGCCGCCCCAGACGCCGCGCGTCAGCGGGATCCGCTTGGACTCAAACGTGCTTTTGTTCACGCTGGCCGTTTCGCTCCTGACCGGAATTCTATTTGGCCTGGCGCCGGCCCTGCGGACCTCGGGTCATCGAATCGGAGCGGCACTCAAAGGAGGACTCGGAGGCTTGCTGGCCGGATTCTCCACCCGGGGCCCGCGTCGGCTGCGAAGCGCGCTGGTGATTGCCGAACTCGCGCTGGCAGTGATTCTGGTCGCAGGAGCCACGCTGGTTGCACGCAGCTTGCAAAAGATGACGAGCGTTCCTCTCGGCTACCGAACCGACCACGTGTTGACCGTGAGTGCGTCCATTTACGGCTCGGGCTGCGATTTCCAGCATCATCAGCCTTGCCAGTTGGTTCTCGAAGAGATGTTACGGCGCATACAGGCGCTGCATGGGGTGAAGAGCGCAGCGGTTGGCTCCGGAGTGCCACTGAGGGGCGGGTATGTCACGCAAGGGATTGAAACCGAAGGGCAAACAGTGCCGAAGAGCTGGAATGGGTGGATCGGCCTCAACATGGTTACGCCGGCATATTTCGAAGTATTGGGAATTCCGCTGTTGGCCGGACGCGACTTCACAAACAGTGACACGAACAGCTCGCAGCGTGTAGCAATCGTGAACCAGGCATTTGCTCAGCGCTTCCTTCAGGGAGCAAGCCCGCTCGGGCAGGGCATCAGCATGAGCAAGGATAAGAACGGGCAGCCAAAATGGATGCAGGTCGTGGGGGAAGTGGGCGACACCCGGGACAATGCCATCACCGAGGCGCCTCGGCCAGCATTCTATGTTCCTCTGACGCAGGACATTCCGGCTCGCTCCCCGACTTTCATGGTGAGAACCTCAGCGAATCCCTTGGCGATGGCTGATGCCGTCGAGCACCAGATCTGGGCTGTTGAGAAGGATGCGCCGATCATCCGTCTAACGACCATGGACCAGATCGTTTCGGACGAGGTTGCCGACCCGAGATTTCAGGCGGTTCTGCTTGGTTCGTTTGGCGCGCTCGGACTGATCCTCGCCATGGTTGGAATTTACGGCGTCATTTCCTATGGCGTAACGCTGCGCACACATGAAATCGGCGTGCGCATGGCCCTCGGCGCCACGCGCGCAGACGCGCTGCTCATGGCGGTCCGCGAAGGAATGGCGCCCACGAGCGTTGGGGTCGTCGTCGGCACGGCTGGCGCGCTCGCGCTGACGCGTTTCCTGCGAAGCATGCTCTTCGAAGTGAAGCCCACTGATCCGGTGACCTTCGTAGGTGTCGCGGCTTTGCTGTTCATTGTCGCGCTGGCCGCCTGTTACGTTCCCGCTCGCCGCGCCATGCGCGTCGACCCAATGGTTGCGCTGCGATACGAGTAGTTACTCCCGCGCGCAATTCGACAGCGAGGCAGCATCCCTCCCCGGCCAATTTGACTCGCTGCCATCGCTTCGCGCTTTGGAATTGACCTGCGGGAATGTGTTCCAATGATTGCTTGCCGTGCAGCCGCCGGACACGGCTCACTCATCGGGAGCTACACTCCGTCTATGCAATCGATTCGCCGCAATGAAGTTGACCGGGAACGCATAACCGAAATCGCCGCACTCATACGCCCTTATATCCGCCGCACGCCAGTTATCGAGGTGGACGCCGCCGATTTCGGCCTTCCCCCTGCGCGCATTTCGCTCAAGCTCGAGCTGCTTCAGCACACCGGCTCCTTCAAGCCGCGCGGCGCCTTCGCCAATCTATTGACGCGCGAAATTCCCGCCGCGGGAATCGTCGCCGCATCCGGCGGCAATCACGGTGTCGCCGTCGCTTATGCCGCGATGAAACTCGGCAAGCCCGCCACGATCTTCGTGCCAAAGGTGGCCTCGGCCGCAAAGATCGAGCGTATCCGTAGTTACGGCGCGGAACTCGTTATCACCGGCGAACGCTATGCCGACGCGCTCGCCGCAAGCGAAAAATGGAAAGAAGAGACTGGCGCGCTCTCCGTCCACGCCTACGATCAAATCGAAACAATGATTGGCCAAGGAACCGTCGCACTCGAATTGGAAGAGCAAGCTCCGGATCTAAATTCTTTGCTCGTCGCGGTCGGAGGCGGAGGGCTCATCGGCGGCGTCGCCGCTTGGTACACAAATCGCATCAAGGTCATCGGTGTCGAGCCCGAATTGGCGCCAACGCTTTGGAATGCGCTTCAGGCAGGGCGCCCGGTGGACAGCGAAGCAGGAGGTGTTGCCGCGGATTCGCTTGCACCGCGCCAGGTCGGCAAGTTCATGTTTCCCATCGCACAAAGATTCGCAAACCGCGTAATCCTCGTGAAAGACGAAGAAATTCTGCGGGCCCAGCAATCGCTATGGAATGTTTTGCGCATCGCTGCCGAACCCGGCGGCTCAGCCGCCTTCGCCGCGCTGTTGTCCCGCCGCTACGAGCCGCAGCCCGGCGAACATGTCGGCGTCATCGTCTGCGGCGGCAACACCACCGCCGTGGATTTTAATCGATCTTGAGTTTGGATCAGTCGGTTGCATCGTGAATTGATGACCCTTCATCGCGCCATTTGTTTTGACATGGTAGCGTCGTATCCCTAGACTATTAGACATGGAAGTCCATCTGAAGCCCGAAACAGAGTCCCGCCTAAACGAGCTCGCCAGAAAGACCGGGCGCGCGCCGGACGACCTTGTCGAGGATGCCATGGCTGGTTATATGGCAGAGTTGGCCGATGTCCGACGTCTGCTCGATGGTCGCTACGATGAAATCAAGAGCGGCCGGGTTCAACCCATCAGTGGCGATGAGGCCTTTGCTCATCTCCGCCGTAAGAGTGCAGATCGCCGTCGTCAATGAGCGGGTTCGTCCTTCACCCGGACGCATTCGCAGACCTCGCCGAAATCTGGGATTACATAGCAACGGATAGCCTGGATGCGGCGGATCGTGTCCTTGACGAAATTCACGAAGCAATTCAGGGCTTCATTGTTTTTCCTGAACAAGGCCATTTTCGCACTGACCTCACATCGCGGCCCCTACGTTTCCATCCCGTTCGTGACTTCCTGATTGCTTACGCGCCAGGCGAGAAACCAGTCCTTGTGATAGCTATCATTCATGGACGCCGTAGTCCCCGGGTGATCGCGGCTATGCTGCGCGGACGAAAATAACTTAAAGAATAGAACCTATTTGCGCGGCTCCTTCGCCACTGTTTTTGTTTTCGGCGCGGGTTTCGACTTGAACGCCGCCGCAATCTTTGCTGGCTTGGATCCTGCTTTCAAATGTGTGGTTACGCCTACCAGCACTTGCGATAGGCTGCTCCAAAGCGCCTCGCATTTGAAAGCCACCGTCCCCCCGCCCCGTTTTTCTTGCGCGATGGTGAAGTTTATGTCGCCGACGCATACAAAGTGTATCAATTCGCTCCTGGCGGAGATCGCCAGCTTTGCGTGGTCATCCGGTTCCGGCCAACTGATGTTGATCCCGAGCGGGTTGAGGTCGATCCCCTTCATGTCAACGACCGTATGAACATGGTCACTGTCCAAAGGAGGAGGGGTCGGGTCATGCTCCCAGGTTTCCACTTCCAGATCTTCGTGCAGTGTCGGCCCGACGAGGTCGTTATAGAAATCCAGGCCCCAGGTTTTGTTTTTGGCAATGGCCATGAACTTCGTGCCTGCTCTGGAGTTAAACGGCATCACGGATTGGACCGCAGTAGTTCCCTGGGCAACTTGATTTTGCATTAATTTCACTCGCGCATCGTTGGGAGTGTTCAGCAATTCAGCAGGAACCCGGGAAGCCAGGTAAACGTTTGGCTGCTGGGCGACAAACATTTGCCGCGCGATATCCTGCGCCGCACTGGCATCCTGCAATGAAACGCAAAGCAATGTCTGCGCATTGGGCATGCCAGTCTTTGGATAACTGTAGCTACCCGCCGGCGGGAATTTGGGAACGGACTGGACAAGCCAGAAACCTGAATTAGTTCCCATGTCAAAGGCAAGAACGCCTTTTGTATGTCCGCGAGAACCAACCACCGCGCCGGTTATGGGATTCTCGTCGTTGTAAAAAAACCAGCCCTGATGCTGGGTTGACGACCCTTCCGGAACGAATACCTGCTTCAGCGTATTGGCTAGCGCCCCGTCCTGGTCCACGTGGTGCGGGGAAAGCGTGAGTTTTCCATCCGACGGAGCGTTCGAGTCAAAGTAAACGTATTCCGTGCCGGTGACTTTGATCCCTGCGCCCGTCTTGGACTTGCCGGCCACCTTGTACATGAACCACCAATCAACTGCATTGCCGTTCTCGTCCATCGCGTTGAATGGCATCGTTCTTCTCCTTGGTCCGTGCCTTATCCCAATCCGTACCTTTGCCTTGCAATCCTCGAAAATAAAGAAGCTCGTCCGCTTTGCAGAAGCGAATTACGAGGGTTTGGCGGTTCTCTTCGCCAGTTATATCTATCATAGTTAGACACAAAGTTATTTATTTCATTTTGTGGAAACCGCAGTGGAGACGATTATAGATTCCGCATGACTCTACGTGCAACGAAATGTGAATATTTTGCGTGGGCGGTCGGCATTTCGCCATTTATTGCCCCAGCTCCTTTGGCACTGGTTGCCAAACGCCGAAAACGGTAATATCCACGTCTCAAAATCCGGGCGCACCGACCAACCACTATGACTCCCGAAGAGTTTCGCAAATACGGCCACCAAATCATTGACTGGATCGCTGACTACCGCGCGCGTATCGAGGAGCGGCCCGTCATGGCGCGCACCGCCCCCGGCGAAGTCCGTGCGATGCTTCCCACAAAGCCGCCGGAAAATCCCGAGCGATTTGAGGCAATCTTCAGCGACCTCGACCGAATCATACTTCCAGGCCTTTCCCTTTGGCACCACCCTCGCTTCTTCGGCTACTTCCCATCGAACGGTTCGCTTGCAAGTATTCTTGGCGACTACCTCAGCACCGGCCTCGGCGTACTCGGGCTTTCCTGGCAATCGAGCCCCGCGCTCACCGAATTAGAAGAGGTCGTTACAGATTGGCTGCGCCAGATGGTCGGCCTCTCCGACAAATGGAGCGGAGTGCTTCAGGACACCGCGTCAACATCCACTCTGCTCTCGCTGATTTGCGCGCGCGAACGCACGACGAACTATTCGCTCGCAGGTGGCGGCTTGCAAAGTGAATCGAAGCCGCTCACCGTCTATGTTTCCGCGCACAGCCATAGCAGCGTGGACAAAGCCGCTCTACTCGCGGGCTTCGGCAGGAAAAATGTCCGCCTCGTTCCGCACGACTCCGCATACGGCATGCGTCCCGATGCGCTCGACGAAATGGTTCGCGCGGACTCAGCCGCGGGAATGAAACCTTGCGCCGTCGTGGCCACGACCGGCACGACCACCACGACAGCCTTCGATCCCGTCGCAGCCATCGCCGATTTGGCGCGGGAACACATGCTCTGGCTGCACGTGGACGCCGCCATGGCCGGCTCGGCGATGATCCTCCCGGAATGCCGCGCGTTGTGGGACGGCGTCGAGAGCGCTGACACGATGGTGCTCAACCCGCACAAGTGGCTTGGCGCGGCGTTTGACTGCTCTGTGTATTACGTGCGCGACCCACAGCATCTTGTGCGCGTGATGTCCACGAATCCCAGTTATCTCCGCTCCGCGGTGGATGAGCAGGTGAAGAACCTGCGCGACTGGGGCATTCCGCTCGGGCGGCGATTCCGCGCGCTCAAGCTGTGGTGCCTGATCCGCGAGCAGGGAGTGACCGGGTTGCAGGCGCGGCTGCGGCGCGACATCGCCAACGCGCAGTGGCTCGCGGGCGAGATTTCAGCGGCGGCAAACTGGCGCGTGCTTGCCCCGGTGCGATTGCAGACGGTTTGCGTGCGTCATGAGCCGCGAGGAGCGACGGGCGAAGCGCTCGACAAGCACACGAATGCTTGGTGCGACCGCATCAACCGTTCGGGCTTCGCGTATCTCACTCCGGCGATGCTCGATGGTCGTTGGATGGTGCGAGTGTCGATTGGCGCGGAGACGACAGAACGTGAGCACATTGCGGAGTTGTGGAATGTGATGCGACGCGAGACGGAAGGCGCGTAATTCATCCTCGACTCAGGAAGGTTGTCATCCCGAGCGAAGCGAGGAATCTCTCTTTGTAAGTTGATGGGAAAAGGCGAGATTCCTCGCTTCGCTCGGAATGACGTCCGAGATTTACTGGACCGGGCGAGGGATTTTTTTCTCGGCGTTTAATTCGAGCGCGGTTTGCTGCACATTTGTCTTCGAGAAATTGTTGAACGCGCCCCAGTCGCCATACTTCTCTTTGATCTTGGGGACGACTTCATCCACGATTGCGTCGCCGGTTTTTTCCGTGGCGCGCGCCGCGCCCACCCACTGTCGCAGGTCAACGAGATAGCCGCGGAAGGCTTTGACGTCGTCCACGGTGCCGACATCGCCGTGGCCGGAGACAAATGCCGCGGTGGGATGCGCCTGGATCATCGCGTTGAGGGTTTCAATCCACGCGTCGGTTGAAGCGTCAATCAAGTTGGGAAGCGTGTGCCGCCAGAACATGTCTCCGCAGAAAACCACATTCGATTCGGGATCGAACACCAGCGAATCGCCGCCGGTGTGGCCGGGGAAATATCGCACGGCAATCCGGCGCGTCCCGAGATACAAATCCACTCCGGTGGTGTACACGACCATCGGGCCGGTAAGCGTTTCGACGCTTGCCTTCTGCTGCGGCGTAATATTCGCGCCATAAAACTTCAGGTTCTCGACGTGAATCCAGTCGCGGACATTTTTGTGGGCAAAAATGATCGCGCCGGCCTCGGCGAAGACGCCATTCCCGGTGACGTGGTCAATGTGGTAGTGCGTGTTGACGACGTATTTGATCGGCAGCGGTGTCATCTTGCGGATTTCTGCTAGCAGCGCGCGCGCGGGCTCAACGCGCTGAAAGGTATCCACAACGAGGACGCCGTCTTCGCCAACGATGAAACTGGCGTTGCTGCCGGCGCCACCACCCGGCACGGCAATCGCGGCGTAGGCGTTGTGGCCGAGCGGCTTGAGCGTGAATGGCGGAACTGTTCCCGCTTGCGGTTGCGCGGGCGGTTGCTGCTGGGTAAGTGTTTGTTGCTGCGCGGGGGGCGGAGTCTGCGCCTGAGATTGCGTGGCGGCTTGGGCGCCCGCGAATCGCGGCGCGGCGATGATAGCCAGCGCTATAAGCGCGGCGGAAATTGCGACGATAGTGTGCGGTTTGTTTTGCATGGAGCGAAATCCTATAACGAACCTCCCGAAACGCCAAAATCTTTGATAGCTTCTGTGCGAACGTTCACTACGAATCGCGAGGCCCGCAAATGGGACTGGCACGCAACACGCTGATTGCCGCATCGCAGAGCCGCTGGCTGCGCGAGCACGCCATGCGCTGGCGATTCGTGCGCCACGCGTCGCGGCGCTTCCTGCCCGGTGAGCGGCATGAAGACGCGCTCGCTGCGGCGCACGAACTCGCGAAGATTGGCATCAGCGCGATGCCTTCGCGGCTCGGCGAAAATGTTACCGATGCCGCGGAAGCGGAAGCGGTGGCCGAGCACTACGTCACAGTCCTTGCGGCGATGCGGTCGGCAGGATTGCCGCAGTCGCTTTCGGTGAAGCCGACGCAACTCGGGCTCGATCTTGACGCCGAGCTTTGCCGGCGCAACCTTGAGCGAATCCTTGATGCTTCCGAAGAGCCCGGCAATTACAAGCGCGGGATCATCTGGATTGACATGGAGCAAAGCGCGTATGTGGACCGGACGCTTGAGCTCTACCGGCACGCGACCAAGCGGCATATGTATGTGGGCGTTTGCCTCCAATCATATCTCCGGCGAACGCCGGCCGATCTTGATTCGCTGCTGCCGCTTGGCCCGGTGATACGTCTCGTGAAAGGTGCGTATCACGAACCTGCGTCCATTGCCTATCCGGCCAAGCGCGACGTGGACGAAGCCTACTTCGCGCTCACGCAGAAACTACTTAGCGCGGAAGCGGCTGCTTCGGACACGCGCGCAGGAATCGCGACGCATGATCCAAAACTCATCGAGCGAATTATCGAACTTGCGAAGTCCAAGGGCCAAGGCGCGAATGGATCTCGGATCGGATTCCAAATGCTTTACGGCATCCGGCGCGACTTGCAGCGTCAACTTGCCGCGGACGGCTGGCCGGTGAGTGTGCTCATCTCCTACGGGACGTATTGGTTTCCGTGGTACATGAGGCGGCTCGCTGAGCGGCCTGCAAATGTGTGGTTCGTGCTTAAGAACCTGTTCGGCTAGCCCGGACCTTCTGTCCTGTACCCCCCACCCCCCATCTTTTCGTAAGAGTGTGGGCCTAAAGGACTTACAGCAACGAAGAGCGGCAAGAGTAAGCGCCTAAAGAACTTATGAGTATTCACATTAAGTAAACTAAGCATATTAGATTCAATGACTTACGTTTTCGGATGAGGGGTGCGCCGTAAGAGTGTGCGCCTAAACAACTTAAAGTCCTTTAGGCGCATACTCTTACGGGAGGTCCATCAAATCAGGCGGTTCTCGCTTTCGGCAGGGGCAATATTTCCCGTTTTGGAACTCTATTCGACGAGGGCGTCGCAGTCTGCAATAGAGATTACCATAGAGTTATAGACCTTGTCAATGGGAAAATCTTCAAATAAGTCTGTGGAAAGCTATTCGAATTGATGGGGATGGGAGGCCAAACAGAATCCCCAGGCGTAAAGCTGACGACTGGGCCACTCGCCCACTACCGGATTTTTCGTCCGCAAGCGCGAACTGCAATTACACGGTATAATTCGATTTCTTTGCTCACCGTAAATAACATCACCATGCGCTTCGGCGCTCGAATACTGTTCGAGGACGTCACCTGTTCCTTTCTGGACGGGCGGCGCTACGCCATCACCGGGCCGAACGGCGCCGGTAAATCCACATTGATGAAGATACTCGCCGGCGAAATGGAGCCAACGAAAGGCTCGATCACGCGGCCGAAAAAGCTTGGCATCCTGCGGCAAGACCAGTTCGCTTTCGATGAATTCCGCGTGATGGATACGGTCATCATGGGCAACGCGGTGCTGTGGAAGGCGCTTGAGGAGCGCGACGCCCTGCACGCGAAGCCGCATGAATCCTTGACGGATAAGGATGGAATGCGGATGGGCGAGCTTGAGGGAATCGTCGGAGAAGAGGGCGGCTATACGGCGGAAGCGGACGCCGCGGTGCTGCTGGATGGCCTGGGTGTAGAAGACGCTCTGCACAAACGCAAGATGAGCGAATTGCAAGGCGGGCAGAAAGTTCGCGTGTTGCTGGCGCAGGCGCTATTTGGCTCGCCGCCCGCGCTGCTGTTGGACGAGCCCACGAACAATTTGGATTTGGATTCCGTCCACTGGCTGCAGGATTATCTTTGCAAATATGAAGGCGTGCTGATTGTGATTTCTCATGACCGCCATTTTCTAAACAGCGTCAGCAGCTACACGGCGGATATCGACTACCAGACGGTGATTATGTACCCGGGCGGGTACGACGACATGGTCGTAGCGAAGACGCAAATCCGCTCGAGCATTGAAGCGGAAAATGCGCAGCGCGAAAAGAAAATCGAGCAATTGAACGCATTCATCGCGCGATTCTCCGCCGGCACACGGTCACGCCAGGTGACTTCACGGCGGAAAGAAGTTGAGCGCATTCAGACTTCGGAGCTGGCCAGATCCAACATCGCGCGGCCGTACATTCGCTTTGATGTGGCGCGGCCATCGGGACGGCATCCGCTGGAAACCAAGGGTCTGAAAAAATCCTATGGCGATTTGAAAGTGATTCTGCCGTTCACCACCACCGTCGCGCGCGGCGAAAAAATCGCGCTGATGGGCCGCAACGGGGCGGGAAAAACGACGCTGCTGAAGTCGCTGCTGCGAAATGCGCCCGGATACCTGGAACCATCGGATAAACAATTCTTGATCAATGGCGGCACGGTCACATGGGGACACGAAGTAATCGTCGGATATTTTGCGCAGGACCACGCCGACTCAATCACGAAGGGCACGACCACTCTTGAATGGCTGCATCAGTTCAACCCACAGGCGACGCAATCGGAATTGCGGGGGTTGTTGGGACAAATGCTGTTCAGCGGCGAAGACGCGCTGAAGCCAACGCAGGCGCTTTCAGGAGGGGAATTGGCGCGGCTGATTTTCTGCAAGTTGATGTTGCAGAAACCAAATGTGCTGGTGCTCGACGAGCCGACGAACCACTTGGATTTGGAATCCATCAACGCCCTGAATATCGCCCTGCAAAAATACGAGGGAACAGTGCTGCTGGTTACGCACGACCACGATGTGATTGACGAAGTGGCCACGCGCATCTGGCATTTTGAAGGCGGACACATCGACGATTTCAAGGGCCCGTACGAAGAATATATGGTTTACGCGCAACACAAGGCTGCACAAGACCAAAAAGTTACAGCGGCTCGCGGACGGAAGTAGGGTGGGTGGCGAGGATGATCAAATCGAATTCGGGGGATTTGTTGGCCTTGCGATTATTTTGTCTAGGAGTTGGATGAGCGGATCGAGATCCGTGGTCGTGCCTTTTCCCGATGCGGTGAATCGCAGGATTCCGTCGCGGTCAATCAGGTATATGTTGGAGACTTCATCATGGAAGCCGTAAGCTTTCGCAACGATCCCCTCCCAATCTAAGAGGACCGGCCCGTTTGGATGCGCGGAATCCTTCGAGATAAATTTGCCTTTCACATAGTTGTGCAGGAACCCCGGGACACTCGACAGGTGCGCGATTTGGACGATGCGAATCTGCTGGAGCTGAGGAGTGTTGTACCGGGTCCGGAGCGGCTTAACCCAGGCGCCGTTGAATTGATTTCCCGTGCGGTCCGCATCAACCAGGACAACCAGAGAACCGCGCAGATCGCTCAGTTGTAACGCCTTATCGTATTGATCTCTTAGGGTAAAGGTCGGTGCCGCGACTCCGACTCTTGTTTGCGCCACGCAGATTGCGGCGAAGATGAGGACCAGCAATGGAAATGTCGTGCTAGACGCCTTAAACGTTCGATCCTTAGCGAAAAAAATCACTCGCATGATAGGTTTGCTCCGCCTGTTTGATTCCGCGCTGACAATGATACGAGAGTGGGGATTTGAATGTTCCCCACGAAAATGGCGCCCAAACGAGAGAGTATCCCGAGGAATTAACGGATCGCCTTCGGCTAATAAAGCAACCCACCTGCCGAGGAATGAGTGAACATGGGGGCGGGCGGCGGTGTCTAGATGGGTGAAGGCGGAAGCGGGAACGGAAGCGAAGCCGGGACGGGTACCGGGGCGATGAGCGCGCTTGTGGAGAGGCTAAAGCCTATTGCTGCGGTGGGCGAATCCGGTTCGGGAAACGTGTCCACCGAGCGTGCGGGCACTGCGGAGGCGGATTTTGCGGCGCGGATGCAGCAGGCGAAGCAGGTTGTGTTCCGCGTGGCGTACAGCGTGTTGCACGAGGCGGCGGATGCGGAAGAGATTGCGCAGGACGCGTTCATCCGGGCGTACGGGCAGATGGGGAGTTTGCGCGAGCCGGAAAAATTTCGCGCGTGGGTTTGCCGGATCGCGTTCCGGCTGGCGTTGAACCGGAGACGGTCGCAGGGGCGTCGAATGGCTCGGGACACTGCGTGGCACGAATCGCAGGCGCGGCAGGTGGCGGACGGCGAGCGAGCAGGTGAGGAGCGCGAATATCTTGCGCGGTTAAGAAACGAGATCGAGCGGCTGCCGGAGAAATTGCGGTCGGTGGTGCTGCTTGCGAGCGTGGCGGGAATGGAAGCGGGAGAGGTAGCGGCGATGTTGGAGATTCCGTCGGGGACCGTGCGTCGAAGGCTGCACGAGGCGCGGAAAAAATTGATTGAGGTGATGAAACGTCGTTGAGGTGACGCAACATCGTTGAGGTAAGCAAACCATGAACGCTTGCAGAGAGTGGAAAGGGCAATTGCTGGAATACGCGACGCTCGGGGTTTCGGCGGATGAAGCCGCGGCGGGCAAAGAGCGGGACGCGGAAGCGAAGCGATTGGAAGCGCATATAAAAGGATGCGCTGGGTGCGCGGCGGCACTCGCGGAATTGCGGGCGCGGGCGGCGCGAATTGACACGGCGATACCTAGTCTCGCGCAGGGCGCAGAGTTGCGTGAGGGATTTGAAGCGCGCGTGTTTGCACGAATTGCGGCGGGAGAAGCATCAGGAAATGCAGCGAGTCTCCGCACATATTCATGGGGCGGGTGGCGGACTCGGCTCGCAGCGGCGGGAGTGGTTTGCGCGGTGGTGATTGCGGCGGTGGTGTGGCCGCAAGTGAAGAAGTGGTGGCACATCGGCGAGGAGCCGGCGATGTCGATTTCGACGTGGCGGTCGCCCACGGAAAGTTTGCTGCGAACGCCGGGGATGGAATTGCTGCGAAGTGCGCCGAAGGTGGGAGAGGTTTATTTTTCGCTGCAGCAAGTTTCAAGAAAAGTGAAGAAATAAGGACTCATTCGAAAATGGAGGAAGCCATGAAAGCGAAGCTGAGTATTCTTTGTGGGATTCTGTTAATGGCGGCATGTGTCGCAGGTGCACAGGGATATCCACCCATGCCAGCGACACCAGTAGTTACACCCGTGCCGGTGCCAGCACCATCGGCAGTAACGGTGGGACTACCTCCCATACCAACACTGGCACCATCGCCTGCAGCAGCAGTGCAGGGATATCCACCACCGCCTGCACCCGCACAGGGTCAACAGCCGATGCCTGCGGCGCCAGCGCCAAGACCGATGCCAATGCAGGGGCAACAGGCGATGCCCGCACCGCCAGCACCTGCTGCACCGATGGGGCCTGATCCGATTGCGCGGAATTTGTTTTCACCCGAGCAGATCATGGCGCACGCCGAGGGTATCGGTCTGACGCCGGAGCAGCGGACAGCGATCCGCGATGAAATCCGGAAGGCGCAATCCCAATTCACGGAATTGCAGTGGCAGCTTGAGGACGCGGTGGATGCGATGGGCAACCTGCTGAAGCCAAGCGCAGTGGATGAGAAGGCGGCGTTGGCGCAACTGGAAAAGGTGCTGGACCTCGAACGCTCAATCAAGCGGGCGCAAATGGGATTGATGATTCGCTTGAAGAACAGACTGAACGCGGACCAGCAACGTCAACTCACCGATATTGAAAATTACCAGCGGAGGATGATCGCTCCACAAAGGAATCAGCCGCCACCACAGCAAGAACCGACGATCAAATAAGCTTTCAGTTTGCAACTTGGCCCCGCGAACGGAGTTTCGCGGGGCCTTTTTGTTTTCGGCAGCGATTTGAATTAGTGACTACTGTCAGGGAAGCTGCGTCCAAAGAGCAGACGCGGGCAACGCTTACTGGGGTGGGTGCGTCTATGCGGCAACGGTATTGAAGTAAAGAAAATCCAGGGGGTGGGCGATGTGGACATTCTTGAGTGACATTCGATTCGGACTGCGAATGCTGGCGCGGAAGCCAGGGTTCACCGCGATTGCAGTACTGACGCTGGCGCTGGGGATTGGCGCGAACACGGCGATCTTCAGCGTGGTTGACGCGGTGCTGCTGCGTCCGCTGCCGTTCCGCGATCCAGACCGGCTGGTGGCGCTATTTGAAACGGAAGGCTCGCCGGGGAGTTTTCCACTGACCGGCGAAGACTTCCTGGATTGGCGCGCGCAGAACACCACGTTCGAGGACATGGCGGCTTATAGCTATCAGGAAAGATTCAATGCGAGCGGCGCCGGTGAAGCGGAGCGCGCGGCAGTGGTGGAGACGCAGGCCAACTTTTTTTCGCTGCTTGGCGTGCAGCCAGTTTTGGGCAGATCGTTTTCAAAAGGAGAGGATCGGGCGGGGCAAAACCAAGTGGCATTGGTGAGCTATGGATTTTGGGAGCGCCATTTCGGAGGAGAAAAGGATGCGCTGGGTAAGTCGGTGGAATTGAACAGCGTGAAGTATACGGTGGTTGGAGTGATGCCACAGTGGTACCGGTTGCCGGGCGTGGCGGACGTTTGGATTCCGCTCGATGCGTCGGTGAAGGGATTGGGGAATCGCGGGTCGCACCATTTGAGAGCCATTGGGCGGTTGAAGAGCGGAGTGACGATTGAACAGGGGCGAGCGGAATTGAAGGGGATTGCGGCGCGGCTGGAAAAGCAATTTCCGGATAGCAATTCCGAAGTTTCGGCGGTGGTGAATCCGCTGAAAGAGCAAATCGTCGGAGGAACGCGGAGCGAGCTGTGGGTGATGTTCGCGGCGGTCGGACTGGTGCTGCTGATCGCGTGTGTGAACGTGGCGAATTTGCTCCTGGTGCGATCGGCGGACCGCAAGAGGGAGGTGGCGATTCGCGCGGCGCTGGGAGCCACCCGCGGACGACTGGTCCGGCAATTATTGACCGAAAGCGTGCTGCTTTCGCTTTGCGGAGCGATCCCGGGGATTGGGCTGGCCTTCGTCTGCGTGAATGCGGCGACCAATGCGAAAACTTTTCCCATCCCGCAGCCGAATCCGGTGGGAGTGAATCCGACGGTGCTGTTGTTCACATTGGTGGTCAGCGTAGCAATCGGGCTGCTGTTCGGGATGCTGCCCGCGTTCCAAACTTCACAATTTAAACTGAGTGAAGACTTGAAGTCGGGCGGAAAGAAGGCGTTCACGGCGTCAGTGCGAGGGCGATTGGTGCGCGACGCGCTGGTGGCGGTGGAGGTGGGGCTGTCACTGGCGCTGCTGGCGGGGGCGGGGCTGCTGCTGCGGACGTTTGCGGGGCTGCGGCATGTGGACATCGGCGTGAAAACTGAAAATGTGCTGACAGGGGTGGTGCAGCTTCCGCCCAACCGATACGACAATTTGGAAAGCAGGAAGGCTTTCCTTGACCGGCTGCAAGAATCGCTGCGAAATACGGCGGGCGTGCGAAGCGTGGCGGTGTCGACCGCTCTGCCTCTCACCGGTGGAAATAATGGATACGTGCAGATCGGCGGCTCGACGGATGAAACCTTGAAGGGACAATTGGTTGAAAACAATGCGGTGACTCCGGGGTATTTTGGAGTGATGGGGATTCCGATTCTGAAGGGAAGGGGATTCAACCAGTCTGATCTCGACACGGCCGCGAGCGAATTGAGCAACCTGGAAAAGTTCATGGAGAAGAATCCCAACGCGAAACCGGAGGTTCACCTTGAGGTCAACGCGGTAATCAATAAGGCGATGGCGGACCGCTTCTGGCCGAATCAAGAGGCGTTGGGAAAAACATTCCGGTCGGGCGGCGACTCCATCGTGCAACGGGTGATCGGCATTGCAGGCAATACGCGGCAATGGAATCTGCGGACAGCCCCGATTCCTGAGGCGTACTATCCGCTGACAACGTTTTTGATGGGCCAGGGCGGGCGATTTCCGTTAACTATTTCTGTGTTGAGCGCGGGGCCCCCGGAGAAGCTCACCGGCACGCTTGCTGGCGCGGTACGGTCGCAAGACAACAGTCTTGCCCTTTTCGACGTACGCACGATTCCGCAAATCGTGTCGGATTCGATGACGAATACCAATTATCAGACATTTCTACTGGGCGCGCTCGCGGCGCTGGCTCTGGTGCTGGCGGCGGTGGGGACGTACGGCGTGATGTCATTTGTGGTGACGGCGAGGACGAATGAAATCGGAATCCGCATGGCGCTTGGTGCCGGGCGCGGCCAAGTGTTGTGGATGGTGCTGCGGCAAGGGCTTGCCGTGACGGCGGCGGGGATCGCGATGGGAATTGCCGGGACGCTCGCGCTGACACGGTTGCTGGCGGATTTTCTTTACGGCGTGAAGCCGGGAGATCCGCTGACGCTGGTGGCTGTGTCAACCGTGATGGCGATCGTCGCGCTCATGGCGTGCGTGATACCAGCGATGCGCGCGACGCGCGTGGATCCGTCGGTCGCGCTGCGGTACGAGTAGAGCACCGCAGCGCGCAAAAATGCCGTGAGTGAAAATACCTCGCGCTCAAGAATTCGTGAGCGGGCTTATTGAACTGTTGTGTGAAAAATTGGGTTGTGATTTGCTAAATCTTATGCGACGTGACGTGCAGGTTGGCTTAGACAGGGTTGGGCCGGCTTCTGCCAGATGCCGATGAGCAACACCCGTCCATTGAGCGGGGAAATGTGAACATAGAACACTTCCGAATCGCTCTCGATTTCGAAAAAGCCTTCCCGCCGCGGGTCAGGCCGTGCCGGAGCGCCCAGCGCGAGAAGCTGGCTTAGCCGGTCCGCCGTACCCATGGGATAGCTGCGGAGAGCTTCGATTCTTGGCGCTTGTTCGAGCCGCAAAACCATAACAACCTCTTTTCCTTTGCCCCAAGACCACTACTCTATGTAACGCAAAAAGAAGCAAAAAGTTTCGATTTATCCCTATTTGAACCACTGAAAGCAAACTCTTGCACCGCACCCGACTGCAAACTGACTTCAGAACTGCATTTTCGCTTCAATTCATTAGACGCAGGCAATGAAAAAGGGTCGCCCAGAGAAGTGAAAATTTTTGCGTTTCTTGCGGCCAAATTGGACTTTATCCGAATTGGGACGCCGGGCCACTGCCCGAATACTGTACTGACGTGCAGTAGTTATGTGCGGGCCGGGCAGCTAACCTTGTGTGCAGACCCCACCCCCGATATGGCGGGATTCACAATGCGAAAAGGACTCCTGATAACGATGGCGGCGCTTGCGGGGTGTTGGCCCGCGGCGGCACAGCAGCGGATGGCGTCAAGCGCCATTACTCTGGCAGCGGCATCGGCGCCCGTGACGCAGCAGGCGAGCCTTCGGGATGCGAGCCAGGTTCGCTTGCCAAAGGTAGCTGTGACATTCAATCGCCCATTTCAGACGTCGTGGGTGGATTCTTCTTACGAATTCACGATGACCCCTTTCGTGCAGGACGTACAGGTGCCGGTCCTCTCCGTCGCGGGCGGACGCATGCAACTCAGCGGGTACTACCGGATGGTTTCCGCGGAGAATTTCCAGATGGGTCTTCCGGGTGGCGGGACGTTGGATGCTTGGAGCGTCAGCGCACAGTCCCACGTGGCCGTGCTCGCGCCGCGCATGGATCAGGGCGCGGGGTTCAGCGTGTCTCTGCGCTTGCACGGCGCCGGTTTACGCGAAATGCACTGTCACGCATATCAAACAGTTAACCATGCAATTGCCTTCATTCGTGGAAGCTAGTTTCAAACACGCGAATCACCCCTTCTAATGCCAAATACTAGTTGCGCGAATGCGGCGCAATTGGCATAGTTCATTTACAACGAATTGCACTTGTAAAGGGCCGGTGGACAATGAAAAAAGCCAAGAAGGCAGCCAAGGCTGCCAAACCGAAGAAGACAAGAAAATTCACAAAGTTTGGGACCGACAAGCGCCGCAAGCACCGCCATTTCATGGTGACGGTGTTTTATCGCGACGGCGAGCGATTCGGCCGGGTGTACACGGACCGCGGCAAGGCAACGCGGTTTGCAGACCGGCAGAAGAGGTCGCCAGTCGTGAAGTCCGCTCGCGTGACGCAGCTTAGCTAACCCGGGATTTTCCAACACCATGAAACAGTGCGCGGGAGACTTTTCTGGCGCCTCGGATGGGGCGCGTTGCGGGGTCTTGTCCACCTGAAAGTGGCGTGCTAAAGTTTCATCAATGCGGCCGTCGTATAGGGGTAGTACGGGACCTTGCCAAGGTTCAAGCACGGGTTCGAATCCCGTCGGCCGCTCCAGATTAAATCCTAATCGTTTCGCCCTACCTGTTTAGCTGCCGCATCGTGTATCGTGCTGGAATTCCGCCGCGCGTTTGAGGTTTTGGCCGCTTGCGGAAGGCGTCTGCTTTTCGCCGGTGGATTTGAGGGGAGTGCGTGATGCTTGCCTACCTTTGCGGGCCCATCGAGTTTGCTTCGGATTACGGCAAGATGTGGCGGCGCAAACTGACTCCATTTTTGACGGATCAACTGGGGCACCGCGTGTACGATCCCGCCGAAGATGAGCGCAAGAGCCTGACGGAGGAAGAGGTCGCAAGTTTCCGCAGATGGAAGACGGAGGATGTGGAGCGCTTCCGTCGTACCGTGCGAAAGATCATTCACTTTGATTTGGACTTGATCGAAAACAAAGCGGACTACGTAATCTGCCACCTGGATGATTCCGGCGCCGCCGGCGTGACAAGCGGCGGGACGCCCGCGGAACTGACATTCGCATATCGTAAGGGGATTCCGGTTTACATGGTTACCTCGCTACGGCCGGACCAGATCAGCGGATGGATGCTGGCCTGTGCGTATCAATTGTTCGATTCCGTGGATACACTGAAAAAGTTTTTGATGGAGCGCTACGGGGCGCACCGGCAGTCACAGCTCTGGAAAGAATAAAGGAACGGGTCCGGCCACGATGCGGAAAATTCTTGTTGCTGTAGGCAGCACGCGGAGGCCGAAACTCAACGCCGTGTGGGAGGCGTTGACGATATTTGGGCCGAGTCTGGAAGCAGATGCACAATTCGAAGTGGTTGGCGTGGAAGTGCCGAGCGGCGTTGGGCACACGCCTATCTCTCGCGCGGAGTTGATGGCGGGCGCAAAGTTTCGCGCGGAGACGCTCGTCCAACAAGCGCGCGAGCGCGGCGAGCAGTGGAAATACTTTGTGGGGCTCGAGGGCGGCCTGGATGTAGTCGTGGCAAGCGGCAAGCGGCTTGTGTTCCTGCAAAGCTGGGCGTATGTGACCGACGGCGCGGGACGCGGTGCGTTCGGCCAGAGCGGGGCAATCGAGATGCCCGAGGCGCTGGCCGTGGAGGTACTGGATAAGGGGACCGAGCTTTCGGCGGCGATTGACGCCTACGCGGGAGGCCGCGGGATCCGCGACGCGCAGGGAGCGTGGGGTGTGTTGACGCGCAATCTGATCACACGGCAGGACGCGTTTCGCGTCGCGGTGGTTAGCGCGTTCGCGCCTTTCTTCAACCGTTCGATGTATTCCGATTCTTCCCGTGCGACCTTGAAGTGATGGGTGAAATTTTCTTCGGACGTAGTCGTTTTAGTCGCCTCTGAAAATTCTTCGCACCCGCAGTACCTCTCCTGAGCTTTCCGGCACCCGCATTGCCGGGCCCCTTTCGGCGGGGTAGTGCGTCAGTTTCCGGTTGGCCCGTCATCCGCCAAGGATGGCTACAAGTCCCACAACGTTTATGCGGAGTCGTTCTACAGCAGTCTCCCCCGTCAGTTGCGCGAAGGACTATTCGTATCTCAGCGCGACCATGTGATCAACGCGCATCGCTCTCCGCGCCGGGATGTATGAGGCAAGGAGAGCTGTGAATACGAACAGAATTGCCACGCCGATAAACGTTACCGGGTCAGTGGGAGCGACTTCGAAAAGCATGCCGCGCAGGAACCGCGTGAGGCCGATGGCACCGGCGAGTCCGATCAGAATACCGATGATGGCAAGTATCGCTCCCTGTCCAACGATGAGGCGCAAAATGTCGCTGCGCCGCGCTCCCAATGCCATGCGCACGCCAATCTCATGTGTCCGCTGGGCAGTGGCATACGAAATCGCGCCGTAGATTCCAATCATGGCGATAATCAGCCCGAGAGCACCGAAGGAGCCGAGAAGCGTTGCGTCGAAGCGGGGCTCGGCCGCCGAGTCGGCGACTAGCTGGGCCACAGTCTGGACGTTCGTGATGCTCGAATCCTTGTCCACGGATTGCAGGGCCCGCTCCAGAGAGGGAGCGATAGCCATCGGGTCGGAGGACGTCCTGACGACGAGCAGCCAGGAATTTGCGCTCGAGAACGGAACATAATAGGCGAGGGACGGCGCATATTTTTTGAGAGAGTGATCGCGCACGTCATTCACGACGCCGATGATTTCCGTCCACAAAGAGGCGCCATCCTTATCCATGCACGTGCTGAATCGCTTTCCGATTGGATCTCCGGTTACATAAGTTCGGGCGAAGCTCTCGCTGACAATTGCCACGGGAGGGTCGCCGGACGTGCAGTAGGCTTCGCTCCCGGCCTTCATGGGCGGGTTAGGCCTTAGATCGGACAGTTCGAAATCGCGCCCTCTCAAGAGGCGCATTCCAAGCGCGGAAAAGAACCCTGAGGTGACGATTCTTTCTCCGATACTGCCGTTCGAGATTCGATTTTCAGGCTCGCCATCAATGTAAAGTCCCAAGCCGAGGGGTTCGCCGGGGTAGTGAATACCTTCAACCGTCGCTCCACCGTCGAATGGGCTGGACGATAGCGAAGCCGCGGTCTGCTGAACTCCCGGCAGCGCTCGGGCGTCGTCAAGAATGTTCCGGAGAGTGAGAGCGCAGTTTGTGTCGTGGCCTTTTTGGCACGCGGAATCGCTTAGCTTTACCGACATGGTCAGGACGTGATCCGCCTGGGTGCCACTGTCCAGGTCCATGAGCTTGTAGAAGCTGCGGCCCATCAACGCTCCGCCAGTGGCGAGAATGAGAGCGAGTGCCACTTCGGAAATGATGAGCGCGGTCCGCAGCCAGTGTCGCTGCCTGCCCACCCCACGCGCGAACGAACTGCCGAACTCGCCCGTTACCGCCCTCCCGACGCGGCGCGAAGCGGCCTGCAGGGCAGGCGCGAGACCGAACAGTATCGCCGAAAGAATGGAAACGCCCGCCGTAAAAGACAAGACGTGGCTGTCGAGGATGACGTGGTCGAGACGCGGCGTTCCCGGCGGCGCGATTAGGTGGATGACCCGAATTCCCCAGAGGGAAAACAGCAACCCGAGCGCGCCGCCGGCCGCTGCCAGGAGAAAGCTCTCGCAGAGGAGTTGGCGAGCAAGGCGGAACTCCGTTGCGCCGAGCGTCCGGCGTATGGCAAATTCACGCTGGCGTGTCCATGCCCGGGAAAGCAGAAGTGCGCTCACGTTTACGCAAGCCAGCAGGAGGACGAATCCAACCGCGCCGAGCAGGATCAGCAAAGCAGACTTTACATCCGAGAAGACTTGATGCTTCAGGGAAGAAGTGATGATGTCCAACCCACCGTCGTTTTGAAAAGTGGGACGCGCAGCCGCAAGACGGGCGGAAATCGTCTTCAACTGAGCATTCAGTTCACCTACAGTCACGCCCCTCTTCAGCCGGGCGATCATGGCATTTGTCGTACCCCGCCGCACTTGCGAATTTGGAGATGTGGACGAAATAGGCGCCCAAAGCCCGGCGAAGCTTTCTGCTCCCCGGCCAAGATCGAAGCTGCGCGGCATGACTCCAATAACCATATAGCGTTGCTCGCCGACGGAGACTGTCCGGCCGAGAATGCCCGGATCGTCACCAAAAAAGTTTCTCCACAATCGGTAGCTGAGGACCGTGACGCGGTCGTTGCCCGGCTGCGTATCCTCAAGTAGGATCGGGCGGCCCAGAAGGGGTTTCACACCCAATAGCGGGAAGTAATCGGCGGATACAAAAACTACGTCACGGTGGTCTGCCAAATCCGTTCCGCGAACCAGCGCGCTCGATCCCTCGTATGCGGCGAGGCGTTCCAGTGCAGTGCATTGCTGCCGGATGTCGTTCACCTCCGCAGCGGAGAAACCCCATGCAATCTGAGACCGCTCGATGCGAACGAGGCGCGAGGAATCGGGGTACGGCAGCGGATCGAGGAGAATCCCATTCACGGCGGAGAAGATCGCGGTATTAGCGCCGATGCCGAGTGCGAGGGTGAGAACGGCAACGGCGGTAAACGCCGGACTGCGCCGCATCATTCGCAACCCGTATTGTACGTCCTGCCAGAGCTGCTCAATCGATGCATATGCCCACGTGTCGCGCGTCGTTTCTTTCACCAACCCCACATTGCCAAATTCGCGGAGCGCTGCCGCCCGCGCGTCTTCCGCCGATTCACCGCGCTCCTGGCGCTCGCGCGCCGACATCTCGATGTGCGCGCGAATCTCCTCGTCCAGTTCGTTATACCGTTTCCGCCACGGCCACTTCACGTCTCGAACTCCTTCTTGGGCGCGTCCAAAATTCTGGCGATGGCACAGCTGAGCTGCTCCCAACGCGAGCGCTCATCGGCCAGTTGCGTTCTACCCTTCGGGGTCAGCCGATAGACGCGAACGCGTTGCTCATTTTCGGAAGTCTTCCAATTGGCGACGATCCACTTCTTTTGTTCCAGGCGGTGCAGCGCGGGATAAAGCGAGCCGGTGTCCGCCCGCAGAATGTCACCCGACTGCGATTGGATAACCCGGCTGATTCCATAGCCGTGCTGCGGCCCCCATCTGAGCGTTTGCAAGACGAGAAGGTCGAGCGTGCCCTGCAGAAGCTCGATGCGATTCTGGTATCGGTCTTTCACGCTCTCTCCGCTCGGACTAAGATGTAGGCATCCTACATCTCATGGATGTAGAGCATCAACATCCATGCGGGCAGAAAGAAGGAACAGCACGAGAGAAGCCGCCATAACTCCCGGATGGTCGGCAAACCGGAAATTGACTCACTGGATGATGCGCTGCTTTTCCACAAGAAATTGTGCTAGCGTGAAGGAACGGAGGGTGTGCGCGTGGAGATCATGAAACACACGATGGGTTGGATCGAGGTCATCGTCGGCCCGATGTTTTCGGGCAAGAGCGAGGAGCTGATCCGGCGTTTGCGGCGCGCGGAAATCGCGAAGCAGCGCGTGCAGATATTCAAGCCTGCGATTGACGAGCGCTATTCGAAGACGGACATTGTGTCGCATTCCGGACTCGGGATCCGTTCGACCAATGTTTCCAACGCGGCCGAAATCCTTGAAAGAGTGGAGCCACGCACGGAAGTGATCGGGATTGATGAGGGGCAATTCCTGGGCGAGCCGCTCGTGGACGTGGCGACGCATCTTGCGAATATGGGCAAGCGCGTGATCATCGCAGGGCTGGACACGGATTATCTCGGGCGGCCCTTTGTGCCGATGCCGCGCCTCTTGGCGCTCGCGGAGGAGATCACCAAGCTGCTGGCAATCTGCATGCAGTGTGGGAATCCGGCGGTACACACACAGCGGCTGGTTGCTTCGGAAGACTTGATTGTTGTTGGGGCGACGGGAATGTACGAGGCGCGCTGCCGGCGCTGCTTTGACGCCAACCTGGCGCATGAAAAAAAAACTGAGGCATCCGAACCCGCCGCGCAAACACCCTCAGCGACGCGGGCGGCCGCAGCGTCAGCTTAGTTTCGCAATTCTCGCGCGAAGCCTATCCGCAAGAGCGCGGTGCTCGGGGCATCCTATGATTCCTAAATTGGGCTGCGCCGCGTGATTAATTTTCGTTAGCGTTTCTTCAATACGTTTGCCTGCCGTTTCCCATTCATCCGCCGATGACCTTCCTTCTTCCAGCGCGCGAGCCGTTTCGTTCATAGCGGGCGCAACCTGTGTGACGTCGTGGCAAAACATCGCGATGTCCGCTCCGGCGGCGAAAGTCGCGACGGCGGCCTCACCGGGCGCATGGCGGCGAGCGATGGCGCCCATACCGAGGTCGTCAGCGAGGATGAGCCCCTTGAATTGCATCTGGTGGCGCAAGATGCCGGTGAGAATCTTCCTCGAAAGAGAAGCCGGGTGCGCGGGATCTATCTTCGGGAGAAGAATGTGGGCAGTCATGATCGTGGGCACGCCCGCGGCAATCGCCGTGGCGAATGGAACAAGGTCGGCATGCGCGAGGCGATCCGCGGAGCCGTGAAATACGGGCAAATCTTCGTGCGGGTCCACATTCGCATCACCGTGGCCGGGGAAATGCTTCGCGCAGCCGAGCACTTCCGCCGCGCCGAGGCCGCGCAAGAATGCCGCGCCCAACTTGCCGACAAGATGCGGATCGGATCCGAAGCTTCTCACTTGCGTCACAGGGCTTGACGCATTCACGTGCAAATCAAGCATCGGGGCGAAATCGAGATTGCATCCGGCCGCAGCCAATTCACTGCCAATCGCGCGCGCGACGCTTTCAACAGCATTCGCGTCGGCGAGCCTTCCGAGCTGGGAGGGGGACGGCCATTGCGCGAAGGGTTCCGGTAGAGAGAAACGCGTGCCACCTTCCTGGTCGATTCCAATGAGGACAGGCCCGCGAGCGGCAGACTTAATTTGCGAAGTAAGACTTGCCAACCCTTCGACATTCCTGAAGTTCCGCGAATAGAGAGCCACGCCTGCCAGTTTTTCGCCGAGCCACTGCTGAACCTGCGCAGGCAGAGTGGTTCCCTCAAACCCGACGAGAAACCGCCGCGCGACTGGATACCTTCCCAGGCGTGCTTGTATTGAATTATTCGGCATCTGGTTTCGGCTTGCGCCACCTGCGCGAATGAATCTCACACTATCGGGACGGCCGGGGCAAGTAAAGACCAATGGAGAGTCAATCCTCCGATGATGTGATTCCAATGTCCGGTTGTGCGTGATTCGGTTGGCGCTTATACTCTCGCGGCGTTTTGGTGGGTGAGAAATGAGTTTCGCGGCCATCTACTACGTCTCGTTTATGGGCGGGCTATTGCCGGTGCTGTGCGTCCGGTCGTACTACAAGCTGAAAGCCGGCGCGCCATTTCCATCGAAGCGGG
>JBGPHM010000014.1:0-73528 GCA_041484365.1 Terriglobia bacterium | reverse complement strand
TTCCAGAGTTTCGGTCCTCAACCTCTCTGGCTACGACGCGGTGGGGGAAACACTGCAAGGCAAAACTGCGCCTTGACAACGCCTTCGCTCTTATCGAGGGGCACCCACAACATTCTTAGCGCGTCACTCGTGGGCCACCCGACCGGAGCATTTTCGTAAAAGACTTCAATCGTAGAAGAGCGCTTCGACCGGGTCCTTGCGTGTGGCGAGCCAGGCGGGATAGGCGGCGCCAATCAGTCCTCCGATAATTGCGATGGCGGAGGCGCGGAGTATCCAATCGGGCGTGATGTGAATGGCCAGCGTGGGAAACTTGAGAATCAAGAACGAGCGGACTCCATAGCTGAGCGCAATCCCGGCAATAATTCCGGCCGCGCAAATGAGCGAAGCTTCACTCAGCAGCGCCTTCACGATGTAACTTTTGGAAGCGCCGATGGATTTGAGAACTCCGATTTCGCGGGTGCGTTCGACGACGGTGGTGTACATCGAAAGAAAAATCACCAGGAAGCCGATGGCAAGCGCGAGCGCGATCATAGTGTTGATGAATATGTCCAGTCCGGGGATATTTGCGGACGTCATTAGAGACATGAAGTCCTTGAGAGCGCGGATTTCATAGCCCTGAAAGACGGAGCGCATATCCTCCATGACGGCAGGCGTGTGTTCCGGCCGCGTGCATTTGATGAAGAAGAGAGAGGCTTTGTCGCGCGCGCCGGAAAGGTCCTGCAGGGTCTGTAATGAAATGAAAATACGGGCTCCCTTGCCATGTTCGACTATGCCCGCGACGTGAAAATCGTGATCGAGAAGACGGTAAGTTTGTCCGGCCTGGATGTGCTTGGACTTCGCCGCAAAGTCATCCACGAGCATATCGTCTGGGTCCACCATGTCATGGCCTTCGTGGAATACGAAGCCGCCGGAGACGGCGCGAAAACTGGCCGGGTCAATGCCGTAAATGATGTCCACACCCCCTGAAGAATTGAACTGCGTGAGGACGGGAGCGACGGCTTGGACGTACTTCATCGTTCGGATTCTTTCGCCGATCTTGATGGTCATCGGCGCGCCGCTAAAGGCCAACATAATCTGTGAAGAGGGAGGCTGGAGCATGATGTCCGCACCCACTCCCTGGATGCGCTTGCCAACCTCTTCCAACATTCCGCCCGTGAGACCGACGATGACGAGCACGAGCGTCACTTCAACGGCGACGGCGGCCACGCTGACAAAGGCGCGGACGGGACGGTGAATGGCGTTGCGAAAGATGAGCTGGCGAATCATTTTCCGCCCAATCGCACGAGTTCCGTGCCTGGAGGCTGGTCGAGCTTGAAACGATCCAGCGAAATCTCCTCATTGAGCGTAATTTTTTTCACTCGAATATCGAGTTGATAGTCATCGTGCGGCCGGTTGAGCATGATGTGCCATGGAAACAATGGCTGGACCGCGGCGCCTGGGGCCGTATCCGACGGGGCCTTCGAGAGCGCTGCTGTTTGCCAAGTATCCATGTGGACATCGGAATTTAATCGCCCGCCGGCTCCATAGATTTGGGCGCGGCAAAAACTCAAATCGGCGCGGTCAAACCAGATTTTTCGCTCGGTCTCATCCTGAGAAGCAGACGAAAGCACGGTAAGAACATAATAGCGGCCCGAAGGCTCGTTCGCCTCCTCAAAAATGACCACGGCGCCGGCGGGAATTTCGGGCCAGAAAATGGCATCGACGATGTGTTGCGGCCGGAGGTTCTCGATGGGTTTTTCGGCGGCGCGCTCAAGCGCGGCAGGGCCGACGATGAATTTGTTTTTCGACGGAATGAAAACGTGAAAAACCTGACCGTCGCTGGTCATGTCAAAGACATTCTTGGCGAGCACGGGTGCCTGGCCGATCACGCGGATCGTCGCGGGCCTTGCGGCAAGGATGAACGCGGTCACTTCGTGATACTGCTGGATGACTCCGCTGTAAGCTGACCCAGCCGTCGGATGCAATTCCACGGAAGCGTTGATGGTACTGATCCTTCGCGATAGGTCATTGTACGCGGAGATCAGATCAGCCTTCGTGGCCTCTTTTGTTGGTCGGATTTCTTCAGGGCGGACTTTCACTTCTGTGCTGACAGGCGAACAGCCACTGGCAGCAAGAGCGGCGACAATGACGGCAAAACCTGCCAGCAGTGCCAGCGGGAGGCTCCAGAGACACGGGCGCGTATTCAGCATTTTCATCGCTTGCCAATAGGAATCAGCAATCTAGCAACCACTCCAAGGGGTGTCAACGCGACGCTATTCCGGGCGCTCGACGCGCGCTCCAAGCGAAGTAAGGGCAGGCCGGACGCGGCGCAAAACCTCAGCGGATGAGAATTTCTCGGTGAGCAGCGTCAGATAACCATTCTCGAAATCGCAAATGCCACAGAGAGAGTAACGCGAGTACGCATGGTCGTAGGCGTCCATACCCCGGTGCGCGAGATCGTTTTCAAGCTCCGCATCGCCAGTCGTGACTGCCGCTCCAGCGCGGAAACCAAATGTCTCCGTCTCAAATCGCTCGACTAATTCCAGAAGTGCCGGTGGTTCCGGCTGAGGAATCACGATGCAGCGCGCGGCGGCTTCATGAATAGCGATGTTTTGCGCACGGCAGAATTCGCGAATACGGTCGAGGTGGCTCGTGAAATCGAGCGCCCAGGGTTCGGCGGCGGCCAGCGCCGGAATCGCGGCGGCCCACACGGCATCTGCCGCGGTCCCGCGCGCCGGATCCTCCGCACCCTCTTCATTAAGCTCGAGGCCAATGGCCCGCACTTCCGGACCGAGGTCGAGGGGATCAATCAACAGGCGAAGCGGAGCGGAATCCGGGGTCATGAGTGGGGAGCTCACGCGCTGGCCGCGCTTGCGCCAAAGCGTTTGCGGAAGTCGGGAGACTGCTTGCGCAGTTCCAGCCAGTCAAAAAATGCATCCGGAGTTTCGAGCCAGACGTGGAACCAATTCAGTATTTCCTCTTTTTCAGCGCGCTTCGTGGGATCCACTCGATGGTTGCGCGCAATCATCTCGGCGCGGCGGCGCCCCAGGCGGGCTACTTCCAGGACGCGTTCAACGGCCGCGCGCTCGTTTTCCTGGCGGAACTTGTGGACCAGTTCGTCGAGCCGCATGATGCACACTTCCGCTTCTTCTAGCGTCGAGAAATGAAGCAGGTCGTGGAATTCCTCTTCGTAGAGGCCTTCGGTATCGGCGTCGGTGGACATCGCGACGCGCAGGCCCGCTACCTCCAGCACGCTTACGATGTAATCGGGCGAGGTCTTCGCGGTGGGGCCGTGTAGCGCGATCATCTTGCGGCGAATCTGCTCGACTTCCGCGGCCGTGTATTGCTTCATGCCCATGTGGGCGGCGACCTCGAGAATCATCGCCTTCTTGGATGCTTGAGACGCTTCCTTCATGGCTGCCTTTGTGCGCGGCGCGGATGCGCGGGCTCCTTCTTGTTCTTGTCCTTCAGCAACTGATGATACCTCGCCACGTTCTTGTTGTGCTCGGCTAGGGTCTTGCTGAAAAAATGACCGCCCTCAGTATCCGCGACGAAGTACAGATAGTCTACCGCAGCAGGCCCACGCGCGGCACGCAAAGATGCCTCGCCGGGATTTGCAATCGGGCCGGGCGGGAGTCCCTTGTAACGGTACGTGTTATACGGCGAATCAAATCGCAGATCCGCGGTAGTGAGGACGCCCCTGTACTTTCCGGCTTGCTCCAATGCATAGGCGACCGTGGGGTCGGATTCGAGCAACATCCCGCGGCGCAGACGGTTCATGAAAACTCCGGCGACAATGGGGCGCTCATCGGGTTTCGGCGTTTCGCTTTCCACCATCGAGGCCAATGTTAGAATTTGGTCGGGAGTCATAGCACTTTGATGAGCATCGGCCGAGCCGAGCGAATTCCACACTGCGCGGAAATGCGAAGTCATGGTGGTGATTGCGTCCTGAGCCGTAATGTGGCGCGGGAATTGATAGGTCGCGGGGAAAAGAAAACCTTCGACGCTGGGTGCATCGGGTGCAAAGTCGCGAACGGGTGAGGCGTCGCTCACGGCGGCGAGGAAAGTGTCGCGAGGGACCAGGCCCTTTTCCTCGAACAGAGCCGCAATTTGAAGCGTGTTGAAACCCTCCGGAATTGTGACAGAGAGCTCGAAAATGCGGCCCGCCGCAAGAGTGTCAAAGACCTCGAATGCAGTTTCCGGGTGCTCAAAAAAATATTCACCTGCCTGAAGCTTGTGTCGCGGCCGCGTGCGGCACAGCAGCACAAAAGCCCACTGGTTGCGGATCACTCCTTGTGATTCGAGGATGCGCCCGATGGTTCGTGCAGAGGCGCCCTTCGGAATATCCACAAAAACGCCCGGGGCGCGATACCCCTGAAATTTTGGAAAAAGCGAATATGTGATCCAGCCCCCGGCCACTGCGATCAACAGAAGGAACGCGATGAGAAGTAGCCGGCGCATTTTAGTATTTTGCGCGGGTGGCGGACGCGCGTTTATGAGCGGACGGCCGGGAGGCCAAATAATCGCGCAGGATTATCGCGGCGGCGATGTCGTCGCGCGTGGACCTCTTCCCAGACTTGCTTTGTTTTGCGGGCGCGTGTTCCGCAGCTTCCCAGGAGGTCAGGCGCTCGTCCGCCAGTTCGACGGGCAAGCCGAGATTTTGCGCCAGGCGCGCGGCGAAGCGAGTTGCCTCAGCGGCCATTTCACCTGCGGCGCCGTCAAGACGTAATGGCAGGCCCACGACGATGCAGCGAACACTATGTTGGCGCGCGAGGAGGCGAAGCCGGCGGAGATCATCGCGGCGATTCGTGCGTGCGAGGGTACTTAGCGGACGGGACGTGATGCCAAGCTCGTCGGAAATCGCGAGCCCGAGGCGCCTGCGGCCGTAGTCAATCGCAAGGACTCGGCCAGACGCGGCTGAATGCGGAGCCTCCGAAGACGAATGGAGTTGGGATTTCATCTCCATTCATTATAGCTTGGAGGTCGGTGGTGAACTTCTTGCGTCAATGGCTGCTGTTCAGAAACACACTGTACCTGTGGCTGGCACGAACGCGTGTCTACTGCTGGCGGCCGCGGACGCCCTTCTCCCACATCGGCCACACGCCGACGAGTTTGAGCTGGTCGGCAAGTCCACTCTCCTTCAGCATCGCTTCAATTTCAGCGCGCGATTGGCGCGGGCCGAACCGCTCGGGGATTTCAGCGATGCCAAATGCCGTGATGCCGATAATGGCGGCATTGAGTTTCACTTCACGGATGTCCACTTTGTCGAGCGTGTCCGATGCGGCGTGGTAATTGACCATGTAATTTGCGGGCTCCTGGTTTGCGACCAGCGTGGGCACGCCTTCGAGCATGAAATCAAAATGATCCGTGCCCCACATGGCGTCGGGAGTGTGCTGCGTCACGCCCCAGGCTTCAACGGGCTTGAGGATTTTGCGCAGCGTGGCTTCGGTGTCGCGCCGGCCGCCGAGTGAATAGCCGGTGATGCGGCCGATGCCTTCGTCAATCACCACGACGCCGGCGACGCGGTCCATTTCCGCGCGATGCGCGCGCACATAAGCCCACGAGCCGAGCATCCCCTGCTCTTCGCCGGAATAGAGCACGAATCGAATGCTGCGGCGCGGGCGCAATCCAGTTGCAAGGATGTCCCGCGCGGTTTCGATTACCAGTGCCGCATTGCATCCATTATCGAGCGCACCCGCGCCCAGCTCCCACGAATCGAGATGCGCGCCCACAACGACGTACTCGTCCGGCTTTTCGCGGCCGCGAATTTCGGCGACGACGTTCTGTTGCTCCGTCGGCCCGCCAATATGATTCGGAATGTCGAGTTTCGCCCGGACGCCTTGCCCCGCGGCGATGAACCGCGCGATGCGCTCGAAGTCTTCGCGCGCGGCGATGGCCATCGGCAGCCGGTCGGGCGTGCCGTCGGCCGTATTCGTGTGGCGGTAGAGCAGGCCGTGCTCGCGCGAGGATTCCCACAGAATTGTGGAAGCGCCCGCGGCGACGCCGCGATCAACTATGCCGGGAGCCTGCATGTATTCAGCAAAAAGTCCTTCAAGCGTTTGGAGCAATTCCGTGTGGACGAGGATAATCGCGCCCTTCGTCGCGCTACCCGCGTGCGCGAATCCCGCCGCATCACCCACGCCAGCATCCACAACGTTCGCTGTAATGCCGCCAGTCGGTGTCGCCGGCGCCCAGCCGATCGAGACAAGCCGCACCGGGAATGGCATCGGAGCCAGCACGTCCAGATGGGTCGCTCCTTCGTTCCAACTATTCGGGATCGTGTAACTCTCCGTGTGAACGCTTTCGATTCCGGCGGCGTGAAACGCCTTCACCGCCCAGTCAATCGCCTTCGCCATTTCCGGCGAAGTGGTGCGGCGCCCGCCGATTTCATCGGTCAGCTTCCGCAGATTTTCATAGAGAGGTGAATCGCCGAGCGCGTTGGCGATAATTTTTGGCGCGGCCTCTTCGCAAAGCGATGCGCCTGTGGCCGAGCAGCCCGCACTTTGCGATTGCATCCGCGCGAGTGGATCCGGTTGCGCGGGAGGAAGCTGCGCGGAAACCAGAGGCAGGGAGGCAAGAAAACAGAGAAGCAGAGAAAAGGGCAGTAGGTTTCGGTGTTTCACGATGTACCCCCGGGATTTTGGAGCTGTAAGCACGCAACGCCGCGCGCGGCGGATTATAGCTCAACGGCAACTGCGTCGGCGATTCGCGCGACTTGCGCCATTTCGGCCACGTCATGCACGCGCACGATGTGCGCGCCATTCAGAATTGCGGCGGTGACAGTGGCGGCTGTGCCCCAGATGCGTTTCTCCGGCGGCGCAGGCGATTCGGCGCTGTCGAGCGCCGCTGCCAGAAACGCTTTGCGTGAGGTACCCACGAGAAGCGGGTAGCCGAGCGCGGCCAATCGCGGAAGGTGCGCGAGCAGCTCAAAATTCTGGCGATGGCTCTTGCCGAAGCCGATGCCGGGGTCGAGCACGATCTGAGATTTTGCGATTCGCCCGCGCCGGGCTCGTGCTACTGCCGCGCGGAGGCCGGTGATTACGTCCCGAAAAACATTTCGCGCGAAGGGAGACTTCTGCATCGTGTGCGGCTCGCCGCGCATGTGCATCAGGATAATCGGCACGCGGCAGCGGTGAGCGATTTCGCCGAGCGCGGGGTCGAAGCGCAAGGCGCTTACGTCATTAATGAATTCCGCGCCGGCCGCGATGGCGGCTTCCGCGACCGCGGCCTTCCGCGTGTCAATAGAAATGGGGATTTGCACGCGGCCGCGCAGCGCGTTCAACACCGGCAAAACGCGGCTGATTTCCTCTTCAGCAGAAATGGCCGTGGCGCCGGGGCGCGTGGATTCACCGCCGATATCGAGTATGTCCGCGCCAGCCCTCTCCATTTCAAGTGCCCGAGCGATCGCGGTGTCGGGACTGAAGAATGCGCCGCCATCGCTGAAGCTGTCGGGCGTCACGTTGAGTACGCCCATCACGAGCGTGCGCTCGCCGAGCACGAGAGTACGCGAGGGGAGTCGCAGTCGGAATTTACGGCGGCGAATCATCGAAGCATTGTAACGCATTGGCCGCGCGCGAACGAAAGCCAGGGCCCACACACGCGGAGGACATTGGAGCGCACGAAGTATTTATTGCGCGGCGGGAATGTAGTAGCTGGGACGGCAATCGAGCCGCGCGCCCGGCTGCGCCGCAGGATTGCTGAATTGCACGGCGACGGAATGCCAGCCGCGCGCGCCCGCGGATGCGCTTGGATAAAAACCCAGCATGTATTCCGTGCGCAAGGCGAGGGCAATTCTGCGATAGACGTCACTGAGTGTTCCGATCTCGCGGAGAAAAAACAGTTGCCCGCCCGCGCGCCGCACAAATTCCGCGAGAAACGCGGTGTAGGGCGGGATTCCCATGAGACGGGACGCGTCGGAAATGAGCGTCGCCTTGCTATGGGCCGCGAGCCATGCGTCCGTCACGCCCGGCGGCCGGTTCTCTGTCGAAACCACGAAGACCTCGATGCCCGTGGTCGCAAGCTCGCGAACAACGTCCTCAAACGTGAGGTAATTCGCCTTCGCGTTTTGCGCAGGGAACATGCTCGCGGGATTCCAGTTCAATTGCAGGCCGCTGTCCTGACCATCCGTAAGTAGCACGATTGCCTTGCGGCCCGTCGGCGCGTGCGGGCCGGTGAACAGGCGCTGCGCGGTGAGATAGACCGAGCCATAGATATTCGAGCCGGTCTCTTCCACGGCGCGCAGCAATTCAATGCGGCCCAGAGCGGCTTCCAATTGCTTCCGGTCTGTGGAAAACGGCAGCAGTTGATGAGGATGTCCGGCGAAGGCAACGACCGCGACCTCGTCGCGCGGCGAGAGTTCACTCGTAAGAGCGCGCGCCGCGGATTTCATTTCCGCAAGAGAACGGAACTCGCTCGGGCTGGCGTCCAGAACCAATGCAATGTGCGCAGGTTCGGTTGACGTGTCGAAATGTGCAAGTGGATGCGGCGCACCGTCCGCCGACAATTGAAAATCTTCGCGCGCCAAATTCCGCATAGGTTCGCCCGCCGCTGATACTGCGGAGCAACTGATTTCGACGAGACTTACACGCGAGCGAATCGCAAAACCACCGCGGGGAGCGCCAGCCGCCGCGGGCGCCGCACTTGACGCGGAGCGCTTCGGGACCGTCCTCAATTCGCCGGTTTCCGGGTCGCGAACGTAGTCGAGATCCTTATCGAGCTGCTGCGGACGGGCCTGTTTTGGCGGACTCGCAGTTTTTTGCTGCCCGGAAGCCGACACGGTAAGAAAAAACAACGCAATAAATAAGGAGGGCGCGATGAATCGCACAGCGCCGTTTGCGCGGCGGCGGAATTCAATCTGTGGAGGCATGAGAGGAGAACGGGACCGTGGATTCAATCCAGATCGAAATCGCGGAATGGTTTTTCAACCGGCTCGCCCTTTGCTTTTTTCAGACCTTCCTCAAACTTGCGCGTCAGCACGTCGTCTTTTTTCTTTTCGGCTTCCCAGGACTCGCGGAACTTGTCCTCTCGCTTCCGAGCCTGCTCGGCAAGTATTCCGGCGGCATCATTCAGATCCACGCCAGGTCCCTTTCTCACAGGTGCAACGTGAGAAAGGACGACCGCGAGCTCCGCATCCACTTTGAGCTTCGCCTGGCAGCATGGACACGTCACTTCAACGGGGTCGGATTTCTTGGCCATGGCTGTATTCTACGCCACTCCTTGCCCTGAAAAACAATTGCCCGGCGCATTCGATGAAGATGCGCCGGGCAAAATGAAAAGCAGAAATAGCCCCAGGTCTTAGCCCTTGCTAAAACCAGGTGCGGGGCGCAACTCGGGCCGGCCCAGCGGTTTCGGATCCGTGCTGGGCACGGCCGATGGCGGCGTTGGGGGAGTCACGGTTGGCTTATCGGCCAACGGCTTGCCTTCAATGAGAAGCTTAATCTCATTGCCGTCGAGCACTTCGCGCACCAGCAGGGCCTGAGCAATACGCTCGAGCGCCTCGCGGTTCGCTTCGAGAGTGGCACGCGCGCGCGTGTAAGCGTTCGTGACGATATTCTTGACCGCGGAGTCTATGCGGATCGCCGTCTCTTCCGAGTAGTCGCGGTGCTGTGCGATTTCGCGGCCCAGGAAAATGGCTTCTTCTTTCTTCCCGAACGACAGCGGGCCAAGCTCGCTCATACCCCAGTCGCAAACCATTTGCCGGGCGATGTCGGTCGCGTGTTCAATGTCGGCGCGCGCGCCGGTGGTCAAATGATTGAAGATAATTTCTTCCGCCGCGCGGCCACCCATGGACGTAGCCAGCCGTGCTTCCAGATATTCCTTCGTGTAGGAATGCCGGTCGTCAATGGGAAGCTGCAGCGTGACGCCGAGCGCCATGCCGCGCGGAATGATGGTGACTTTGTGAAGCGGGTCGGTTCCTGGCGTCATCTCGGCGACGAGAGCATGACCGGCTTCGTGATAGGCGGTGGTTTTTTTCTCCTCATCGGAGAGGATCATGGATTTCCGCTCGGCGCCCATCATGACTTTGTCCTTGGCCATTTCAAAATCGATCATTTGGGCGGCCTTGCGATTCTGTCGCGCGGCCCAGAGCGCGCCTTCGTTCACAAGGTTTGCAAGGTCGGCGCCTGAAAAGCCCGGCGTGCCGCGCGCGAGCACGGAAATGTCCACGTCATCATTGAGGGGCACCTTGCGCATGTGCACGCGGAGAATTTCTTCGCGGCCCTTGATGTCCGGACGGGGCACGACCACGCGGCGGTCAAAGCGGCCCGGGCGAAGGAGAGCCGGATCGAGCACGTCGGGGCGGTTGGTGGCCGCAATCAGGATTACGCCTTCATTGGACTCAAAGCCGTCCATTTCGACAAGCAGCGCATTGAGCGTTTGCTCGCGCTCGTCATGCCCGCCGCCAAGACCCGCTCCGCGGTGGCGGCCGACGGCGTCAATTTCATCGATGAAAATAATGCAGGGAGCATTCTTCTTGCCCTGCTCGAATAGGTCGCGCACACGGCTGGCGCCCACGCCGACGAACATTTCCACAAAGTCGGAGCCGGAAATCGAGAAGAACGGCACATTCGCCTCGCCCGCAATCGCGCGAGCGAGCAGCGTCTTACCCGTGCCGGGAGGTCCGACGAGGAGCACGCCCTTGGGGATGCGTCCGCCAAGCTTCTGGAATTTCTGTGGGTCTTTCAGGAAGTCTATAATTTCCTGAAGTTCTTCCTTGGCTTCATCAATCCCTGCAACATCCTTGAACGTGGCTTTTTTCTGCTGTGCCGTCAACAAACGCGCGCGGGACTTGCCAAAACTCAACGCCTTGTTTCCTCCCGCCTGCATCTGACGGAGCATGAATGCGAAAAAACCGAACATGATCACGAACGGGACAACCTGAATAATAATGGTGAACCAGTCGTTATGGCCGACTTCCTTGACGGTGATGCGAACTTTATTTACCCGCAGCTCCTTCATCAAGTCCGGGGCAGCCTCTTTAAAGATGGTTGTGTGAAACTTCGTGTCCGGATCGCGAAGCTCGCCCTCTATGTCGTAGCTGTTCGCGGAAATATTCAGCAATACTTCCTTGACCTTATCCGGCGTGTCTACATAGGCCATGAATTCGCCGTAGGAGATTTCCGAGACGCGATTGGATTGAGCTCCCGGCGCAAAGACCCGCCAGAGCAAGAGTGCGAGCAGGATGATGAACATCCAAACTAGAATTGTTTTTGCCGCTGAACTTGAATTCACGACTTACCTCGCCTTGGGCTTACAACCCCGGTCTTCCGCTTTCGCGCCCCGCGCCCGCCCCGTGTGGAGGCCCGGTGACCGAGAGCTCCGATATATGGGAGGTTGCGGAAGCGGTCATGACGCCCCGCCAGCCCATACCCCACCAATAGGTTAGATGCGTCCACGAACCCAAAGTAATCAGGCTTCAGGTCGACCCTGCGGCCTGTTGGTCTATCCACAAGTACTGCAATGCGCAGGGAACGGGGGTCACTCTCAAACAGCCGCTTGCACAAAAAATCCATTGTGACTCCCGTGTCGAGGATAGCGGCCATCACAAGAACATCCCGCCCCTTTAACGAGGGTGGATGGCTAAAAAAAACCTCACGCCGGGAATACCCGCTCAACTCAACATCACGCAATTCAGTGCGAACAAAATGGCAAGACACCGGGCTTTTTATGTGTCTTACCAGGTCCGCGCCGAAAATAAATCCGCTCTCCACCAGGATTACCGCATCAAGAGGCCGTCCCGCATAATCCTTATTGATTGCGCGGCCTATAGCAGTAACCCGACTTGCCACTCGAGACGGTGAATAAACTACCCTGGGCTTTGCACTCAAATCGGTTCCTCGGAAATCACAAGCGCCTTTCGCGTTTTGCCGTCTGTGACAAACTTTTCAGCCACGGGAAACCCGCGCGCCCACACCAATTCTCCGTTACTCGTAAGCACTGGCCACCGGCGGCGTTCGCGGAGGGCAATTCGGCGCTCACGCAAGAGATGCTTCAGCTTACGAGTGCGCAGCCGCCCTTGGGGCCGAAAGGCGTCACCGGGCAGCCAGTTCCGCACTATAAGAGGGGGACGCAGGCAGCCGAAATCGGCAACAGTTGATTCATGTTTAGTGTCCCTCGCCCTCGGAGGCCAGTCAATCACTTTCAAGTGGAGACGGGCTCCGATATCCGGAATGTCAATGGCCTCCTCGCCAGCCCCATCGAGGTTTAGCAGGCGTTGGAATTCGGGCGCTGCATGAGGTGCGATCCTGGCAGATTCGGCGTCGCGCGGGCCTTGCCGTAGGAAGCGAAGTTCGTCAAAGCTCCTCTCGACGCTGATCCCGAACGGCAAGATGACCTGATGACCGCTAGTGGAAGTCGAGGCAAGGTGAAGAACATCCTCCACGTGTCGGTTCGTAAATCCCAAAAGGTCGCCCTTCAATTCTCCCAGAATTCTGCGAACCAACCTGGAAGAAAGAGCCTTGAGTGCCGAGGCGCCGACAGGGACCGTCGCGGGAAAATGCAATGGTGCAAGAAGATCGTTCACCAAAAGCAGGAGCGAATCTCTTTCGCGGCGAACCAAGGCCTGAAACCGCTCCTCAATAAGAACGGTCCAGAACTCTTCATCCTGCCGGGCGAGGGTGGCAAGGTTATTCAATTGGCCGACAATTGCCGGCTGGAAGTCACCTTCCAGCAAGGGGAGTAGCCGGGCGCGGATTCTGGCGCGCAAACGAGATTCGTCGAGGTTGGTTGCATCTTCCCGCCAGCCGGCTTCACGTCCGCGAAGATATTTACGCAATTCGGCGCGCCGGACTTCGATCAATGGACGGACAACGAATCCCGCTACCGGATAAATCCCCGCCAATCCTGCGAGACCAGTTCCCCGGATTATTTTTGCCAGAACCGTTTCGGCGAGGTCGTCGGCTGTGTGAGCCACCGCGACACGCGCAACGCGGCCCTCCTGCATGACACGAGCAAAGAAACCGTAGCGGCATTTGCGAGCGGCGTCTTCGAGATTGGAATTTGTTATCCGCGCCAGGGCAGCGACGTCCTGGCGATCCGCGATGAACTCAATGCGAAGATGGGCAGCCAGGACAGCGACAAACCTTTCATCTTCATCCGATTCCGCGCCGCGGAGTTGATGATTGAAGTGAAGCACGATGAGCTGGATTCCGAGTTCGGCCTGTAGCTCCCGCAGGAGCAGCAAGAGACAGACGGAATCGGCGCCACCGGAAACAGCCACACCGGCGGCGTCACCCGGGCGAAGCATGTTGTGGCGCCGGATGGTTGTTCGTACACGCTGAGTTAGGGATGGCAGCATCGAGGTCGCGCGGTGAGGCGCAACTCCACCCATCTTAGCAATGCTTGGAGAAGCAGGACAATGAAGGCTCACTGCCGGGGCGGGCGGTGCGCTAGTGCTGATTGGAGAGTTGCTGCGCCATCAGCCGGCGACTGTAGGCGATACGGCGGTCAAGCGTAATAGCGGCGAAATAGGCGCATCCGGAGCGCTCCCGCTCGGTCCATGCTTTCATGGACGGAATCAACCGGTTCGAGATGGTACGAACAAAATTGAGCATTCGGAAATAATTGGTGACCGCCGAAACCGGCCAGCGATCACTTCTTGATTCAGGGCATAGCCGCGCCAATTGGACCAATCGTACAAACTCTTCGCCGCTGACGTCCCGGCCATGAAGCGCCGCCACGTCGCGGACTTGGGGAGAGAGAGGTTGCGTGCTGAAAGCGGCGATCAGCGACCGCGAATAGGAAATGAAGAATTGCAGCAGCGCGAACATGGAAATCACGAGGATGACAGCCGTAATCATCGAGTACCTGCCACGGGTCGCGGCCGCCCGGACACGACGCGCGACGGCTCGAGCCGGGCGCTTTCCGGGACCCTCAAAAACGTGTATCCCCACGCAATGGGAAGCCAGAGACCCATCAAATCCGGCACAATTCTCCAGACGACGCTCTTTGGATATTGCGAAGCATATAGAACCGCCAAAGCGTAGTTAGCCGCAAGAGCGCTGAGATAAACGCCCAATCCGAGCACGAGCTGGATCAGTTGGGTGCGCGTCTCGCGAAGTTTTTTGAGGGCTCCCCAGAGAACATAGGTAAGGACGGCGCCGACGAAGTACAGGTTCTGTGACAGTTCCGCGATGAAGTAGACGACTTTTCCCTGCGTGCCATGTTTGCTCATTATCCAGTCTTGCGACCGGCTGGCGAGAACATAGGAAACTGCCGCTGTAAGACCGAGAACTGTGATCGCACCCAACCGAATGTATAGCTTGGCGCCCATTTCGCGAAAGACGTGAGAGAACAGAGCCATCAGTGCGAAGAACAGACAGATTGTCAGGAGGACGTCCGAATAGTAGTAAATGTAGAAGTACTGTGCCGAAACGAACCCGTAGCGATGCATTGCGAAATAGCGGGCGGCGGTAAATAGAGATGCCGCCAACATGTAGAAATTCAACGGAAAATACTTAAGGAAGGCTTTGACGCGGATTGCACACACCACCACGGCCGCCTGCAGCAGTGCAGTCACCAACCAGAACACATAATCAAGCGGGCCAAGCATAAGAACCTCAAAACTAGTGCTCTTGTCCCAGCCCGCCCGGGTTTATGTTTGCGTGCCCGTGAGGCTTATTCAGCCTCGCCCGATCTACCTACGCTAGCGTCGGCCACGGCGGGACAGGACCCCCACCGTTTCTTGCCAGCGTCGGCCACGGCGGGACGGGGCCCCCACCATTTGCAACCAACGTTGGCCACGGTGGGACTGGTCCCCCGCCGTTTGCTGCCAGCGTCGGCCAAGGTGGAACTGGGCCGCCACCATTTGCCGCCATTACCAGAGCGGGGCTTGCCACCAGGTTGCAAATTGCAACTGCACCTGTCAGCGCCAGCACCGCGAGCACAGATACCGCCAACCACCTGTTCATGTACCCTCCGAAATGCGAACAGCGGAGGGATTATAGGCAGCGGTGCTCCACTTTGGTACTTAAACGGCGGTTTTGTGTCTAAACGGTAAACACCTCCGGACTTTAGCCTGTTGGGGGTACTTGCCCGCCAACGTGGGCTAGAACTTGTCCGAGTCCTTCTCGGACACAGTAGCGGCCCACTAGAAACCTGGTCAATGGGCCAGAAGTACTATGTTTTCAGAAAGTTGGCTGGTACTATTACTTGGATTGAAAGCGCTCGGAGTCTCAGGTTAAAGTTGGGCAGAAGCAGTCCGAGGGGCGGGTTTGACCGTCTGAGCTTTAGACCGCTTGACACTTCCAAGCACCACTCCTTACTATGAATTCCCTTGACCTGGCCGGTGTAGCTCAGAGGTAGAGCGAAGGTCTCATAATCCTTAGGTCGTGGGTTCGAGTCCCACCGCCGGCACCACTTTTGTTTAATCAGTTTTTTTCGACGCCATTGCTCAATACCCAGCGAGCCACTCAATCCAGCAGATTCCTGCGCATCCGCGAATTCTCAAGGTACAATTCCGGCCCATTCAGGATTACCGACGATGCGCATTCGTGACGTCTGGAACCGCGGGACAAGAAAACATCTGATTCTTGCGCTTCTCGTTGGACTGGCGCTTCGATCCTTTTTCATAATTCACTTTCCCGCCCAGGATGATGATTCTCCTCTGTATGAAGAACTCGGAAAAAACCTGGTTGTTCACCACACCTACGCCTATGAGGAAGACGGAAAACTGGTTCCGACTGACATTCGTGTACCGGGGTATCCCATTTTTACGGGGATTGTTCACCAGGTGTTTGGGGCGCCGGAAAGAGCAGTCCTGTTTGCCCAGGCTGCACTGGACCTCGGAACTTGTTTCCTGATTTCGATTCTTGCGGCGTTTTTCGCGCCGGAGCAATCGCGGCGGAGGGTCGCAATCGTGGCTCTGTGGCTTGCCGCTACATGCCCGTTTATTGCGAATTACACGGCCGTCGCTCTCACGGAAGTCCTGGCGACTTTTCTGACATGCGCAGCGCTTCTGTTTCTTGTGATGGCTTGGCAGCGGAGCGTAAGCTCACAGGAGAACGAGAGTGGGCGATCGTCTGCCTTTCAGTGGTTTCTTGGCGCCGTGTTCGTGGGTCTTGGCGCGCTCGTCAGGCCCGAGACGCCTCTCTTGTTAGGCGCGGTGGGACTCGTGCTCTTGGCGAGGTGGCGCAGGCCACGTGATTGGGCTCGATTGGCGCGAACTGGCCTCTTGCTTGGCGCAGGACTACTTACGCCAATCCTTCCCTGGGCGGTACGGAACTGGGTCACCCTACACGAGATGCAACTCCTTACTACGCCGTACGTCCAGATGCCCGGCGAGTTCATTCCGCGCGGGTTTTACGCATGGACACACACCTGGTTAACGCGTTACAGCGAAATGGATCAGATCTTGTTTCAGCTCGGGCAATCCGCCATTCAGATCGAGGACATACCGTCTTCCGCATTCGACAATGACGCAGAGCGCGCGCGGGTGGCCGAGCTTTTGAAAAGCGAACAGCAGACCTTCGGTTTTTCACCTGAGGATGATCGCGGATTTGCAGAACTCGCGAGCGCAAGGACAAAGCGGCAACCGCTAAGGACATATCTTTCCGTTCCTTTTAAACGGGGCATCACAATGTGGTTCAGGCCGCGCGTGGACCTGCTGCCGTATGCGGACAATCTTTGGCCCCCCAGCGAATACTGGGACGATTTGGACTTCTGGGTTTCAGGTTTTTTGGGTCTGCTCAATATTGGGTACGTCGCGCTGGCGCTCGCCGGCTTTTACAAAATGCGACGCGAGCCGGGAATTCTCATGCTGGCTGCTTTTTTTGTTGTGCGAACATTCTTCATTGCCACCGTGCATTACACCCCGGAACCACGTTTTGTCCTCGAATGTTTTCCCGCGGTTCTCGCCCTGGCAGCTCTCGTTTGGGCAAAGAGTCCTTTTCAGAAACTAAGGTCGAGCTGATTTCTGCACGCGATTGATGAAGTGTATCCTTTCCATTGCACTCCCCTTTTGGAACAGGCATTGACTCTGGAACGCGTTCCAAGGTGCACTCTCTTTTTGCTTAGGCAGGTTGATTTCAAATGGGAGAATCCCGCAGCATCGGAATCGGTGAAATCGCCCGGCAGGCGGGCGTCAGCCCCGACACGATCCGGCACTACGAACGTGTTGGCGTGCTGCCGCACGCACCGCGGACAATGGCCGGATATCGCCGGTTTTCGGGACACACGATTGAGCGCGTACGGCTCATCCGTCGCGCTCTTGCGATTGGTTTTTCACTTGCTGAGCTTGCGCGCATCCTCAGGGTCAAGGACGCCGGTGGCATTCCCTGCGAAAGTGTGCGCACGCTCGCCAGGAAGAAACTCCAATCACTGAAGGAACAAATCGCCGATCTCATCCGGCTTCGCAGACAAATGCAAGGCGTACTGCGAAGTTGGGACCGCAAACTGGCTCGCGCTCCCCAGGGGAAACGGGCCGGGCTTCTCGAATCTCTGAAAGGTTCTCCCTCAAAACCTGCCTTCGGGAGGAAACAAAAATGAAATTTACGATCATAGTTTTCGCATTGACGTTGACCTTTGCTTCGGTGAATTCGCGACAGAAGTCAGGCTCTTCCGGTTCGCAAGACACACACGACCATGCAGCCGGCGTGAAGGAACGCGGAACTCAAGTAATGGGTTTCTCGCAAGACAAGGCCACTCACCATTTCCTGCTGTTTCCAGACGGCGGCGCAATCCAGATCGAGGCCAATAGCGCCTCGGACACTACAACTCGTGACCAGATCCAGATGCATCTGGCTCACATCGCCCAGATGTTCGCGGAGGGGAATTTTCAGGCGCCCATGTTGATTCACGACAAGGTCCCGCCCGGTGTCCCCACCCTGCAGCGCCTGAAGGCCTCAATCACGTATAAGTTCGAGAAGCTGAATGCCGGAGGACGTGTCCGAATCACGACCAAGAACCAGGAAGCCCTTTCGGCTCTCTACGAATTTCTGCGATTTCAGATCGCGGACCATCAGACGGGCGATTCCACGCAGGTGTCTCAACCAAAGTAATTATTTTGATGGGCTTGCAGGAGAGGGCGGATGGGCGGGCAGTCTCGCCGCTATTTTTCGCCCTTTTTCTTGTCGAGCTTTAGAGTCAAGACGATTTCGTTTCGAGTGTCGAAGGTCGTGATGTTCCGGGTTGAGGAAGTATCGCCGTTCAATTCGGCGTGAATTTCAAAATCAACATTCGGATCCAGTCCGCTGAATCGGTAGAGGCCATGGTCATCGCTCAATAAAGTGCGAATCACCTTGGTCTTGCGGTTTTCAAGATAGACGATCGCTGCGGACACAGGGTTATCCTGTTTATCCACGACGGTACCGCGGACTGTGCGCAACTGCGCCTGGTTTTTCTGGGCAGCGGCGGAAGCCAGTGTCACGAATACAAGAAGCAGCGCGCACGCTATGCGGGTCCGGGTCACTTCTTTTTCTCCGGCTGAATTTCCATGTGAAAGACCATGTCCTGGCGTCCTGTCTGCGCGTTTGCCTTGCGCACCTGCGTAAGGAATCCTTTGGCTCTTACTTCGATATCGTAGTCGATGCCTTGTGGGACGCGGACCGCAAATTCTCCGCGGCGATCCGACCACGCTTCATAATCCGGTTTTTTCTTCCCGGTGGGCCGAACGTGAATCTCCGCGCCGGCGAGCAACCTGCCTTCATTCGTGAAAACAGTTGCGTAGAAGATGCAATCGTTGGGGCTTGGTTTGTGTTGCGTTGGCGCCGCGAGGCCAAGATTCCCGAGGGCGGCCGTTGGAACCGGGGAAAACAAAAATTGAGAGGCGAGCAATGCGGCAAGCAGCATCTTTCCCCGATAACTTAGATGGGGAAACGCGAGGCTGCGTTGTATGGGAAAGTAGGCCGCGCGTCGCTCATTCTGCTTTGTCGTCGATGTCCTCGGCGTCATCATCGGAATCGTCGTCGTCATCGTCCTTGTCGTCATCGTCCTTATCATCCTCGTCGTCATCATCCTCGTCGTCTTCATCCTGGTCGGAGATGACGTTGACATGGACGGGGTGCGTTTGGACGACTTCGAGTTCTGCGTCGCACTCCGGACAAGTCAGAATCTCGCCTTCTTCCACTTCGTCTTCGTCGACATCAACCTCAACAGCGCATTTTGGGCACCGCACCACGTTGGACTACCTCCTTGGAAAACTGCAACTTCACCCGTTGGACGTATTATATACCGCAGCCCCGCGCAAGAAGGTAGGGCAGTGAGTGCGAAGGTGCGTTCAATCACACACTCATAGAATCATGGCACGTAACCGCGAATATCCGGAACTCCCGATGGTGGGCGTCGGCGGAGTCGTCATCCGCGACGGCCGCGCGCTGCTGATTCGCCGGGGCAGCGAGCCGCTCAAGGGCGAATGGTCGATTCCCGGCGGAATGCTGGAAGTTGGGGAAACCATCAAAGAAGGAGTAATGAGGGAGCTTTTGGAGGAGACCGGGCTTCAGGTGAGTGTTGTTGAGCTCATCGAGGTATTTGAGCGGATCTTTCACAAGGGCGAAGAAGGCGCAGGGCAGGCGCCTGCCAAGGGAGCGGCGGCCAATACGGGTGAAGCTGGGAACACTCACGGCCGTCCCCTCTACCATTTTGTGATTCTGGACTATCTTTGTGACATCGTGAACGGTGAGCCGCGTGCGGGAGGGGACGTCACGGAATGTGGATTTGCCTCTGAGGATGAACTTCAGAACTACCATCTCTCGCCGACGGCAACTCGCGTAATCGAGAAAGCCTTCGCAATGTCCCGCGCGCGAGGAGCTACCGCCTTGGGGCTGGAGCGAACCCCCTGAGGATTTCAATGCCGCCATTGTTGTTGGTGAGCTGAAGCTGGCAGCCGCCGCTGTTAATCCTGCCGCTCAGCGACTCACCGCTGGACACGCCCGAGGAAGTCACTCCCAGTTCGCTCGATATCTTGCCGAATGAAGTGTGCGCCACGAGATCGTAGCCGCCGGTCTCCACCAGATGAACCCGGATCGGCGCGAAGGAAGTGCGAACCAAAATGTGATTGCACGCGCCTGCCGCATTGTGTGGAGGCACCCCCGACACGTCCACAACGCCATTCTGGCTATCAACATCCACGCTGCCCTGAACATCAGTCAAACTCACCGGGCCAAAGGAGGTCCGCACATTTGCCGAACCGCGGACGCCATACGCTTTCACGCCGGCGTTTGAATTCTCGACGGTCAGCGAGCCGCCGATGCGCTCGACATTCACGAGGCCGAAGCTTGTTTTCACAAACGTCTCGCCCTCCACGTCCGCCAGAGTGACGCTGCCGTTTCCAGTGGTAATGGTTACACCCTTTTTCACACTCGCAGCGCGGACACCGCTGTAGCTGCCGCGCACGTTGAGAGAGCCATCCACATCGGAGATGCGAATGGACCCATTTGAACTGCTGGCGCCGGCATCACCGTGGATGCCCGTTGCTTCGATGGAGCCGAATGTCGTCTTGAGTTGCGCGCCGCCGCGGATGTCGTGCGCGGCGATCCTGCCATTTGAGGTATCCACATCGAGAAAACCGCCGATGTCGTGAACATCCACGGTTGCAAAGGACGTCCGAATCGTTGCGCCGCCCCCAGCCCCGCCACCTGTGACGCTGCCGTTTTGCGTCCGGCAGGACAGCTTTTGTTTGATGTCCATGAATGTAATGGAGGCAAATGAATTTGAAAGGTCCGCTGAGCCGCTGACGTTCCGCACGTCCATCGACCCGTAGCCACCACGAACTATGAGGTCGCCCGTGATGTCCGATACACGAACGGAGCCGTAGGCATTCGTAATGTTCGTGGGACCGCCGGCCAAGTTCACCTCGACGCTGCCATTGCCGTTAGTGATGGTCACGCCTTTCGCCACATTCGACACGGAGACACTTGCGAAGCGGTCGTGGACGGTAAGTGCGCCCTTCACCTGCGAAACTGTCACCGTGCCGTTGTTTGTGCTGAGGTCGGCGTCGCCGTCATTGCCGATAAGTTCGATGCTCCCAAAGGAATCCCGCAAGAGTTGCAATCCACGGCCATCGTGAACGCTGACGCTTCCTTGTTTATTGTCAATGTCCGTGGCGGCTTTCAATCCCACGACTTTTACGCTTCCAAAACTGCTGCGCACCGTGAGCGGCGCATCCTCGGGCACCTCAATTTGGTATTCGACACTAAACGAGAAGTTGCGGCGCCCCCACCAGGAGGATGCGCCCTGCTCGGGATAATCCGTGCGAATCAGAACTCCGCCGGGGCCGGGCTCGAGGTGAATCTGGATTCTGTTGGCAAATTCCTCGGCATCCGATTGCGACGACGCGGAAACGCGAATCGTGGCAAGCACATGGATGTCGCGGGAGGCGTGCGTAGTCACTGAAATGGCGCCGAACTTGTGCTCGATGCGCACGGACTGCCCCCGCGGAAGCTCCACGCGGCGGTCGAAGGTGTGCTCCACCTGCTGTTGCGCCGGCGTTGCGGGCTTGGGGGCCGCGGTGGCTGCGCAAAGCATTCCTGCTAGCCAAAAGGCAGCGGCGCGCGCTGGGAATTTCCAGAGTCTCACGTCAGTTCTCCTTCAAGATCTGTTCGAGCGTTTTCTGCTTTTCCTGATAGAAGGAGAGCAGCTCGGTTCGCAAATAGGCGTTGGCGCGATTCTTATCAAGGTTGCTGCGGCAATCGCCGATGGCAGCATCCAGCAGGTCGAGTTTTTCGCGGTAGTTGACCATCAGTGGAGTGGAAGCCGCCGCGAGCTTCGGTTGCGCCAATTGCGCGAGCTTCTCGATGGACTTCTCATAAGTTTGCTCCGCCTGCTCGACCTGCAGAATGGCCTGGTCCGTGAGCAGGTGCTGATTATCCGGCGGCGTGGGTTTGTTCCGATGCTGATAGAGCCATGCGCTGGTGCCGGAAATAAGAACCAGAGCCAGCGCGGCGACGCCTGCCTGCCAGCGCAGAGACGGAACTGACAGCCGCATGCCAATCCATTCCCATATTCCGCGCGGCCGCGCCGCTTCCACTCTTAATTCCTTTGCGATCGCAGACCAGAGCGCGGGCGTTGGCCAATCCTTTTGCATGGACCGGGCAGCGACAGAGATTTCCCGCCACATGAGCAGCTCTTGGTGGCACGCGGCGCATTCTTTCGCATGGCGCGCAAGCGCCGCCATGAGTTCCGGCGATTCATCCCGCAGCGCCTGCTCCAGTTGGCTGCAATCGAATTTTTGTTCTTCCCGCATAACCTTCCTCACATTTCTCCCTGGGCCGCCGCCTTCGAGCCTGATTCCGGTTGTTTCGCCAACATGTCGCGCAACCTGCGTTTGGCCTGGTACAGCGCATTTTTCGATGCCATCTCCGAAACTCCGAGGATGGCGCCAATTTCCGAATGCTTGAACCCTTCGACTTCGTAAAGCAAGAATACGGACCGCAGATGCGGCGTCAGTTGCTTGACGCATTTTTCGAGCGCCAGCCGCAGCGGGTGGTCATTCATCGGCGCCGGCGAATCAAACGTTTCTCCTTCGGCGACAAGGTCTTGTTCCGGCGTTTCCTGGCGGCGGACGCGGCGGCGGCGCAGGTCGTAGCACGAATTCATCAGGATGCGGTAGGTCCAGGTGGAAAACGCCGACTGCCCCTTGAAGTACCGGATGCCGCGATGAATTTTCAGAAAAGTGTCCTGCACGGCGTCTTCGGCGTCGTGCGCGTTGCCCAGCAGATTCATGGCAATGCTCTTCATTCGTGCGCTCTGCGTTTGATAAAGAGTCTCGTATGCTTCCAAACTTCCGCTGCGGCAGGCTGCGGCCAAACGAGTGTCTTCCGCGCGCGCGTCGGCGCGCACGTGCTCGGCAGCCGGGTCATCGGGCCTGGGCAAGCAGAACTCCTGGGCGGCGTGTTGCCACCTTAGTGTACCTTCCAGCTGCAACGCCGTCCTCTCAGTTCAACTCGACTCACATCAACTTAGACGACGGCGAAGGGCGAAGTGTCAGAGGAAGTGTTTCGCGAATCGGTGAGCGATAAATCAATCGAGGCGGACAACGGGCAATTTGTGAAGCCAATTATTCTCCGCGATTACAAAGCAGCCGGGTAAGCAACCGAGCGCGCTGCCTTCGCGGCTGACGACAACGCCTACGCCCCGCGCGTCCGGGGGCAAGCGGAAAATGCGGTGCGTGGTGACGGATTCGCCCGGCTGGAGCAGAACATTGAAAGGGACTTCCGATGGTTCCGGAATTGAATCGAAGCGGCGGGACTGGTCGTCTGTTAAATATACCACCACGTGATTCTCGCGTTGAGAAACGCGCCGGGCCCGACTAAACACGCGCAGGTTCACGTCGAAGGAGACAGCGAAATTCCAGCGGGCGCGCTCCGCGCCTTCCACGGAAATACACCAGTCGTCGGCGCATTGCGGGTCACCGACATTCAAGATCTTCCGCGGGGTAGCGGCCGAGACGATGCAAACAATTGCGAGATAAATTGCCGCACACACACCCAGTACGCGAAGAGTGCGCAACGCACGCGCTCGCCTTCCGTGAAGGGCCGCGACTCCTGCCGAAAGCAAGGAAAACAGCGCGGTGAGAAACAATGCAATGAACAGGAGATCGAAGATGTCCATTTCGCTTCAAATCCCTTTCTGATTTCGAGTCGCGTGATTCCGCGGTATTCCGTTAACGCGCTTGAGCCTGGCCCAGCGCAAGGAATACCTTTTTGTGCCACATGCTCTCCTCATCGCCGATGATGACTGAGGAAACCCATCGCGGACGCTGTCTGCTCGCGATAAACAGCCGCGGGTTGGCAACACCGGTCGGCACGTCGAAAACCAGTCGAGAGACATACGATTCGCCGGGGCGAAGGGTCTCCGTCATGGGCATGCCCGCCTCGCCCATCGCGGCGAGCGCTTGCTGGCCGGATTCCGAAACTGGGTAGCGCTGGCCGGCGCCGTCGAGAAGAGAGATTTCGCGCGCATTGGGCACGAGCGGAAAATCGCCGCGCTGCCGCGAAATAGTTGTCTCATCAAAGCGCGTGCGCACGGAAACGATTATGAACCGTCCCTGGGCTCTCGCGGCGGATGCGCCCGTGCCGATCGCGGGCGTGGTCTTGGCCTCGGTGACCGAATACGCGAGATGGCAATCAAATTCGCAAAAGTATTTTTCCGCGCCGGGCGAAAGCATCCATTCCTGGCTCACGAGCGACGTGCCAACGAGCGTCGCCGAATAGCCGAGAATCAGCGCCACCGCGGCCATGAAGGTCTTCGCGGCCAGTCCTCGTCCGCCGAAAAGCCAATCCGTCCATTGGAGAGAAATTCTTGCGAGGCGTTTTTCGCCAATCAGCTTTGCGCCCACGATTCCCAGGACCGCCGCGGCCATCGCCGCCGCGGTTCCAAGAAATGCCAGCACTCCAAACACAGTCATCAGTTGTTTGCTTTCCATTTTCATTTCCTCCGGAAATCGTGGATGGAATTCAGCTTGCCATCGCGTCCGGAAGCGTTCCGAACGTCCGCACGCGCGAATGGTATTCCCGGACTGCTCCGCGAAGATCCTCCGCGGAAAATTCCGGCCACATCTTCTTGGTGAAATAAAGTTCGGCGTAAGCAGATTCCCACAGCAGGAAGTCGCTCAATCGCTGCTCGCCGCCCGTGCGGATCACCAGGTCCACCTCTTGCGCGGCGTCGTGGGTTGTCTCGCCGAGGACCTCTTCAAACGAATCGCGCGAAACGCTGGTGACTTTGTAAAAGCGCCGCGCAGCCTGAAAAATGGCTTCACGCGCTGAATAGTCCACAGCAAGGCGGAGGTGAAGCTCGCGCCCGGCGGCCGTGGACTCTTCGGCGGCAATAATTGCTTTCTGCAGTCCGGCCGAAAGCCGGTCGCGCCGGCCAATCACCGAAATGCGGATGCCTTCGGCGGCGCAACGCGCCGCTTCCGCGATGAGGTATTCCTGCAACAGCCGCAAGAGACCGGCGACCTCCGCCGGTGGTCTTCGCCAATTGTTTGCGGAAAAGGCGTAAAGGGTGAGCGTGCCGATTCCAAGTTCCGGGGCCGCGCGCGCGACGCGGCGGAGACTCTCCGCGCCGGCGCGGTGTCCGGCCGAGCGCGGCATGCCGCGTGAAGTGGCCCAGCGGCCGTTGCCATCAGTGATGATGGCGACATGGAGCGAGGATCTGCGTGGTGAATTCATAGTGATTCTTTCTCCGCCGCGGAGCGATACAAATAACTTTGTGGCACAAAGTACAAACACAAAAAATATATGCACCCGCGATTACCGGTCGCGGGTCGCCTGAATCAGGGCTTCCATGTGGTTCAGGTATCGTTCGAGCGCGCGCCGGCCCGCCGCCGTCAGCCGGAATTCCGTTTTCGGCAGTCTTCCGTCAAATGATTTCTTGCAGGCGATGTAATCGGCTTCCTCGAGCCTGCGTGCATGGACGCTCAGGTTTCCATCCGTCGTGCGCAGAAGCGCTTTCAGCTCGTTAAATGTGAGCGAATCGTTCACGGCGAGCGCGCTTACAATCCCAAGTCTCATGCGCTCGTGGATCAGGCGGTCAAGGTCCGGCGCGACGGCGTCGGCATTTCCATGCACCGTGCGGAACCGTTCCGCGGGTGCGCGGCCTTTCGCCGTTCGCTCCGCGCGCAATGCATTCGACTTCGCCACAGCACTTCCTTTCGCAAAACCGCTAGCTCAAACTCGAATCATCCGCCGTGACGGCGGGCGATGAGCAACCCAAAACCTACTTGCAATCCTCCGAAGCCCGCGCACATCAAGAGGTTGCCCCACGATGGCGGCGCAATCAGCGCGATTGCTCCCAATCCCATGAAGCACAATCCCATCAATGGCACGACACGCACGGAAAACGCACCGCCTGTTACCACTGCCGTGCCATAAAGCAGCAGCCACATTCCAGGCAAGACGCCGAATTGCCCCGTGCGCACAAGCGAGAACGTGAGGAGCGCACCGACCAGCAGGGGCGGCACAAAGCTCAGCGCGAATCGGCGGCCCGGTGCGGAAAAAACCTGCGCGTTTGCGGCGTGCGCCTTGAGAATCGTCGTGACCGCAGCAATGGCGACGGCGATCGCAAGTTCCGCGAACCACACGAGCAGCCAACGGTCCGGCGTGGGCTGCCGCCATGCAACCGCCGCTGCGAAAATCGCGGTTATTCCCATTGCCACGCCGCCCCAGCCGGGCACGGCCGTAAAGCGGCCCGCATTTTCCATAGTTTCGCGGATGAAGCGGAGATTGTCCGCGGCGCGGGAATCGAGCCGCACGGGCTCAGGATCGGAAGGACGAATGGGCCGAACGGATTGCACGGTGAAAGAATACCACAGGAAGGATTTTTGTCAAGTACTTTGTGGTGTAAAGCTCAGTGATCTTTTTGCCGCGGATACCGCCCCATAACCGAATTCCACCGCACCGCGGCTACTTCAAATAGCATCGCGCGCAATCCATCCCACAACCCTACGTGAGTGCCCGGATCATTCGACCAGCGCACGGGCACTTCAGCCACCGACAGCCCGTGGCGCCTTGCAAGGAACAGCAATTCCGGATCGAATCCGAACCGTTCAATCCGCTGCTGCTCAAAAATAATTCGCGAACGATCCCGATGAAACGCTTTGAAGCCGCACTGGGTATCTCTAATCTTCAATCCGAGTACAACGCGCACAATGGCATTGAAAAAAATTCCGGCCCATTCGCGCGCCCATGATTGGTGAACATCAATGAGGCGGCGATCCAGGGCTCGCGAGCCAATGGCGGCGTCGTGCGTTTTTAAGGCGGCGAATAATTTGTCGGCCTCTTCGATGGGAGCGGAAAGATCGGCGTCGGTGAACAGAATGATTTCTCCCTGCGCTTCGAGCATTCCGTGGCGCACGCTGTAACCCTTGCCGCGATTGCCGGGGTTTTTCAAGAGCCGAAGCGCCGGCCATGTCCCACTCATTTCCTGCACAAGTTGCGCGGTGCCATCCGTGGAGCCGTCGTCCACGACAATCACTTCCGAGTTGAGGGGCCGTGCCTTGAGGAAAGCGCGCACGCGGTCGAGCGTTTTTTGCAGGCGGCGTTCTTCGTTGAATGCCGGAATGACGATCGAAAGTTCGATAGGAGGTTTCATGATTCGATCATCCGCGCGGAACAGCGGATGTTGAGCGGCCCGAAGTGCGGATCACCGGTTGAATCCATACCGGCCGATAAGCGGCACAAAGGCGCAATGGTGGAGCGTCCGCGAATGGAGTTCACCCTTCAATTTTCTCATTAACACCAGCTCTTGCGCTTTTTCATCGCCGATCGGAATCACCATCCGCCCGCCTTCAGCCAATTGGTCAATTAAAGGCTGCGGCACAAGTGGAGCCGCCGCCGCGACGAGGATGGCGTCAAATGGCGCGGCATCTGGAAGGCCTGCGGAACCGTCGCCGGTGTGCACGGCCACGTCGGTAAATTTGAGCCGCTTGAGTCTTTCCTGCGCAGCAGTCGCAAGACCTGTGCGACTTTCCACAGTGTAAACCAGCGCCGCAAGTTTTGAGAGGATGGCGGCCGCATAACCGGAGCCTGCGCCAACCTCCAGCACCTTTTCATTCCCCTTCAATTCCATTGCTTCGATCATCGCAGCCACGATAAAGGGCTGCGAAATGGTTTGCTCTTCGCCGATGGAGATGGGTTTGTCCTCATATGACATGGCGCGGAATTCTTCAGGCACGAATTCATGCCGCGGAACCGCGAGCATCGCCTCCAGCACTCGCCCGTCGCGGATGCCCCGCTTGCGCAACTGGCGCTCAACCATTTCGCGCCGCTGCGCCGTGAAGTCCAATTCGCCGATTTGGTCTGGATGCATTAGGGAGACTCGCGCGGCCGCTCCCAGGCATTCGTCTTGAGGATTTCCGCGATCTGGTCGAGCGCGAAATCAATCTCTTCATCGCGATTGTAAAAGTGAGGCGAGAGCCGCACGCCTGCCTTGGGGCGGAAATCGACAAGGATGTTGCGAGCGATAAGTTCCGCGGAGACTTCATGAGCGTGCGGGCAATCAATGGAGACTGTGCCCGCGCGTTCCGCCGGATCCGTGGGCGTGTTGACGCGCCAGCCGCGCGCGAGCGCACCCTGCACGAGCTTCGCCGTCTGCCGAATGGATTTCGCGCGGATTGCGTCGATGCCGACGTGGCGCAGAATTTCGAGGCCGGGCTGGCACGCATACAGTGCGGGGATATGCGGCGTGCCGTTCAGATAGCGGTAGGAATCTTCGCGGCGCTCCACCGGACCCACTTCAAAGTCGAATGGCCGCTGGTGCGCCATCCACCCGGTGATGGCGGGCTTCAATTTCGCGCGCAAATCTTTGCGAACGTACAGGTAGCCCACGCCCGGCCCGCCGCACAACCACTTCAGCACGCCGCCAGTCGCAAAATCCACGCCGAGCGCGTTGACGTCAACGGGAATTGTTCCCGCCGCCTGAAACAGATCAAGTACAACATGCGCGCCCATCTTGTGCGCGCGCTCGATGATGGCGCGCGCGTCCACGATCGTTGCGCTGCGGAAGAGCACCTGCGAAATCGGCACAAGCAAAGTATTGCGGTCAATCGCGCGCAGAAACTGTTCGGTCGGCACATGCAGCCCGTCGCGCGATTTCACAATCTGAACCTTCGCGCCGTAGCGCCGCTGCTCAAGATAAAAGTAAAGGATCGAGGGGAATTCGAGGTCCACCATCACGACTTTGTTGCGCTTCTTGCTGAAGTCAAAGCACGATGCGACGATTGCCTGCGTAAGCGTGACGTTCTGATGGAGCGAAATCTCGCCCTGCCCCGCGCCGATCAGCGCGCCGATGCGGTCTCCGACGCCGACCGCCATCTCCCACCAGCCCTCTTCCCATGCGCGCACGCCGCGCGTCGCCCAGGCGTCGGCGTATTCGCGCAGGCGGTCGTACACCGCGCGCGGCATCGCCCCCAGCGAATTGCTGATGAGGTAGGTTGACTTACCAAGTATCGGAAACTCTTCACGCCACTTCAGTAATTCGTCCATTGCTTCCGCTCCATTCAATTTGCGTGGGACTTGCGCGCTGCGCTCCACCGCGCCCACGCAACGTAACACAATGAGATAAACGCAAGCCAGGGGAGCCCCGCCTCGAGTGTGATGCGGAATTGCGGCACCCACCATGTTGAAATCATTACGCCAACGAGCGCCGCAAGACCAACGAGTGTGCTCCACGGGCCGCGCGGCGCGAATCGCACCGCGCCTTCGGGCGCGCGCCGGCGAAACGCCAGGTGCGTCACCATGATCATAATCCACACAAAGAGCCCGCCGAAAAACGCCGCCCCAATCATATAAACGTACGCGGTGGCGCTGTATCGCAAATTCAAGAGCAGCGCCAGCCCCATCCCTGCGCTTGAAACCAGCAACGCCGCGAGCGGCACTCCCTTTTGAGTGAGTTTCCCGAACGCGTGCGGAGCGTACCCGCCCCTCGAGAGTGAAAAAATCATTCGCGAAGTCAGATACAGATTGCAATTCACGCTCGATAGCACCGCCGTAAGCACGACGATGTTCATCACCATCGCAGCCGCGGGAATTCCCGCCGCGTGGAACACACGCACAAACGGTGATTCTGTAATTCCCGCCTGGTCCCAGGGGAGAATGCCGACGAGGATCGTGATCCCGCCGATATAAAAGAGCGCCAACCGCCCGAGAGTCTGCCGCAAAGCGCGCGGCACCGCTTGCTTCGGGTTGTCCGCCTCTCCTGCCGTTACCGCGACGATCTCCGTTCCCAAATAACTGAAAATCGCCATCGTGATTCCAAGCCCCACGCCAATCCAACCATGTGGCAGGAATCCACCGTGGCCGGTGTAGTTTGTGAGTCCGACGCGCTTGAACCCCACGCCGAAAAGCATCGCCGCGCCCAGCACGACGAAAAGCATTATGGTCACGACCTTGATCATTGCGAACCAGTATTCAACAAAGCCAAAATTCGACACACTTCGGGAGTTGACCCACACGATTGCGACTGAAAAAACTAAAATCCAAACCCACGATGGCACGCCGGGCGTCCACTCCTTGAAATAAATTGAAACCGCCACCATCTCGCTCCCAATTGCCACCACTTGCGCGAGCCAATAGGAGTACCGCATCACGAATCCGGCCCACGGATTCAGGTAAATCTCCGCGTACACGCCAAACGATCCCGCGACGGGATGCGCCACGGCCATTTCCGCGAGCGCCCACATCAGCAGCATCGCAATCACTGCGCCCGCGGCGTAGCTCAGGATTACTCCGGGCCCGGCCGCCTGCACGGATAGCGCGCTGCCAAGAAAAAGCCCTGTGCCAATCGCGCCGCCGAGCGCGATCATCGAGACCTGCCGCGACGTCAGCTTCCGCTTGAGACCCGCTTCCTGGCTTTCCACCGATGCCGCGTGCGCGGCATCCTCGCGCAGTTTTGCGGCGCGAGGATCAGCTGCGCCCGGATTTGAATTGGGCAGAACCATGGCGATTTGAGGGCCGCCATGCTAGCAGAATTGACGCGCGGTCGCGCGCGAAGGCTTTATTTGAATCGTTTCTTGAAAACCACATCAAGGCCAAACGTGCCGTTGTAATCGCGCAACGCGATGATGCTCACGTCCGGCCGCACCAGATATTCCACTTGAATCACTTCTTGCTGCGCGCCGGTCACATTCGTCACATAGGTGATGGTGAATTTGTTTCCAATGCGCTGCTCGATAGTCACCCTCGCCGCCGCGTTTTGTTCATTGCCCGTGCCCGCAAGGAACGGGTCCACGCGGAAGCGGCTGATGCCGAAAAGTTTTTCGAGCCGCCCGCCCAACTGGCTCGAAATCGCTTCGGAGAGAAGAGTTGTTGCACCCATTTGCGGGGTCTGCAGCGCCGATGAGCCGCGGTACAGGTTGGACTCCGTGGCTTGCCCCATCGCGAGCAGATTAATGATGTCTGTCGTTGGGAGTGGAGGATCGGAGCGGTAGTTCAGCGTTAATTTGCTCGCCTGTCCGGAGATGTCCAGAGTCACCTCATATTGCTGCACTGTCGTCGTCGCCTGGATATTCAGGATCGGGTCGAGCCTTACCGGGGAGAAATCAATGTCTCCGCGTGAAAGCTTGTAGCGATTTCCAGCAAACGTTAGTTCTCCATTCAGCAATCCAATGTGTCCAACGAGGATTGGATGTTCCCACGTCCCACGCACGCGCAAGTCGGCTTCACTCTCGAAATTTGCGCCGGCCCACTGCACGCGCGCATCCGGGCTGGACTTGGCCTGAATATCGAATTGAAGATTGCGTAGGAAGGGAGACGACGTAGCTGGCGCAGTCACGGCCGACTGGCTGGCGACGATGAGCGATGCAAGATCGAAACCCTCAGCCATCAGCAGCCGCTGGACGGTAATATTTCCTGACAACGTGGCCGTCTGCATCCCGCCCGCAAAGCGCAGCGTCCCACTCGCAAGCCAACTCATCCCAACCGGGTAGCGGATGCGCACATTGGTCGCCCGCGCGGAAATGTCATAGCGCATCGCCGCAAATCCTTCTCCGTAACCGAGCGATCCGCCCAACAGCAATTCGCCGCCGCCGATTTCCGCGCGCACATTCTCAAACAGAAGCCGGCTCGCGTCGAAGACAAACGCGCCGGAAACGTTGCTGAGTCCCGCGGGAAAATCGTCATAGTTTGCCGAGGCGCTGGAGACATCGAGCCGCCCGTTAATCCGCGGTTTCGCGAACGTACCCTGTATCGATGCATTTATGTTTGCCGCTCCCTGCACATCGAGTCTTGGCACGAATCCGCCGAGCAGCCGCAAGTCAATCTTGCCGAGCAGCGTTAGCCCCACAGCCCGGTCTCCCGCAAACCGCGCGAATCCTGAAATCGCCACGTCTGTGTTCGTTCCGTGGAGATCCGCTTGCTCGATGCGCACTTCGTTCCTTTTATAGGTCAGACGCACGGGCCCGTTGTTGTCGAGTTTAATGTAACCAAGGTCCAGAGAAAGCCGCGATAGGTTCACATCCATCGCAATCGAATCCGGTTGCGAAAGCGCGCCGGTCAGCTTGAGATGGCCGTCCATGCGGCTGTGCCCCGTGACTCCTTCGAGATGCAAGCCGGCGCGGATCAATGGGTCCGGCGCAAAGTCCTTCACATCCAGTTCGCCGAAAATCGGCAAATTCCCCGTGAAGCCGAGCTCGACGAAACCGCGGAGCCGGTCTGTGGGCAACGCGGAACTCAACTCGACTCGAACTCGTTTCCCGTCTGAATCGAGTTTCCCTTCAAAACTCCCCAGGACATCCTGACCAGCTCGCAAATCCACCACTCGCACCGTGCCTTGTGCGACTGGTGCTAGAAACGGGCCGCTGCCATGCAATTGAAAACTCAGCGTGCCCGCAAGCGGTAGGCGTGGCGATTGAATACTGTGGATCCCCTCAATTGGGATGACGGCGCCCGTGAGGTTGAAGTCAACGTTTGCGTCCGCGAAGCGGAACGCGAAATTCCCTGTCAACAAACTTGGTGCTTGTGTTTTGTTTGGCAGCGTCAAACGCAATTCCGCGTTTGAGATTCGCACGCTGCCGTGGTCAAGCGAAAATTCGCCGCGCGCGCGGTCGAGCGGCCAGTCCCACGCTTTCAACTCGACGAGATCAAAGAGTCCGGTCAATTGCGGATTGTTGTGCGTCCCGCGTCCGTGGAACTGCCCGGAAAGAAGTCCGTGGACGGGATACGTCCAGCCAAAAATCTCCTGCAGGCCATCGGTCGGCGTGCGCGAAAGATCGGCATCGAAGCGCCACTCCGCATTCTGAGTAAAGCTCCAGTCTTTTAATTCAAGCCAAAGATCGATCTGCGCCGAAGAGGCGCCCTTCCGCGCGCGTGCTCGTGCGAGTTGGAATTGAGCGGAGGAATACGTAATTTCACCCTCCGCATCGTCCCATAAGAGATTGCCGTAGCTCGCGCCCAGCACATGCACATGCCCCGAGAATGTCGGATCCGTAAGAGGGCCGGTCAGCCGTCCGCGCCATGCGGCGCGCCCTTTCACGCGAACCGGCGCAGCATTTTCTCCACGCAGCCGGTTGATGAAGTCATCCCACGCCGTCAGGTCGTGGTCGTCCAGCCCAATTTCGAGGTTCGAATCAGGCGCCCCCAAAGTGCCGGCAAACGTGATCTTGCTTGTGGGTGTGTTGATTTCGCTTGCGCGCAGCGTCACAGCGCGCCGGTCCATTCCGTAGTCGTAATCCAGGTGTGCGGTGACTGGGATTCTTCCGTCGGTTAGCTCTCTCCACCCGGTCCAGTCGGACACGCCGCGCGATTCAAGGTGCTTGAAATCTTCCGTCCACGTTGTGATTGCGTCCACACTCACGCCGCCATTCCAATGAAACGTCTCCACTGGAAAGTTGCGGTTCGACAAAGCCGCGAGCAGCGTCGCCAGATCCAGAGCTCTTGCGTGGGATTCCACTCGGAATCGCATCCCGTGAAAAGTCAGGTCCACGCGGCCCTGGATCGAACCACCAAGAGCGTGCGCCTCAAAATCAGGCACAACCATCGTGCCCCGCGCAATTTGATAATTTCCGCGGCTTGTAATTCCCTTGGTGTGGAACCACTCGTATGGAAGCGCTAAGTCGTGCGCGGAGTAACGTCCGGTGGCCTGCCAATCCCCGTTTGCGAAACGGCCGTCTCCCGTGAAATCCACGAGCCCACCCGGAGTGCGTGGCTTGCGGAGTATGGTGCGGATGTCGGCAAGATCCAGCCAGCCCCGGTAACGATACTTCATTTCAGGATTCGCTAGATTTTCGATATCCGCCTGCACCTCAAAACGCGAATGCGGCAACTTGACTTGCAATTGATCTACGTGGAAAGCATTCGCCGCAAATGAGAATTTCAAGGAGAGATCAGCGGCAAATGGCAGGTAACGCCCCGCTGCAAACGTAAACCGCTCCCACGCGAGCTTTCCCGCGTACATCGGCGCATTTCCGGATTGTCCCCAATCCACCGCAAGCGAAAAATTGTCTCCCTTCGCTTCCAACGGCACGCGCGCATCGTTAAAAAGGATCGTGCCGTGGTCGAGTTCGAGATGGCGCACCGCAATCGCAAAGATTCGCTCTCGCAGTGGGCGCTTATTCTGGGTAAGTGTTTTTGGGTTCGGCAGGTTTGAAGTCCCGTCCTTGTTGAAGAGCACGTGGACTTCCTGATGCGAAATCTTCAACTCCTTCAACGAAAAAGTTTTGTTCCAGTAAGAATCAATCTGCAGCGAAACGACAATAGTGTCAGCGTGAAAAAATGGCGGCGTGCCCTCCGGCTCCTTGCAGTGCAGGGTCAATCCCTGTAGCTCGGCGTGCAAACCGAGCCCCGAAAGATGCAATGCGCCTAATTCAACTCGGCACCCAGTCATGTCACCAATTCGTTTGATCGCGCTTTCTCTTGCGATTCCGTCGAACCAGCCCAGCGAAAGCGCGGCGAAAAATGCGCCTATTACGACGAGGAGCAGAATCGCCAGCCCAATCGTAAGTTTGAACACGCGCCGCAGGAAGCGCCGCTTGCGTTTCGGTTTTGGCGCGCCGCTCATTCGTGCGAGCCCCCCTTCGGCTGCGTGGCTGTCGTGCCGCTCAATTGCGCCAAAATCTCAATCTTCAATCGCGCTCGGCTTTCCGTGAGCCACTGCTCCGCGCGCGACGTGATTTCCTTTTGCACCAGCAGTTCTTGGATTTGCTCGCGCACGGAGTCAATTGGTGGCGCTGTCTGACCATGCGCGGCCATCTGCGGCACAAATTCATCTTTGTAGTATTTTTCCTCCGCGGCCGTATCCACCTGGGTTGCGTGACGGAATTTGTAATCCAAATAGCGGCTGAAAAAGATTTCGCGGCCAAGGATTCGCCGCACCGTCGCCAGTGAAAGCCCCTGCGTTTTCAGCTTTGCCCGAAATTCCTGTTCGCCTCCCATGCTCTTTTCTGCTTCTTGCAAAGCGGAAGTAACATCCTCCTCCGAAGGCTTGGCAAAGTGAGCGGCCTCCGCTTCGTGCTCGATGATCCACTGGTCAATCAACTCGTCGAGTCTCTTGGATTCCGGTTCAACCACTCCGCTAAGAAGTTGCTGAAAGGCGCCCAGCTCGCGCAGGTCGCTCTGCAGAAGGATGTCGCCCTCCACGCGTGCAACGATGCGATCCGCCACCTGTTGTGCGCGAATCTGCGGGACCCCTGTCGCCGTAGCAACAAGAATTGCCCCCACAGTCACCAACCACAGAGCGGTTTTGTTTTTCGCCCGGCGCATCAGAAAACGTCTCCCAGGTTGAAGAAGAACTGGAAATGTGGCAGCCGCGTAAGTTGTGTTCCCGTCGAGCTGCAACCGGGATTGCCAATCGTGCACGAGGTTATGAATTGTGCCGAATTGAGTTGGTAGGCCAAATCCACACGGACCGGGCCGATCGGAGTCGCGTATCGGAAACCAAACCCAACGGTGTGAGCAAAGTAGGAAAGTTCGCCGTTGCTTTGTGAGATGGAGGACGGGGTCGTCCTGAAAGTAATTGTTCCCACCCTGCTGAAAACATTCCCGCCGTCATAAAAAACAGCGCCCCCAAGTTTCGATCCCAGCTTAGGGAGTCGCATGGGGAACCGCAGCTCCTGGTTGAATACCAGCATCGCCTGCCCGCCAACCGGAAATCCCGTCACGGGATCGCGCGGACCTGCCTGGTTCAACCCAAATCCGCGCAGTGACGCGCCGCCCCCCGCGAAGAACCGCTCCGGCAACGGGATTTCCGTCGAAAGCGTGTTGCCAAGTGTTTGTTGGACCCCAAATCGCACGGCCCGCGCAAACACTAACTTTGACCCAAGCCGATGAAACGTTGAATTCTGGAAGAAAATCCGGGCAAAGCTCGCGGAGGAACCGATTGGCTTTCCGGCCAGTGAAAAATCGAGACTGTTGAATGTTCCCTGCGTGGCGTCTGCCGGGTTGTCGCGCCGGTCGCGAACCCACGTTGTGCCAAATTCGGAAACGAGCGTTGGCTGGCTGAACAGGGGAATTTGTTCCGGCGCAATGTGCAACGAATTCGGGTCCACGGAAACTCTGCGGTAAGTGAACCGGTAAAGAATCGAAGTGGCTCGTGAAATATGCTGCGCAAGTTGCAGGCTGCCTTCATATCGTGTCGACGTAAATGTCGTGACGTCCCGAGACTTGTCCGCGAACACGGTGGCCTGAAAACTGAATGCGGGTTTATTGAAAACATTGGACGCCGTGTAACTTGCCAGCGCCCGGCCCTGTATCGTGCTCGCGCGTACTTTGAACGAAAGTGTGTCGCCCCGGCCCGTCAAATTCGCTTTGGCAAGTTCCAATGTCAGGCGCGGACTTGCTTCAAACGCTCCGGCCGTTGCCCCCGAACCCGCGCCGCCCAACCGTTGCACTTCCACGCCGGCGCCGTATGCCAGTGTGTACCGCTTGGCTTCTTCGACGACCACCTCGACCGCTTTGTTCGGATCCGCACCGGCGGCGTTTTGCGCAGCCACCGTCACCCGGCTGAAGATGTTCACGTTGTAAAGACGCCGCTGCGTTTCAATTACGTCGCCTTCGCGCAACGGTTCGCCGGGCTCCACTTGTACCTCGCGGGCAATCACGCCGCGCCGCGTGTGCTCGAATCCGCTGAGAAACACTTGTGTCACGTGAATCTGCGTCCCTTCTGTGATCGAATAGGTCAGCGCGACGCGCGGGTGGTTCCCGGTGGCAGGCAATTCTTCCACCTTCACCGAAAACTGTGCCTCCGGAAATCCTTCGTTGTAATAAAGCGCCAGGATGTTGTCGCGGTCCGCGGTGACGTTGAAAGTGGAATAGGGTTGTCCGGGCGCGGAGCCGGTCACGCCAAGAAGCTGATTCTCTTTGAGAGCGTGATTGCCTTCCATGGTGAGCTTGCCGACGAGCGTCTGCTGCCCCTCCTCCACGCGGAAATGCACGAATAAATTATTTTCCTTGCCGTGGTAGTTGCGCTCGATTTGCGCGGTAACAGCGGCCTGCATGAATCCGTTGGCGAGATAGAGATCGCGGATCGTTGCCGCGTCGGAGTCGAGAAGCCGCTGGCTGAATCGGCCGGGAGAAGCGTACGCGGCCGCCTGAATCGACAGCCGTTCGCGCAGGGATTGTTTGTCGAAATATTTGTTTCCTTCAAAACTCAGCCCTACAAGCCGCTGCTGCGGCCCTCGGTTCACGCTGTAAGTAATTAATTGCTCGGGCGGTCCCTCTGCTTTCTTGCCCGGGGGCTGCGCCAGAGCGACCGTGTAGTCCACGGAGACCTCGAAGTATCCTTGCCGCTCGAAGTAATCTCGCAATTCGCGCCGCCCTTCCAACAACAGGTCGGGGTCCACGGTGCCCTCCGTGTATATCGGAACGCGCTTCTTCAGCTCCTTCGCGGGGATCTTTGCGCCGGTGACCTCCACGCGCACGCGCGAGCCGGCCACCACTTCCAGCGCAAGCGGCACAGTGTTCGAGCTCGCGTCGTATGTTCCTCGATGCAGATTGGCCCGCGCGCCGAAGTAATCCTGCTTGATCAGGTAGTTGCGCAGCCGGTCCGTAGCCCGTTGCAATTTTCGCGAATTGAATTCCTCACCGGGCTTGAGTTTCGCCTGCTTCAGCAGTTCCTCGTTCGCGAAGGGTGATGTATTTTGCAGCGTGATTGCGCCTGTTCGCGCGCGGCGCCCTGGCGTGAGGTGAACAATCAAACTCATCTGATGCGTTGGTGGATCCGGTAGGGACTCTACGCGTAATTGCGCCTCGTAGAGACCGTCGTCGCGCAGCGCGTCTGCAAGCCGAGCGAGCGCATCCTTCAATTCGCTTTCGCGGAACGCCTCTCCCGCGTTCAGCCGAAGCGCCGCGAATGCTTTGGATTCGCTCGGCGGCTCTTTCAACCCTTCGATTCTCACCACGCTGATATAAAGATTCCGCCTCGCGACATAATCGACGCGAAGCCCGCCGGGTACTTCTTGAATCTCTTCGCGAAGGTCCGCGTAGTTCCCGGAGGCAAACAGCTTTCGCAAGCTCGCTCTTGCGGCTTCCGAATCATAAGCATGGCCTGCCGAGAGAGGCAGGTCCGGTGGGTTCTGCGCGACGAGTTCCCCTGAATCGCTTACCACGCGCACTTCCGCGACCGGCCGCCCTTCCCATCGCGCGATTTGCTCCGCGCTTGCATCGGGGGCGCGTTGCGCGGGGACGGCAGCCGCGCCGGACAATTGCGCGTGCGCCGCGGCTCCCAGCAAGCATGCCGTGGTTGTCACGATTGCGATTGAAATTGTCAGACGACGCCTAAAATCCATCATGGAGCGAAAAATACAGGTTAGCACAGGCAATTCCGGCGGTTGCCGGACATCCACCCTTCATGTTCCTTTCTTACCCTGTGCGGCCATGCGGGCGGGAGCGCGCCGGATTCGAGGGAATATACTTTCAGAGCTATCATAGACCTTGCGTGGTTCTTGCCATAACCGGCGCATATCCAAAATGGACTCAAGTCCCCAGGATCGCTACTCGCGCCAAATCCTTTTCGCCGGAATCGGCGAAGAAGGCCAGCGCCGTCTGCTGGCTTCGCGAGCCGTACTCGTCGGTTGCGGCGCGCTGGGCACCGCGCTCGCAAACCTCCTTGTCCGCGCCGGGGTCGGATCGCTTCGCATCATTGACCGCGACTTCGTTGAAGCCTCGAATCTTCAGCGCCAGACTTTATTCGACGAGTCCGACGCCCGCGAATCACTTCCCAAAGCCGTCGCCGCCGAGCGCCGCTTGCGCGCCATCAACAGCGACGTGCGCGTCGAAGGCGTCGTTGCCGACCTCACTTCCCGCAACGCCGAAGAATTGCTCGCCGGTCACAACATCCTTCTCGACGGCACCGACAATTTCGAGACACGCTTCCTTCTCAATGACGCCGCCGTAAAACTCGGCATCCCCTGGATCTACGCTGCCGTTGTCGGCAGCTACGGCGTCACGATGACCATTCGCCCCGGCGCCACCGCCTGCCTCGCCTGCCTCCTCGGCGCGAATGCGGAGAACGCCTCCTCCAATGGCGGCGCGCATTCGCCAATCGCACCCCACACCGATGACACCTGCGACACCGTCGGCGTGCTCAACTCCGCCGCGGGAGTGATTGCCTCCATCGAAGCCGCGGAGGCCACGAAGTTCCTCGTCGGATCACACACCAAGGAAGAAGCAAGGCTCGTCTCATACGATGTGTGGTCTGGCCGCTATCAGTCTGTGCGAGTTGAGCGCGACCTCGCCTGCCGGGTTTGCGTCGGCCGGGAGTTTCGGCATCTTGAGGGGCAGGCCCAGCCTCACGTCACCATGTGCGGCCGTGACTCCGTGCAGATTCACGAGCGCAACCGCAGCCTCGACCTCGCCACACTCAGCCGGCGCCTGGCGGCCATCGCCGCCGATGTCCGCCACAATGATTTCCTTCTTCGCTTCCGGGTGCCGCCGCATGAAGTCACAGTCTTTGCTGATGGGCGCGCAATTATCAAGGGCACGCGCGATCCCGCCGTCGCGCGCTCGCTTTACGCACGCTACCTCGGATCTTGAAGCCCGCCCGTAACAAGTTATTTATGAGTTGAATTTGCTCAGGGTTGCCGCGAAGCCGTTCTTCCCGGCGGCACGCGCTGCGCCGCGCGGTCCAGACTCTCCCGCAGATTCATCAGCGTAAGAAAAGTGCTCAGCACGCGCGCCTTCAGCTCATCGGCCATGTGCAGACCGCTCGTCGAAACCCGCGCCAGCAGTTCCCCCTGCGCCGCGATGAACTCCATGATTTCCACTTGCCGCTCGTGGCTCGCCTTTCCCATCACCGTCTCGCGGCGCAGGTCCGCGCAGGTTTGCTCCAGGCGAAGCGTGAAATGCAGCAGGCAGTACCCCTGCGATTCAATCTGCGAGGGAACACTTAACTTGCAGCCGGCAATGCGGCAGGCCGTGGTCATCGAGGGACATCACCCAGTCAATTCATTCTTTCACCGGGGCTGCCCAAAATCCAGAGTACTCCCGTACCCGTTTCTCAAAAGGGTAAGTCCGAGGTTTGCAGATGATCGTCCCGGATGTGTGCTACTTGGGCCCCGGCACGTACACCCGATCCGGGGCCAGGATCTCAACTTGATGCGTTTCGACGATCACTTCCAGCCTCTTGAAGCCTGCCTTCGCCTCCGGTCCAGCAACAAACGTCAATAGGTACTGTTGGCCGAGCAGGCGGCGTATGTCCTCAAGAAACGGCTGGAACGAAACAGGCGTGCTCGACCCTAAAAAAAACGAATCGCCACCTGTTTCCGCTGCTAGTCGGCTGAGAGACCCTTGCCCATTCATAACGAGGTAGCTGCTCCTCAAGAGGCGGCCTTCTCCCGAGGCATACAGCGTATAAACGGACACTCCTGAGCGTTGCGCCTGATCGATCGCTCTCTGTAACACGTAATTCAGCGAAGGATGCGTATTGGATATGCCGTTTGTAAAATCCAGACCGCTGCTGATCAATAGCAGGACCTTGCGGTTGTCTGTCGAAGGCCATCGCCGGATAACGTCGCGCACCGAATCATAAATTCCATTGCTTGCGCCAAGCGGCGACATAGGGATGCGCAGACCCTTCGCAACGGCTTCATGTTCTTTGGTCAAGGGAACTTCAAATCGCGCGGCGCCGAAACTTGCATATGCCACCGCTTCGCGCGAATCGACGGGCAGCGAACGAAGGAATTGCCTCAAATCATCCCATCGGTTCGCAACGTCACTGGAGAGTGCGTCATCCACAAGGACAATCAGGTCCAGCCCCGCCCCACCGCCCTTTGCGGGCAGCCACGAAACCACTGGCCGGACCTTTCCTTCTTGCCGGACGACAACTTCATTTTGGGGCACAGGCGGTGGCGGCGATTGGTCTCTTCCGACCGCCGTCACTGTCACGGTTATCGTGGCTCCCTCTTGCTGCGCTGTTCCTTGCGCGACAACCATGGCCGCGCAGACCGCGGTGGCCGCTACCGCAACCCAGGTCTTGCCAAAAACTCGCATAGAACCTCCTCCGCTCGAAGGCGTAATACTCCCTTAGTGGGTTGGATGCAAGGGTCCCATGCCAGGTTCTTCCTACTTTAGATTATGAAGGAATAATTCTGTGGTTGTGTTGACCTGTTTAGTTCTTGCCGGGAGACGCGGGAGATGACGTCTCCGCCGGCAACTCCTTGTGTCCCGACCACTCTTCCCACGACCCGTCGAAGAGCTTCACGTCATAGCCCAAAAATCGCGCGGCGAAATACACCGCGGTCGCCTGCTGGCCGATGTGGCAATAAGCGATAATCCGGTCGCCGGGCTTCACGCCCGCCGCGCGAAACAACTCAGTGAGCGCCTCGGGTGATTTCAGCTTCCCCTTATCGTCGGTCAGAGTGGTAAATGGAAGGCTCCCGGCGCCCGGGATATGCCCACGTCGTTGGTTGTCCGGCTGCGATTGCCCTGTGTAGTACTCCGTGTTGCGTGCATCAATAATTTCCACTCCCGGTCGCTTCACGCTTGTTTTCACTTCATCCAGATTGGCGATGACGTCACTTTGCTGGCACGCCTTGATTGTGCCGGGCCTCGCCACCGGGACCGTGGTCGTTACCTCTCGCCCTTCCCCCTTCCATACCTGCATTCCGCCATCGAGAATTGAAGTTTGCTTTCCTAGCCCCATCGCGTCGAAAGTCAGGTATATCCGCGTCATCCAGGAAAACGTGTCTTTCAGCGGGTACAACACAACCCGAGTATTGTTTGTCACCCCGAGTTTCCCAAAATAGGTTTCCAGATCTGCCATCGGCGGCAGCTCAACTGTCAAACCATTGGGCGCCATCATCAAATGCGTTTCATGGTAATTGACATAGAGCGATCCCGGAATGTGCGCGTGGTCATAGTCTGATTGGTTCCCAACCGCCAACACAACAAGGTTCGGATCCTTCATGTGTTCCGCGAGCCACTCCGTGGACACCAGCATCGTGCTCTTGTCTCCATGCCCGCCGCACGTCGCGGGCGTCGCATTCACCGGCGAAGCAACCGCCGCGTAACCGAAAAGCAGTGCCATGCTAATCAACCGAAGCGCTTTCATAGAATTCCCCTTTGCTATCTTGTTTGAAATTCCCTTTCACTCCATCCGCAGCGCTGTCAGCGGGTCAATTCGAGTGGCGCGCCGCGCCGGCACATAACAGGCCAGAAACGCCGCCAGTAGAAACACCAACGCAACTCCCGCAAAAGTCGCCGGGTCGGTTGGCGTCACTCCAAATAGAAGGGTTGTCATCAACCGCGTTAGGGCCATCGCCCCTGCAAAACCAATCGCAAGTCCACCGAGGACAAGTCCCATCCCCTGCCCCATAATCATTCGCAAGACCGCTGCCGGACTTGCTCCGAGCGCCATGCGGATTCCAATCTCCCGCGTTCGCTGGCTCACCATCAACGCAAGAATCCCTCCCACACCTGCCGCCGCGATAATCAGAGCAAGTCCGGCAAAGAGAGCGATGAGCTCGGCGGTCACGCGCGGAGTCGTCAGCGAATCGCTCCGGGCTTCTTCCAAAGTATCCACTCCGGTGATTGCCGTGTCAGCGTCCACATCAAGAATTGCCTGCCGGACCTGCAGCGCCGCCGAATGCGGATCTCCGATGGTCCGCACAAGAACGGCCCCGAATCCCGGCGCCTGTTCGAGCGGAAAATAAACCTCGTTTCCCGGATTCCTGTCGAGTCCAAACTCCCGCACGTCTCCCACCACTCCGGCGATCGGGACCCAATTCTTGCCGTTGTCAAAACTGACCTTGTGTCCCACCGGGTCTTCATTCGGCCAGAAGCTGCGCATCAAAGTTTCGCTGATGATTACCACCGGTGGACCGTCTTGTTTGTCCGCGGCAGTAAAGTAGCGACCACGGATAAGCGGAATCCCCAGAGTCTTAAAATAGTCCGGTGTTACACCCTGAGACGTCGTCAGCGGCGGGGCTTCACCTTTGCTCAGCGTATGCCCCTCGACGGCAAAGGGTTGTTCGCGCGGGCCGCTCCCAATGCTGGCGGGGTTTAGTGGAAATCCGGATGATAGCGATGCGGAAATAATTCCCGGCTGACTTTCCAATTTTTGCTCCAACCGGCGCGTCATGTCCAGCAGATATTGATTTGAATTGATGAACTTCGACCAGTTGAGGCTCACGCGCGTCGCCAGCACCCGTTGCGGCGTAAACCCCGGGTCTACTTGTTGCAACTTCAGCAAGCTTCGGACCATAAGCCCGGCCCCAATCAGCAACATGAACGAGAACGCAACTTGGACCACCACAAGCGCATTGTGCATTCGTCGGCTCGTTGCATTCGTCGCTTGTCCCGCGCCTTCCTTGATCCCCGAAGCGATGCTCTCCCTGGAACGAAACGCGCCCTGCGAACCGAAGAAAAGACTTGTGGCCACCGCCGCGAAAAGTGCAAACAACAATACCCAGCCGTCGATGCCGATCTCACGCGCCCGCGGCGTAAGCCGGGAAACGTATTGAGTCATAAGGTGGAGACTGGAATACGTAAACAGCAGGCCCAGAACTCCTGCGGGGATCGCGATCAACAACCCCTCAGTCACTAACTGACGCAGGACGCGGCTCTGTCCTGCCCCCATCGCCGTGCGTACGAGCAATTCACGCTCGCGCCGGGACATCCGCGCCAGAGTCAGGTTCGCGACGTTCGCGCATGCAATCAGGAGCACGAATCCCGCCGTGCCAAGCAAAATCAGCAGCGTCGGTTTCGCGTTTCGCGTCAACCGCTCTCTGACGCTGTCCGCGCCCGCCGTAAAACCCGCTTCCGGTGGATAGGAGCCCGGATATGCCTTCGCTAGCCGCGATGCAACCGTGGCCAAATCCGTGCGCGCTTTCTCCAGTGTCACCCCGTCCTTCATCCGTCCAAATGCGCGCATCAAGCGGCCATCGCGGTTGTTGATGAAATTCGGCGCGCCGCGGAAGGGACACGCCACCGTCGGCATGTACACGTCGTTGTCGCTGGGATACTGGGGGATTTTTGGCAGTACCCCGATGACTGTATGTACCTTGTCGTTCAGCTTGTATATCTTGCCCACCACGTCGGGGTCGCCGTGCTCGCTCTGTTGCCAGTATTCATAACTGAGCAACAGAACCGCGGGCGCGCCAAGTTGGTCATCGGAGGCCAGGAAGTCCCTTCCAAGAATTGGGTTCACCCCGAACATTCTGAAAAATGTCCACGAAACCACTCCCGTGCGAACTCGCTGCGCCTCGCCATGGCCAAACAGCGTAAATGTCATCTGGTGGTACTCGGCAAATTCGCTCAGCGTCGTGTTTTGCGCGCGGTAGTCCTGGATCTCTGGCACCGAGAATCGAATGTCCTGGAACCCGGCCTTTGGCGCCTTTTCTTCGACAATGATCAGGTTGTTTCCATCGCGGTACGGCAGCGGCGCGAGAAGCACTGCGTGTGCCACGCTGAAGATTGCCGTATTCGCCCCGATGCCCAATGCGAGAGTCATCATCGCGAGAAATGCGTACCCCGCATTTTTCCGCATCATGCGCAGACCGTAAGTGACGTCCTGGTTCAGCATGTACAAATGCTCTCGCGGTGCTGTGCGGAAAATCCCGCTGATCGTTTCCCACCACAACCGGATAAACCCCATGGCCCCGCCTCCGTTTCTCGTTTCAATTTCCTGTTGACGGAATACTTGGTGCATCTCCTCGCCGTAGTTCGAGCGGAATTCCGATGGAAATAGCCTCACCAGCCAGCGGAAGAATCGGTCCCCAGGTGAATTCTTCTTCGCCGTCATCGCTCACCTCCCTGCACCTTTTGTGTCTCTTCTCCGAAATGATCTCACTTGCTGTCTAAACCGGCCGGGGTTTCACCACAAAGCGCTTCGCGCGCGCCAGCGTCAGCACATCTTCGAGCCGCTCCGCTTCCGCTTGCGCCACGCTCCGTCCGAATTCCGTCAGGTGGTAATAACGTCTTCGCTCATCATCCAATTCCGGCGCCGGCCTCTCGCTCTTCTCCACCACCATCCCGTCGCTCACCAGGCGGCGAAGAATTCCGTAGAGCGTCCCCGCGCTCAGCGTTACTCCGCCGTCCGTCAGGCGCGACACTTCTTTCATGATTGCGTAGCCGTGTTTGTCACCATCCGCCAGCGCCAGCAGCACATGGAACAACGCTGGAGTCAGCGGCACATGCACATTCGGATTTCGCGTATCTTTCATTTCATACCCTCTCGCTCTGGGCAAAGCGCCGTTCGCGCGCGCCGTACCCTATGCTAGACGCCGATATACTATAGCGTGTTACGCTATATTGTGAGAAAAGTTCGATTATTCCCTTAAAGCCTTTATTTTCAATTGTTTAGGAATGTTGGTGGCGTACCCAAAGTAAGGCTAGAATCTCGTCCCAAAGCTCAGAAAGTTGCACATCCAGGCAAACCAGAAAATGGCGATGCAGCCAAGAGCTGTAACGGCATCGCCGATCCTCACCCAGATCCATCGCCCCTGAATCTTTGAAGACATCCCGGCATTGAGAATCACTCCAACGACTCCGGCCACGCCGATCCAACCCGCAATGTGCAGCAGATTCAGCCAGATATCATAACTTCTATCTGGGTGTGTCGGCCCCAGCGAACTAAAATATACGTACCAGCACACCGCCAGGCCCAGCAGGTAAGAGCTAACCAAGTGCACCAGGCCTCGGAAGAATCTTTCAAACTTGCTCAGCTCGAGTTTCTTCCCGTAGTGCCTGCGCACAATTGCTCCCGCGGGCCACGCCAGAATTGTCAGCCCGAGCGCAATCAACGCGAAGTTTCTAAGCCAGGTGACAAACACCGTGCTCTCCGTGAACGGCACTTGCTGATATCCGCTCGCGGCGCCGGAAGTAAAAATGTCGAACCCCCCGTTCGCATTTTGTACGAACGCAAGTTTGTTCTCGCTCCCCTCGTCGCGGTAAACGAGCGGCCCGATTTCGCGCCAGCGCCTCGGCTGTCCATTCGCCCCGCGTGATCCCGCAGCAACAATTGTTCCATCCGCCTGCGCCACAAATTGCAACTCTCCCATCATCGCGCCGACCTTTATGAGCGTCGTCTCGCCGCGCCTGCTCGTGATGTAATTCCCGGCCACTGTCTTCGCATCTTCTTTGGCGCTAGCAACCGCGGGCGGCACCGGCGGCATCGTCGGGAAATATCGGTCCATAAATTTCCTGAACAGCACCGACCGCACATCCACGTCTCCCCGCCCCGCGCTGTTCACGGAAATAAAGAGGCCCACATTCGCATCGAGGATCAAGTGCAGATGGCTGTGGAACCACCGCGTGTCTCCGCCGTGCCCGACAATCGTGTGCCCGTTGATGTTCTCCTGAAAAAACGCCAGCGCCATTCCATTCAAATCCGGCGCCGGCCCAAATGCGCGTGTGTGCATCATCCGCGCCGTTTCCGGCCGCAGGATTTGCGTGTCGCCGTATTTTCCGTCCTGCAAGTGCGCGATCATGAAGTGCGCGATGTCTCCCGCGGACACCGCCATGCTCCCTGCCGGCGGGCCGTTCACGAATTCATACGGCATCGCCGCGCCCGACCCCGCCCCGTATCCACTCGACATCAGCGGCTGCAAGCCCGTGGGCAGCGGCTGCACAAACGACGCGTGAGTCATCCCCAGCGGCGTGTAAATATGATTCACGATGTAGTTCTCAAACTTTTCGCCGGACACGCGCTGCACGATGTATCCCGCGAGCGTCATCGCATAGTTGGAATAGGCGGGCATTGTTCCCGGCGGAAAAATCCGCGCGGGAAGGTGCGCGCGCAATGCGTCCGAAATCGGCTCGAGGTCCACAGCGCTCGGCACGAATAAATCTTTGCCCCACTCCTCGAACCCAGTCGTGTGCGTCATGATTCGCCGCAGTGTCACCGGCGCCCCGAACGCCGCCGGAATCTCGAAATCAATGTATCGGTTCACGTCCGCGTCCAGATCCAGCTTCCCCTGCTCCACAAGCTGCATCACCGCCGTACATGTAAAAAGTTTTGACACCGACCCCGGCCGAAACATCGTTTCGTCCACGGATACCGGCTTCTTCGATTTCACATCCGAGTAGCCATAGCCCTTTCCGAAAAGCACCTTGCCGTCTTTCACGATGATCACCACGCCGCCGGCCACGTCGTTGTGCTCCAGGAACGCCGGTATCAATCCGTCGAGAAACACTTCCACGTCCGCTGCGGTCAGCTCGGGCGTCTTCGCGACGGTCATTTGGATGGCAGTCGCCCCTGATTGTTTTGAGGCGGGTGGCGCACTCGCGGCGGTCTTTTGTCCGCGCGACAAACTCGGCGCAATCAGAATCGCGGCACATATCAGAACGATTGCTGGAAATCGCACCGCTTGAATCCCCGTAGTACCCAGGAGAATCTGTTTCGGAGTCATTTCGTCCCGCCTTTCTTACCCACTGGCGGCGCATTCTATATCAGTTCCAGTGGCGCGGGTCTTTCGCCTTACTTAGTTCAGACTTGAGCACGCGCGCCTTTCCGCTTCGGCGCCGATTCAAGTAAACTACCCGCCCCATGCTCCACTGGATTGAAACTCATCCCGGCCTGCTCCAGGCTCTCAGCAGCCTGGTCGTCGCGGGCATGACGCTCGTCCTCATTCTTCTCACCAGCGTCTATGCCCGCGCCAATTGGAAAACCATGCGTCTGATGGAAGCCGACATCCGCTTCCGCACCGAGCCGATTCCCCGCGTCGAGCTTGAAATTTCTGATGCTGCCGCATCGATTGGAAATGGATCCACGGGGAATCGTTCGCCGGGAGAAAAAACTCTCAAGCTCTCTTTCACCACCGCCAATGCCCCCATGGTTCTCAAGGACGTGCGTCTCTCCGTCTCTTTCCAATCCGGCGCGCACAAGGATTTCCACTTGCCTGTGAACGGAATGATCCGCCTTCCCGTCGGCGAAGAATACGATCTCGATACAGAAATCCCCGCCACCGAGCCCGTGGACCACTGGGGCCTCAACCTCGATTACTGGGATTTAAGTGGCAGGATTGAATATCGCTCGTGGTTCGGCCCGAATGGCGGCACGCTCTCCTACGGCCCCAAGGGCTCTTCCTCCATCAGCATGTCGCTGCTCTATTACTGGCACCGCCTTCGCGGCCGCGACCCCGTCGGCCTCGGCGGCGGCCACACCCACGGCGAATTCCGCCACCGGTAGCCACATCAAGCCATGTGTTCGGACTATCGGTGCGATCACGAGCTGTATTCAAATTGGGTGCCCCTCGCGGTACTCCACGGCCATTTCCTCAGATGTTATACTCGCTCCGTTTGATCCACGATGAAAAGCAAACTCACACCCTGGCCCCCGCATTTCGTATAGCCCGCCGTGAAAAAGGATCATGCCAATGAAACTACTTCACATAAGCACTTTTGTTTTGGGAGCAATCTTGCTCTCCACTTCTGTTCGCACCTCGCAGAAACAAGAAGTGGACTGGGAAAATGTGCCTAATGATGTGATAGAACAATTAGCAGACGGCCCCCTTTCGAAAGTCTATTCAGTTGGAGTTTGGATCAACCCCTTTTACCTTCGCGGAGATTTTGACGGCGACGGCAAGCCCGATTACGCAGTCCTTGTCTATTCAATTAAAGACCACTCAAAAGGTATCGCTATATGGCTGACTAGCCAGGCGAAGTTTATCGTCCTGGGAGCCGGAAATCCGTTCGAACCTCGTGGCGGAGATAAGGGTGATTTTGAGTGGATGGATCTTTGGCAGGTGTATAGCAAGAAACCAGTTGAGCCTGGGGTAGAGGCAGGGCCTCCGCCCAAGCTGATAGGGGAAGCACTCAGTGTCGGGAAAAGTGAAAGTGCAAGCGGTCTCATCTACTGGAACGGAAAGAAGTTCGTGTGGTACCAGCAAGGTGATTGACCTATTGGCGGAGCGGGCGGCCCACGCAGAGCAGCCGATGCGTAATCCGGAATCCCAACTTATGCTAAAATGCGGTCGAAATTTCAGGGTTCCTCTTTAACCCCGAGTTCGCGGGGCGAGCGAAGGGCGCTGTCCCCCAAGGGAGCAAGTACGGCGTAAACCGAATTTCTTGAAGATCGAGGCAATCTCATGTCTGGGCATTCCAAGTGGGCAACAATCAAGCACAAGAAGGCGGCGACCGACGCGAAGCGCGGCCGCACCTTCACGCGGGTCATCCGCGAAATCACCATGGCTGCCCGCGGCGGCACCGACCCCAACTCTAACGCGCGCCTGCGCACCGCCATCGCCAGCGCCAAGGCAGAAAACATGCCCGGCGACAACATCGAGCGCGCCATCCTGCGCGGCTCGGGTCAGCTCGAAGGCACGCAACTCGAAGAGATCACGTTTGAGGGATACGGCCCCGGAGGCGTTGCGCTGTTGGTTCAAGTGGTCACCGACGGACGCAACCGAACGGTCAGCGAAATCCGCCACGCCTTCGGGAAGCACGGCGGCAATATGGCCGAGGCCGGCGCGGTTGGCTGGCTCTTCCAGCGCAAGGGCGAAATCGCCATCCCCAAGGAGCAGGCCAGCGAAGATAAGTTGATGGGCATTGTGCTTGACGCAGGCGCGGATGATCTTGTGGACGACGGCTCGATGTGGAGCGTGGTCACGCCGCCCGAATCGTTTGAAGCTGTGCGCGACGCGCTCGTGAAGGCTGGCGTCACTCCCGCTTCCGCCGAAGTCGGCATGGTGCCGAAGAGTTTTATCAAACTGACCGGCGCGCAGGCGCAGCAGATGCTGCGGCTCATGGAAGCGATCGAAGAGCAGGATGACGTGCAGCACGTCTACTCGAATTTCGACATAGACGAAAAGGAACTTCAGTCCGCCGTCGCTGGCTGATTGTGCGCTCGCGTCTCTCCATTCACAACTTCCGCACAAATAACACTGGCCCGCACAGCCGCGCCGCCGTAAACTTCCCGCAGTGTCCACTAAAACCCCATCCAGAAACGGTGCTCAGTGCAACGGAAACACATTCGCGTTGCGAATTCTCGGCATTGACCCCGCCGCCGCTGGCGCGACGGGCTATGCGGTAATCGATGCACGCGGCCCCGCTTGCGCCGCGGTGCATTACGGCGCAATCCCTGCCGCACGCAAGGCCGCGGCGGATGTACCCGCGCGTCTGAAGCAAATTCATCTCTGCATTACGGAATTAATTGAAGAGTTTTCGCCGGATGGGCTCGCGCTCGAATCCATCTTCACCGCGCTGAATGTGAATACGGCGCTCCGGCTCGCGGAGGTCCGCGGTGTGATTCTACTCGCCGCCGCGGAACGCAATTTGCCGGTGCACAGTTACTCTCCGCGCGAAGTGAAGGCCGCCGTGACCGGCTACGGCCACGCGGATAAATCTCAGATCCAGAACATGGTGCGAGCGCTGCTTTCGTTGAAAGAGTTGCCGCAGCCCGCCGACGCGGCCGATGCACTGGCCGTCGCGCTTTGCCACATTCAGACGGCGCGCAATGAAGCGCGTTTTGGAGTGGCCGCCCGGTTGCTCGCTGCGCCGCGTGCGTCGCGAAGCGGTTCGGTGCGAGGCGACCCGGTGCGGCTTCCACGCGTTCTTTCTGTACGGTGATTTCTATGCGTCGGAACTCTTTCAAAATCGTTTCCGTTTGTGGGCTCTTGCTCGCTCTCCTCATGGTGGCGCACGCAAGCGCGGCCGGAGACCCGGTTGTCAGTTGGCGCAAGATATTCAAGGGCAGCGTCCCGGAATTCGTCGAGATACGCATCGGCCAATCTGGAAAATGCACCTATGACATCCGGCAGCTTAATGAGACGGCCGCGCCGGAGGAATTCGACGTTACGCATGCGCTTCGTGAAAAGATTTTTTCACTCGCTGCGGAACTTAACAATTTCAAGGATCAGGATATCGACGTTCACCGTAAAATCGCCAACCTCGGGGAAAAAACTCTCCGCTACGAAAAAGACGGCCAGTTCACCGAGACAAAATTCAATTACACGCTCAATAACGCGGGGGGCCAGCTTATGCAGATCTTCGAGGGGCTCACGCGGCAGCAGGACCACCTGCAGACCCTGAAGCGCACGCTGCGTTATGACCGGTTGGGAGTGAATGACGCGCTCGTAAACCTGCAGGAGGACTTCGACAATAAATTGCTGCCGGAACCCGAAGTGCTCCTGCCCGTCCTTGAGCAAATTGGCAACGATTCGCGCATTGTGGAAGTCGCCCGGTCGCGCGCGCGGGCCATCGCGGCGAAGATCCGGGGAGCGAAGTAATCCGCCTGAAATTGCCAACCTGAAGATTCCCTGAAGATTGTAAGTCTTCACTTACAAAGTGCTTGACAGGCCCCCCTTTCCGGAGCAAGATTTGCGAAGAAATCGCAACCCACGGCGGCTCGCAGGCATCTATTGAAGTAGGGGCCGACCCCAGGGAGGTCCACATGAAACGCGCCCAGCAAGTGTTCAAGGTTCTCGCCGTACTTCTCGTTTCCGGGTGTTTAGCTTTTGCCCTCCCGCCGTCCGCGCGGGCGCAGGACAACCAGAATAGCCAGGATGGCCAGGGCGATTACAGCAACGTCCGCATTGTCCGCCTGAGCTTTGTTGAAGGCGATGTGCAATACCAGCGGGGCGATGAAGACTGGCAAGCCGCTCCCATGAACCTTCCGATTCAGGAGGGATTCAAGGTTGCCACCGGCAACGGCCGCGCGGAAATCGAATTTGAGAGCGGGCTCATTGTGCGCCTCGCCGATAATTCTGAGTTGGATTTCACTCAGCTCGCGCTCCTGAATGGCGGACGAATTACGCAACTCACCGTGGTGCAAGGAACAATAATCGCCACGGCGAACCCGCGCACCAACGATGCCCTCTCGATCATCGCGCCGAATCTTCAGGTTGGAGTCACGCGCGCGGCGCGGTTCCGCGTGGACACCGCGCAAGGCGATAGCTGGGTGACCGTGATCAAGGGCGACGTCGCGGTGACATCCGCTGCCGGCGATTCGCGCGTCACAAGTGGACGCACGTTGCACATCAGCGCCACGAATCCGGAACAGGTCAGTATGGACAAGAGCGCGGACCAGGATGATTTTGACCACTGGGCCGCCGACCGCGACCGCATCCTCGAACAGGGATATGCGCAGGCCGTGCAAAACATTGGAGCCGACGCATCCGATTACTCGGACTACAGTTATGGACTTGCGGATCTCTCCGGCTACGGCAGCTTCATTAATGTCGCAGGCTATGGCCGGTGCTGGCAGCCGTTTGGTATTTCCGTGGGCTGGATGCCTTTCTGGAATGGCCGGATGATTTATTTCCCGGGGTTCGGCTGGACTTGGGTCAGCTTCGAGCCATGGGGATGGTTGCCATTCCACACCGGCAACTGGTTTTTCCTCGCCGGACGCGGTTGGTGCTGGCGTCCGGGCCCGATCCGCGTTTGGAATCCCGCGCCGGTCCACTGGGTGCGCGTGGGCACCGGATTTGGATGGACTCCGCGCGGAGCATGGAATCCGAACGAAGGGCATACCGGACCGTGGATCGTCAAGGGCGGAAGTGACAGGCCCGGAGAGATTCGTCCGGGTGAACGATGGCACGGGAGACCCGAGGAAGTTGCCAAGGGCAATCCACCAGCGCCGCCGACCTTTGGCCCACGAGGCCGTCAACCCGGTCGCGGTGCGCCGACTACTCCAGTCGACGCTCCCGTCCGAGGCCCCATTGCGCGCAATCCACTGCCGGTGATGCGTGATGACAATCCGCCGAAGAGACCCGTGCGGTCCGCGCCGGTAAGTGGGCCGCCACAATTTGTCGGCGGACCGGTTTCGCAACCCGTGAGGATCGGCGGTTCAACAGACGTTCCTCCAATTCAACCGACAGGTGCGGGAACTCCGGCGCAGCCGGCCCAAGGCTCGCAGCCAGTTCAGCCGCGGGAAATGTCGCCAAGATTTAGGATGACAAATCCCGTTGCTGAAGAGCGGCCAAAGGAAACTCAGCAGCCGCCTGCGCCAGTCGCAACGCCAACTCCTGTGCAGACACCCGTGCCACAACCCGCGCCGCCGCCGCGTTATGCGCCGACAAATCCAGTTGCGCCAGTGAACGATGACAGGTCGAGGCCGACTCCGTCGACGCCGCAACCGGTGCAACAGCAGCCGCGGTACACGCCACCTGCGCAGCCGCAACAACCGCAGCAGGCAGCGCCTCCGCGGTACACGCCGCCGGCGCAGCCGCAACAACAGCAGCATTCTTCGCCACCACCATCGGCGCCACCGGCGCAGCATTCGTCGCCGCCGCCGTCAGCGCCGGCCCAACATTCGTCGCCGCCGCCGGCGCAGTCGCATGGAGGCGATAGCGGAGGTGGAGGGTCGAAGGGGTCTTCGTCCTCGTCATCCTCGTCAAGCTCGACACCGGTGCATCACCGGTAGAAACCACGCATTACATATGAATGTGAAGCGGCCTGCGTTTCTCGCGCAGGCCGCTTTGCTTTGAGAGTCCGGCTTTCAGCAGGTAACCAGATGCGATGTAGCGCTCACTTGAAGATCATTCCGGCGTAGCCGACAACGGAATCGCGCTCGCCAAACGCGTCAGCGCCGGATGCATCAGCACGAAATGCATCAGCACGAGTTGCGTCGGCAGAAGTCGCGTAGCGGATTAGCTCGGCGCGCGTGGCGCCGAGTTCGCGCGCGGCGGTGATTGCCGCGACCGCGGGGCCGACGCCGCACATGGTGATGCCTTCGCGGCGCACTGCGTCATAAAGACCGCGCGGATCGAGCGCAAGCATCTGGTCAATGGCGAGGCGATCCTTCGCTCGCGTGACGTCATCCGGTTCGTGATGATTGAGGTCCGAGCTTGCAATCAACAGGACAGGCTCGCTGCCGGCCGCAGAAATCACTTTCGCGAGCGCGTCGCCGAGCGCGGTGAGTTTGTCAAAGTTCAAAGTGCCAACGGCGATGGGCACGAATTTGAAATTTCCGGCGAGCACCTGAAGAAATGGAACCTCGACTTCGATGGAGTGCTCGCGGCGGTGGGCGACCTCGTCCTCTTTCAATGAGGGGCACGCCGCCATGACCGCGCACGCGAGCGCGGAGTCAATCGGCGCGAGGCCGAGTGGCGTCTGCCACGCACCGTCGGATTGGATGGCGAGTTCCGCGCCGGGCGGTCGATGTCGCGGGCCGAGGATGATAACGCGCCGCGGGATTGTACTCGGCGGAGTCACGAGCCGCGCGAAGACTGCTCCCGCGACGGCGCCGGAATAGATGTAGCCCGCGTGAGGAACGAGACACGCGATTGCGCGCGCATTGTCCGTGCTCGCGAGCACTCGCGCATTCTCGGCTCCCGCTTTCGCGCTCGCTTCCGGCGATTTCTCCGCGGCAACTTTCGTTCCAACTCTTGCACCAACTTCCGCGCGCGTCTGATCCGTGGCTGATTCCGCGCTCGCTCTTGCTTGCGCGCTCGCGGGTGATTTCGCTCCGCTCGCGAGACAATCGCGCACGGAATTTTCTAATTCGCGCGCGTCAGAGGGATAGAAACGTCCGGCGACGGCTGGCTGGCGAATCATGTTGAGGGAGCGGCGCTCCGGCGGAATTACTTCCCCTGCTACGTGTGCGATTTTTGTGGCTGCGGCGTTGGCGGCTTCTTTTGGTTCGATGGTTTGCCGTGCAGTTTCAATGCGACGGTTGTGCCACTGGCGTATTCGACGGTGACCTTGTCTCCGTATTTATAGCCGCCAGTGTTCAGGATCTTCACCATCTGGTCGCGCACGGCCGGTGAAAATGAAAAGCCCATCTGTTGGCTCAGGTTCTTCGGGTTGCGAAGAATTATCGTGGCGATGTTGGCGCTAACTACGGTGCCGCGGAATTTCAGGATTTTGTCCGAAACCCTTGCCGCCGGCGGACCGGGATAGGCTTGCGGCGCGGCAAAAACAGAATTTGCAACAAACGCGCAAACGAGCGCGGCGGCGATGATCGCCGCCCCAAACAGCATTCGAGATTTTTCAATCTTCTTCATCAATCCTTTATTCATCATCGCCATCGAGAGAAATTTTCAGCGACTTCAGGAAGCGGACGTCCTGCGCCGAGAGGTCAAACTTCGGCACGGAGGTTTCCTCCTCAAGCGCTTCGGCATCCACCTGGATGTGCAGCGATTCGAGGAAGCGGCGGTCCTGGTTCGTGAGCTTCGCGGCGCTGGCGCTGGCTTCGCGCTTGGCGAGGCCGATGGTGGCGTCAAGCTTCAGCACGATGTCAAATCCGGCCGAGCGCACGTTGCCAATGGCGATATTAATTTTTTCCGAATCCGCCACCGAATCGTTGATGGCGTGCCCAAGTTCACGCAACAACTGGCGCAAGTGATCGTCGAGTTGCAAGCGATGCCTCCCGTGAGACTCCACTGGAGAAATTGTAGGGCTAGGATGCGCGGCTGACAAGCCTGTGCGTTGGTACAGAGTGACCTTGTGGGTACAAGTAGTACCCGGGAATGGGGATGACGTAACGCCGTCATCCTGAGGCGCATCGCAGCCGTGAGGATCTCTGGCCCCGCAGTTGGGGGCCAGGAATCTCGTGTAGCGCCACCCTTCAGGGTGGCACGGCCCTCCGTTGCGGGAACCCATGCCAGGCTGAAGCCTGGCGCTACACACCCCCTCCCCCCGCCCTTTTTTCGCATGAGATAGAAAACAAAGGTACTTACGGGCGAGAAGTTTGTATGAGATAGAAAACACAAGTACTTACGAATTGGAGGGGAGAGTTCGCTTGCCTGAGGGGGTGGCACCCCTGTTCCGTTCGCTTCGCTCAGGACGCGGATACCCCACCCCCCGCGCTTTTTGTAAGAGTGTGCGCCTAAAGGAGTTACAGGAACGAAACGCGGTAAGAGTAAGCGCCTAAAGGACTTACGAGAATTCACATTTAGTACACTAAGCATAATAGATTCAATCACTTACGATTTCGGCCGCGAAGTGGCTCGTAAGAGTGTGCGCCTAAACAACTTAAAGTCCTTTAGGCGCATACTCTTACGGGAGGTGCTTCAAATCAGGCGATTATCACTTTCGGCAGGGGCGACGTTTCCCGTTTTGGAACTCCATTCGAAGGGGTCGTCGCAGTCTGCAAGTGAGATTACCACAGAGTTATAGTAAAAGTCAAGGGAAAAATAGGCGTGGTGTCTGAATTGCTAGGAATTTCACGGAGCGTGCGTGGGAATCCACAACCCTTGCTGCGCGAGTGTTGAGCAGCTCGGGAAAACGCTAGGATTGGAGTTTCTTGCACAAACTCAATGATAGTTTTCAATGGCCGGTTATACTCTCAGCGGGAGCTACGGTGGCGGGGCAAACAAAGGTCATCCAACCAAACGAAGTCGTTCAACCGCTGGGTAATTCCGCGTCGGAACGAGGCCGGGACAAAAACCGTGTACGACCGGGAGACCGCGCCGTTCACGACTGGTACAGGTTTGTTCTTTCCTTTCCCCCGCACCTCGTTCGCGATTACATCGAACGATTTGAGATTTCTAGGGGATGTCAGGTTCTTGACCCCTTCTGCGGAACTGGCACCACTCTCGTCGAGTGCAAAAAACTGGGGATTGGCAGTTTTGGGTTGGAAGCCAACCCAATGGCATCTTTCGCCACTGAAACGAAGGTGAAGTGGGATCTCGCTCCTGCTCAACTTCTTGACCACGCGCAGCGGATTGGTGATGAAGCTCAAGAAATACTTGCCCATCAAGGCAATCCGGACTCTCAGGGCTTGCCATTTTTTCCGGTTAAGCAAACAAATGGAAGATTGCGAACCCTGCCAGAAGAGGCCGAAGGTCTCATTCTGAAAAACTCAATTAGCCCCCTGCCGCTGCACAAGACACTTGTATTGCTGGACCGTTTGGTCGACAAGTTTGATGAACGGTTTGCGGCACACGAACGACTGGCTTTGGCGAAAGCAATCGTATCTGATATCAGTAATCTGCACTTCGGTCCTGAGGTTGGTGTCGGACCACCGAAAGATGACGCTGTCGTAATTGGGAGTTGGCTACATCGGGTTGACGCTATGGCGCGTGATCTTACAAATCTCCCAAAGGAGGAATTCGGGAACGCACAAGTATTCCGCGCTGATGCCCGGGAGGTTTCCACGGTACTCCCGCCAAATTCAGTTGATGCGGTAATAACGTCGCCCCCTTACCCAAATGAGAAGGATTACACACGCACCACGAGGCTCGAATCTGTTCTTTTGGGTTATCTCAAGACTAAGGGTGACATCAGAGGGGTGAAGAATAATCTCGTCCGCTCCAACACACGTAGCGTCTATAAGACTGACACGGACCACTTGCTTGTCGAAGGCCATATCGAGATTCAGAAGATCGCTGAAACCATCGAGGCTCGCCGGATCGAGCTCAAGAAGACTTCTGGATTTGAACGACTCTACGCGAAGCTCACAAAACTGTACTTCGGCGGCATGCACCGCCACCTCGCGGATCTCCGACGAGTGTTGAAACCTGGTGCTCGATTGGCGTACGTTGTGGGGGACCAAGCTTCCTACTTGCGTGTGATGATCCGGACGGGGCAATTGCTTGCTGACATTGCGGCTTCGCTTGGCTATGAGGTCAGTGGCATAGATTTGTTTCGCACCCGCCTCGCTACCGCCACAGGCGAACAACTTCGTGAAGAGGTAGTACTCCTACGCTGGCCCGGAGGGACGGGAGACTGAGGGCAGAATGGCTGGGGAAAAGAACAGGTATTCATCCATTATTGAGAGAATATTTCTGAGTAAATACAAATCCGGCATGCGCGACGTCGAATTCAGGCGGGCTGAATTCGAGAAATTCGCGAAGAAGTTGAAAGTGGATCTGCCCCTAAATCTGGGAGATATTGTTTACACATTTCGTTATCGCGCAGCTCTCCCTTCAAGAATTCAATCGACTGCCGGAAAAGGTGAATGCTGGATAATCCGCCCTACTGGAAAAGGCCTATATAAGTTCGCACTTGTCGCTGACAAGCCACTCGCCCCTAACAGCAGTATGACAGTTACGAAGGTTCCTGATTCGACTCCCGGCCTAGTCCTGAAATACGCATTCAATGATGAACAGGCTTTGCTTGCAAAAGTCAGATACAACCGCTTGGTCGACATTTTTTCGGGATTGACTTGCTACTCACTTCAGAATCACCTCAGAACGACAGTACCTGAAATGGGGCAGGTCGAAACGGATGAAATCTACATCGGTGTGGACAAAAAAGGGTCGCACTATGTCGTGCCGGTACAAGCAAAGGGGGGTAGCGACAAGCTCGGTATTGTTCAAATCGAACAGGACTTCGCTGTTTGCGCTAACCGCTTCCCAAGTCTAATCTGTCGTCCAGTGGCGGCTCAGTTCATGGAAGATAATGTGATCGCCTTGTTTGAGTTTGCTCAAGACGAAAACGGGGTGGGCGTTTATTCTGAAAAGCACTACAAGCTTGTACCGCCGGAAGAGGTCACCGAGAAGGACCTTCTCGCTTACCGGGAACGAACCGAAGGCTAGCCAGGGATCTCAGTTTTTGGGCGTGCCAGTGGTGAGGCCTTTCACTTTGTAGATTACTAACTGAAAAGTACCACGTTGGCTCGTTTGGGTCCATGAAGAACCAACAGACCCCTCTTAGTCGGGGTTGATGCCCCTGTCCTTCATCAGGTTTGCATACCTCTCGTCATAAAGCTCTTTGATTTCGGCGATAGGGAGGAGTGCGTTCCACACTTCATGCAGCCGCTGGTTGATACGGGCCCCGTCGAAGCGAAAATATGCCTGCACCTCAGTGAGCGTGCAAAGGAGGATTGCGGCAACACGGAAGATACTTATCGAAATCATGCTGTCAGCGACGAGGGTCTCGAATCGTGGGCGATCTTCGTGCGGAAGATTATCTGGAGTAAAGAAGTAGGCAGTAGGTAGAAGGCCCTGATATGTAGCGTGCGCCATTCCGGAGTATTCCTGCCAAAAGCCAAGAGTGAGTTTCTTTAGAAACTCCTGGTGACGGGTGAGTGGAGTGCCAGATTTGGCTCGTAAGTAACCACTAAGTGTGGGCCAAGACTTTGCGTTCTTAACCTCATCCATAGTTAAATTGTCTATTCCAATTGCGTGTGCAGTTTCTGCGCGACGCTTTGCAATATAAGTATCCCACTTCAGATCCCCACCATATCGTTTTTCGTCGGCCTCAAGCGATTCTAGTATTTTCTTATATCCGCTTTCGCGAAATTGATACCCCCTCGGACCGGGGTTATTGAGGATGGCGGTGATGTTGTAGAGACAATCGATCATGCATCGAATCAACGGAAGAATCGCGGCGCTATACGCCACCTTCCAGTCTGTGTCCTCTTTTCGACGCTTGTCTGCATTGATGAAGAAGAATAAATCGTAAATGGCGAGAGCCTGTCGAAGCATCATGTATATATCTGCGAAGACAAAATCGGGTTTTGGCAGAGCCTTATGTCCTTCGCGCTCGACCTTTAGAGCAAGGGTGTTCCCCAAGCTGCCCAGCTGTTTCTGAAATGTACGGGCATCGATCTCATGTTTCTGTAATTCGTTTTCGCCACTCATGCGGTCATTGTGACCGAATACCTTTGAAAAAGGGAGGGACGCGGCTGGGAAGCACCCCGACAGATGTGTTTCGGGCAGGCCCAAAGAAAAAGAGAGATTCCTCACCCGGAGTGGCGGGTTCGGAATGACGGATTTGGGGAGGGGGCGACGTCGAAAAGCGCACAGCCAGGAGTGTCGTTTTTGTCGTTCTTTGCTGCTCGTGCTGTGAAGGCACTCGCAGCCGCAGGGGCCACTCGAAGCTGATAGAATCGCGGTGTGAGCACCACAACGATTGGTCCGGAGCAGGCGCGGGACGCGAGGGGAGAGAAGCAGATCCCTCTCCCACAAACCGGGCTCGGGATGACAAATTTAGGGACAGGGCTCGGGATGACAAGTCTAGGGCTTGGGGCTCGCGTCCCGACAGAAGGCGTCGGGATGCATAAAGCGCAGATGACAAATTTGGGGAGAAGGCCGGGATTTTTCCGCACGGCGTGGCGGCTGCTACGGCAACTGTTTCATGAGGCGACGGGGGCGCTGTTTGCGGCGATGTCGCTGGCTTGCGCGAATTCGTCGGTGCGAGCGTGGCGCGCGGGAGAGTCGCGGTGGATTGTGTGGTTGCCGGTTGGGTATGCGGTGATGATGGGGTATTTTGCGGTGACGCAATTTTTGAGGGCGCGGAAGATCGTCTAAGAGAAAGAATTTACCGCAGAGGCGCAGAGGGCACGGAGAAGAAAGAGAAGAGAGAAAACATTCAAACCACAGAGATCACAGAGGGCACAGAGAAAACAGTGAGCGCAGAGAAACAGCAGATCCTTCGCTTCGCTCTGGATGACAACGCTAAAGATTGAAGGATGACAACGATTTTTCTTGTTGGATGAAGTAACTGAAGATAATGCCCAAGACTGAAGACAAATCGAAGAAATTCCACACGCTCTCGGGACTTGAGCTGGAGCAAGTCTATGGGCCGGAGAATCTTTCCTCGCACGACCATCCCGCAGTGGCGGGATCCCGCAGTAGCGGGACTGTGGCGGCGTGGGATCCCGAAGCGGCGCTGGGGTATCCGGGCGAAGCGCCGTACACGCGCGGAATTTATCCGACGATGTACCGCGGCCGGCTGTGGACGATGCGTCAGTACGCGGGCTTCGGCACGGCGAGCGAGTCGAACAAGCGCTACCGCTATTTGTTGAAGCAGGGGCAGGCGGGGCTTTCGGTGGCGTTTGATTTGCCGACGCAGATCGGAATGGACTCCGACGCAACGCTGGCGCGCGGCGAAGTGGGAAAAGTCGGCGTGGCGATTGATTCGCTGGAAGACATGGAGACGCTGTTCGAGGGAATTCCGCTCGAGCGCGTGTCCACTTCGATGACGATTAACGCGACGGCGGCGATCCTGCTGGCGCTTTACGTGGCGGTGGCGCGCAAGCAAGGCGCGGACCTGCGCAAACTTTCCGGCACGGTGCAGAACGACATCCTGAAGGAGTACATCGCGCGCGGCACGTTTATTTATCCGGTGAAGCCGGCGATGCGCGTGGTGACGGATATTTTCGCGTGGTGCCGCACGGAAATTCCGCGCTGGAACACGATTTCGATTTCCGGGTACCACATCCGCGAGGCGGGGTCGACGGCGGTGCAGGAAGTGGCGTTCACGCTGGCGGACGCGATTGCGTATGTGGACGCGGCGGTGAAGGCCGGGCTCGCGGTGGACGATTTCGCGCCGCAGCTTTCGTTTTTTTTGAACGCGCACAGCGATCTGCTCGAAGAGATTGCGAAGTATCGCGCGGCGCGGCGGTTGTGGGCGCGGATTATGCGGGAGCGATTCGGCGCGAAGGACGCGCGGTCGCTGTTATTCCGATTTCACGCGCAGACGGCGGGCTCCTCGCTGACGGCGCAGCAGCCGGAAAATAATATTGTGCGCGTGGCGATTCAGGCGCTGGCGGCGGTGCTGGGCGGGTGTCAATCGCTGCACACGAACTCGATGGACGAGGCGCTGGCGCTGCCGACCGAAAATGCGGCGTTGATTGCGTTGCGCACGCAGCAGATTCTCGCGCAGGAAACCGGCGTGGTGAATACGGTGGACCCGGTGGCTGGCTCGTATGCGATTGAGAGCCTGACGAACCGCATCGAAGAAGGCGCGCGGGAATATATCGCGCGGATTGACGCGCTGGGCGGGATGCTGCGCGCGATCGAAACGGGCTACGTGCAGGGCGAGATTCAGAAGGCCGCGTACGAATATCAGCGGGCGGTCGAGAGCGGCGAGCAGGTGGTGGTGGGCGTGAACCGGTATCAGAGCGAGGAATCGAAAGCGATACCGACGCTGCGGCTGGACCCGGACAACGAGCGCGCACAGGTGGCGCGAGTGCAAGCGCTGCGTGCGCGGCGCGATGCGGGGCGCGTTGCGGCGGCGATTGGTGAAGTGGAATCGCGGGCGCGGAGCGGGGCGAACTTGATGCCCGCAATTTGCGGGGCGGTGGAGGCGTTCGCGACGGTGGGCGAAATTTCGGACGCGCTGCGGCGCGTGTTTGGGGAATACCAGGAATCGGTCGTGTTATGATTTGGCCGCGCGAATAATTACAAAATCAAAGGAGAAATTCAAAATGAAGAAACTGTTGTGTAGTGCATTGCTATTGGGAATGGCTGCGCTTCCCGCGTTTGGGCAAGCGAGCGGAAGCAGTGGCGCCGCTCAAACACCACCACCGTCGGGCGCGCCACAGCAAATGGCTCCGCAGGTGGATCCGCTGGCGACGTTTGTAAAAAACTCGTTCAAATCGAACAGCAACTACTTGATTCACTCTGCCGAAGATATGCCGGAGGAAAATTACAGCATGAAGCTCGGGACCACGGCGGAAGTGCGGACGTTTGGTTCGATGATCGGGCACGTGATCAACGCGAACGTGCTTTTCTGCGCGCAGGCGAAGGGCGAGGCGAATCCGGCGACCGTTGATTATGAACGCACTACACAGACGAAGGCGGATTTGGTGAAGGCGATGCACGCCGCGATGGATTATTGCGGGCCGATTTATGACGCGTTGACGGATGCATCCTCGATGGAGATGGTGACTCCACCAGCAGGCGGCCGCGGGCCCGGGCGTCCATATTTGCGGATCGTTCCGCTGCTTCGGAATGTAATCCACAACAATGAGGAGTACGGAAATCTCGTCGGCTATTTCCGGACGAAGAATCTCGTGCCGCCATCCACGGCGCTGGCTTCGCAAGGCGGCAGAGGACGCGGGAATTAAGTATTAGAACGTGGATAGATTTTCAAGGACGGCGCGGGGGATATTTATCCCCGCGCCGTTTTGTTTCCAATGAATGCACCTCAGAATACGGCAGATTAGAGATTGCCTTGTTCAGTGGATTGCCTCCTGAGGTTTCCGAAGCTGCGAGGCTCCCAAGAACGGTAGCGCTCCGAGAAGAAGAGGTACGCAGGGAAGAACAACCCAGTTAAAAATAACCATGGCGATGCGATTGGGAAAAGTGGGCGAGTGCAATTGATGGTCAAAGATTGCGCTGACTGCCAAGGCAAGACAAAGCACCTCAAGCATTACGATGGCCGGAAAGAGGGCCGCGGCAAGGCGGGTCAGGCGTTGCCCTTCGGCGCGGCGCGATAAATATGCGCCAAGCGCGCCAAACATGGGCAATACGAGTAGCCAGGGGATGTACAACTGCAACCATCCGAAGGAGCCCACCGAGAATGTGCGAGGCTGGAAGCCCGCGCGCGACAGAATGAACAATGAGCCCATTGTTGCGACTCCGCTTACGAGTCCAGGGAACCAGAGATTTTTTGTGCGGGTGTTCATGTCATCCTCCTGTTGCTTGGCGCGATGAATATGTCGGGCCAGCCGGCGCCAGTCGGCCACTTCGCTAAGGGCACGCTCGCAGGCATCGGAATCGCTTAGCCCGCGTGCGCGGCCCTCTTCATAATGGTCTTCCAGGTGCGCGGCCAATTCGCGCACGGTCTCCTGTTGTTGAGTTGGTGCAAGACCGACCCCGGCGAGTTTCTCGCGCACCATTGAGCACCAGTCATGCACGGGTCACCCCTGCGAGCAGGTCCAGCGCACGGAAAAAGGAACGCCACTCACGGCGAAGCGGCTGAAGCTTTTTCTTGCCGGCGGGCGTCAAGCAGTAGTAGCGGCGATCCCTTCCGGCGCGATTGGCTTCCCATCGGCCCTTGATCCAGCCCCGCTTTTCAAGCTCATAGAGCATGGGATAGAGAGACGCGAGATTGAAACGCAGCGCGCCATCCGAATCCTCTTCAATGCGCTTCGCAATTTCAAAGCCATAGAGCGGCTGTTTGTCGAGCAGGGAGAGGATCGCCAGTTCGGCGCTGCCTCGGGATATCTTTGATCGAATGCGCTTTACCATGATGAATATAGAATTCCTATATTCCTCGGTTCCGCGCAATAGTACTTTTGGCGCAGTTCTAATTCGGCCTGAAACCTGACCTGGCGGACAGGGCTTTCAATTCAAAAGAAATGCCGTCGAGAAAGAACAGCTAGCGGCGGAATACGACGCGGCCGGCGACGATGGTCGCCATGGGCGCGCCCTTGAAGGAGCGGCCATCGAACGGCGTGTTGCGCGACTTACTGGCGGAGTCGGCGGCGCGAAAGGTCCATGCATGATCCGTGGAGAAGAGCGTCAGGTCGGCGGGTTGGCCAGCCGCGATCTTGCGCTCGATTCCAAGGACGCGCGCGGGACCGGTGGTGAAAAGTTCGACGAGTCGCATGAGTTTCACGCGACCGGTGTGGTAAAGCTCGCCGAGTGCAAGGGCGAGCGCGGTTTCAAAGCCGGTGATGCCAAAGGGCGCTTTGTCGAACTCGACGGCTTTGCTGGCAGGTTCGTGCGGCGCGTGGTCGGTGGCGATGGCGTCCACGGCTCCGTCGGCAAGGCCCGCGAGAAGCGCGTCGCGGTCTTCGCGCGAAGCGAGCGGCGGATTCATCTTGAAGTGCGAATCGTACTGGACGTCCTCATCCGTGAGAGTGAAATGATGCGGCGTGACTTCGCAGGTGACGCGCAGGCCGCGCTGCTTCGCTTCGCGCACGAGATCGAGCGATGATTTCGCGGAAAGATGCGCGACGTGAAAGTGCGCGCCGGTGAGCGCGGCGACTTGAACGTCGCGGCTCACGCAAATGGATTCCGCGCCGGCGGGCATGCCGCGCAGGCCGAGCCGCACGGAAGTAACGCCCTCGCGCATCACAGCGCCCGCGGCGAGTGAAGCATCCTCGCAATGGTCAATCACAGGCAGATCGAGCGAGCGGCAGTAGTCCATCACCTGCCGCATGAGCTTCGCGTTGGCGACGGGTTTGCCGTCGTCGCTTACCGCAACGATGCCAGCTTTTTTCATCGCAGCAATTTCCGCGAGCGATTCGCCTTTGCTGCCGATCGAGCATGCGCCGATGGGCCACACGCGGACGCTTGCGGCTGCTGCGGCTCGCTCAAGGATGGACCGCGTGACCGAAGCGTTGTCATTCACCGGGCGTGTGTTGGGCATCGGGCAAACAGCCGTGAATCCGCCGCGCGCCGCAGCGCGCGTGCCGGTCTCTATGGTTTCGGATGCTTCGCCACCGGGCTCGCGAAGATGGCAGTGCAGGTCAATGAAGCCGGGCGCGACGATGAGTCCGCCTGCGTCGAGCGATTCGCAATTGCCGCCCCGGTCCGCCACTTCGTGCGAGATTTGCGCGAATGGGCCAACGGCGGCGATTTTGTCGCCCTCAATGAGCACGTCGAGCGGCGAGTCGGTTCCGCTCGCGGGATCTACCATCCGTCCGTTATTGATCCAGAGCATCGCTGGTCTACACCATTCATCCAGTCTTCAATTCGTTTCCGCGGGCGTCTCGCCACCCGGCGATGCCTCGGCGGCTGTGCCGGTCAAGAGAAAGAGCAGCGCCATGCGAACGGCGACGCCGTTCGTAACCTGCTCGAGCACGCACGATTGCGGGCCGTCGGCAACTTCGGGGTCAATTTCCAGTCCGCGGATCATCGGACCGGGGTGCAATACCAGCGCGCCGGGCCGCGCGAGGCGTAGCCGCTCCGGCGTCAATTGATACATCAGCACGTATTCGTCGAGGGGAAGCGAAGGTTCGTTCATGCGCTCTTGCTGAACGCGCAGGACCATGACGACGTCCGCGCCTTCAACAGCTTCCTCGATTCGCGCAGTGCGGCGGATTTCGCAACCGGCTGGGCCGATGAGCTCGAGTTCCTGCGGCAGCCACATCGCGGGGCCGCAAAGAGTGATGCGGCATCCGAATTTGCCAAGCAGATGGATATTCGAGCGCGCCACGCGGCTGTGCTGAATGTCGCCGAGGATCGTGACGTTCAAGCTGTCGATACTTCCGTGGCGGTCGCGAATCGTCAGCGCATCGAGGAGCGCCTGTGTCGGATGTTCGTGCGTCCCGTCGCCCGCATTAATAACGGGGATTTCAAGATGCCGCGCGACAAAATCCGCCGCGCCGGAGCTGCCGTGGCGCATGGCGATGCAATCGGGCTTCATCGCATCGAGCGTGTGCACCGTGTCGAGAAGCGATTCGCCCTTCTTCAGGCTCGATGATTCGGCCTGCAGGTTCATGGCGTCCGCGCCAAGACGTGAGGCCGCCGTGGCGAAGCTGATGCGCGTCCGCGTGGAAGGCTCGAAGAATGCGAGCGCGACAGTTTTTCCGCGCAACGTTGCCAGCTTTTTCAACGGGTGGCGCTGGATTTCCTGAAATGGCTTTGATTGGTCGAGCAGAAATACGATTTGCTCGGCGCTGAGAGACTCTATGCCGAGGATATTCCGGAAGCGGTCCAACACGCCTGCCTTTGAAACAGATCCACCGGCGGCCGGCTCGTTGCGAGCGAGCGCCCTGGCCGCGGCCTGATTCATTCTACGCGCTCAACCAGCACCACGCGTTCTTCCTTGTCCACTTCGCGCAGCCGGACCTCGATAATCTCCATATCGCTGGTCTGGACCATGCGGCCAACAAAAGCTGCTTCCACAGGCAGCTCGCGGTGGCCCCGATCAATCAGGACACAGAGCCGAACGCTGCGAGGGCGGCCGAGGTCGAAGAGGCCGTTCATCGCGGCGCGCACGGTGCGGCCGGTGTAGAGCACATCATCCACGAGGATGAGATCTTTGCCGTCCACCGAAAAAGCAATGTCGCTCGATTGCAGCACAGGCTGGGCGGCAACTTTCGAGAGATCATCGCGGTAAAGAGTGATGTCGAGCGTGCCAACGGGCACTTCCACGCCGTCAATTTCCCGCATGGCCTGGGCAATGCGCTGGGCCAGGGGAACGCCTCGCCGCCGGACGCCGATGAGCGCCAGGTTCAGCGAGCCGCCGCTTTTCTCCACAATTTCATGCGCCAGGCGCTGCAATGTGCGGTCAATTTCCGTGGCGGACATCAGTTGGGACTTTTCTACGACACGCATTGGGCGGACATCCTAACACAGAGCGGGCCGCGTCGCAGCCGCAGGCGATAGTGGGGATGGAGCATCCCTAACGATTGTGCCCTGTTCATGTAATTTGAGTCAAAATTCCATTCAACAAGGCCGACAGCGACATACATAGTCATTCCTGATCGAACCTATCGATTTCCCCTGCAAGGCTCAGTGTGTAGGAGGTATCCCCAAGTCACGGCAGATTTTATTGGCAAGGAAATCGTTGATTTCATTGTGACGGGGTAATGTAGACGTCAAGCCCGTTTGCGGATTGTAGAAGACGGTGTGGCGAGATCCTTCACGAATCAGGACACAGCCGTGATCCGCAAGATGTCGGAGCAAATCACGGCGCTTCATGGAGTGGACCTAGACTCTTACTGAGATCATTTCGCGGCGGGCTTCACCGGTAGAATGCTTTCCGGCCAAGCGCTTGTTTTCTTCCAGGATGAGTTGGAGTGCCTCTTTAAGATTTCGGCGGGCTTCCGGCAGAGATTTGCCCTGGGTGTTTACTCCGGGGATTTCTTCAACCCAGGCGACATACCATCGCCCTTTTTTTTCGATTACGGCTGTGAATTCGCGGGTCATATGAGTTCATTCTATCACTTCGTTCGCCAGTAGTGATGTCCGCCGCGCCATAGCCGTACGAATCGCGCAGCGAGGTTATCCACAGCTGGATACCTCTGATGTCCGCCCGCCGTGCTACAATTTCTTGGGATGACCGCCCTGGTTGCAGTTGACCTGAGCGTCCAAGTCGGCGCCCTGCGCTTTGCTAATCCCGTAATTGCCGCTAGCGGAACCTTCGGTTATGGAATCGAGTTTGCCCACCTTGTTGATTTGAACCGTCTCGGCGGAATTGTCGTCAAAGGTTTATCGCTTGAACCGCTGGAAGGCGCCCCTGCGCCCCGGTTGTGCGAAACGGCGGGCGGGATGCTAAACGCGGTCGGCTTGCAGAACATCGGTGTGCGCGCGTTTGTCGTTGAAAAGCTCCCTGCATTGCGAAAGTTTCAGACCCACATTATTGCGAACGTCTTTGGCCACACCGTCGAGGAGTACGTTGAAGTGGTCCGCGTCCTGGAAGATGCGGAGGGGCTTGCCGCCTACGAATTAAACGTATCCTGCCCCAACACTGACGCTGGCGGAGCCTATTTCGGGTTGGACCCCATCTTGACTGCGAAGGTCGTCGCAGCAGTTAGACGAGTGTCTAAGAGACCCCTTTGGGCCAAGCTCTCCCCCAATGTCACGGATATCAAGGTGATCGCCCGCGCGGCCGAAGAGGCCGGTGCAGACGGCCTGACTATCGCCAATACCTACCCCGGAATGAGCGTGGACTTCCGGACAGGCAAATCCCGGCTCGGCCGCCCCACCGGGGGGCTATCCGGCCCCGCGATCAAGCCCCTTACCATTCGGTTGGTCCATGAGGCTTTCGGGGCAGTACGAGTACCCATTTTGGGCCTTGGAGGCATCGAATCTGCCGAGGATGTCATGGAATACCTAATCGTAGGGGCCTCGGCGGTACAGGTGGGAACTGCCCACTTTGCCGACCCAAGGGCTTCTTGCCAGATCCTGGATGATTTGGAAAACGCGTGTAAATCACTTAAGCTACATGAAATCAGTAGTTTACGAGGTTCTTTTGTATCTGAAAGTACTTGCTCGGCTGGCCCGGCCGTACTATAGTGTATTGAATTTGTGTTGCTAAAATAACACACTATGCGAAGAAAACTTAAGGTCTTCCTTGGGCCGATCCCGTGTTTGCTCCTTTTGCTGGGGCTCTCCCCGACGTTGGAGGCACCCCTGGTTGCAAGGCCGAAAGATCCCAACCCGCCGATGAGGGTTTGGTACGGCGAGGCGAGCTGGTACGGTCCAACCTTCCAAGGCCGCAGCACCGCCAATGGCGAACTCTATGATATGACTGCCTTTACGGCTGCTCATATGACCCTGCCATTCGGCGCGATGGTTCGTTTGATCAACACCAAGAACGGTAAGAGCACCGTGGTCCGGATTAACGACCGGGGGCCGTTCGTGGAGGGTCGCGAAATTGACGTCTCCTACCAAGCTGCTGAAAAACTTGGACTTATAAGCCGGGGCGTTTCCAAGCTCCGAATCGAATTGCTTGAGGTGCCCAAACGGCCCTAGTTCCCACTCCCTGCCGCAGGCTGGTCGTCGCACTCGACTTCGACCGTCTTGCACCGGCGTTAGATTTGGCCGGGAAGCTGGCAGGCATTGCGGGGCTATTTAAGATTGGAAAACAGCTTTTTACAGCAGAAGGACCAGAAGCTGTGCGCCGGGTCTCCCAATTGGGGCCCGGCGTTTTTCTTGACCTGAAATACCACGATATCCCAAACACTGTTGTGGGAGCCGTCCGTGCGGCCGCGGCCATCGGAGGAGTGCGCCTTGTAAACATTCACACGCTCGGCGGACCGAAGATGATGGCGGAGGCGGCCGCAGCGCTGAAGGAGTTGCCGAATCCACCGAAGCTTCTCGGTGTAACAATTCTTACGAGCATGGATGCAAAGATGATGGGCAAGGTAGGGATTTCCGGCACACCAGCGAGCCGGGTGCTGCGTCTTGCAAAATTGGCAAAGCAAGCAGGACTCGATGGAGTTGTTGCCTCGACGCATGAAGTGAAAGCAATCAAGAAGGCGTGCGGAAAAGAATTCCTCGTCGTTGTTGGCGGCACGCGGCCTAAGAGTGAGTCGGTCGCGCACGGATCGCAATTGCGCGGCGGGCTGAACCGGGACGATCAATCGCGTATGGCGACTCCCACGGAAGCTGTCCGCGCTGGCGCGGACTATCTGGTTGTGGGGCGGCCCATCACCGGCGCGGCGGATCCTGTGGCTGCGGCGATGGCTATTGCTGACGAGATCGCACGCGCCGAGGCCGAGTAAACTTTTCGCGCCACTTTCCGCAAGCGAAACTCTCCGCAGGTTTGACGCAGTGTATTCCCTCCGATAGCATCCGAATTCACCCACATTTCCTTTAGCCGCTCATGGCAGACGAAATCAAGAACGTAATCGTTGGCACAGCCGGGCACATTGACCACGGCAAGTCGTCGCTCGTCGAGGCGTTGACCGGGACGCATCCCGACCGCCTGGAAGAGGAGCGGCGGCGAGGGATTACGATTGATCTCGGTTTCGCGTTCCTGGATTTGGGAAGCGTGCGGCTTGGTTTCGTGGACGTTCCGGGGCACGAACGGTTTGTGCGCAACATGCTCGCAGGCGCGGGCGGAATTGATCTGGTGCTGCTGGCAATCGCGGCGGATGAGGGGATCAAGCCGCAAACGCGCGAACATTTTGATATTTGCAAAGTGCTTGGAATTCCGCGCAGAATCGTTGCGTTAACGAAGTCGGACCTTGTGGACGGAAGCGCCCTAGAGCTGCGCCGGGTCGAATTGCACGATTTTGTGCGCGGGTCATTTTTGCAAGGCGCACCGATATTGCCTGTCAGCTCGCGGACAGGCGCGGGTCTCGACGAATTGAAGCATGCGCTCTCACAAGTGGCGGGGAGTGTTCCTGTAAGAGATGCGAGGCGCCATTTCCGCCTGCCCATTGACCGGGCGTTCGCGATGAAGGGTTTTGGCACAGTTGTGACCGGCACGCTTGTCGCGGGTCAAGTAGAAGTCGGCGATGAAATCGAATTGCAGCCGGCGGCGCAGCGAATTCGAGTGCGCGGACTGCAGTCGGGTGGGCGCGCAATCGAACGCGCCGTGGCGGGGCAGCGGACGGCCGTGAATCTCGCGGGAATAGATTTGACTGACGTGAAGCGCGGGATGGTGCTGGCCGTTCCGGGCCGATTCGGCGCGACGCGGCATCTGGACGCGAGAATTAGGCTGCTGGCCTCCGCTCGTCCCATGAAAAACCGCGCTCGCGTCCATTTTCATCAGGGCACGGCGGAAACGATTGCGGAAGTGAAGCTACTCGAGGGCGTGCAACTCGCGCCGGGCAGCTCAGTGCTGGCGCAACTTGTCTTGCAAGATGAAGTCTTCCTGCTACCCGGCGACCGATTCATCTTGCGGCAATTCTCGCCCGCCGTCACAATTGGCGGCGGCGTCGTACTGCAAACCGTGAAGCGGCGGCGCGCGGGTGATCCCGCCGCGCTGCGGCTCCTGCCTGTACTTGAAAGTGGGAATAAGGAAGCGGGCTTGCTGGTACTGCTTGACGAGGGACCACGGGGAATGACGCTCGACGCGATCATCTCTCGCACGGCCTGGATTTCCGAAGAGGCGGCTGCCTCAGCCGAATCACTAGCGAAGAGTGGCGCGGCCAGCATTCTTAACAAAGAGCCGCTGACGATTGCGGCCACAGCGCACATGAAGGAATGCGCCGCGCGGCTGCGCGCAAGCGTCGCCCAATTTCACGCGGCGAATCCGCTCGCCGCGGGCATCGCCAAGGAAGACTTGCGCGCCCGGGCTGCAAGAGATTTCGCGCCGGAGATTTTTCACGCCGCGCTTGATGAACTCATTCGCGCGGGTGAATTGGCCGTCGCGGGAGACACGGTGAAGCGCGCGGGCCACTCCGTGAAACTCGCCGATGACGAGGATCGGGCGCGGCGAGAAATCGAGGCCGCATTCGCAAAAGCCGGCCTCGCGGTTCCGGCGACGAAGGACGTCCTTGGAAAGCTGGGGATTGATTCCAAGCGCGCGTATGGTGTCCTGCAACTGCTGCTGCGAGAGAAGGTTCTGGTCAGACTGACCGAGGATCTTGTATTCCACGCGAGCGCCCTCGAAACATTGAAGAAGACCCTCGCCGCACACAAGCAAAAGCGCGGCCCACGGATCAGCGTGCCTGTTTTCAAGGAACTGACGGGAGTTAGCCGGAAATACGCCATCCCGCTCCTGGAGTACCTGGATCGAAACGGGGTCACCCGCCGCGAGGGCGACGAGCGTGTTATACTCTAGAATGTTTCCGGCCTGAATTTAGCCGGAGTAGCCCGTAGTTGGCCGGATCAGGGCTTGAAAGGTAGGTGCCTATGTGGGACAGCCCGATGCATTTGTTGATTGTCGCCGTCGTCATTCTAATCCTCTTCGGAGGACGCAAGATCCCCGAAGTTATGCGCGGCCTGGGGCAGGGTGTGCGTGAATTCAAGGAAGGGATGCGTGGTGATACGACTGCGAACCAGTCTTCATCTACGCCACCGCCTGCTGCGCCTTCAAACGTAGCGCCTACTGAGCAGAAAAAGTAAGCGCGATTTCGCGCCTGATTTGTGGCGCACAAGAAAAATTAGAACGAGCGGCCAGGTGGCCGCTCGTTTTGTTTTTGCGGCAGAGTTGTTCCGCTAAGCGCGCGGCCAGCCGAGACCCGTCAGCGCTTGCCACACTCGTGCGAGCGGCAAACCGACCACGTTGAAGTAGCAGCCATCGATGCGCGGGATGTACCGTCCGGCGAGTCCTTGGATTGCATAGGCGCCCGCCTTCCCGAGCGGCTCTCCTGTTAAGACGTAGGCGTCCACCTCTCGATCCGTCATCGCGGAAAACCAGACGCGGGTCATATCGCTGCCTGCATTCCGCGCACCATCTGCAATGCGAATCAGAGAGAAACCTGAGATTACCTGATGCTCGCGGTCGCGGAGTTTGCGGAGCATTGCGCGGGCATCCGCAGAATCCCTCGGTTTGCCGAGGATTTGGCCATCGAGCACGACGACGGTGTCCGCGCCAAGAATGACTGCATCCCTTTCGTGAGGCAGCTCACGCGCGACATATTCAGCCTTCGCATTGGCGAGGCGCTCGACCATGTGCTTGGGCGTCTTACCGGGGACCGGCGACTCATCGATCCGCGCGGAATGGATCTCAAATCGAATTCCTGCTGCGGTGAGAATTTCCGCGCGGCGCGGAGAGGCGGAAGCGAGGATGAGTTTCATGGTGCTTTCGATGAAGGAAACGGGGGAAAGTGAGAGCGTCAATGTGCCGCGGGTTCGGCGGCCGGATGCATTCCGTGCTGCGGGACTTCGTGCACGCCTCGCGCGGGCGGCTCCTGATGGACGCGGTAAAAATGATCCAGCGGGCCGGCGCCCTTGCCGATGGCGAAGCCGTGTTCGATGGCCTTCTGGACGTAAGTTTTCGCGAGCAACACCGCATCGCGGAGCGGGCGTCCCGTGGCAAGCTGCGCGGCGATGGCCGAGGCGAACGTGCAGCCGGAGCCGTGCGTGTTATGCGTTTTCACCTGATCCCCGCCGAGTGTAAGAATGTCGCTGCCATCAAAAAGTACGTCAATGGGCTTTTCCATGTGGCCGCCCTTGATGACTACGGCGCGTGCGCCGTGCTCGACAAGCTTGCGCGCCGCAGCTTCCATCCCGGCGACATCCTTGATTTCGAGGCCGCTCAGCAGCGCGGCTTCCGCGATATTTGGCGTGACGACTGTCGCGAGCTTCAGAAGTTCTTCGGTGAGAAATTTCACGCCGCCCGCGTCAAGCAATTCCACGCCGCCTGATGAGGGCATGATGACGGGATCGAGGACGACCGGCGTCTTCTTGAACCGCTCGAGGAATTCCGCGACAACCGCGGCATTCGCTTTGTTGGCCAGCATTCCAATCTTGATCGCGCCCGGCTTGATGTCTGCCGCGAGCGCGTCCAATTGCGCGCGAAGCGTCGACGGCGGAATGGCGTGCACGCTGATTACACCCTGAGTGGATTGCACCGTCACGGCCGTCACCGCGGCAACACCGTAGCCATTGTGCGCGGCAATTGTTTTCAAATCGGCGGCGATGCCCGCGCCGCAGGAAGGATCAAAACCGGCGATCACCAGCACAATCGGCGGCGCAGGGTTTATATGATTGCTCAATTCTTTTCTGCTCTTTTCTTTGCTGAGCTTCTCGGTTTGCTGCCGTTCATGCGCGAGAGGTAAAAATAGCCGGCTGCGCCCGGAAGCGGGGGACAAGCCGGCAAATCAAAATGTACGCGCAGCATCC